>NZ_JADOTZ010000001.1:2171663-2895551 GCF_015751895.1 Zhihengliuella flava | reverse complement strand
CACGCCAATGGGCTGAGCTCGTACTACGGCCACCTGTCGGGCTACATGGCCCAACCCGGCGACAAAGTCACTGCCGGTCAGGGTGTCGCAAGGTCTGGCAACACTGGACGCTCCACGGGCCCGCACCTTCACGCTGAGCTGTGGAACAAGGGCAAGCCGTTCGATTTCATGTCCATGTTGTACGACCAGGGCGGCGTGCTCCGGCCTGGTCTTTCGACCATCGTCAATGCGTCCGGCAAACCGGAGGCAATCCTCAACAACAAACAGTGGGCTGACATGCACCGCATCGCCGAATCGGTTCGTTCGGGCCGCAGCGGCGCCCCGACCTTTCACCAGACAGTGGTTGGCGAGGATCCGTTCGCGGCGGCGCACATGGCACGGTCGGCGATTTCGTTTGATCTGGAGAATGCGGGGTTGAGCTGATGGCACGTGCTGGTGAAGTAATCAGCTTGGCAGGGTTCGACTTCCTGCGCCCGGGCATGGTCGGCGTGGTGTCGACGATCGGCAAGAACGGACTGAAGGGTTGGTGGGAGACGCCGGACAAGCGTGGCGACGACACTGCGCGCGTCATGCAGGATGGCGACTTCCCGGCGCCGCGGACTTTCGGCCCCCGCATGATCACGATCTCCGGTGATGTGTCCTGCACCAGCCGGGACGCACTGTTTGAGTTCCGTGACCGGCTCGCCGGACTCCCCCACCTGGGGTCCGGCGAGCTGTCCGTCACTGGGCATGGCGTCAGCCAGACGGCGACCGTGGAACAGGTCGGCGGCCTGAAGTGGAGCGAACGGAATCCGCGCGCCGCCTCGTGGTCGATGGACCTCAAGGCCCCTGACCCGCGTAAGTATGGGGAGTTGCGTGTTACGGCGTGGACGACGGCGTCTCGGACGTCGCCGGTGTCGGTGCAGGTGTCGCATGAGGGGAATTATCCGGCGGCGCCGGTGATCGAGGTCAAGGGCAGCATGACGTCTGGCTTCACCGCGTGGGGCACGGGTGAGGATTCGTATCGGTCCCTTGAGACGGTGAATGCTGGTGAGCTTTTCGAGGTGGACTTCGGGTCGGGCCTGCTCCGGAAGGACGGGGCCGTGGTCTTCGGGCAGACCGGGTACACGAATCTGGCGAAGGTCATGCCGGGTGTCTCGCGTGCTGCGAATGTGATCCCGGCGACTGACGGCGGGGTGGGCCAGTACCGGGTGCTGGTCCGCGACACCTACATCTGAATTTTAGGAGGCCGCCGTGGCATGGAGTTTTGAGGCTGTGGTCACGCACACGGGGCAGCGTCTGGGTCGCTTGCCGGGTACCGGGTTCACTGGTGCCCGGTCGTTGAATGGTGGTGAGGGCGGCCAGGTGACGATCCCGCTCACGGACGATGACTGGCAGCTCACGAAGGCCGAGTGGGACTACCTGCTCAAGCCGACGGTCCGCACGGTCGTGGCGTGCTGGAACAACGTGCCCGTGTTCTCCGGCATCATCTGGACACGGAAGTACAAGTGGGGATCCGGTGTGCTGCAGCTGACCCTGCGGGACGTGTGGAGCGTGTTTGAGGGTCGGACCCTGATCGGCCCGAACTCCACGTACCCGTCCCACTCCTACTACCGGTTCGGGCCCGCCGGATTGCCGACGCTGGCTGACCGGATTGTCCGGTTGACCCAGAACAACGGCGAGGCGTTGGATAACTTGCCGATGGAGTACCCGGCATCTGTGTCGGGCACGCGCGAAGCCCGGTTCTACGGGTACAACGCGATGACTGTCGCGGAAGGCCTCGAGCAGATCATCACCCTCGACGGTGGACCCGACTGCGACTTCACACCCGCCTGGGCGGGGAACGCGTTCACGTGGGTCATGGGGTCCGCCCGCGACCTCAACGCCTCGAAACAGGTCGATATCAACCTCGACGGCGGGGCCGCGGGCGTGGATTTCGAGCTGACCGAGGACGCCACCGACATCGTCACCCGCGCTCACGTCTTTGGTGAGGGTGAAGGCCGCGCCACCCTGTCAGCCTCCGCCGCGGCCGGCGGGTCGCAGGAGTACCTGACGGTTGAGCGGATCTACACAGGCAAGCGGACGAACCAGCTCTGGCACCTACAGGGGTGGGGCGCCCGCACGGTCCGCGAGAACTCGCGCCCGGTGGAGACCGCAGACATGTCCATCCGTATCGACGGCACACCCGGCCTAGCCGATCTCGTGCCCGGCATGACAATCCGTGTCGTGGCCCCGGAGGACCCGTGGCTAGCCGGCCGGGAGCTGATGATGCGCCTGGCCGGCTACAGCTTTTCGCAAGCGTCGAGCTCGGTGCAGCTCGACGTGAGACTACTTGAGGAGGCCGAGTGAGCAACCGCCCTTATCTGCGCCGCAAGCGTGACCCGCTCGTAGAAATCCTCTCCGATCAGGCCAAGCTCCGCCGCGACATCTCCCACGCCTCGAACCTGCAGCACGGGTCCGTGTCGATGGACGACCCGGAAAACCCGGGCACAGAGATCCACGTGACCGTCCCAGAGCTCGTGGAGAAAGACGCCGCCCAGGGCGCAGTCCTCGACGACCACGCCAACGAGCTGGCAGCGCAGGCCGGGCAGTTGGGCGACCAGTCGGACCGGATCACCGAAGTCGACAACCGGCTCACACAGGCGGACGAACAGATCAACACCGAGCTAACGCAAGCCCAGTCCGACATCACTGAAGCGTTCGGACTCGCCAACACCGCGAACTCGACCGCCAACGCGGCAGCCACGGCGGCTTCGGACGCGCAGACGGCAGCAGACGCCGCGCAGTCCTACGCCGAGGGTCAGGTGACCGCTCTCATTGAGCGCGGCCGCAACCTCGCCGTGAACCCCGGATTCGAGCAGGGCGACCCGAGCGACCCCGCGTTAGCGCCGGGCTGGGCTCTAACCAACGGGAGCTACCGTCAAGCGGCCACCTTCATCGACGGCAGCTTTTTGGCGGTCATGCCCGGAGAAGCCGCAGCGGGCGCGAATCCGCACGCGTGGAACACCTTTCAGACGCTTGAACCTGGCCACACGTACCGGGTCCGCGTCGCAGCACGCCGCACCATCGCGGGAGATAACGACGCCACAGCAGCAGTCAACTTCATCTCCGCGCAAGGCAGCCAAGGCTCGACGAACGGAAGCGTCCACGACGGCTGGGCAGGAAACACTTTTACCGCGGACACGGTTCGGCCTCTTTCCGCGGACATTACCGTCGGCCCGGACGTAACGTGGGGCCGCTTCGGCGTTCGCGTAATCGCGGGAGCAGGGCGCTTTCAGATCGACCGCTTCGAGGTCTACGACATTACCGAGGCGAAGGAGGCCCTCGACGCGGCAGCAGCAGCCCAGCAGGCCGCACAGGACGCGCAGACGGCAGCAGGCAGCGCACAGGACACGGCTGACCTCGCGCTGTCCAGCGCCAACGGTAAGAACAAGATTCACCGTGACACGAGCGCGCCGAGCGGCAGCGGCAGCACCCCCGGGGACATTTGGTGGCAATTCGACAGCACTAGCTGGACGAAGATTGTCGGGCAGTGGACGTGGGACGGGTCGAGCTGGGTGAAGGGGACGCTCGAGCACCAGATGATTTCGAGCGTAGACCTCGGGTCCCTGACGGTCGTCGGCCAGTCCACGCTTGCCGACGTCGTAGCCGAGGAGATCGCCGCCCGCACGGGCCGCTTCATGAAGCTCTACGCCGAGCAGCTTCTGGTGGCAGCGGGGCCGAACCAGATCATTGACCCCACCTTCTCGGACCAGACCACGCGAGACCGCCTCGGCGACGGCCACAACGGGCGCTCGGGCGTAGCGCACGTGCAAGGCTCTTGGGGCACGAATAATGCAGGGCAGAACAGGTTCGGCTCCGCGAACCAGGACACCACCAGCCTCAAGCGGTTCTGGTACTCACTCGATGACGGGCCGGACGGCGAAGGGCTGCGAACCCGCAGGTTCATGGCACCGACTAACCCGGGCGAGCCGTGGCGCACCGCAGTCCGCGTGAACACGGGCAACGGCACTGCGAAGATCAACCTCGCCTGCCGCTACGCCGACGGCAGCGAAGGCATGCTCCACAGCAGCAACAGCGACGCCCGCTCGGTCGACGCGACCGGAGAAGACGCCCCCGCGTGGCGAGGCGGCGGCTCGAACATCTGGCTCTACTACGAACACGTCATCCCCGACTCGGACACCAACCCGGTGACGCACGTCGCCCCCGTGATCGAGTTCTCCGGCGACGCCAACGAAGCAGTAGTCCATGCTGGCGGGTCGATGGTCCGCATGACTGACGGGGCTATCGTGACGCCCGGCGCGGTGAAGGCCCGAGCGGTAGACGCACTCAGCATTTGGGCTGACGCCGCGTGGTTGACCGCGCTCGAGGGGTCGTCGGCCCGTTTCTATAAGCAGGATGGGACACGCGAGACCATCGTCAACGGTGATGGGATCGCGATCATTGACCAGCTCGCTGACGGCTCCTACGAGTCGCTGATCGCTTTGCTAGGAAGCGGCACGCAGCGCCTCGGGATCCGCAATACCCAGAATGACGGCGGCGACGTGGTGATCGATGACGCCGGCGGCATAGCGGCGGCCTCCGTCGCAGCAGGCGAGGTGACAGTCAACGGCGAGGACATCTACGAACTGATCGACTCCCGTGCCCGCGGAATCATCGCCCGGCTAGACAGGACGAACAACACCGGGGCGAACCCATCGACCTCGTCGAACCACAACCAGTCAGTAATGCGGTTGGAATACACGGCCCGGCCCGGGTACGTCTACGAAATCCAAGCAAACGGGCTCCGGGCGACCAGTGCAGGAACGAACTCCCGGGCAAGGTTCCGGCTCGCTGCCACCACAACCGGCACCCTCGCTGACACCTCGGCACCCATTAGAGCCGAAGCCATCACCGGGGCCCGCCCAAGCGCGTCGAGCCAACTGCCTTCCACGGACCTGCGGTGGGTGTTCCGCAACGACAGTGAGCGCACCGTCTCAGTCATCGTGTACTACTCGGCGTTCGGTGGCGCGGACAACGTGTTGATCAATCCGACCAACGCGGCCCCGTTCACTCTCACGGTGGCTGAACACCCACTCACTGGCGTCTCCGGGCGCGCCGACTTCGTAGGCACCACCTCCGCGGGCTCTTCCGAGCCGCCACCGACATCGGCTGACCGCCAAGTCACCCAGACCTGGGCGGCCACTGGATTCCGGTCATGGCAAGGCAACGATAGTCAGTACACAGCCGGCGGGAACTACCTCTATCAGGGGTACACCTCCTACGACCCGGGCGGCGGGACCAAGAAGAGCCATGCGATCTTCGGTGCCGGTGACAAGGGCGAGACCATCGCAACCGCAATGGCAGACGCCTCGTCCATCGTGAAGCTAGAGGTCTACCTCTACTTCGACCACTGGTACTCCGGCGCCGGTGGTACGGCACGGCTGTACCGGCACGGGTCCACCTCGCTGTCTAGCTTCCCGGCGTCGTCCCTGCTGAAGGAAGTCTCGTGGAAACGCGGCGAGGGCAAGTGGGTCACCATCACCAACAGCTCTGACATCAGCGCCATGCTGTCGGGGAACTTCAGAGGCCTCGCCCTGTACACCGGGTCCACGTCGTCCACCTATTACGGGTACGCACGCGGCACTGGGTCATTGCGGCCCAAAATCCGGGTCACCTACATGACCGACGCCTAACCAGGCACCACCACCCGAAGGGGCGGCAGACTCGCAAGGCTGCCGCCCCTTCGCCATACCCGCCACAAGGAGGACCCAGTGGACACCAAGCTCTTAAAAATCCGGGCAGCACTCGACGACACCCTGCTGCAGCAGCGAGTCGCCGGCGCTCAACTGGCCTACATCACGACCAACAGCCCTACCGAAGGCAGCGCCGCAGAGCAGCTTGCCAACGCCGTGCGCGACAACCCGTCCCAGACGATCACCAACTTCGTCACGGAAATGGTCCTGAACCCCTCCATCCAAACAGCCATCGTCTGGGACGAAGCCACTAGCGCCATTGACTCCACCGCCGTCACCGACTCCGACATCGAATACGTCGTCGCGGACCGGTGGACCGCCGTCGCAGAACGCCTCTACGGCACACCAGCCACCAGCATCTAGGAGTCAGCGTGTGGAGCAAGCAGCAGAGACCGCTATATCCACGCTGCTCGGACAACTTGGCTTCGCGGGCCTCGGGCTTGGTGCCATTGCGGCTCTCGGCTTCTGGTGGCTCAAAGCCTCGCGCGACCTACGCGACGAGAAAGAAGGGGTCATCGTGCGTCTAGGCAGCGACAAGGACCGGCTCAAAGCCAAGCTCGCGGAAGTCGAAGCCGAGCGCGACAAGTACCGGGAAGCGTATTTGGCTCTCAAATATCCGGGATCACACGCTGATCCTTTTGAGGGGGTGGGCGAGTGACTCGCGAAGACAAGCTTCGGCATAAGCGAAACACCCTCGGTGTGGCCCTCGTCGCCGCAATCGTCCTGTTGCTGGGGGCTTCCTTTGCCCTCGGGTTGCTCGCGCAGAAGCGGGCGACCGTGGCCGAGTCGAACGCGCAGAGTCTCGCCCAGCAGGTGCAGGTCGCGTGCGCGGATGGCAGCAGCCTGCTCGTGGATGACCGCGACCTGTGTAAGCGGGCCAGCGAGGTGCAGCAGAATCCGACCGAACCGGTGGCGGGTCCGCCCGGGCCGCAAGGCCCGCAAGGGATACCTGGCCCGCAGGGTGAGGCCGGGATCAATGGCGTGCGTGGCCCTCCCGGTGAGGACGGGCAAGACGGCGCCGACGGTGAAGACGGTGCCACTGGCCCGGCCGGTGCCGATGGGAGTCCTGGCCCCGCGGGAGCGGATGGTGAAGACGGGGCCGACGGGGCGACAGGCCCACAAGGCCCTGCCGGGCCAACCGGTGCCCCGGGACCCGCGGGACCATCCGGCCCGCCGGGCGCACCCGGCACTGATGGCGCCGACGGGGCACCCGGCCCTGCCGGAATCGGCATCGAGTCCGTCCAATGCGTCGGCACCGGCAACGAGTCCTACTGGGCAGTCACCTACACAGACGGGACCGAGCAGACGAGCGACGGCCCCTGCCGCCTCGCCACCAACCCGAACCAAGGACAAGGGCAGCAACCATGAGCACAGAACCTGATGATCTCGACTGGGACCGATTGCGGGACGGGCATATGTCCGATTACGCAACCGACGATGAACCGCTGACCGTGGGCAGCGGGGACGAGGAGGGCGACTGATGCCACGCGTCACCACTCTCTTTCGCGTCCTGAAATCGTGGGGACTCACGGTCGAATACGTTCCCGGCTGGTCTACCCGCGGCAGTACGTCCTTCGACCCCGTGGGCGTCGTCGGGCACTGGACGGCAGGCCCACGCGGCACCGACAAGCGCCCCTCACTGCGCATCGTCACCGAGGGCCGGCCAAGCCTCCCCGGACCGCTCTGCAACGTCTACTTGGACCGACGCGGCGTATGCGTCATCGTCGCAGCAGGCCGCGCCAACCACGCCGGCAAGGGGGCCTGGCGCGGATACTCCGGCAACTCAAGATTCCTCGGCATCGAGGCAGAAGCCGCCGACAATGCGGACTGGACCGACGCCCAGCGCGAGGCGTACCCGATCCTCTGCGCCGCACTGTTGGATGCCATCGGCTCCACGGACGCCGGCATGGTCTGCGGGCACTCCGAGTACGCCGGCCCTCGCAAGATCGATATCAACGGATACACACCCAACCAACTCCGCGCGCAGACGCAGTCTGTCATCGACGGGCTACGACCCGTAGGAAACCTAGACCCAGAGGAGGACCTGACCGTGTCCCAGTACACCGAGCTCAAGCAGGGCATCGACTCACTACAGAATTCGATCCAGTCCCAGCAGGTCGATTTCGTATCGACTGCTGGCCGGGCCGGACAGACCAATTTCATTGGCGCGCTAGAGCAGATTCTCACTCTGCAGCGTCAGATCCTTACGCGGATCGAGAAGCTTGAACTTGAAAAGGAGTCCTGATCATGGAGACAACCCAGCAGCAGCACCCGTGGCGTGCAGTAGTACGCACCATCTTCGCCGCCGTCGTCGCACTCGCAGCCCTCGCGCCAGCCATCTTCACGGCCATCACGATGCAGTCCCCGGAGGTCGCTACCGGCGCCGCCGCGGGCGTCCTCGCCGTAGCCGGTGCGATAACCCGCGTCCTCGCACTCCCCGGCGTCGAGACCTTCCTGCGCCGCTACCTGCCGTTCCTCGCCGCCGGCAAGGAGACTAACGTGCTGCCGCCGACCGATGATGAGTACGCGTCGAGCGACCGACACTAATTCCCCAGCGCGGTGGCTGGGTCACGACTGCGGCACCGCCGGACCCACGGAGTACCGGTCACCCCGGGGGTCTGGCCCACGTAGAAGCGCCCCCACCATTTTCGTCAAGGAACGAAAATGGTGGGGGCGCTCTTGTGCGTTATGCAGTTACATTTGAGTAGTGATAGTTAGGTTTAATACTTGCGTATCGACTGTACTGGTGTGATAATTGAACCACTAAGGCCCGTAGAAGGGGCATAGATGGGTTGCCGGACGCGGAAACGTGTCACTCGTCTTCAACGACGAGCAACGCCCCACATGCCTCTCCTAGGGGCCTTAGCGCATTGAAGAGAACTCGTGCCACCAATCCGTATGGTGTACGGCTTGCCAGCCCTGCTCAGGAAAGACCTTGACACCAAAGCCGGATCGACGCCCCTTTTCATCGCATGCGACACGATCCGAATACCGGCACATGAAGGTAGAGTCCCCATCCCTGAGGGCGGCGCTGAGGAAGCCTGAGTAGATGTCAGCGAGTTCCAGTCCTTCATATGTGCCCATCGGTCGCCACGCTGCCGGCCACTTGAGGTGATCGAAGTATTGCGCGTTCCTATCGTGCTGGATGTCATCTGACGCCAAGAGCCGCGACTCGTTGGCACAGTGGTTCAGATAGGCTTTCGTCTCCTCGGGGTCAACTCCCTTGATCGTCGCGAAAGTGACTCGCGCGCTACGGGCGCCTCCATCCCAATGAAGAGCGGCCCTACCGATTCGTTCCAGCAGGTACTTCGTCGCGGTGTAGTAAACGCCGCGTGTGTCATTGCGCATATGGGCGGACGCAGCGATGGAGGGCTTGTGGATGATCACGTGGATGACGCGTACACGCCTGAATCCCGTCGCTAGGTCGCGAACGACGACGCGTCGGTCATACTTCTTACGCTTGCAATGCTGGACCCAATGAATATGTCCAACCGGCTTGCCACCGTTCCCCAGGTAGTCACGTAGACCCCGAATGATGGTCTTTACATGGTTCATGTGTTCAGCCGGAACCATAACGGCAGTCATGGCGAACCAGTCCGACTGGCGGTTCTTCTTGAAGTTTCGGTCGCCCGTCTCGTCAACGAAGACTTCAACGCGGTCTAGCTTCCCCATCTCTGGGTTCGGCAGGAAAGACGGGACGTCCGATAGATCGATCCTGTTTGCCTTGAACCAGTCATCGAGAACCGAATCATCGGCATTCCCCAAAATCCCCAACTCCTAAGAAACGTTCATGCGGAGCTTTAACCATATGGCAATCCCTTAGGACCGCGCATGAACACAGACAAGAGAACGCCCCACCTCAACACGAGGTGGGGCGCATTTCTTCGTTAAGCGCTCATGCGCCGCGGCGCCCGGGGCCACCCATCGGCTTCCCAGCCAGCCCTAGGTATGCTCGGGTCATGGATTTTGGGATCCTCAATCAGCGGCCGGCGGCCCCATTTGAACGCGCCAGGGCGCTCCGGCAGACCGTGCAGGTTCGGTGCGTGATGTGCTCGGCGACGATCCTTGACGAAGACTGCGTGCCGAAAGAGCCGGTGTGCTCCGAGGATTGCTGGCGCGAACTCGGCGCCGAACTCCGAGCCGTCCATGTGCCCGATCAGGTCAGCAGGGACGAACGAATCGCCGTGCTGGCCTTAGCTGGCGTCCCGGTGCGCCACCTCGGCGCCTACTACGGCGTCACGCCGTCAAGGATCCGCCAGATAATTGATGCGGTTCGCCGCAGCACGCCCGGTGGGCCAGCTTAGCCGCTTCCGGGTAGGTCACCAGTTGCGGCCTGCGAGCACGTACGCGGCGACGGTCGCAGCGACGGCGGCTGTTAAGACCCACCATAGTGCGATGGTCAGGGCGGCGCCTGGATCTGCGAAGAACACGGCATAGGCCGCGAGAAGCACAAGCACTGGCAGGCCGGCGAAGATGCTCTTCTGCTTCTCGTTCATTCCTATGCCGTGTCCTCACGTTCGCTTGCGTCCGCGCCCGGGGCGTGCGCCCTGCCATGTGTCCACGGTTTCGGGCAGCCACCCTTTGGTAGGGCGGTCACCGTCGCCGATGAGTGCGTCCGGCTCTGGGAGTCGTCCCTCGTCAGCGTACTTCTTCGCGGTGTGCGGCGATACCCCGATGCGTTGGGCGAGCCCGTTGAGGCTCAGGTAGCGGATGGTCATGTTCGCCTCCTTTCTAACCTCAAGTAGACCTGCACAGATTGCATGCCGCAAGCTATGCGGGCATCCACATGGCACCCTAGAATCGAACCCATGTTCGAACCTGACGACGCCGGTATCCGGTCCTGGCCACCCGAGGCCCAGCCATTCGTCCGCGCACTAACACCTGACGGCATCCGGTACGGGCGCGCCGCCCGATGGAAAGGCCCGGACGTCCTCGTGGACTTCCCCGGCACGAAAGCTGACCCCTACGACAACCACAGCTCTTGGGTGGACCGTGACCTGCTCGAGCGAGTCCCCGGCATGCTCCCCGAATGCGCGACGCTCCGCAGCGGGTACGACTCACAAGACGTGCTGTGGGAACCCGACCGGTGTGACTGGCCGAGGCGGGGGTAGCGGGGATTCTGACCGGAGTTTTGACCGGAAATATTAGTGACCCAACCAGACCCACACGGACGACGAAACACTCCCCCACCCCATCTGACTAGGTTTTTCATACCCAGCCAGACCTAGGCAGATCGTAGAAAAGTGCTATGAATCGATCTTCTAATCTGCCGGTCGCGCGTTCGAGTCGCGCCGGGGGCACCCAGTACCTCCTACTGCCGAGCGCACGTCGGGACTCCCTCCCCAAGCGATGCAATGTTCCGCATCGGGACCCCTCGCGTCTCATCAAGGTGGGAAGTATCTCACCTTCTCCGGGGCACCAAGCGTCCACCGGCTCGTCATTCGTTGGTAACCTTTAAAGGTTGCGTTGACCGCCCTGTGGTCACGCGCCCATCGGCTTCGCCATGGGCTCTACTCGCACATCTCACCGGCTTTTCCCGCGGCGCGCCCGGGGAAACCCGTCCTCATCTTCAAGGAGAGTTCGCCTTTCATGACAGCTGTCGCCTCGGAAACATCGACACCCCTGTGGGAGCGCCGTTACGAGGAGCACATTGCTCCTGTTAATCGGCTGCTGGATGAGACGGCCATGCTGCGGCCAGAGTCCTCGATGAGCTACGTGGACCCTGTGCACGATGTCGATCAGGCGAAGATTGTCTCTCTGTACTCAAACGTTGGTACGGCCGACGCCTCCGGCTTCATCTCGGCCGGGGAGCCGGAGGCCGTCACGCGTCAGCTGGGGCTGCAGTGGCAGCTCGGCCTGCGCCCGGAATACCTCATGCCGTGGAACGTCCACCCGTGGCACACCGCAGGCGAGCCCAATGGAAGGCTTCAGCCGCCGCAGATTCGCGCCGGACTTAAGCCGTTGCTGCGCCTGTTGAAAGTCGCTGACCGCACGTCGGTGATCGTCGCCCATGGGACCGAGGCCCACCGCTTGACGGAACAGCTTCTCAAGACCGAGAACCCTTTGCTGTGGCGCCGTGGCTTCAAGGTCTACAAGGTCAAGTCCTTTGGCGGCCGAGCGTTCGCGGGATCCCCAGAACGCCAGCACGCAGCCCTGGAAGAAATCCGCACGGCCTACCAAGACGCGATGGCACGTACTGGATTGGTGGCTACCCGTTAAGGTGCTGTTCTCCGCGTGACTTTGCGCGACGCTGGCTGGGCAGTAGGTGGCTGCCCAGCCAGACGTTTAACGGACCAAAGAGGCGCGCAGTCTTTGGATCGATGAACAGGATGTAGACAAGGTAGGCGATACCCACCACGGCCGCGATGACCTGAACCAGTACCTGATCGATCCACTGCGCCACGCTCACCTGTTCGATCACCACGAGCAGGACGAGCACCATGCTCACGACGTACCAGAGCCTCACCACAAGACCCGAATACTCGCGGTGCGCGGCGAAGAGTGGCACCACCCACAAGAGGTACCAAGGCTGGATGACGGGAGCCAAGAAGACGGCCGCTGACAAGGCCAGAGCGCACGTCAGCAACGCTTGGTGCGCCGGCCGTCGGAACGCCCACCAGAACGCGAGGGCCACAGCGAGATACCGGAAGAAGGAGTACACGCCGTTGGCCACCACGGTGGGATCTGGCCCCCAGAAACCCGCGACCCATCCTATGAGTAATCCCAGCAGCCCGATGGGCGCGTACGGGAAAGCGGCGGAGCCCGCTGTCGCCATCGCGCTGATCCACCCGAAACCGAGTCCAGTCGCGAATCCGATGACCGCCAAGACGGCGCCCGCGACGACGCCCGTGACGATCCAGACCCTGAACTTCGGCCACCACCCGATAGCCTTCGATTCCTCGGCTGTGCGCGCGTGGAGCATGGCCAATCCAACGAAGGGCAGCGAGAGCACAACGATCGGCTTCACCGCGATCGCGAGGGCCACCCAGACGACGCCGAGGATGTGGCGCCGTCGTGCAATCGCAAGAAACCCCAGGAGCAACCCGCCGACCATGACGGCATCGTTGTGGACACCCGCCACCATGGTGATGAGAAAGAACGGGTTGACCAAGCAAATCCATGCGGCCCAGGCCGGGCGCACGCCGCGCGTCGCGGCCAGCCGCGGTAACGCGTAAAGACAGGCGAGAACGCCCAGTACTGCGAAAGCCCGAAAGATCAGGACACCGTACTCGGGAACCCCACCGGTCACTGTGTACGTCGCGCGCGCGATCAGCAGGAAAAGCGGTCCGTACGGAGAGGGGGACTCGGCCCACAGACTATCCGAACCCTGCGCGTACCATCCCGGCAGCTGAGAGATCCAATGCTCGTAAGGGTTGAACCCCTCGTGCATCAGCCGGCCTTGCGCTAAGTAGGAGTACACGTCCCGGCTGTAGATCGGAAAGCTGAGGAGCATGGGCGCCGACCACGACAGCACGGCTCGGCGAACGGTTTGCATACCGGCCTGGCCCGCAACAATGCGCTGCCCGAGGCGTAACCACGCGCGGCACAGCAGCATCGTGCCGAAGGCCAACAGCAACGTACAGGTGAGGACCACCGCGGGCTCGGCGCGCAGCATGTTGAGCAACGCCGCACGCGCGAAGAGGGACTCTTGGCCCGTTGCGAGCCATCCGACGCCCCAGGAGCCGACGAGAATGGCCAATGAGGCCACGAGCCCTTGCGCCAGCACCACGTGCACGTCCGCCTCGGGTCCACCCGTCAAGCGCCGCAGCACCGGCAAACTGGACAACCAACGGCGGACTGACTCCAGCCAGCCGGACAGCCCAGGGAACGGCAGGGCGCCCGGCCCGGGCGTTGCTGGGGGTACGACGGCGGGGTTCATGCTAGGCCGCTCGCTTTCGGCGAGGGAGGGAGAGGGAGCGCCAGAAATCAACGAAAATCAGCCTGGTCTTGGGGTCAATCAGCGCGATGTAGACCATCGCCAGCCAAGAGGTGACGGTGGCCAGCTGCTTCAGCAACGGCTTAACGTGATCGAGGAACTGCCAGACAAACAGTTGGTCTGCCACACCGTAGGCAATAAAGAAGGCCACGGTGAAATAGACCCAGATGATCTGCCAGTCATCCCGAATTCCCGAAGCAGCAAAGAACGGCAACAGCCACAGCAAGTACCACGGATGAATGACCGGAGACAACACCACCAGCGCCGCGAATGCCAGTACCATCCGCTGCACGAGGTGCGCGTGCGTGCCCTTGAACATCAGCAGCAACACGATGCCCACAGAAGCAAGCCGGCCGATCAGCTTGAGGGTTGGCAGCACCCACGAGGTGTCGAGGGATAGGGCCCCGAGGGATCCTTGGAGGAAGTTCACCAAGATCCCGAGTGGTGAGTACACGCTATAGCCCGTGCCGGTGGTCAGCATGACGGTCAACCAACCCAGGCCGTACCCGTTGGCGTATCCGATGACCACCATGAGCCCGATGCCGATGCCGGCGGTGTAGCCCCAATAGATGAACCGTCGCAACCATGAAGAGTTGGGGCCAGCCCAGAGCAACCCGATGAACGGCAACAAGACCATTGTGATGGGCTTGATTCCGATCGACGCGGTGACCAAGAGAACGCCGCGAATCCCGCGCTGGGTTGCGGCGAAGTAGGTGCCCGCAACGGCCAAGCCCACCATCAGCGCGTCGTTGTGCGCGCTGGCGATGAACGAGATCAAGAACAGCGGGTTGGCCACCGTGATCCACGTGGCCTTCGCACCGGAGACTCCGTGCAACTCAGCCAGTTTGGGCGTGTAGATCATGCACAGAAGGACGCCGACGTAGGCGACGAGCCGGAAGAGCAAGATCGCCACATCGGGGTTCTCCCCCGCCGCGGCCATCACCCAATGTTCGACATTGAGAAAGATGGGCCCGTACGGCGTAGCGGACTCGGCCCACATGGTGTCCGTACCGAGCTGGAACCAATTGGAGATCGTTGAAATCCCCTGCTCATACGGATCATGGCCGGCGGCCACGAGCCGGCCCTGCCCGATGTAGGCAAAAACATCCCGGCTAAAGATGGGCACGCAGGCCAACAGCGGCAGGCCCCACGCCCAACAGGCTCGCTTAACGACCTTGAGCGCGCCGTCCGGCCACCCCTTGAGCTTCTGCCCGAGTCGCAACCACGCCCGGAACATGATCCACGCGCCAACGGTCATCGTCAGCGTGGAGGCAATGACGCCCCACCGGTCGGTGCGCAACATGATCAACATGTCGAGCCGGTTCAGCGGAGACACGGAAGCCAGCCATCCGATGCCTAGCGAGCCGATGACCACCAAGATCGAGCCGATGCTGCCCGCGATGACCGTGCGCCCCACGCGCGAATCCGACGTCGTCGCGGAGTCGGGCTCGGTCACATTCACGCGTGCTTCCTTAGGAGTCAGAACGGGCGGGCCGCCTGGTCGGCGCGATCCCTCCACCGGTGTCGGTCCGCTTCCCCATACCGCTGGCCGGCCAGCACATGAGGGAATTAATCGATAGCTTTGATCCTAACAGTTGACGGCCACTCAGCCGCGGGATCCTCCAGACAGCGTCGGTGAGCCATCGCTCACATCCGACGGCGTCCCGCATAGAGTGAAGCTCGGAAGATTCGGGCAAGTCAGGAGCATCATGGGGCGGCATACAGCGAGTTCACGTCGGCGTCCAGAGTCTCGCGGGCCCGCGCGGCTACCTCTCCTGGCGTGGGGTCTTTTCGCGGCCGCCGTGGCAGGACTCTGTGGCCCGCTCTTAGGCCTAAGCCTTCCGACGGCGTTGGGCCTCAGCGCCACGACGGCGGCGGCCTTCGTCGCCATGTGGGCCGCCTCACTGTGGGCTTCGCGCTCCGGGCCTCGCAACGACAAGCTCCGGTAGATTGGGCTCGTGGCTATTTCTGCAGAAAACATCGTCTGGATCGATTGTGAAATGACCGGGCTCAGCCTCGAGGCGGATGCTCTCATCGAGGTTGCGGTTTTGGTGACGGACCCTGAACTCAACATCCTGGGCGAGGGCGTCGACGTCGTCATCAAGCCGCCCGCCGAGGCACTCACCCAAATGAACGATTTTGTGCGCCAGATGCACACGGACTCGGGGCTGCTCAATGTCCTCGATGACGGCGTATCGATGAGCGAAGCTGTTCGGCGCGTGATGGAGTACATCAAGCAGTGGGTCCCCGAGCCCGGCAAGGCACCACTGGCCGGGAACACGGTGGGCACTGACCGCAACTTCTTGGCCCGAGACATGCCGGAGGTCATTGAGCACCTTCACTACCGCATTATTGACGTCTCCACCATCAAGGAACTCTCCCGCCGCTGGTACCCCAAGGCCTTCTTCCAATCGCCGGCCAAGACGGGCGGACACCGGGCCCTCGGCGATATTCGGGACTCCATCCAAGAACTGCGCTATTACCGCCGGGCCGTGATGGTTCCCGCCCCGGGCCCGGACAGCAAGACGGCGCAGCAGATCTCGCGTGAGGTCACGACGGACGGCGAGGACGGCTAGGCGTGTGTCGCAGCGCACAGCGACTCGATTAGCACTCAGCCCCCCACCTGTGTGTAAGATAGTGTGCGTTGCCCGGACGGGACGAGGGGAAATCCTTGTGCCGGACTTGCAGGTCACCAGCGTGTCTGAAGCATTCAGTTCACCCCTGGTGCAGCGATGGTGGGTATAGCTCAGTCGGCAGAGCGTCTGGTTGTGGTCCAGAAGGTCGCGGGTTCAAGCCCCGTTACTCACCCAGCGTTGAGGCCCGGTTTCATGCGGCAGGCATGGAACCGGGCCTCTTGTGTTCGTGCCCCTTGGTTGTGTCAAAGGAGTTCCCATGGCCGTTCGCCCCATCATCATCTACGGCGAAAAAGCACTCCACCGCCGCGCCCTAGAGGTGACGGAATTTGATGCGGACCTGCGCTCACTCATCGAGGACATGCACGAGACGCAGGACGCCGCGCACGGCGTCGGCCTCGCTGCTCCGCAAATTGGCGTGAGCCTGCGCCTCTTCACCTACGAATTTGAGAATGACGACGGCGTCCCGCCACGGGGTGTCGTGGTGAATCCGCGGTTGACCTTGTCCAAAGTCTCTCAGGCGCTGCCCGATCCGGACGAAGAAGCCGAGGGCTGCCTCTCGGCCCCCGGCCTCTCCTTTCCGCTGAAGCGTGCGGACTTCGCCCGCATCGAAGGGTTCGACGGCCACGGGAACCCGCTCTCGTTCGAAGCCACCGGCTGGTTTGCCCGCGTCATGCAGCACGAAACCGATCACCTCGACGGGCTGCTGTACGTCGACAAGCTGGCCAATAAGTGGGATCGGCGCTGGAAGAAGGCCAAAAAACAGGCCGGGTGGGGCGTGCCGGGCAAGTCGTGGCTGCCCGGCGTGGACCCAGACCCGTTTGGACACTAACCGGGCGATCCACCTCCGCCACAACGCACGCGACGCCGTCGTTCCCCCGCAGCGGGCGGGAACGACGGCGTCGCACGTTGCGCGGCTCCGCTAGGAGGCCGGGAAGGACTGAGGGTGCGTACCGGCGAGTTCCTCAACCACGCGAATCACCTGGCAGGAGTAACCAAACTCGTTGTCGTACCAGACGTAGACCACCGCGTTACGGCCGCTAGAGATCGTCGCGAGACCATCGACGATGCCTGCCCGCCGGGATCCCACGAAGTCGGTCGAAACCACCTCGGGGGAATCGATGTAGTCAATCTGCTTGTGCAGGTCGCTCGTCAAGGAGACGGTGCGTAGGTAGGTGTTGATCTCTTCCTTGGTGGCCTCGCGCTCCAGATTGAGGTTGAGAATCGCCATGGAGACGTCCGGGGTGGGCACGCGGATGGCATTACCCGTCAGCTTCCCCTCAAATTCCGGAAGGGCCTTGGAGACGGCCTTCGCTGCCCCGGTCTCCGTGATCACCATGTTCAGGGCTGCCGACCGTCCGCGGCGGTCCCCCTTGTGGAAGTTGTCGATGAGATTCTGATCGTTGGTAAACGAGTGCACCGTCTCCACGTGTCCGTGCGAGACGCCGAACTCGTCGTTCATCGCCTTCAGCACGGGCGTGATGGCGTTCGTCGTGCAGGATGCCGCAGACACCACGGCGTCGCTCTCGTCGATGTCCCTGTGATTAATGCCGTGGACAATGTTCTTCACATCGCCCTTGCCCGGCGCGGTCAGGAGAACCCGTGCGACCCCCTTGGACTGCAGGTGTTGCTCCAGCCCGGCGCGATCACGCCACTTGCCCGTGTTGTCCACCACGATGGCGTTGTCGATGCCGTGCGCCGTGTAATCCACCGAGGCGGGATCGGAGGAGTAGATCACCTTGATCAGCGTCCCGTTGGCCTTGATCGTGTTGTTTTCTTGATCCACCGTGATCGAGCCGTCGAAGGGACCGTGGACCGAGTCGCGACGCAGCAGCGACGCACGCTTGATGAGGTCCTCGTCGGAACCCTTGCGGACCACGATGGCCCGCAGCCGCAGGCCGTATCCCCCGCGCTCGACGAGAATTCGAGCCAGAAGGCGGCCGATGCGTCCAAATCCATACAGCACGACGTCGCGCGGCTCGAACCCGGCGGCTCCGGCCGCTCCGACCACGTCGCCGAGCTCGCCCCTCAGGAAGTCCTCAAGCGCAGCGCCGTTGCCGGTCTCTTTGTACTTTCTGGCCAGCTTGGCAATGTCCACAGACGCGGCGCCGAGATCCAAGGCGTCCATGGCCTGCAGGATCGGGTGGGTCTGCTCGAGCGGCAACTCTTGGCCGTCGTTGTGACGAGCGATTCGGTGGGCCTTGAGCAGGTCCACCGCTGACTTGTTGATCAGTTTGCGCCCGTAGATCGACGTCACCACGTTGTTCTTGCGGTACAAGCGACCGATGAGCGGAATCATGGCCTCGGCGAGTTCTTCGCGATCGCTCCATTCAGAGAGCGCCGCTGCAGACTGCTGGGTCACTACGCGTCCTTCCTTCGAACCGGCCGAGATCCATAGGCCGGCTGGCACCGTGTAAGCACCATTGCAGATACGGTTCGCGGGGTCTCAGGATCTGTCCCCGGCAAGGCGTCATTGCCCTACGGTTCCATCATAGGCGTCGCGCGGCGAGGCGTCCGACGTGCACGAGATCGCGCTTCGTGAGACTGATCACACCTACGCGGAGGCTCAGCGCGGGACGAGCCTGCCCGCGGGGGCTGGACGGGATAACCTGTACGCCGGGTTCAGAAGATGCCCGCACCAGCACTGGCATCCACGGCAGGCGTGGCGGTTTCGTGGCGGTTCAGCTTCACCAGACCGTCCGACATAGCGGCTAGTTTCGCATGATCGTCAGGCCAAAGATGAGCATAAGTCTGGAGCGTCTCCGTCGCATCCTTGTGCCCCAACCGGTGCGCTACAGCCACAGGCGACGCCCCACCGGCGATGAGCTGGGAGGCATGGAAGTGACGGAGCTGGTGCCACCCCGAACCGATATCCACCCGCGACGCTTCGTCCTCGGCATTTAGCAGGTCACGTCTTACGCGCGCCCAGACGGTGCGTGCTTTGCCGCGCGTGACCGCGCCGCGCGAGTAGATTACGAGTCCGAAGGGGCCTGGCTCGAGCTGCTGCAGTGTGTCGATGAGCTCGGGCCCGATCTTGACCTTCCGATATGACGATGTCGTCTTGAGTGGACCGAATTCGTAGGTGTGCGCCGTCTCGCTTACCAATTGCCGGTCGACCGTGATCCATCCGCCGGCTAGGTCCACGCGGTCCCATGTGAGGGACCGCCACTCCCCCGGGCGCAGCCCGGTCGATGCTGCGAGCACGACGGCTGCCCGGTAGTAGCCGGACATTGCGTCGGCTACCGCTTGGACTGCGGCCACAGGTAGCGGCCGCACGCGCTCCCCTTCACCGGCTGGCAGCTTGATCTTCACGCAAGGAGAAGACACTAGGAGTCCATCGAGAACAGCCTCGGACAGAATCCCGGACAGGTACGTGTAGGTGAGTTTCACCGTGGAAGGCGCCAGCTTGACGGACCATTGTGCCACCGCGGCCTGCACGTCCTCGCGGCGTATCTGTCGCAGCCCGATGTCCGCGAATGCCGGGATGATGTGTAGACGCAGGCGGGACTCAATCGCGGCCCGAGACGCTTTCCGCTGGTGGACTTGTTTCTCCAGCCAGAGCGTGGCGTAGTCCGCGAAATCTACGTCGCGGCCCACGGCGCCCCCGCGGCCTAGCGCGTGGTCCGCGGCGACCGCCTGTAGGTGCGCTTTGGCCGCATCTTTGGTCTTGAATACTTTCTTGCGCTCGGTGCCGGGTGTGGGCGACCAGACGGCCATCCATCGGGAGCCTTGCCCGTACCGGGCGGATCGGGTGCGGTCTTTGTTGTGCCAGGTGTCTACGACACGCATGGGGCACCTTCCTTTTCTAGGATCCGCTGGAACGCTTTGATGTCTCGCGGGAGGACGCCGAGTTCGTGTGCTGCGGCTTGGACGGTCCCGTGTGCTTTCGCGGCGAGCATGAATTCTTCGCGGGTGATGAGCCATGACGCGGCAAGCTCTTTCGCGGCGGTCTCATTCCGTGGGTGATGGCCGTGATGGTCTAGGACCGCGTGCGCGCATTCGTGAGCGAGGGTGGATCGGCGCTGAACGGGCGCTAGGCCCGGTCTCAGGTAGATTGTCCGGCTGTACCAGTCGTAGGCGCCCCACCAGCCATCTGGCAGATACTCCTCGATGACACGGATACCCAGCCTCCCCAACAACGAATCGAACATGGGTCCGAAACTATGAGTCTGACCTCACAAAATAGGCCTGTGACGACTACAGTGCGCTTGGGGTATCCCCAGCCTCTTCAATGAAAGTCCAAGACGTATCAGAGATACGCCCAAGTCGATCAACCGAGACTCTTTCCTCTACGCGCCAGCTCACCGACTTGCCCAGCGTCAGGCCCATCTCCGACAAACGAGAGGGCTCAAACACAACGTCATACGCGGTAGAGTTCCGAGCGACTCCAGCCTTGACCTTGACATGACCGCTCGACTTCAACTCCGTAACACGCCCACTTACCGTACGCCCGCGCGTTTTTTCCTGCGTGTCAGAGAGTCCACCCAAGTACTTCAACCCGCGTCCCGTCAGTTGGGCACTTCGAACCGCCCCTGAGGATCCAAGCAGCTTGAAACCTGCCGTTAGCTTAAGCTCACTTAGGCTGACGGCAAACCGTTCGAATCCGTCGAGCTTGTCAGCCCACGGCTTCAAATCCCCCTCAGACTCCGCGCCATCGACAACCCGAAGCAGCGCACGAACAGCAGAAGCCAAAGCTGTCTCATGCACGCGGAGACCGGCCACATCGGGAACCTCAACGTCAGCCGCCGAGCGAAGGTGCAGCACAGTACTGCCCCGCGACATGCCCGTAAGCTGCAGTGGCACCGGAGAATCCGAAAGGTCATCAACGGCCGCCTGAATGACCTTGAACAGCTTGCCCCATTCCATGGGAAGCGCTGCCCCTGGGCTTGTCTTGCCCACAAGTCGAACCACGAATTCTTCTGCGAGCGTCGCGCGGTCATCGAAAGCCTGCATTGATTCGAGAGTCTGCCTGCGATAGGCCTCATCCCACGAGTCGTCCTCTGCGGGCGTTGTGTCAGTGTCCTCGTGTACGAGCAAGCCGCGGCCAGAGCGCGATGACAGGAGGTGCTGACGCCATGAGGAACGATTGTTGGCCATCATCACAGTGTCACCTCCAAGTATCCACGCTTTGTTCTGGCAGATTCTAGCGTTGGTTCACGTGTACTGTCTTCACGGCACCTCTGCCACCAATCATCCCACTTACCCCTCTCAATAAGGTAGTGAGTATCGTCTGACGACAGCCCATCGTTGCGGAAAATGCTGATGATAGGCCGGTAATGAACGAAGAGCGGCGACACACTGTAGCGCGCCAGCCAGTCGCGCCTAGATTTCTTCAGGATGCCTGCACCCGGACGGCCTCGCAGCTCTTGCACTGCATCGTCGTTCAAGAACAACGTGAGATCGACGTTGCGGGGATTGATCTTGGTACTTACGAAGCTTCCACCTAGCCAGATCCGATCCAATAGCGGAACAGACAGCTCGCTCTCATACTTGCGTTCCAGTTCGACGAACTCTGCAAGGAAGCCTTCAAGCCCGTCCCAGAGCTTGTCGCGCGTTTCGGAAGCATCGAAGCGTGGTGCGCCAACTAGAAACTGCCGCGCCTCATGGTGGTCACAGCTATAGCGCCCCGGTGGCAGGAATCCTGTGGGCGTGTCGAAGCCGACCGTAATTTCCATCCCCCAATGGTCCTTTCTAGTCTTCTGGCTGCTGCTCAGGGTCGACACCTGGTTCGCCGGTGTCGGCGGCCATGCGACCCCAGTCGGGGCGGAGCTCGGTCACGTTATCGACGGCGTCGTCGCCCTCTGCGGCTTTACTGTCGCCGGCCTTGGAGCGCTCAGCCTCAACCTGCTCCTGCCACCAGAGCATGTTGCCAGCGAGCTCTTCAAGCATGCTGCGGGACTCGTCGGGAAGCTTGCCGGCGCCAGGGATTACGAGGTCGTCACTGCTTCCAGCTAGACCTTTGGGTAGTTGTATGCCGCATGAGATTGCCGACGCGACAACGATGTCCTGAACGCGCACCTTGAGCCCTTTGGCAAGTCCGATCATGGCGTCCGGGCGGGGAAATGACTTGTATTCGTCGGTTGCAAGGCGCACAAGGTTGGGCTTTGCGGGAGTGCCGCCGCAGTCGCGGGAAAGAGATTCGTAGGACCTGTTTCCGCGTCGCTCTTGGATGAGTCGCTGGAGTCCGCCTTGCGGGAGATTTTTAGCCATGGCTCGATCCTTACTGTTGCGGTCAGGTGGCGCATTCGCACAGGTCTTCTACTTGATTACCGCCCATCGGGCCATCTTGACCCCTGTACTGATTACCAAGTTTGCCACCGATCAACCCTCGCCCCGAGAAGCGCACGGAAGTTCATGGTCAGCGAGACTTGCCAAAGTGATTACTTGCGATATACGGTTTAGTCATTGGCAATCACCGCCAACCGATTACAACGAAAGGCAGACCCCATGTCCCCATTTCGCACCAAGACCCGATGGAAGGAGGGCACCTACATGCGACTCACCTCACCTGAGCGGTTCGCAACCTTCGTTTTCACCGGCCAGGACCTCAAGGACATCAAGGCCGGGAAGCCAGTGCCCATCAAGATGACCCAGCGACGACTTGCCAAACGGTCCGGCGTTAGTCAGACGACAATCAGCCGCCTCACCGGCGCCACGAGTCGCCCGCTCCGCAGCGTCAAACCGCAAACCGCAGAAGCAATCGCGGAGGTACTTGGCGTGGACGTGACCGTACTTTTTGACCCCGAAACGGTGAGCGAAACTCACCGATTGACCGCCTAAGAATCACCACAAAATCGTTGGGAGACACGCCGATGAGTACCGCAATGGCTATCGCTGTAGACGCGAAGCATGACTGGACGAGCCGGGCGCTCGAGTACATCAAGCAGGTGCCGGGTGGGAACTGGTTTAGCGCGGACAACTTGCACGCTGACCTTCCGGCGCCGCCGGACCCGCATCATGTGGGCCGGGTGTTCCAGCTCGCTGAGGACCAGAGGCTGATCTCTCGTGGCCCGATGGATCGGGGTCCGCGTGGGAGTGTCCGCCGGGAGTGGCGCCGAAATGAGCCGTTCGGGGTGATGGTCCGATGAACCGGCTCCTGAACGTCAAGCAAGCGGCCGAGCTGATGGGCATGCACCCGGACACGGTGCGGGAAATGCTGCGCCGCGGGGATCTGGCAGGGATCAAGAACCCCGGTCTGCGCGGTTCGTGGCGGATCGAAGAGTCCGCGATCGAGCGGTGGAAGCGCCGCAACACGTACTACGCAAATGCCAGCTAATGAAACGAGGGGCCACGCAGCCGCCAAGCACCGTGACCCCTCTAAGAACCAGAAGTTCTAAGGAGATTCTACCGTGAGCACGACTTTTACCCGACTCGTCACCCGAGTCCTGGACGAGCAGTACACGAAGCACGGCACCGATGAGCGTCAGCGTGACTGGAACGATGCCCGCCGGAAGGCCTGCTACCTGACCCGCACGGACATCAACCGCGCTCTCTGGGGCGTCGTTGTGGATGCGTTCGTTGACTGGCAAGAGCTGGTGGATGACGTGGTGGTTCGCCCGGCTGACCGTCCTGATGATCCCCAGTACGCGCAGCGCGTCGAGTATGCCGAGGACATGTTCAACGCTTCGTTGCGGCTTATCGCGCCGTTCACTGCGAGGGCCGCGGCATGAATCCGATCCTCGACCCGGCGTTCAACGGGGTCGATCTGCTGGCCCTGATCGCCGCGGGCGCAGCCCTCGCCACGCTCTACGTCAAGAGGTGGATCTGATGCCGACCTCGATGCGCACTGACGAGGTGTACCCGTTCGACAACGACGGCCTGGGCTGGTGCCCGGAATGCGACGCCGAATGGTCGGACGCCGACCGGCACCACCCGGATTTCGAGCCCTCAGACATTGACCTCGCCGGCACCTATATGGCCCCGGCATGGACCGACGCAGCCTGAAAGGCAACGACGATGACAAAGAAGAAGCCACAGGCCGTGGTTCCGGCGGCGCTGACTTTCAGTGAGGCCAGCCACCGGTACCGGATGGACGGCAAGCCGGTCCGCGGCGTCACCACCCTGATCGGTGAGGGCGTTCCCAAAGGGCAGCTGATTCCCTGGGCGGGGAAGATGGCCGGACAGTGGGTTGCCGAGCACCGCGACGTGCTCCCGACGATGACGGACGAGGAACTCATCGGCGTCTGCACCAAGGCATGGCGGGACGTCCGCGACAGTGCCGGCGTCACCGGTACCCGGGTCCACGACATGGCCGAGCAGCTCGCCACGACCGGCGAGGTTGAGGCGGACGAGGACATCACCGGGTACATCGAGGGTTACGCCCAGTTCCTTGATGACTGGAATATCACCCCGGTGCTGATGGAGCGTCCAGTCGGGAACCGTGAGCACTGGTACGCCGGGAAGTTCGACTTGTTCGCCACTAGCCCGTTCCTAGCTGGGGGCAAGCTCGTGCAGATCGACCTCAAGACGTCGAAAGGCGTGTACGGGGAGACCGCACTCCAGACCGCGGCATACGCCCGCGCCGAGTTCTACATCGACGAGTCCGGCGAGCCTCACCCTCTCCCGCAAGTCCACGCCACCTACGTCGCCCACGTGACACCGATGGACCGCGACGGCGAGCACGCCCGCTACGAGGGCCGCCCCCTGGGCACCAGCCTCTACCAGCTCGCCGAGAGCCCCGAACAGATTGACGAGCACTTCCAGTGGTTCCTAGCAGCCGCCTACACGGCCAAGACCAAGAAAGACCGGGACGTGCTCGCACGAGAACCACTCACCCACCCCAACCAGATTGAAAAGGCAGCCTGACCATGACTGAAATCGCAAACCGCCAGCAAGCGGACCTTACCCCCACGAACACCCCCGACACGGTGGCCACGTCCGCGACCGTGGACCTGCAGAAGTGGGCCCTCGAACTCGACGCAGCCCACAAGTTCGGGCGCGCACTCGCCACCTCGAACTTCGTCCCCCAGGGCCTTCGCATGAAGAGCAAGGGCGTCTACAAAACGCCGGAGGAACTCGCGAACGACGTCACCGCGATCATCCTTGCCGGCAAGTCTGTCGGCTATGACCCGATGCAGTCCGTGCAGCAGCTCTTCATCGTGCACGGCATGCCGTCGATGTATGCCCGGTCGATGGTCGCCCTCGTTCTCTCGCACGGGCATGAGTTGCGCCGCGGCGAGGCCTCGGAGCGGTCGGTGACGTGGAATGCCCGCCGCAAGGGCGAGACGGACTGGCAAGCGTTCACGTGGACGCTCGAACGCGCCGAACGGGCCGGCTACACCTCGAACCCGAAGTACAAGACCAACCCCACAGAAATGCTCTCCGCCAAAGCATCCACCGAGGCGTGCCGTGTGGTGTTCCCCGACGTGCTGCAGGGCATCGCCTACAGCGTCGAGGAAACCGAACTCGAAGACCTCGGCGAGGCCCCAGAGCCCGCACCCCAGGAACCGGCAAAGCCGAAGCGCAAGGTCACCCGTCGGAAACAGCAGAGCACCCCGGCGCCGAGCCTGCCTGACGCGGCCAAGGACACCAGCGCCGACGACGAACCCACCGAAGACGTAGACACCGAAACCGGCGAAGTCACCGAATCCGATGACGGGACCGACCCAGCTACGCCCGCTCAGATCGATGCCGTGGTTTCCGCACTCGACGCCGCCGGGCACACCACCAAGGCCGCGAAGCAGACCGCCATTGCTGACGCACTCGGCGAGCAGAAATCCGCCACCCAACTCACAAGCTTCGAGGCAGACATGCTGGCCCGCCACTTCACCGAAGAGGCGGCAGCCTGATGGCCGGCGAAACCCAGATCACGGTCATTGGAAACCTGACCGACGCGCCGGAACTGCGCTACACCCCCTCGGGCGCCGCGGTCGCCAACTTCACCATCGCATCCACCCCGCGGACCTTCGACCGGCAGACGAACGAGTGGAAGGACGGCGAGACCCTGTTCCTCCGCTCGAGCATCTGGCGCGACGCCGCCGAGAACGTCGCGAACTCGCTGGTTAAGGGCATGCGCGTCATCGCCCAGGGATACCTCAAGCAGCGTTCATTCGACGACAAGGACGGCACACGCCGCACCGTCGTAGAGCTCGACGTGGCTGAGATTGGGCCGTCCCTCCGGAACGCCACCGCCAAGGTCACCCGCACCAACGCGGGCAGCCAATCCGCCCCGGCACAAGCACAGTCCCCGGGTGCTGCCGGCGCATGGACCCCGGACAGCCCGTGGTCACAGCCCAACCAGGCACAAGGGTCCAGCAACGCGTGGTCATCCGATAGCGAAGCCCCGTTCTAGTCCGATGACCGCCGCGCAGGGGGCGGGGGCCATGCTCCCGCCCCACCTCCTCAACCATGGGCGACTGTCCGCGATGGCCGCCCACAAGACCTACCCACACCATCTGGAGAGAACCTTGACCACCATCACCGTTTACACGAAGCCAGATTGCCCTCAGTGCACGATGACGAAGAGCTGGCTCGACAAGAACAACGTCACCTACAAGACCGTGGACTTGTCCGAGGATCCACAAGCCCTGGCCGCTGTCAAGGGCCTCGGCTACATGGGCGCCCCCGTCGTCATCGTGAGCCGGGGAGACACCCGCGACGAGTCCCACTGGTACGGATTCCGAGTCGATCTACTCAAGGAATTCTGCGTCTCGGAGGGGGCAGCGGCATGAGCTGGCGATTCAACTATCCCGAACATCCCGGACTCGAACGCTGGCTCAATTACGGCGAACGCGGTGTCTCCTCCAACGCCATCGTGCAGTACCTCGTCCATGGGAAGGTCCCGGCCGGATTCAACGATCCAGCCGACCCGTCGGACTTCCGCCGGTGCGAATTGCTTCTCACGGCCGTGCCTTCGCTACGGCAGCAGTTCCACCGCATGGCTGAGGTTTCCCCGCGCTGGGCCGCTCTCGTCGAGCGATGGGGCGAGATTGCCGCACTCGTCGAAGAGGAGTACCCGACTGGACGGGGTCCCCGGGCCTACGCGCTGATGCGAGACCTCGAGGATGTGTCGGCATGATCCGCCGCTCTGATGAGTGCCGCCGCGGGTGCTGCCGCAACGCCCTGGGCGTTTGCTACTACCGGCACCAGTGCGCCTGCCACCGAAAGGACCGCTGATGGCTGGCTACACGCATGGCGCAACGCGCAGGTCGGGCGACGTGCACACGGTCATTCGGACGCTCCACCAGCGCGAAAAGCAGCTCCTCGGGGAGATTCAACGTCTGGAGGACGAAGCGGCCGAACTTCGCCGTCAGTTTGTCGCACAGCGTCGGGAAACCGCTGCTGCCCGGTGGCAGGCCCGACGCCTCGAGCACGAAATCCGCTCGAGGGACTGGACGCAGGCCGACTGGGACGCGCTCCTGGCCGACATCAGGGCACGGTGGCCTGAGCCAGACGAGGTAAGGCGCCAGCGGCTGCAACTCGTCACCGAGGAATGTACGGGCAGGAAGGCCGCATGAAGCACACCGAAGCGATCGCGCATCTGGCCCTCGCGGCCCACGGGTTGCGCACGGAAGCCGCCGTCTCGACTCGGGCAGCCGAGCGCGAACCCCACCACCGGATGCAACACCTTCAAGCCGCGGACGAATACCGGGCCCGCGCCGCACAGATCGACGCCGCCATCCGGCTACTCACCACCAACGAACTCAAGGATGCTGCATGAGACACGCTGAATTGTGCGCCGGGTACGGCGGCCTGGGTCTCGCCGTGGAACGAGCTTTCGGATCCAAGCTCGCATGGTACTCCGAATTCGAGGATGCCCCGTCACAGGTCATGGCCGAGCACTGGCCGGACGTCCCGAACCACGGGGACATGACCAAAATCGACTGGACCACCGTAGAACCGGTGGACATCGTCAGTGGCGGTACACCCTGCCAGGACCTCAGCCATGCTGGCCGACGCGCCGGAATGAGCGAGGGCACCCGCTCGAATCTATGGGTGCAAATGCGAGAAGCCATCGCCACCGTCAAACCCACCTACGTGGTCTGGGAAAACGTCAGGGGAGCCTACAGTGCCAAAGCCACATCAGCTAGCGATTTGGAACCACGAGAGGGATCTCTGGGAAACGGGGGGGGCAGGATCTCTTCGGGCACTCGGACGTGTACTCGGAGACTTGGCCGACCTCGGGTATGACTGTCAGTGGCGTGGCCTACGAGCTGCCGACGTGGGAGCACCGCACGGCAGGTTCCGCGTCTTCGTCCTCGGAGTCCGAAGGGGAGCTGTTCTTGACCCCGGTGGCAGCCGAGGGCACGAAGCCATCGAACACAATGGGCGTAGCTCGAAGGCAAGGGACCGGGCAGGCGTTCCTGACGAATCAGATCGTGAGTCTGTGCGGGCTGGATCCGAGCGAGAAGCTCCTCAAGACGCCAACGTCTCAGCTCGCGGTGAACGGGGGCAGTCAGCACCCGGACAAGCGCCGGGAGGGCGGGCACGGGCCGACGCTGGCCGACGAGGTGGAGCATCTGCTCCCGACACCCTGTGCGCAGCCGTCGGGCAACGCCCCGGAGAATCACCTGTGGAAGAAGCCGGGCCGCACGCAGGTCACGGATCTGGCGATCATGGCGGAGAACGGACTGATCGAGACCGGCGGGAAACTCCTGCCGACGCCCACCGTGGGGATGACGCAGGGCGGAAACAGGACCCGGAGCGGGGACAGGTCGGACGAGCTCCTGCTGAACGGGGCAGCCGAAGCGATCGCGGAAGGGAAGCTCTTTCCGACGCCGCGGGCGACGGACGGGACGAAGGGCGGACCGAACCAGAGGGGCAGCTCGGGGGAGCTCATGCTGCCGAGCGCAGTACAACTACTTCCGACACCAGTGTGCACGGACGCGAACGGGGCCAGGAACGCCACAGCGGACCGGACGCCCGGGAAGAAATTCAACACCGGGACGACGCTGACGGACGCACTCGTCCCGCCATCGAATGGGGGCCATACGGCCCAGCTATTCGTCGATGGGAAGCCGTGCGAGGAACCGCCCCAGCCCCTACAGAACTGACCGCGAAGGGCAAGCACCGGCTATCGGCCCGCTTCGTCGAGTGGATGATGGGCCTCGAACCCGGATGGGTGACCGATGTGGACATCAGCCGCAACGAGCAATTGAAAGCCCTTGGCAATGGCGTCGTGCCACAGCAGGCAAGCGCGGCACTGACGGACATGATCGCAGCACACAGGAGGGCAACCTGATGCCACACAACCTCACGATCCGCACCGACGATGAGGACCTAGTCACGGAGACCAGGCACGAGGACCACCACCTCGCTGCTGAGGAAGCTATGCAGCAGCGCATTCGCCGGCTGCGAGACGCCAAGACCGGGTACAAGCGGCACGGCAACCAGATCGTGTACACAGACAGCGCCGGCGTACACGTCACCCTCACCTACGAGGACGCCTCATGAAGCAGGTTCACAAGCAGCGCCCGAACTACCCGCACCTCCTCCACTGCCCGTGTGGAAAGGTTTACGCCCCCACCAAGGCGGAAGCACGCCGCTTGCGGCAGGAAATGGTGATTATCACCGGCCACGCGGACCCATGCCGGTACTACCAGTGCGGGCACGGGACCTGGCACTGGACAAGCCAAACCGAACGGAGGACCGCCTAGTACCTTTCAGGACTCGTCGTCGGGAAACGCGAAAACGAAGAACCCCTCAATGGTGTCGTACCTGCTGCGCTCCAGCAGCAGCTCCTCTTCGTCGGACACGCCGCTCTTCTCCACGAGAGCAAGCCACTGCTTCAAATCTCCAACAGTCGGCCGCTCCCCCGACGTCCCATCAGTCAGCTGAAACTCAAGCCGCATCGAAATAGGCATGAAACCACTCTCCCCAAAAACGAGCCAACAGAGGCCACCATCCTGCCACACCAAGGAGGACATATGACGGACAAAGACGGGAGGCCATACATCAAAATCTCCCTCGACTACCTCGACAACCCCAAGATCGATGCACTCTCCGACACCGCCATTCTCCTGCACCTATCCCTACTCCTCAGAGCAGGCCAACAAAAGCGAGACGGCATCGTCTCCACTCGGGCCTGCAAGACACGCGGTGACAAGCCCTTCAAGGAGCTCGTCACCCAAGGGCTACTCCACAAGATCGACAACATGACCTACCAGCTCCACGACTACGTGAAACACCAAACCGAAGCCCAGGTCATCAAGAACAAGCACGAAGTCCGGCAAAGCGCCGGAGCGCGCGGAGGTCACGTCAAGAACCACATCAACCGGCTCATCTACGACGAGGCCTGCCAGCACTGCAACAACGATTTCGAGACTAAAGCCGACTGGCTCCAACACCCCGACCTTACCGCCAAAACCCCCAAACATGAGTGGCAAAAGTAGCAAACCGAGTAGCAAACACCACTAGCTAAAGCCACTTTTTGGGTGCCAAACGAGTGCCTAGAAGTTAAGAACTTAAGAACTACTACCTCCCAGCGTCACTCACCCAACCCTCTAATCACCAGATTCTGAAAACTTCCAGCCAAATCGTCACCCACGTAACACGCAAGAAAACGACGCCTGGCTGGAAGAAAGGAACACCATGGAAATCACCAAAACCGACGCCACACTTCTCGCCCAACTCATCAACCGCATCCGCCCCGACTGGGACACCCGAGCACTCACCACCCTCATCGGCAAAAACCGCACCAACATCCCCAACCTCGCAGCGCTCACCATCGCAGCCACCACAAAAGCCCAAGACCCCACCTGCAAAACCCCCGCACCAATCTTCATCCCCGGCCCCCACTGGCCCACCGAAACCCACCGGCACCTCCCTCCCCCACCACCCTGCCAAGACCACCCCGAAGAGCCCGCCCACAACTGCCGCTGCTGCTGGTCCGAAATCAAAACCGGACAACGCGCCCAAACCGACCTCGGCAAAACCCCCGCCGTAGGCGCAACCACCACACAACCCCCAGAAGCCCCACAGGAGGCCGCAAAATGAGCCAGACCCGCAACACCCCAGCCAAGGGGCCAAGCGCAGCGACAAGCCGCATTCTGGGGCAGTCGGCGGCACACCTACCAGCGATGACCGAACGCAACCTGCAGTCCGCAGTGATCAAACTGGCGAAGTTCCACGGCTACGAGGTCACCTACCACACGCACGACAGCCGGCGTTCGCAGCCGGGGTTCCCTGACCTGGTCCTCGCATCCACGCGGCGGGGTCGGCTGCTGTTCCGGGAGCTCAAGACCGACAAGGGGCGGATGACAGCCGACCAACGGCAGGTGCTTGACGTGTTGGCGGCGGTCGGGGCGGATGCGGGTGTGTGGCGTCCGGCGGATCTTGTTTCGGGTCGGATTCAGGCTGAGTTGTCTGGTGATTTTTGATGCTTGCGTTGGTGATTACTAATGACTAGAGTGGTGATTGTCAGTAGGCTTCGCGGCCATCGTTGGTCGCCTTTAGCCCATGGGAGGGCAAGACGTTGAGCAAGGGATTCACCGAAGAGATTTGGGTGCGCGAGCCGAGCTATGGGCAGCTGAGCCCGACGTTCCGCCGCATCCAGGTCGCGGATGAAATGCAGGTCACGCTTACGGTCGCGGAGGTACACGGCCTGTTGCGTCTCGCCGGATACCAGTTGGCCGTAGACGCTGCGGGCCAGCACGAGCTTGAGGAGCAGATGTGAGTATCACCATCTGCGAGGACTGCGGCCGCACACACCCGACCGATTGGGTGCGCGCCCAGAACCTCTTCAGCCCACAGCCGGTCTATTACCGGGCAACGTACCCCGATGCACCCAAGCGAGCCACGCGCCGGCAAGCAATGCAGGACGCGTGCCAGTACCACAAGGAGCAAACGTCATGACCGAGCCATCACTACCTGGCAATCCGTACGCGCAAGGCCCGGACAACTACCGGAGCACGCTGCATGACGAGGGGAAATCCCACCTCGCCTACGAAATCGGCGCCATCCTCGCCCTCGCCTACGAACAACGCACCGCGAACCTTATCGCGCTGGCCGCCCTAGACGCTTCCATCGGCATGGACCCTAGCTCGATGGCCCGTGAGGCCTACGAGCGGATGGGTGGGCAGGCATGATTACCGCACACGACTACCTGACCGAGGTCGAGGCGCGCGCCGACGCCGCAACCAATGGGCCATGGCAGGCGATCACGACAGGCCCACGCAAGGGCGACCACTGGCATGTTACGGACAGCGGGCAGTCCATCGCGCTTATTCACGCCAGCGACGGCGAAGACGAGGACACCCGGCAATGTGACGCCGACTTCATCGCCGCCGCCCGCTCTGACCTGCCGCGCATGACCGCCGCACTCCGGGCCGTGCTCGACCTGCTAGAGCCGGTAAAAATCACCGGCGAAATGCAGAGCTACGAGATTCACCAGGCGGAGGGCTACAACGAAGCCCTCCGAGACCTCGCAGACACAATCACCGAAAAGCTGGGGGTGGGGGAATGAGCGGCATTCCTGACATCAACGTGGACTGGGAGCCGTCCGCTTGGTGCCCCATCTGCGAGGACGGCGGTGACATGGCAGTCATCGACACCGAGGCCCTCGAGTGTACTGACTGCGGCACCACATGGAGCATTGACGGCCGGCACGGCGAATCGAGCCTCGACAGGCCGGAACTGGACACCCCACGATGATCCGCTTCATCCGCAAGCACCTGCCGCCCATCCGCCTGACCTGCCCCCAGTGCGGAGTAGTCAGCAAGTTTGAGCGCGGCACACCACCGTCCGTGATGTACCCGAACCAAATCCACCGGCCCACCTGCGGCTGGTACCTAGAGGAGACACGATGACCGAGAACACGAAGCACGCGAACACCGACTCGATCACGATCGACGCGACCTTGACGTCAGAGGCAGGTGTCCAGGTCCCGCTTGCCGTGGAGATCCGGTGGCCCGAGGACCACGGGGTCTACGCGTTGCGCTTCCTGAACGCCCTTCCGGAATACCTCGAAAGCACCGCGCAGGCGCTCTTTCAACAGCTCGTCCAGAGCGGGGACGCGTCCGTGGTCGCCGCCGCCGCGCGCATGAGCTCCGAGGCGGGCGACGATGCCGACTAACCATGTGACCGCCGAGCTTGTGGACGCGGTTGCCCGTCACCCGTATGACAGTGGGAAGGCGGGTGTGCCGTGGGAGGTTGTTCCGGACGCGATGAAATACGGGTTGCGGGAGATCGCTCTAGCGTTCCTGAACGACGCTGTCCCGGTGTTGCTCGCGGCCGGGTGGTCTCCCCCGCGTGAGATCCGTAGCGCGGCTAATGACCTAGTCGGGTTGCAGGCCAAGGTGTACGACGGGGAACGGGGGCGGCAAATCAATAGCGACGCGGTCCGTCGTATCGCGAGTCAGCGCCCGCCGGCGCGTTCGTCTAGAAAGGACCGCTGGGCCAAACAATGCGTGATTAGCCGCCATGACCGGTGTAGCGGTTTCTTCTACCACGTCAGCGCGACCCGCAACAAGCCGTGTGCCTGTCCGTGCCATACCGACCCCGTGGCGGCTCAACAATGACGGCGCTCGATGTTGTCCTGTGGACGGTCAATTTCGTGGCGTACACGTTCGCCGGCCGGTACTTGTACGAGGTCCTCGAGCGTCGCGACAAGGCCCGCCGTGCGTGGGTCATTCAATGCCCTGGCTGCACGTTCAAGGCCACGCTTGAGGACCCGTCGCCGGCCGGTGTCAATGTGGCGCGGGGTTTCGTCGCCGCGCACCAATCCTCGTCCGGGCACACGGGCGAGCAAATCGAACACCTGCCGAAGGAGGCGGCATGAGTACTGGCGTGACTACACCACCAGCCCGCCGGTACCGGGTTCGGCAGATTGTCATCAGCAAGCGCCGCGAGTGGCGCGTCTACGACCCCGCCGGAACCCTCATCGAAATACCCGACACATGGGCCGGCGCTGTAGCCATGGCCCACAACGAAGCCCGAAACGACCAAGCCCGCCGCTGGCACGGAAAGACAGCAACATGACGGGCCCAAGGGCAGGTGTGAGGCTACGCCCCGAGACCCGTAAGCTTCATGGCGGCCGTAACTCCCGCCCAGATGATGCTTCCGATAACCGAAGCGAGGGCGCCAAACATCAGCGCACCCAGACCGTAGACAGTTGCTCTACCGCCGGCACTATCTGCCGTCAAACCAGCAAGGTCACGGACACGCTTCGGCCACCCGATCAGGCGCGCGATCTTCCACGCAAACGTTCCCTCGACCTTTTTGCGATCTTCGATCAAGACAGTCAAGCGGCCCTCAGCGGATCGGCAAGCCATCAAAATATCTTCCGGCCCCAGTGCAGGTCTCGGCTGCATACAAGTAAGCCACGCGGAGACGGGGCTCAAATTCTGAACTTGCCCGTGGACCTCGGTGAGAACATAGCTTTGCGTGGCGGCTATCGCTGGCTCAGCAAGTCCAGCCAAGCGGCCAAGGTCGATTTTTATTTCTTTTACGTCGTCTTCGTGACCATCACGCGCCCACATGTAGCCGTAGCCACCTGTGTACATCCCCGTACCCACTTCGCAAAGCTCATGAAGTTGCTCGAATCGCTTCCTGAATGCAGCCAAGCGATCCAGCATCAGTTCGAGCTCGCCTTTAGTCAGCGTGGTGTCCATGTCCCCAACTATCGTCGTCAAACTGCCAACCTCGGAAGGATAACCCGTGGCTGACCCGAAGTACGCCCCAGGCCAAACCCGTGACGGGAAAGCAATCTGCGGGGCGAGGAAGCGCAACGATGACCCGTGCGGTGCCCCGCCGATCAAGGGCGGAACCCGGTGCGGCAAGCACGGGGGCCGGTCACCCCAAGTCATGCGGAAAGCAGAGAAGAATTTGGCGGAACAGGACCTCGCGAAACAAGTGCGCACCCTCGGCATCCAAGACAAGTACCCCGACGTAGACCCCGGACAAGCCTTGCTGCGGGAAATCCAGATCACCCACGCCCACGTTGAATGGTTGCGCGGCAAAGTCGAAGAACTCACGCCCCGCGAACTCGTCTGGGGCGAGACCCAGCACAAGGCCGGCATCGGCAAAGAGGGCCCCATCGACGAGATGACCTCCGAAGCGAAACCGTCCGTCTGGTACGAGCTCTACGAACGCGAACGCGAACGCCTGGTCAAGTTCTCCGCCATCGCCCTTAAAGCCGGAATCGAAGAACGACGCGTCCGGCTCGCTGAACAGCAGGGCGAACTTGTCGCCGGAGTCCTCAAGCGCATCCTCGACGGCCTCAACCTCACCCCCGAACAGTGGGAACTCACCCAAACGATTGTCCCCACCGAACTCCGCGCCCTCGAAGGGAACATGCCATGACCCAGTGCACGAACACCGAGTGCGGGGCCGAAGCCAGCCAGTACTTGTGCCAGCCCTGCACGGGCCGGTTGCGTGGCCACCTGTTCCGTGTCCCGTCGACCATCGCAACGGCAGACGCAACCCGCCTAGGTATGGCCGTAGGCGTGTCCAGTGAAGGTGGCGGTGGTGGGAAGGCCGGCTCATGCTCACCCGGGAGCGACGTCATCCGGGAACACCTCGAAACGTACCGGGTCACACTCGTCGGGTGGGCGCGTGCACTCGCCGAAACGTCCCACGAAACCGCGCCTGTAGACACGATCCCCGCCGCGGAATGGCTCACCCGACGACTGGTCACCATCATCCAGCATGACTGGGCGGGCGACCTGCTCTACGAGCTCAGGGCAGCCGAGCGTGACATCCTCCGCGCCTCCGACCGCCCCACCGAACGCGTCACCCTCGGCGAATGCGGTCGGCCCATCTACTCCGACGGCCGCATCCAGCCGTGCCCTGGCACCGTAAAGCACTACGAGGGCGCAACCTACGCCCGGTGCGACATGTGCTCCCAGGCCTACGACGCAGTAGAGCGGCGCACCCAACGGATCGTGGACGCCCACCACGTCATCGCCCCGCTCCCCCAAGTCGTTAGGGCCCTCCAACTAGCCGGGTACAAGGTCAAATACAACACCGCCCACAAGTGGGTGCAACGCGGCAAGCTCACGCCCCGCCGCGACCCCAACACCAACGTGGAGGGAGTCTCCCCCGCCGACCTCATCAAACTCATGAAGTAAATGGTGATCGCAACTCACCGTCATGGTTATCAAAACTTGACACCGCAGGTGCCTGTCCATACGATGAAATCAAGATCGAACACGTGTCGGTCAGAAGCCCCCACCATCCCCAACTGGTGGGGGCTTCGTGCGTGCCCGGCACCCTACTGACAATGGAGCGGCGAGCGACCCCGCCACCCAAGGGATACCGCCAAGACCCGCCGCCGGGCACGCACCCCCTAATTTTCTTGCGTCAAAGGCACCGCACCCGCACTGTCCCGGCAGGAGCAGGACCACTGCGGCCTAAGGACGGCCACGACGGGCATAGAAGACTAGAGCCGCACCTGCGCAAGAACACAATGGAGTCCCTTGGTAGGACAAGTGAACCCCTGACGAGGGGCAAACGGCCGGTTCGATCCCGGCCACTCCAACGATGCGCGCCCCCAGCCAACCAATGGACGCGAGTGGGCAGAGCGCGCACACACCACCACAGGAGGGGCCATGACAAAGATCGTCCCCACAGGCACCAAATGCGACGCCAACTGCACCGCCTGGGCCCACACCCGCATCACGATCCTCACCGTCATGCTCCCCGTCTACCTCTGCCGGCACCACGAACACGAATTCACCAAAGCCATGCAGAAGAAACCCGCACTCGCATACGAGGCCGAATACAACCCAGTAACCGTCTGAGGTGATCCACCGTGACTCTCAGCATGTGGGAGATCGCGGCACAAAAGTTCGAGCCACCAAAGCCGAAGTGGTCGACACCCGGCGGACTGGCGCAAGCGACGAACCCGAAAACAGTCCAAACCCCGGCCCTCGACCTCATAGACGCCGCGCTCATCAAAGCGTTCAACACCCCAGACTCAAGGCTCATCATCACGATGCCCCCACAGGAGGGAAAATCGGTCCGGGTAGCCAACGACTTCCCGATCTGGGCACTCACACAAAACCCAGACCTCCGCATCGTCACCGCGTCCTACGCACAGAACCTCGCGAACCGGAACGGCCGCCAAATCCGCAACCGCATCCAATCCAACACGGACATCGGCTTGCGGATCGCCCCAGACAACGGCAGCGTGCACGAATGGACACTCGACGGCCACGACGGCGGCGTCCTCTCCGTCGGCATCGGCGCCGGCGTCACCGGCCGCCCCGCCGACATGATGATCATCGACGACCCGATCAAGGACCGCAAGGAAGCAGATTCCGAGGTCTACCGGGACAACGTGTGGGACTGGTGGACAGACGCCGCGTCAGCTCGCCTCGCACCCGGCGCCCCAGTGATCGTCATCCTCACCCGGTGGCACCAAGACGACCTCGCCGGACGGCTCATCGAACAGGACAAAGCCGCGGGGTGGGTCGTCCTCAACATCCCCGCCCAAGCCGACCACCGTCCCGAGAAGGATGAGACGGACCCACTAGGCCGGGCACCGGGCGAGTTCATGGAGTCCGCCCGGAAGCGCACGCAACGCCAATGGGAGAACCGTAAAGCCACCGCAGGGCCCCGCACCTGGGCGTCTCTCTATCAGGGCCGCCCGTCACCCGACGAGGGTGGCATCTTCCCGCCCGAAGAAGACTGGGCGCGCTACGATCAACCGCTCTGGATCGAACACCCGGACGGGCACCGCACCGTACCCGGCATCGGCCGGGACGACCACGAGCTGGTGCAGTCGTGGGACTTCACGTTCAAAGACAAGCAGTCGTCCGACTACGTCGTCGGTCAGGTGTGGCTCCGGATCGGCACGAAAGCGTACCTACTCGATCAGGTTCGCGAGCGAATGAACTTCAACGCCTCATTGTCGGCCATGCGGGCAATGTCAGCGAAGTGGCCGCAAGCGGTCGCGAAGTTCGTGGAAGACAAGGCCAACGGCCCTGCAGTGATCAACGCTCTGCAGGGGCAGCTCGTCGGGCTGATCCCCATCGAACCCGAAGGCTCGAAGACTGCGCGTGCGTCGGCTGTGTCCCCGCTCGTGTACTCACAGAACGTTGTACTCCCAACCGCTGACCTTCTCCCGAACGTGGGCGAACTGATCGAGGAAGCGAAAAACTTCCCGAACGGCTCCCACGACGACACGATTGACGGCCTGTCACAGGCTGTGAACCGGCTCCTCCTCATGCCACTACTCAACGGTGGTGACCAGGTGGTGGAGTCGGATGTCTACGAAGAATTCGATTCCCGTGGCTGGAGCATCAGCCCGTACTAGGCAGGAGGTGCCACCCATGGGCTGGATCCAGGATTTGTTCGGCCTCGAGTCTCCTGCAGTGACGGAGAGTGCCTCCACTACGAGCGAGGTCGAGTCACTTTCGTGGGAGGTTGAGCGCCTCAGCGAGCGGCTCGCGTCGCTGCAGGCCGAGGACGTGGGATGGCAGCGGATCGCGGAAAACTATGCGGCATTGGCGTCTCGGGAAACACTCGGTTCGAACGCGGAGCTGTGCCGCATCATGTCGGTAGTTAACCCCCTGATGAAGCGGGCGAAGCTGATCCGGCAAGGGTACATCTTTGGCCAAGGCGTGGAAGTGTCCGTCCGTGAGATTGACGGTGTCGACCTCGCCGAGATCGTGTCGGGGTTCATGGACGACGAGTCCAACCGGGACGCCGTGTTCGGGCCGCAGGCCCGGAACCGGATCGAGGGGAACCTCTTCGACGACGGCAACGTCTTCGTCGCCCACTACACGAATCCACTCACGGGCAGGGTGCAGGTGCGTCCGATCCCGTTCCCTGAGGTGCGGGAGATTGTGACGGATCCGGGCGACCGGTATACGCCGCGCTTTTATAAGCGCACGTGGACGGCGGACGGTACAGAGCGCACGGCCTACTACCCGGCGCTGTCGTACCAGCCTCAGTCGCGGGTCCGCCGCATCGACGGGCACGAAGTCCGCTGGGACGCACCGGTCTACCACCTTGCCGTGAACCCAGTCGGCGAAGGTGCCTCGTGGGGCATCGGTGACGGGTTCGCGGCTATCCCGTGGGCCCGTGCTTACAAGGAGTTCCTTGAGGACTGGGCCCTGTTGATGAAGGCCCTCGCCCGCATCGCGTGGATCCTGAAAGACAAGAACGGGAAAGCCCAGCACATGCGCGCCGTCGCTAAGGATGCGGCTGATGGACAGGCAGGCGGGTTCGGGTACACCGGTTCAGGCGAGCTCGAAGCCCCATCGAAGTCCGGCGCCACTCTGGACGCCGAGTCGGGTCGACCACTGGCCGCACTGGTCGCGTCCGCGGTAGGTGTCACGGTCACGATCCTGACCGCCGACCCCGGCACCACAGGTGCCCGCGCCGTCGCCGAGACCCTGGATCAGCCGATGCGCCTCGAAATGCAGGCCCGGCAAGCCGTACACGCCGAGTTCTATAAGGCCAGCGTGGGGTATGCACTCGAGCAGGCGGCCATCGCACCTCGCGGGCCATTGCGCGGGCGGATGATCCGTGACGGCGACCGCCTGTCGGTCGAGTTCGCCGGCGGGGAGCGTCCGACCGTGGACGCATCGTTCCCGGACCTTGAGCAGGTCGACGTGGCCACTCTCATGGGCGCCGTATCCACGGCTGACGAGCTGGACTTGCTGCCACCGCTGACGAAGCTGCGCCTAGTCGCTGACGCACTGAAGCTGAAGGATGTCGCCGACCTGATCGACGAAGTCACTGACAATGACGGCAATTTCATTCCACCATCCACACAGGTGGGAGCGGCTGCCGGCAACGCAGCAGCGAACCTGCTGCGGCAGGGCGGCGACCCAGCCGAGGTGCTCTAAACGAACGGAGGTGGCGGGAGTGGCGATTACACCGGATACTCTCGCCGCCGTCCGTGATGCCCGTGACCGTGTCTCACGCATGACAGACCAGCAGGTCGCCGCGCTCACAAGAGCATGGGTAGATGCGTGGGACGAGCTGGAACCGGAATTCTCCGAGACACTGGTGGACATCCTCACCGGCAAGGAACGGGTCACCGCTACCACGCTGGCGAAGAACCGGCGCCTATCGGCGGCGCTCCGGCAAGCTAGGGGCACCCTCGACGCTCTCACCGACAACGCAGACGCGCTCATCGTGAACGACGTCGAAACCGCGGTGCTTGATGCTGTGGATGGGCACATGAATGCTGTCCAGTCACAGCTCCCACCCGGTCAGGTTGCGGTGCAGGTCGGTTTCGACCGGCTCTCCCCCGAAGCCATCGCAGCAATTGTGGAACGGACGACACAGCAAATCCATTCGTCCACGATGCCGCTGGCTCCCGACGTAGAGGTGGCGATGAAGCGCGAACTAATCCGCGGCATCACCGTCGGCGACAACCCGAGGACCACGGCACGGCGGATCATCCGCCGGACCGAGGGCGCTTTCAACGGTGGCTTGGTCCGGGCAACAAGGATTGCCCGCACGGAAATGCTAGACGCGCACCGGAACGGCGATCAGGCAGCCGCACAGCACAACAAGGACCTACTCGAAGGCTGGTATTGGTCCGCGACACTTGACACCCGGACGTGTCCGTCCTGTCTCGCGAATCACAGGACATTCCACCCCGTGGACGAGTTCGGGCCGATCGATCACCCGAACGGTCGGTGCGCACGCATCGACAAAACGAAGTCATGGCGCGACCTCGGATTCAACATCGACGAGCCGGAGGATGACCTGCCGGACGCCCACGCGTGGTTCGACAACCTCGACGACAGCTCCCAGCTAAGGGTGATGGGCCCGACACGGCTCGACCTCCTCAACAGCGGGAAAGTCACGTGGGCCGACCTTACGACCCGGCACAGCGCGGACGGGTGGCGCGACAGCATGACAGCCACCAGCGTGGCCGACCTCATCAAAAAGCCCGGCTAAGTCCCATCAGACAGCGACGGCTCGTACTGGATCGTCCCGCACCACTTACAGATCACGGACATGCTGCCACCCGTGGAACGCAGGTACACGCCGTGGACCTTCCATGAATGGCCCGGGCACTCCCCCTGCTTGCGCGGGTCGTCATTCCGGTCGTCTAACCCCATAGGAGCAAGAGTATGCCAGCACGCATCATTGAGGCCACGGCGGCGCCCACTCGAGTGGGGCCGGGCCGCGTCCTCGTCACCATCATCACCCCGGGCGAGGGGTCATCCGGCAACTACTCGGCAGAAACGCTTGCACAAGCCGCCAAGGACCGCGTCTTCCCGCGCGGCACGCAGATGCACATCAATCACGACTCCCCCACCACGAGCATGGACCACCCTGGCGGTGACCTTCGAAACCTCGTCGGCGTCCTTGACGAGGATGCTCGGGTTGGTGAGGGCGGAGCCCTAGTCGCTGAGGCGATCATCGGGTCAGCGTGGCGGGATTTCGTAGAAGAGTTCCACGAGTTCATCGGCGCATCGATCAGCTCGGCCGCCGAAATCGACTCGGAACGGACTGTGACCCAACTTTTAGCGTCCCCCTTCAACCGGGTCGACCTCGTGACCGTGGCCGGGCGTGGCGGCGAGATCACCGAAGTACTCGAGGCCGCACGGGTGATCGAGTCCCGGTCGATCCTCACTGAGGTCACCGCCCGCGACGTGCGCTCCTACCTGCAGGCAACCATCGTCGCGAAGCACCCCGACGCGTGGGCGTACGTCCTCGACCACGACGAAGAGTACGTCTACTACGAGGTTGAGCCGCGCACCGCCGAAATTGCGCGCTTCTACCGGCAGTCGTACACCCTCGACGGCGTGAACATCACCCTCACCGGTGAACCCGTCGAGGTCCGCCGCCAAGTTACTTACCTCCCCGTCACCGGGTCCGAGGCAACCGAAAACCTCCCTAGCAATCCGGCTGGGGACAACCCAAAGGAGGAAGCCACCGTGGCTACCACCCAGATTGAGGAATCGGAGCTGAACGAGCTCCGCGAGGCATCCAGCCGGGCGTCCGCGCTGGAGGCAGAGAACAAGACGCTCAAGGAAGAGAGCGCGAAGCACGCGGCGGAAGCCAACCGTGCCCGTGTAGCCAAGCTCGTCGAAGCAGAGTTCGACGGCATCACTGCTACCCGCACCGTGTCTGCTCTGGTCGCCGAGTCGATCACGAACGAGTACACGGACGAGCAGGTCACCGAGGCAGCCCGCGAGGCCGCAGCGGAGATCGCAGCCGCCCAAGGTGCCGGACAGGTCAACGACCAGCCCAACACCGCCACCGAGTCCAAGAACGTCAGCGACGACGACATCGTCGCAATTCTCGAAGGAGGCCGCTAAACCATGGCTCTCAACCAGCGCTACACGCACAACGACCACATCGCCCTCACCGCTCTCGCCAACACTGAGTCCGGATCCCCCGTAAAGATCGGCCAGTACGTCGGCGTCGCCCAGACCACCGCCGACACCGGAGACAAGGTCACCATCTGGCTCAACGGCTCCTACGAGCTCACCGTTTCCGGGGCCCTGGCTGAGGGCCAGATCGTCTACATCAACGGCTCGAACGGCCTGACCGCCACCGCGTCCGGAAACTTCCCGTTCGGCGTCGCAAACACGGCCAAGGGTACCGGCTCCGGCATTGCCGAAGTCGCCCCGTTCGGCATGATCACGGCTACGGCCGCACTCGCCTAAGGAGGCACCACAACATGACTATCCATGAGATGGCCCAAGAGGGTTTCCGTCGCGCCTCCACCCGTGAGGAGCGCATCGCCGAGGCCGCGAAGCTCTTTGCTGCCGGTAAGTCCGGCGCGGACCATGCCGCCCAGTACCGGCTCCTCGAAGCATTCACCACGAGCGACTTCCCCGAGCTGCTCGGCGCCGCGTTCTCTAAGCAGGCCGTCGCCGCACAGAAGGCCGCGGTCAAGGAGTTCGAGCCGATCCTCAGCGACGTGACCGTTGACGACTTCAACGAGCACAAGCTTGTTGACCTGTGGAACAACGACGCATTCGAGGAAGTCGCCGAGGGCGAGGAGTACAAGGGCGGCACGCTCTCCGAAACGTCCCTCACCCACAAGGCCCGCAAGAACGGACGCAACTTTGGTCTGACGTGGGAACTACGCCGCAACCGCAACTTCTCGGCGCTGGCAAACTTCCCGATCTGGCTCGGCAACGGTTCCGTGAAGGGCCAGAACATCAAGACCGCGAAGCTGCTCACCACGGAGGCCGGTGACGGCTGGTCCACGACCTACTTCGGCACCATCGACACCCCCGCCCTGACTTCTGAGTCGCTGCAGGCCGCGATCCGTACCATCGGCCAGCGGACAAACCACCGCGGCGAACTCGTCTCGACCACGGATCTTGTGCTCATTCACGGCCCGGGCCTGCGCTACCAGGTGAACTACCTGCTCAACGCGCAGGAGATCGAGGTCGAGCAGACCAACGGGAACAAGGTGACGAAGACTCGCACCCCGAACCCGTTCCGTGGCGCTTTCGTCCCGCTCGAGTCCAAGAGCGTCGCCGACCGCCTCGGAGCGAACGCTGGCACGGGCTGGGCGCTGGTTCAGGGTAACGGTTCGGACCTGCCGTCCGTGATCCGCACCCTGCTCTCCGGTGAGGAGAACGTGGACATCCGTCTCAAGGACGATGCCGGGCGCCGGGTCGGCGGTGGCGACATCTCCCCGGATCAGGGCTCGTTCAAGGACGACACGATCTGGTACCGCGGCCGCGACGTGTACGGCATCGACCCGGGCTTCACTGAGGGCGTGTACGCCTCCAACGGAACCGTCTGACGCGTACCCCACCATGGCCCCGCTGGGGTCGGATAGGAGGCCATCGTGGCTGCTAACTACTCGACCCCGGTGGGGCAGGTCCGCCTGCTGATCGCTGATCTGGACGACGCTAACCCGGTCCTGACGGACGACATGATCAACGGGTACTTGGACCTGAACGATGGGTCGACCCGGCTCGCGGCCGCTGACGCGTTGATGGCGATTGCCACTACTGAGGTGTTGCTAGCGAAGAAGATCCGCACCCAGGATCTCAGCACCGACGGGCCAGCAGTGGCCGAAGCGTTGCGGAAGCAGGCACAGCAGCTCCGCGAAGACGAGGCCGCCATCGTGGGCTCGTTCTTTGGTGTGGTCCAGCTCAACGATGCCGGCCGGCACGAAGCCGAGGAGTGGCGGCTATGACCCCGATTGCTGGTTACAAGGTCATCCCGGACGGGTGGTCGGAGCATCACCGGCCGGTGGCTGAGTCCACGATGACCGCTGACTGTGTGATTGTCCGGGCTGCTGGCCCTCCCCCGTATCCGCTCCCGGATGGGTGGACGGGAGAAACCCAAGTGTGGGCTGGCAAGTGTCGGCTGCAGGAGCTCAAGCGTGAGGCTGCCCCGGTCGCCGCTGAGCAGCCAGTGAATACGCGCCAGTACTTGGTCACGATTCCCTACACCCCCGGGCTGGACATCCACACGGGTGAGACAGGAGACACCGTGATCGTGGCGGGTCGCCGGTACACGGTCGCCCAGCAGATGTACGGCTCCGAGGTGTGGGAGTGGGATCTGATCTGCGTGGACAACCTCACCCAGAACCGGGAGGCGTCGTGAGCATGGATACCAGCGAGCTAGCACGGCTCACGGCTGACCTGCGCGGCGCACAGGCCCGCGTTGGGCCACGGGCACAACTCGTGGTGCGGAAGACCGCGAAGGACATTCAGCGGTCCGCGCGCACCAAGGCGCCAGTGGACACCGGCAGGCTCAAGGGCAGCATCACGACCAGTGACCTGCGCACCGTGGGTCAGGCGGGGACTCTGGCGGCCGAGGTTGGCCCGACCGTGGAGTACGGGATCTACGTCGAGTTGGGTACGTCCCGGATGGCCGCGCAACCATATCTCGGCCCCGCCGCCGACCAGCACACGCCAGCGTTCGAAGCCGCCATGGAAGCGCTCGGGGCGGAGGTCATGAATGGCTGACGCCACCGCCCTCGCTGCGACCGTAAAGGCCGCGCTTACCTCCGATGATTTCAAGTTCTACGACGGGTATGTGCCCGCTAAGGTCCCGGAGGCTGGCGGGTACATCCTCCCCTACGTCGTCCTCTGGGCTGGCGACGGGGAACCCGCAGACCAGCAGGCGGCATGCGGGTTACAGGGCACCAGTTCACTGCTCTGGGACTTCCAGACCACGTGTGTCGCCTCATCCCCGGAAGCCTGCCGTGCAGTCGCGAGGGACGTTCGCGCGGCTCTGACCAACCTGCCGGCGGGTACAGGACGGATCAAACCGAACCCGGATGGCTTCCAACAGAACGTGCCTGTCCTCGATCCGACCGCAACTCCCGCCCGTTTCATGCTGCCCGTCCCGTGGCGGATAACCACCAACTAAGGAGCACACACCATGTCTCACAACATCCCCGAAGGGTTCGTGGAAGCCGCCAACGCCAAGGGCGAAAAGCGGATTGTCCCAGCCCACTACATCGGCAACAAGGCCCTCGGTGACTGGAGGCTCACCGGACGGGGCAAGGCTCTCTCCGAGCCTGCCGAGGACACCACCGTGAAGGCCGAGGAACCGGCCAAGCGCACCACCCAGAATGCAAAGGAGGCGGCTAAGTGAAGGTCGCAGCAGACGGTAAGAAGAAGTTCACCATCCTCACCACCGCCCCGGCGGACCCGAAGAACCCGACCGTGACGGAGCTTGAGGCTGGTATCGACGCGTCGTGCCAGGTCCTCGACTCTGACGCGAACTGGACCAACGCAGCCAGTGACACGTTCAACGAGAAGGCTGCCTGTCAGAAGGGCAACTCGCAGGCTCTTGGCGCCTCGAATTACGATCTCGCGTTGACGTTCCTGCGCGAGTTCGACACTGCTGGTGGGCCGGACGCTGAGCTGGACGCTGGCTATCAGGCCGTCAAGGTCAAGGGCACCACCACGTGGGTCTACCTGCGCGAGTCCGACAAGGACTCCACCGAGGCGTGGGAAGCCACGGACGAGATCTATCTCGGTGGCGAGGTCGTCTCGGATGCGCCGGCCCGTGTGGATCAGACCGGCAACATCAAGCGGCGTGTCACGTTCCTGCCGCAGACGATGATCGAGGGCGTCGCCGTCGCCTCCGGCGTCTAAACCTCCCCCAGTACCCCGTGCGGGCGCGTTGGTCAGGCTCCGCGCCCGCACGGCACCACCCCACCCCTTGAGCCTGACACGCACAGATTTGGAGCCTGACATCATGACTGAGAATCAGAACCTCGACCCCGAAACTTTCGACCTCGACGACTGGCTCATCGACGCCGCTCTCCCCGAGGAATCCGTGGACGTCTACAAGCGCGCCGACGTGATCTCCGAGCTATCCGAGCTCAAGCGCCGCATCGAAGAGCTGCAGGACGCGGGCAACACTGGCGAGCAGACCGCCGGCGAGAAGTCGGAGCGCAGCAAACTCGAGGCCCGGTACACCGACCTCCTCAACACGTTCGGGAACTCCCGGCTCACGGTGTACGTGTCCGCGATCCCCGGCGAACACCGTAAGAGCCTCCTCGACGCGCACAACGCGCGAGTCGAATCTGGCGAGATCCCCAAGGAGCAGGATGGCCTCGAGTTCGGGTGGCTGATCCTGTCCGAGTCAATCGTGGGCGTGAAGAAGGGTGATGGTGACCGCCGACCGGTCCGCTGGACGGTTGCCCAAGTGAAGAAGCTCAAGGAAAAAGTAGGTGAGGTTCAACTGCTCGAACTCACCAAGGCGCAGCGCATCGCACAAAACGCGATCCCTGAGGTGGACGCGGATTTTTTGCTCACTGCCTCTGGCACCAACAGTCACGGTACCGAGGCCTAATCAACGTCCTCGAAACCGCAGAAGCCTTCAAGAGGCCCCCGAGCGAATGGCTTGGGGGCCTCGATGGTTTCTGGGGGTCGAAGGATCTACTACTGACGCTGGCGCACACCCGCTATAAGGCGGGGCTCTGTGCGTGCGGGAACCCGGTCATTCTGGCGCATCACGAGGACAACGACGGCTGGTACACGGGACAAACAACGCAGTGCCATGCGTGTGCTGCTAGTCAGCGTGCCGCTAAGCCATCGCCGGGGTCAGAGCCAGTGCCTGGCCAAAAGGTCTACACGACCTACGACAGGCCAGCATCAAAGCCGCTACCGACGCTCAAGAGCAGCGAATAGACGGCGGAAGAGCCCGATAACGCCCACGATCAATCCGCCTGCCGTGAGCAGCAGGACGAGGAGCATGAACCATCCTGCGCGGCCCATTCCGGACAGGACCGTGATCCATCCGATAATTCCGACGAGCATCGCCGTGAAGCCCCAGATCATCATTTTGCGCCCTGGGCGCACGGCCATTTCGTTCTGAGTTTCCCCGGTAGTCATGCCCGGATTCTTCCACAAGTTCACGGCGATGTGGATGCCACTTTGCCGCCATGACATGCATCGAGGTTGCTATCGCCGTTCGACCGCAGCTAACAAGCGCACCGCAAAGCCAATGCCAGCCAGAAGAAGCCCAACTATGAGTATCCACGGCACGGGAAACGCACCGTTTTGAACGGTGGCGTAAATCGCGATCAACAGCCCCACAAAGCCAAAAACGATGCCCGCACCAATGAGTGCGCTGCCTGGCCTTTTCTTCTGAGTTTCCCCGGTAGTCATGCCCGGATTCTTCCACAAGTTCACAGCATATTGGAGGCCTGACCTTGGCTGAGCGTCGCGTAAAAGTCATCCTCGAAGCGCAGGTGGACCGGTACAAGTCCGCAATGTCGGCGGCAGCCAAGTCCACCGAGGAACTCGAGAAAGCGGCTAAGAACTCCGGCGACACCACCGCCAAGCGAGTCCAGGCCCTTCGCGACCTCGAGACCCCACTGCTGGCCATCGGCACCGCGTCAGTCGCAGGGCTGGGCCTGTCTACCAAAGCAGCCATGGACTGGGAGTCCGCCTGGGCTGGCGTCATGAAAACTGTGGATGGCACGCCCGGGCAGATGGCGGAAATCGAAGATGGGTTGCGCGAACTCGCCAGAACGCTGCCATCCACGCACACAGAGATTGCCGCCGTCGCTGAGGCTGCCGGCCAGCTCGGAGTGGCCCGCGAGAATGTTGTCGGGTTCACCGAAACGATGATCAACCTTGGCGAGTCGACCAACCTCACCGCCGAGGAGGCGGCCACGTCCATCGCGCAGATCAGCAACGTGATGGGCACGATGGAGCGTGAGGGCTCAAAGGGTGTTGAGCGGTTCGGTGCCACGCTTGTTGAGCTTGGCAACAACGGTGCATCCACTGAGGCAGACATTCTCAATATGGCTCAGAGGATTGCCGGTGCTGGCGCGACAATTGGGGCCACCGAGTCCGACGTCCTGGCTCTCTCAAACACGCTGGCGTCGATGGGTGTCCGCGCCGAGCTAGGTGGCGGTGTCGCGACTCGCGTCCTGCTGAAAATGCGCACGGCCGTGGACGAGGGTGGCGAATCCCTTTCGACGTTCGCCCAGACGGCAGGACTCTCTGCGGACGAGTTCGCAGAGAAGTTCCGCACCTCCCCGATGGAGGCTCTGCAGCTCGTCGCGGGCGGTATCAACAACGTCAACGAGGCCGGCGGGAATGTCACGGCGACGCTCAAGGACATGGGCATCCGCGGGACCGAAGAAACGCAGGTCATGCTGGCCCTCGCTAACTCGGGCGACCTGCTTACCCGCTCCCTCGAAATGGGCGCGGACGCGTGGGAAAAGAACACTGCTCTCGTGGAGGAAGCGCAGAAGCGTTACGAGACCACAGAGTCCCGGATCCGCATCGCGTGGAACAACATCAAAGACGCAGCGATTACCGCAGGCGGAGCCATCCTCCCGGTCGTTGCAGAGCTGGCCGATGGCGCGGCGGATCTAGTCCGCTGGTTTAGTGAGCTGCCCGAGCCTGTCCAAATCGGTGTCACCGCGCTTGGTGGAATCGCCGGCGTGAGCGCTGGCGCACTGGGGCTCTTTTTGAATCTTGCCCCGAAGGTAAAGAACGCCAAGGACGCACTGGACACGTTTGCGCCAGCTGCGTCACGATCTGGCCGCGCGCTTCGCCGCATTGCTGCTGCGGGAGGGGCGGTCACCGTAATCGGAGGCGTGGCGACGGGCTTGGCCAAATTAGCTGAGTCCCAGTACACCAAAGACATCCCCGAGGGCACAGGGCACATCGCTGACGCGTTGGCGCGCATCGCTACGGAGGGCGCAAATGCCGAAGGGGCGTTGGAAGCAGCTTTCCAAGGCTACGAAGGTATCGGGCATGCCGAAGAGTCGGTGTCGGGGTTCGATGCATCAGTGCGGGCTCTCTTTGGCGACGGCACCATCGACAAGATGGAGCGATGGGCGCAGGGTGGCATTACAGCCATCACCGGGGTGAAAGGCAGCGTTGCTCTAGCTGAAGAAGCGTTCAAGGCAGTTGACGCTGAGCTGGCAACGATGGTCAGCTCGGGGAATATCGATGCAGCCAAATCGGCCATGGAGACTCTGGCCGGACGCCTGGAAGAGTCGGGTGTAAGCGCCGAAGACGCTTCCAAGCTCTTTCCTCAATACGCGGACGCATTGAGGCACATCGAGGCCGACTCGGCCACTGCGGCTGAGGGGTCCGAGGATCTCGAGGGCGCTATCGGTGAGGTCGGTGATGCTGCGGGTGATGCCGCCGATGAGCTCGACGCCTACTTTGAGGGACTAACCAAGACCGGCGCGATTGTTCTGACAGAGCGTGCGGCTCACCGTGAGCTCGCGGACTCGATCCGCTCAGCTACGGAGTCCATCAAGGAGAATGGCGCCACTCTCGACATCAATACCGAAAAGGGCTCAGCTAACCAGGCCGCGCTGGATGGTATTGCGTCGGCGACTGACAGTGTGCGGACCGCGATGTACGAAGCGGGAGCGACATCGGGCGAGATGGCCGCAGAGGTACAGAAGGGTCGCGACGCTTTCATCAATGCCGCTATCGCGGCAGGCATGGAAGAGGACGCCGCCGGCGCTTTGGCTGATCAGATGGGCCTCATTCCCGCGGACGTGTTCACGGAGTACGAGTCAAACGCTGATGGTGAGATCTCGAAAATCAGTGACCTGCATACGTGGATTCAATCGACGCCTGACAAGAAGATCACCATCACCGACAACTCGCCGGTGACCGTCAAGGCCTTACGGGATCTTGGCTACATCGTGACCGAGCTGCCCGATGGCCGAATTCAGGTATCGGAGACCGGAACGGATGAGACCGGCGCAAAGATTGACGCGACCGCGGGCAAGAAGCGGACCGCGAAGATCGACGCGCAGGCGATCACATCTGCGGCTGAGGCTGCGCTAAACGCAGTAGCTCGAGACCGCACCTCGAGGGTCACCCAGACTATCCACACCAACTACACCAGCACTGGGACTCGTTCCGCCGAACGCTTGAACTACGGCCAAGCTCGGCACTCCACGGGAGGCCGCACTCTTCGCCGATACTCAGACGGCGGAAGGCTCCCCGAGACCGGGCTGGGTACTGACCAGATCCTCGGGATTGGCCACGACGGGCACCCCACAGCCTGGGTGGACGACCGCGAATGGGTGATCAACCGGGCCTCGTCGGACAAGTACAACCGCGAGCTAGCAATGATCAACAACGGGACTTTCCCGAAGCTACCCGGATTCGCAGACGGTGGTCGACTGATGGATTCGACCACTGCTGCCCCAGTGATGGCCGGTCGTTCGGTGACTTTCCAGCAGGGCGCAATCGTGATTCAGGGTGTACGGGACGAGAACGTCAACCGTGTCCTAGAGACGACACTCGAGAAAAAGCTGGAAGGCCTGCGCTGATGGATATAACTCTGGGCACCACTCAGTTCCCGGTGACGCTCTCTGATGGGACGCGGGTCGTGGTGCGGGATGCTGACGGCTGGTTCAAGTCTCCCGCGCCACGGTCGGACTCGACAGTCCGTGTCGGTGGCGACGGCGATTTCCCGGCGCTGGTCACGTACGGACCGCGCTACGTGACCCTGATCGGGAGCGTGTACGCGGTAACCCATGCGGGGCTGCACGAGGCGAACATGCTCCTGTCTGGGCTGCTGCATTCGGGGCCGGCAGAGCTGACGGTGGCGGGTCATGGGCCGACTCAGTCCGCGATGGCGGACCGTGATGGCGGCCTCGATTGGGAGGACCACACCGATACGTACGCGAAGTGGGAGCTGAGCCTCAAGGCCCCTGACCCGCGCAAGTATGGGGTGCTGCGCACTACAGCGTGGACGACGGCGTCGCGGACTAGCCCGGTGTCGGTCCAGGTCTCGCATGAGGGGAATTATCCGGCGGCACCGGTGATCGAGGTCAAGGGCAGCATGACGTCCGGCTTCACCGCATGGGGCACGGGCGCCGACTCGTTCCGGTCTCTTGAGACGGTGAATGCTGGTGAGCTTTTCGAGGTGGACTTCGGGTCGGGCCTGCTCCGGAAGGACGGGGCCGTGGTCTTCGGGCAGACCGGGTACACGAATCTGGCGAAGGTCATGCCGGGTGTCTCGCGTGCTGCGAATGTGATCCCGGCGACTGACGGCGGGGTGGGCCAGTACCGGGTGCTGGTCCGCGACACCTACATCTGAATTTTAGGAGGCCGCCGTGGCATGGAGTTTTGAGGCTGTGGTCACGCACACGGGGCAGCGTCTGGGTCGCTTGCCGGGTACCGGGTTCACTGGTGCCCGGTCGTTGAATGGTGGTGAGGGCGGCCAGGTGACGATCCCGCTCACGGACGATGACTGGCAGCTCACGAAGGCCGAGTGGGACTACCTGCTCAAGCCGACGGTCCGCACGGTCGTGGCGTGCTGGAACAACGTGCCCGTGTTCTCCGGCATCATCTGGACACGGAAGTACAAGTGGGGATCCGGTGTGCTGCAGCTGACCCTGCGGGACGTGTGGAGCGTGTTTGAGGGTCGGACCCTGATCGGCCCGAACTCCACGTACCCGTCCCACTCCTACTACCGGTTCGGGCCCGCCGGATTGCCGACGCTGGCTGACCGGATTGTCCGGTTGACCCAGAACAACGGCGAGGCGTTGGATAACTTGCCGATGGAGTACCCGGCATCTGTGTCGGGCACGCGCGAAGCCCGGTTCTACGGGTACAACGCGATGACTGTCGCGGAAGGCCTCGAGCAGATCATCACCCTCGACGGTGGACCCGACTGCGACTTCACACCCGCCTGGGCGGGGAACGCGTTCACGTGGGTCATGGGGTCCGCCCGCGACCTCAACGCCTCGAAACAGGTCGATATCAACCTCGACGGCGGGGCCGCGGGCGTGGATTTCGAGCTGACCGAGGACGCCACCGACATCGTCACCCGCGCTCACGTCTTTGGTGAGGGTGAAGGCCGCGCCACCCTGTCAGCCTCCGCCGCGGCCGGCGGGTCGCAGGAGTACCTGACGGTTGAGCGGATCTACACAGGCAAGCGGACGAACCAGCTCTGGCACCTACAGGGGTGGGGCGCCCGCACGGTCCGCGAGAACTCGCGCCCGGTGGAGACCGCAGACATGTCCATCCGTATCGACGGCACACCCGGCCTAGCCGATCTCGTGCCCGGCATGACAATCCGTGTCGTGGCCCCGGAGGACCCGTGGCTAGCCGGCCGGGAGCTGATGATGCGCCTGGCCGGCTACAGCTTTTCGCAAGCGTCGAGCTCGGTGCAGCTCGACGTGAGACTACTTGAGGAGGCCGAGTGAGCAACCGCCCTTATCTGCGCCGCAAGCGTGACCCGCTCGTAGAAATCCTCTCCGATCAGGCCAAGCTCCGCCGCGACATCTCCCACGCCTCGAACCTGCAGCACGGGTCCGTGTCGATGGACGACCCGGAAAACCCGGGCACAGAGATCCACGTGACCGTCCCAGAGCTCGTGGAGAAAGACGCCGCCCAGGGCGCAGTCCTCGACGACCACGCCAACGAGCTGGCAGCGCAGGCCGGGCAGTTGGGCGACCAGTCGGACCGGATCACCGAAGTCGACAACCGGCTCACACAGGCGGACGAACAGATCAACACCGAGCTAACGCAAGCCCAGTCCGACATCACTGAAGCGTTCGGACTCGCCAACACCGCGAACTCGACCGCCAACGCGGCAGCCACGGCGGCTTCGGACGCGCAGACGGCAGCAGACGCCGCGCAGTCCTACGCCGAGGGTCAGGTGACCGCTCTCATTGAGCGCGGCCGCAACCTCGCCGTGAACCCCGGATTCGAGCAGGGCGACCCGAGCGACCCCGCGTTAGCGCCGGGCTGGGCTCTAACCAACGGGAGCTACCGTCAAGCGGCCACCTTCATCGACGGCAGCTTTTTGGCGGTCATGCCCGGAGAAGCCGCAGCGGGCGCGAATCCGCACGCGTGGAACACCTTTCAGACGCTTGAACCTGGCCACACGTACCGGGTCCGCGTCGCAGCACGCCGCACCATCGCGGGAGATAACGACGCCACAGCAGCAGTCAACTTCATCTCCGCGCAAGGCAGCCAAGGCTCGACGAACGGAAGCGTCCACGACGGCTGGGCAGGAAACACTTTTACCGCGGACACGGTTCGGCCTCTTTCCGCGGACATTACCGTCGGCCCGGACGTAACGTGGGGCCGCTTCGGCGTTCGCGTAATCGCGGGAGCAGGGCGCTTTCAGATCGACCGCTTCGAGGTCTACGACATTACCGAGGCGAAGGAGGCCCTCGACGCGGCAGCAGCAGCCCAGCAGGCCGCACAGGACGCGCAGACGGCAGCAGGCAGCGCACAGGACACGGCTGACCTCGCGCTGTCCAGCGCCAACGGTAAGAACAAGATTCACCGTGACACGAGCGCGCCGAGCGGCAGCGGCAGCACCCCCGGGGACATTTGGTGGCAATTCGACAGCACTAGCTGGACGAAGATTGTCGGGCAGTGGACGTGGGACGGGTCGAGCTGGGTGAAGGGGACGCTCGAGCACCAGATGATTTCGAGCGTAGACCTCGGGTCCCTGACGGTCGTCGGCCAGTCCACGCTTGCCGACGTCGTAGCCGAGGAGATCGCCGCCCGCACGGGCCGCTTCATGAAGCTCTACGCCGAGCAGCTTCTGGTGGCAGCGGGGCCGAACCAGATCATTGACCCCACCTTCTCGGACCAGACCACGCGAGACCGCCTCGGCGACGGCCACAACGGGCGCTCGGGCGTAGCGCACGTGCAAGGCTCTTGGGGCACGAATAATGCAGGGCAGAACAGGTTCGGCTCCGCGAACCAGGACACCACCAGCCTCAAGCGGTTCTGGTACTCACTCGATGACGGGCCGGACGGCGAAGGGCTGCGAACCCGCAGGTTCATGGCACCGACTAACCCGGGCGAGCCGTGGCGCACCGCAGTCCGCGTGAACACGGGCAACGGCACTGCGAAGATCAACCTCGCCTGCCGCTACGCCGACGGCAGCGAAGGCATGCTCCACAGCAGCAACAGCGACGCCCGCTCGGTCGACGCGACCGGAGAAGACGCCCCCGCGTGGCGAGGCGGCGGCTCGAACATCTGGCTCTACTACGAACACGTCATCCCCGACTCGGACACCAACCCGGTGACGCACGTCGCCCCCGTGATCGAGTTCTCCGGCGACGCCAACGAAGCAGTAGTCCATGCTGGCGGGTCGATGGTCCGCATGACTGACGGGGCTATCGTGACGCCCGGCGCGGTGAAGGCCCGAGCGGTAGACGCACTCAGCATTTGGGCTGACGCCGCGTGGTTGACCGCGCTCGAGGGGTCGTCGGCCCGTTTCTATAAGCAGGATGGGACACGCGAGACCATCGTCAACGGTGATGGGATCGCGATCATTGACCAGCTCGCTGACGGCTCCTACGAGTCGCTGATCGCTTTGCTAGGAAGCGGCACGCAGCGCCTCGGGATCCGCAATACCCAGAATGACGGCGGCGACGTGGTGATCGATGACGCCGGCGGCATAGCGGCGGCCTCCGTCGCAGCAGGCGAGGTGACAGTCAACGGCGAGGACATCTACGAACTGATCGACTCCCGTGCCCGCGGAATCATCGCCCGGCTAGACAGGACGAACAACACCGGGGCGAACCCATCGACCTCGTCGAACCACAACCAGTCAGTAATGCGGTTGGAATACACGGCCCGGCCCGGGTACGTCTACGAAATCCAAGCAAACGGGCTCCGGGCGACCAGTGCAGGAACGAACTCCCGGGCAAGGTTCCGGCTCGCTGCCACCACAACCGGCACCCTCGCTGACACCTCGGCACCCATTAGAGCCGAAGCCATCACCGGGGCCCGCCCAAGCGCGTCGAGCCAACTGCCTTCCACGGACCTGCGGTGGGTGTTCCGCAACGACAGTGAGCGCACCGTCTCAGTCATCGTGTACTACTCGGCGTTCGGTGGCGCGGACAACGTGTTGATCAATCCGACCAACGCGGCCCCGTTCACTCTCACGGTGGCTGAACACCCACTCACTGGCGTCTCCGGGCGCGCCGACTTCGTAGGCACCACCTCCGCGGGCTCTTCCGAGCCGCCACCGACATCGGCTGACCGCCAAGTCACCCAGACCTGGGCGGCCACTGGATTCCGGTCATGGCAAGGCAACGATAGTCAGTACACAGCCGGCGGGAACTACCTCTATCAGGGGTACACCTCCTACGACCCGGGCGGCGGGACCAAGAAGAGCCATGCGATCTTCGGTGCCGGTGACAAGGGCGAGACCATCGCAACCGCAATGGCAGACGCCTCGTCCATCGTGAAGCTAGAGGTCTACCTCTACTTCGACCACTGGTACTCCGGCGCCGGTGGTACGGCACGGCTGTACCGGCACGGGTCCACCTCGCTGTCTAGCTTCCCGGCGTCGTCCCTGCTGAAGGAAGTCTCGTGGAAACGCGGCGAGGGCAAGTGGGTCACCATCACCAACAGCTCTGACATCAGCGCCATGCTGTCGGGGAACTTCAGAGGCCTCGCCCTGTACACCGGGTCCACGTCGTCCACCTATTACGGGTACGCACGCGGCACTGGGTCATTGCGGCCCAAAATCCGGGTCACCTACATGACCGACGCCTAACCAGGCACCACCACCCGAAGGGGCGGCAGACTCGCAAGGCTGCCGCCCCTTCGCCATACCCGCCACAAGGAGGACCCAGTGGACACCAAGCTCTTAAAAATCCGGGCAGCACTCGACGACACCCTGCTGCAGCAGCGAGTCGCCGGCGCTCAACTGGCCTACATCACGACCAACAGCCCTACCGAAGGCAGCGCCGCAGAGCAGCTTGCCAACGCCGTGCGCGACAACCCGTCCCAGACGATCACCAACTTCGTCACGGAAATGGTCCTGAACCCCTCCATCCAAACAGCCATCGTCTGGGACGAAGCCACTAGCGCCATTGACTCCACCGCCGTCACCGACTCCGACATCGAATACGTCGTCGCGGACCGGTGGACCGCCGTCGCAGAACGCCTCTACGGCACACCAGCCACCAGCATCTAGGAGTCAGCGTGTGGAGCAAGCAGCAGAGACCGCTATATCCACGCTGCTCGGACAACTTGGCTTCGCGGGCCTCGGGCTTGGTGCCATTGCGGCTCTCGGCTTCTGGTGGCTCAAAGCCTCGCGCGACCTACGCGACGAGAAAGAAGGGGTCATCGTGCGTCTAGGCAGCGACAAGGACCGGCTCAAAGCCAAGCTCGCGGAAGTCGAAGCCGAGCGCGACAAGTACCGGGAAGCGTATTTGGCTCTCAAATATCCGGGATCACACGCTGATCCTTTTGAGGGGGTGGGCGAGTGACTCGCGAAGACAAGCTTCGGCATAAGCGAAACACCCTCGGTGTGGCCCTCGTCGCCGCAATCGTCCTGTTGCTGGGGGCTTCCTTTGCCCTCGGGTTGCTCGCGCAGAAGCGGGCGACCGTGGCCGAGTCGAACGCGCAGAGTCTCGCCCAGCAGGTGCAGGTCGCGTGCGCGGATGGCAGCAGCCTGCTCGTGGATGACCGCGACCTGTGTAAGCGGGCCAGCGAGGTGCAGCAGAATCCGACCGAACCGGTGGCGGGTCCGCCCGGGCCGCAAGGCCCGCAAGGGATACCTGGCCCGCAGGGTGAGGCCGGGATCAATGGCGTGCGTGGCCCTCCCGGTGAGGACGGGCAAGACGGCGCCGACGGTGAAGACGGTGCCACTGGCCCGGCCGGTGCCGATGGGAGTCCTGGCCCCGCGGGAGCGGATGGTGAAGACGGGGCCGACGGGGCGACAGGCCCACAAGGCCCTGCCGGGCCAACCGGTGCCCCGGGACCCGCGGGACCATCCGGCCCGCCGGGCGCACCCGGCACTGATGGCGCCGACGGGGCACCCGGCCCTGCCGGAATCGGCATCGAGTCCGTCCAATGCGTCGGCACCGGCAACGAGTCCTACTGGGCAGTCACCTACACAGACGGGACCGAGCAGACGAGCGACGGCCCCTGCCGCCTCGCCACCAACCCGAACCAAGGACAAGGGCAGCAACCATGAGCACAGAACCTGATGATCTCGACTGGGACCGATTGCGGGACGGGCATATGTCCGATTACGCAACCGACGATGAACCGCTGACCGTGGGCAGCGGGGACGAGGAGGGCGACTGATGCCACGCGTCACCACTCTCTTTCGCGTCCTGAAATCGTGGGGACTCACGGTCGAATACGTTCCCGGCTGGTCTACCCGCGGCAGTACGTCCTTCGACCCCGTGGGCGTCGTCGGGCACTGGACGGCAGGCCCACGCGGCACCGACAAGCGCCCCTCACTGCGCATCGTCACCGAGGGCCGGCCAAGCCTCCCCGGACCGCTCTGCAACGTCTACTTGGACCGACGCGGCGTATGCGTCATCGTCGCAGCAGGCCGCGCCAACCACGCCGGCAAGGGGGCCTGGCGCGGATACTCCGGCAACTCAAGATTCCTCGGCATCGAGGCAGAAGCCGCCGACAATGCGGACTGGACCGACGCCCAGCGCGAGGCGTACCCGATCCTCTGCGCCGCACTGTTGGATGCCATCGGCTCCACGGACGCCGGCATGGTCTGCGGGCACTCCGAGTACGCCGGCCCTCGCAAGATCGATATCAACGGATACACACCCAACCAACTCCGCGCGCAGACGCAGTCTGTCATCGACGGGCTACGACCCGTAGGAAACCTAGACCCAGAGGAGGACCTGACCGTGTCCCAGTACACCGAGCTCAAGCAGGGCATCGACTCACTACAGAATTCGATCCAGTCCCAGCAGGTCGATTTCGTATCGACTGCTGGCCGGGCCGGACAGACCAATTTCATTGGCGCGCTAGAGCAGATTCTCACTCTGCAGCGTCAGATCCTTACGCGGATCGAGAAGCTTGAACTTGAAAAGGAGTCCTGATCATGGAGACAACCCAGCAGCAGCACCCGTGGCGTGCAGTAGTACGCACCATCTTCGCCGCCGTCGTCGCACTCGCAGCCCTCGCGCCAGCCATCTTCACGGCCATCACGATGCAGTCCCCGGAGGTCGCTACCGGCGCCGCCGCGGGCGTCCTCGCCGTAGCCGGTGCGATAACCCGCGTCCTCGCACTCCCCGGCGTCGAGACCTTCCTGCGCCGCTACCTGCCGTTCCTCGCCGCCGGCAAGGAGACTAACGTGCTGCCGCCGACCGATGATGAGTACGCGTCGAGCGACCGACACTAATTCCCCAGCGCGGTGGCTGGGTCACGACTGCGGCACCGCCGGACCCACGGAGTACCGGTCACCCCGGGGGTCTGGCCCACGTAGAAGCGCCCCCACCATTTTCGTCAAGGAACGAAAATGGTGGGGGCGCTCTTGTGCGTTATGCAGTTACATTTGAGTAGTGATAGTTAGGTTTAATACTTGCGTATCGACTGTACTGGTGTGATAATTGAACCACTAAGGCCCGTAGAAGGGGCATAGATGGGTTGCCGGACGCGGAAACGTGTCACTCGTCTTCAACGACGAGCAACGCCCCACATGCCTCTCCTAGGGGCCTTAGCGCATTGAAGAGAACTCGTGCCACCAATCCGTATGGTGTACGGCTTGCCAGCCCTGCTCAGGAAAGACCTTGACACCAAAGCCGGATCGACGCCCCTTTTCATCGCATGCGACACGATCCGAATACCGGCACATGAAGGTAGAGTCCCCATCCCTGAGGGCGGCGCTGAGGAAGCCTGAGTAGATGTCAGCGAGTTCCAGTCCTTCATATGTGCCCATCGGTCGCCACGCTGCCGGCCACTTGAGGTGATCGAAGTATTGCGCGTTCCTATCGTGCTGGATGTCATCTGACGCCAAGAGCCGCGACTCGTTGGCACAGTGGTTCAGATAGGCTTTCGTCTCCTCGGGGTCAACTCCCTTGATCGTCGCGAAAGTGACTCGCGCGCTACGGGCGCCTCCATCCCAATGAAGAGCGGCCCTACCGATTCGTTCCAGCAGGTACTTCGTCGCGGTGTAGTAAACGCCGCGTGTGTCATTGCGCATATGGGCGGACGCAGCGATGGAGGGCTTGTGGATGATCACGTGGATGACGCGTACACGCCTGAATCCCGTCGCTAGGTCGCGAACGACGACGCGTCGGTCATACTTCTTACGCTTGCAATGCTGGACCCAATGAATATGTCCAACCGGCTTGCCACCGTTCCCCAGGTAGTCACGTAGACCCCGAATGATGGTCTTTACATGGTTCATGTGTTCAGCCGGAACCATAACGGCAGTCATGGCGAACCAGTCCGACTGGCGGTTCTTCTTGAAGTTTCGGTCGCCCGTCTCGTCAACGAAGACTTCAACGCGGTCTAGCTTCCCCATCTCTGGGTTCGGCAGGAAAGACGGGACGTCCGATAGATCGATCCTGTTTGCCTTGAACCAGTCATCGAGAACCGAATCATCGGCATTCCCCAAAATCCCCAACTCCTAAGAAACGTTCATGCGGAGCTTTAACCATATGGCAATCCCTTAGGACCGCGCATGAACACAGACAAGAGAACGCCCCACCTCAACACGAGGTGGGGCGCATTTCTTCGTTAAGCGCTCATGCGCCGCGGCGCCCGGGGCCACCCATCGGCTTCCCAGCCAGCCCTAGGTATGCTCGGGTCATGGATTTTGGGATCCTCAATCAGCGGCCGGCGGCCCCATTTGAACGCGCCAGGGCGCTCCGGCAGACCGTGCAGGTTCGGTGCGTGATGTGCTCGGCGACGATCCTTGACGAAGACTGCGTGCCGAAAGAGCCGGTGTGCTCCGAGGATTGCTGGCGCGAACTCGGCGCCGAACTCCGAGCCGTCCATGTGCCCGATCAGGTCAGCAGGGACGAACGAATCGCCGTGCTGGCCTTAGCTGGCGTCCCGGTGCGCCACCTCGGCGCCTACTACGGCGTCACGCCGTCAAGGATCCGCCAGATAATTGATGCGGTTCGCCGCAGCACGCCCGGTGGGCCAGCTTAGCCGCTTCCGGGTAGGTCACCAGTTGCGGCCTGCGAGCACGTACGCGGCGACGGTCGCAGCGACGGCGGCTGTTAAGACCCACCATAGTGCGATGGTCAGGGCGGCGCCTGGATCTGCGAAGAACACGGCATAGGCCGCGAGAAGCACAAGCACTGGCAGGCCGGCGAAGATGCTCTTCTGCTTCTCGTTCATTCCTATGCCGTGTCCTCACGTTCGCTTGCGTCCGCGCCCGGGGCGTGCGCCCTGCCATGTGTCCACGGTTTCGGGCAGCCACCCTTTGGTAGGGCGGTCACCGTCGCCGATGAGTGCGTCCGGCTCTGGGAGTCGTCCCTCGTCAGCGTACTTCTTCGCGGTGTGCGGCGATACCCCGATGCGTTGGGCGAGCCCGTTGAGGCTCAGGTAGCGGATGGTCATGTTCGCCTCCTTTCTAACCTCAAGTAGACCTGCACAGATTGCATGCCGCAAGCTATGCGGGCATCCACATGGCACCCTAGAATCGAACCCATGTTCGAACCTGACGACGCCGGTATCCGGTCCTGGCCACCCGAGGCCCAGCCATTCGTCCGCGCACTAACACCTGACGGCATCCGGTACGGGCGCGCCGCCCGATGGAAAGGCCCGGACGTCCTCGTGGACTTCCCCGGCACGAAAGCTGACCCCTACGACAACCACAGCTCTTGGGTGGACCGTGACCTGCTCGAGCGAGTCCCCGGCATGCTTCCCGAATGCGCGACGCTCCGCAGCGGGTACGACTCACAAGACGTGCTGTGGGAACCCGACCGGTGTGACTGGCCGAGGCGCGGTTAGCTCTCCCAGCCGAGGTCCATGCACGCGGCCGCCATCATGTCCGCGCCCATCACCCACGCACTCTCGGAACCATCCACGGTCCGCTCCATCACATCCACCGCGTCCGTGATCCGCGCATCCGGGGCCGGCTTGCCCTCGAGCTCTACCCCGATCTGCTCCACGGTCGTCGCCCGGTCCATCTGCTCGGGGCTCTCGGCGTCCTCGAGGTAGTAAGCAAATGTGTCACACGCGTCCATGGTTGCGTCTTCACTGGTGGGTGATGCGCATCCCGTCAGCAGGATCAATGCGGCCGCTGGTGCGAGTAGTTTCTTCATGTTTCCCTCCATGGTTGTGACCCTATCCGAAAGCCCGGTTCGCGGCGCTTGCTCCGCGGGAGTGCACCCCAGAGCATGGCGGTTTTGTGGCGGTCGAACCGCCACAGACCCCCATACTCGACCACAAACGGCAGCACTCGCCTAACAGCAAAAAGCCCGCCGATCCCCCTGAAATCAAGGGAACGGCGGGCATCTCGCAAGATTATTTGGACGGGATAACCTGTACGCCGGGTTCTGTGCCTGCCGCGGTTACCCGAACTGGCAGGTGACGATCATCCATCTAGGCGCACCGTTGCCGGTGCGCTCGAGCGGCCTACCCGGCTGCTGAGCGGACCGCCTCATACACAGCCTGTCTGGCCTTGCTCCGGGTGGGGTTTACCGAGCCGACCCAGTCGCCTAGGCCGCTGGTGGTCTCTTACACCACCGTTTCACCCTGACTCACCGCACGCGGCGAGCGGTCTCTTTTCTGTGGCACTAGCCTGCGGGTTTCCCCGAGTGGGCGTTACCCACCACCCTGTCCTCTGGAGCCCGGACGTTCCTCGAGCCGTATGCACGGCGCGCGATCGTCCAGTTATCCCGTCCAAGCCTCCAGTGTAACTCTGCGCCGACGTCCCTGAGGACTACTGGGCGCCGCGGCCGCATCGGCACGCACGCCCCGATACGATACTGGGCGTGCTCATTCTTCTTCCACCTTCCGAAGGCAAGCAATCCGCGACAACGCCAAACCCTTTCCACGCGACCGAGCTCTCCTTTCCGGAGCTCGCCGACGCGCGCGGCACCATGATGCGTGCGCTGGCCGAAGCCTCGAGCGCCGCAGATGCACACAGCGTCCTCGGCGTCGGCGAATCGCTCGCTCACGAACTGGAACGCAACCGTCGGCTGGAAAATGAGCCCGCGGCGCCCGCGCACACGATATATACGGGCGTGCTCTACGAGGCCCTCGGCTATGACTCGCTCTCCCCCGGCGCTCAGCGTCGTGCGGATGAATCGATCGTGATCATCAGCGCGCTCTGGGGGGCGGTCGGGTTTGCCGATTCGATCCCTGCCTACCGCCTCTCGATGTCGGTAAAACTTCCTACCCCTGCCGCTGACCCGGTGGGACGGCTCGCCACGTGGTGGAAGCCTCGACTGAAGCCGCTGCTGGACGCACATGCTGGCGACGAACTCGTCATCGACTGCCGTTCGAGCACCTACGCCGCCGCCTGGGCTCCACCCGCCGCCAACGCTGTCACGGTCGGCGTCGTGCAAATCCGCAAGGGCCAACGCAAGGTCGTCTCACACTTCGCCAAGCACACCCGCGGAGAGTTGATTCGTCGTCTGCTCAGCCGAAGGGGCGCCGCACCCAGCACACCCGGCGAACTCCTTGCGGCCGCGCAAGAGACTTGGGAGGCTGAACTGACCCCGGGTACCGCGCGGAAACCGCACCAACTGACCATCGTGCTTCCCGCTGACCATTCATTCGCCCGTAGCACGGAAGGAACCCTATGAGCGACCAGTCCGTCTCCGCCGCCCTCGAAGGCATCGCCCACTGGCCCGTTGAGCACGCCGCCGCCGCAGTAGTGGGGCACGACGGCGTACGGCTCGGATCCGCAGGGGCGACGACACGCCGGTATCGCCTGGCGTCCGTTACCAAGCCGCTGTGCGCTTACGCCGCCCTACTAGCGCTCGAAGAAGGTGCCCTCGAGTTGGAGCAGCCGGCAGGCCCAGACGGCGCGACCGTGCACGATCTACTGGCCCATACGGCGGGTTACGACTTCGCGAGCCGGGACGTCAAGGCCGCCCCGCGGACGCGGCGTATCTACTCCAACGCCGGGTTCGAAGTGTTGGGCGAAACCCTCGAGTCCGCCACCGGCATCACCTTTAGCGACTACCTAGACCAGGCTGTATTACAGCCCCTCGGCATGTCGTCAACCACGTTGGAGGGATCACCGGCCGCTGGAGCCATCTCCACCGTCGATGACCTGGAAAAGTTTGCCGCTGAACTCCTATCCCCCCGTCTGGCCGCCGCTTCGAGCCTCGCCGAGGCCACGAGCGTCCACTTCGCGAACCTCCCCGGCGTACTCCCCGGATACGGCCGCCAACACAACAACGCGTGGGGCCTGGGCTTTGAGATTAAGGTCGACAAGGAACCGCACTGGACCTCGCCCCGGAATTCGCCGGACACGTTCGGTCACTTCGGCCAGTCCGGGACGTTCCTCTGGGTCGACCCTGCCGCCCAGGTGGCATGCATTGCCCTAGCGGATCGGGACTTTGGTCAATGGGCCATCGACGCATGGCCCCCGCTCTCAACGGCCGTCTTGGAAGCGCTCCCTTCCTGACAAGATTGCGCTCGTCACCGCGAGACCCCGAACATCAAAAACGAGGGGCCGGCCCGGCTAGTGCCGGACCGGCCCCTCATCAAGGGAGCAACGAGCAGTGCGCGTTTAGCGCCACATGCCGCGAGTATCAATCACGGTCTTGCCCTCAAGGGCTCCGCGATCGATGGACTTGAACTGCGTGTGGTCGACGAGCAGCAACACAATATCTGCCTCCGCGATCGCCGCATCGGTGGCGACCAGCTGGGCGTTCGCGAGGCCGGAGAGCTGCTTCGGCATCTCCTCGATGTGCGGCTCGGCGATGAGGAACTGGGCCTCACCGAACTCAGCGCCCAAGCGCTGTGCGATGCCGATCGAGGGAGACTCGCGCAGATCATCGATGTTGGCCTTGAAGGCAAGACCGAGGACGGCCACTTTGGCGGTGCCGTCGACGGTCGCCACGGCCTTCTCAACCTGCTCGATGACCCAACTCGGCTTGTTGTCGTTCGTCAGGCGCGCCTGATGAATCAGCTTTGACTCTTCCGGCGCCGACGAGACGATAAACCACGGGTCCACCGCGATGCAGTGACCGCCCACGCCGGGGCCCGGCTGCAGAATGTTCACGCGCGGGTGGTGGTTCGCCAGTTCGATGAGCTCCCACACGTTGATACCGAGCTTGTCGCAGATCACCGACAACTCGTTGGCGAACGCAATGTTGACGTCGCGGAACGAATTCTCCACGAGCTTAGCCATCTCCGCCGTCTTCGCGTCCGTGAGCAGGATTTCGCCCTCACAGAACTTTTCATAAAGATCCCGCGCCGCTTCGGCGGCCTCTGGCGTGATGCCGCCCACAATGCGGTCATTGGTCACGAGCTCGACCATGACCCGTCCCGGAAGCACCCGCTCCGGGCAGTGCGCGACGCGCAGGTTATCGAGCGTCAGGTCTGGGCGCGCGGCCAAGATGTGGTCGGCCAAGTGCTGCGTGGCGCCGGGAGGGGACGTCGACTCGAGAATGATGAGCTCATCCCCGGTGAGCTGCGGGGCGATCTTCTCGCCGGCTGCCTCGATGTAGGACAGGTCCGCCGTCTTGTCCTCATTAAAGGGCGTCGGCACGGCGACAATGTACGCGTCAGCGGCGGGCGTTTCCGCGGAAGCCTTCAGGGTCCCGGCCGTCACGGCCTGGGAGACGTGACCGCCCAGATCCGGCTCGACGAACGGCACCTCACCGCGGTTGACAGCGTCGACCGTTCGGGGATTGACATCGACGCCGACGACGTTCACGCCGTTGGTGGCCAGGATCGCGGCGGTCGGCAGGCCGATGTAGCCCAATCCGATGACCGCGACGGTCTTGATATCAGCCATGGAGGCTTCCTCACTAGTTCCTGTGTTGCGGTGGATGATGCGTAACGACGCCAGCTGACGACGTCCGTTAGCCGGCGGCTGGCGCGCGCGAGGCGTCCGCGCACGCATCGCGTTCAAGATCCTAACACCGGAGCAGCAGCGATCGCCGGAGCATAGCTGCCGCGCCCATTGGTAGAGTTGTCGTCGATTCACGACGTTAAATCCCCGATTCACCCATAAGGGGGACGCAGAAGTGCGACCAGTCATTATGCCGATTTACGGCACTCGCCCCGAGGCCATCAAGATGGCTCCCATCGTCAAGGCGCTCGAGGCCTCCGAACTGTTTGACTCCACCGTGGTGGTGACGGGACAGCACCGCGAGATGCTGGACCAGGTCAATGAGTTGTTCGGCATCACGCCGGATGAAGACCTCAACATCATGCAACCGAACCAGACACTCAATTCGGTCATGACGCGCACCATCGACGGCTTGGACGCCTTGTTCCGCCAGAACAAACCAGCGGCCGTCATCGTCCAAGGAGATACGACGACGTCGACCGCCGGGGCCATCGCAGCGTTCTACCACGGCATCCCCGTGGTACATGCGGAAGCAGGTCTTCGCAGCTTCAACCTCTTCTCTCCCTTCCCGGAAGAGGCGAACCGCAAGATGACCTCGCAGATCACCAGCCTTCATCTCGCGCCGACCTCGGTAAGCAAGAGCAACCTCCTGACGGAGAACACTCCTGCGGAGGACATCGTGGTCACGGGCAATACGGTGATTGATGCACTGCTGACGACCGTGGACAAGCAGGTCCCATTCTCCGATCCGGCACTGGAGGAGCTGGCCACCTCGGGGCGGAAGGTTCTTCTCGTGACGACTCACCGCCGCGAGAACCAGGGCGGCGCCATGGAGGGCGTCGGCCGCGCGTTGGCGCGCATCGCGCGCGCGGAGCCAGACCTGACCATCGTGTTGCCGGCCCACAAGAACCCGGTGGTGCGTGAGGCCGTCCTCCCCGCGCTGGAGGGCCTCGAGAACGTCGTCGTCACCGAGCCGTTGGCCTACGGCGAGTTCACGCGCATGCTGTCGGTCGCACATGTTGTCCTGACCGATTCCGGCGGCGTTCAGGAGGAAGCCCCGAGCCTCGGCAAGCCGGTTTTGGTCATGCGTGAGAACACGGAACGCCCCGAGGCCGTGACCGCCGGAACTGTTCGCCTCATCGGCACCGATGAAGAGCGCATCTACACCGAGGTAGAAGAACTCCTGCATCACGCAGAGCACTACGCGGCGATGGCCAACGCCGTCAATCCCTACGGCGACGGACGAGCTGCCGAGCGGACGGTGGCGGCCATCGCGGAGTTGCTGGGCATCGGTCAGCGCATCGACGAATTCACCCAATAGCACGCAACAAGCCCTGCGCCTTGTCGATGTGAGGACAAGGCGTAGGGCTTGTTTCTCATGCGAGGCTCGCTGGGCGTGAGAAAATATTGTGGGGCGTGGAGCCGGAAACCTGCTCTGCCTGCCCAAGTCATGGGAGAAGAACTGAGATGATGCCGCTCACTGAGTCTGCGGCGACGCGGAGCCCGCACGGGATACACCGCGTTGCTGTCCTCAGCCTGCACACCTCTCCGCTGGAGCAGCCCGGCGCCGGCGACGCGGGTGGAATGAACGTCTACGTCGCTCACCTATGCCGGCAGTTGCGCGAGCTCGGGATGGCCGTCGACGTCTTTACCCGCGTCCCGGCGTCACAACCGGCCCGCAGCGTGACGGCGACACCCGGAGTAGCCCAGCCGCACGTCATCGTGCACCACCTGCCCGCTGGACCGGACTCAGCAACGAAGGATGACCTGTACCGCTTCGTTCCGGAAATATCGCAACAGATCCGCGATTTTTACCGTGGACGTCCCACCCCAGACGCGATCCATAGCCACTACTGGATTTCCGGCCTCGCGGGCCTCGAGGTGCGGCGCGATTTAGGCGCCCCGCTGATTCACACCATGCATACGTTGGCTCGCGTGAAGATGCGCGATGATCCCAGCGCGCGTGAGCCGGCCGTCCGGGTCCGCGCCGAGGATCGACTCGCTGCCGAAGCTGACGTTCTCACCGCGAATACCTCCACGGAATGTGCTGAGCTCCACGAGCTGTACCACGCGCCCTCCGGGCGGGTAGCGGTGGTGCCCCCGGGAGTTGACCGCACCGTGTTCACCCCCCACGGCCCCTCCCGCTGGCTACCAAGCCACGAGAGATGGAAGGTGCATGCGGGCCGGCACTCCGCACCGCAGCCCCCACTACGGATCGTTTTCGCCGGGCGTCTGCAGCCGCTCAAGGGGCCGCAATTACTCCTGGAGGCCCTCTCTGTGGCCGCGCGGATGGCGCCGCAGGAGCGCTTTGAAGTGGCCTTGATCGGACACCCATCCGGTGCTCACACACTGCGGATGGACCGCTTGCTTCCGGGCCCCACCGGGCCCGTGCGGGCCGAACTGATCCCCCCTGTTCCTGCGACGGAACTTGCGGCTTGGTTTCGCGGAGCCGATCTGGTGGCCGTGCCCTCCTTCAGCGAGTCCTTCGGTCTGGTCGCCGCGGAAGCCCAGGCCTGCGGGACGCCCGTGCTCGCGAATCGGGTCGGTGGCCTCAAACACGTGGTCGACGACGGCGCCACCGGCCAGCTGCTGACCGGGCAATCGGCCGTGCAGTGGGCACGCTGGCTTGTCGAGGTGGCCCGGGATCGGTCCCGTCTTCAGCTCTGGGGCAAGCAGGCCGCGCTGCACGCCCATCGGTTCGACTGGGCGGCCTCGGCGCGCGAACTCGCGCGGCTCTATCGGGTGCCAAAACTGGAGCCGTGCACCGCGTAACTCGTCCGACGCCGCCCGCTCACCTGAGCCTCGCCGTGACCGGCACAGGTGAGCGCTCGCGCCACGCCTCAGCGCGGGGTGACGGAGCCGACAAAGTGTGGGCGGTCAGCGCCACGCTTCCAGCCCGCGAACTCGACAGTGTCGCCCGTGCTCGCTTCTGGTGAGGCGGTGGCTGCCGAGAACTGCACGGTCCCCGGCAGGAAGACGGGCGCCACGAAGTCAATGTCCCAGTCATACCCGCCTCCATCCGAGACGACTCGCGGCACCGCCACGGTGAGCGCCCGGCCGGCCGCATACATACCGTGCACGATGTGCCGCTTGAGTCCCAGCATTTTGGCCGAGGCCGCGGTGAGGTGAATTGGGTTCCAGTCACCGAGGACGCGAGCGTATTGGCGCCCGGTATCCGTCCCGAGGCGCCACAGACCCGTCTTCGCTGGCGGCTGCCAGTCGGGGCGCTCCGGGCGATCGGGCCGAACCACCCCGTCAAGCTGATGTCCCTTGGCCAGGTAGGTCGACACTCCCCGCCACACGACCTCGTCACCGGCGCTCACCTCGGCCACGACGTCAACGGTCAGCCCCGCGTAGTGGGCGTCGAGGCCTTCGGCCCACGCAGTGATGGACAGCGATTCCGCCGGATCGATCACGCGCCGATGTTCCACGTGATTGCGCAAGTGGACCATGCCGAGGAGCGGCAAGGGAAAATCGGCGCGGACCATCACGCTCATCGCGACCGGAAAGGCCAGTCCGTGCACGAACACCGACGGCAATTCGTCCCGGACCGTGTCTCCCATCAGCCGTTGATACCGCGTGAGTTGGTCACGATCGACGTCCACGTGTGCCACGCGATGTGCCGTCTCAGGTAGGCGCCCCACTCGATTCGTCGCCCCGCGGGGTGCGCGGAGGGCCTTTCTACCCGCCGCAGCGTACACCCGCCCGAGGGTTGGCTCCTGCGTCAGGTTGACGACGTGACGGTTCGTTAATGACACGCCGCTCACCGCCCAATCAGGCTCTGGCCGCACACGCGGAGCGTGCCGCCGTTGATCCCGCCGGCGGATCCCGAAGCAAGGAACCCGATCGCTTCCGCGACGTCCTCGGGCAGTCCGCCTTGCATCAGCGACGGCATGATCATTCGGGCCACAGCGCGCGTCGCTAACGGCACTTTTGCGGTCATCTCGGTCTCGATGAAACCGGGTGCGACCGCATTGATGCCGCCACCGAGCTCGGCGAAGTCCCGGCGTGACGCGGCGACCATACCCATGACACCGCCCTTGGAGGCGGCGTAGTTCGTCTGGCCACGGTTGCCGGCAATGCCGCTCGTCGAGGCGAGGGAGACGACCCGAAGGTTCTGCAGGCCAGCCGTGAGGAAGGCGTCGTTCATGCGGAGCTGGGATTCTAGGTTCACCGCCAGAACGGAGTTCCAGCGCGCGGCATCCATGTTGGCGAGCAGTTTGTCCCGGGTGATGCCCGCGTTGTGCACGACGATGTCTAGCCCACCGTGGCGCTGACGGGCGTGTTGGATGATCAGGTGTCCGGCATCAGGACGCGTCACATCGAGCTGCAGCGCGGTCCCCTGCACGTCATTCGCCACGGTGGCCAAGGCGCTGCCAGCCGCGGGGACGTCGACGCAAACGACCTGCGCACCATCCCGCGATAGAGTGCGGGCGATGGCGGCGCCGATCCCCCGCGCTGCTCCGGTGACGACGGCGACCTTCCCGGCGAGGGGCTGGTCCCAGTCGTCCGGCAATTCTCCGCGCTGATCACTGATCTCGATAAATTGGCCATCGACATACGCGCTCCGTCCGGAGAGCAGGAAGCGCAGTGCTGCCTGCGCCGAGGGCGCCTCGACATCGAGCCCATCCCGCAGGAGCACCCCGTTGGATGTTGCCCCACCGCGCAACTCGCGGCCCAAAGACCGCATCATCCCGTCGACCGCGTGGCGAGCGGCGGCCACCTCCGGCTCGAGCCCATCCACGACGGGGCGGGAGAACGAGACGACGCGACCGCCCGGGGCAAGCGACTTCACGACGGCGCCGAGCTCCAGCGCGACCTCGGACAGGTCGCTGGGGTGGGCGACGTCATCCAAGGCCACGACGGCGGCACCTGCCGTGCGTCCTGGCGACAGATGACGGACGACGTCGAGCCCCCACGCGAGCAATACATCCGCCAATGGCTGCGCTGACGTGCCCGAGCCGAGCACCACCACGGGCCCTGGGACGAGGGGTTGGCCCTGACGATACCGGCGCAGGTGAGGCGGTCGAGGTAGGCCCAGCTGCCGGGCCAAACGACGGCCTAACCCTTGGTTGACAAGTGTCTGGTACTGATTGGTCATCGTGCCTCCAGAATGGCGACAACGCCTTGGCCACCGGCGGCGCACACCGAAATGAGGCCGCGCCCCGAACCCTTCTCGGCGAGAAGCTTGGCCAGCGTAGCCACGATGCGGCCACCGGTTGCCGCGAACGGGTGGCCGGCCGCCAGAGAGGATCCGGCCACGTTGAGCTTCGTGCGATCAATAGCTCCCAGCGGAGCGTCGAGGCCCAACTTGTTGCGGCAGAAGTCCTCGTCCTCCCACGCAGCGAGGGTCGAGAGCACCGTGCCGGCAAAGGCCTCGTGAATCTCATAGAAGTCGAAGTCCTGAAGAGACAGCCCGTGGCGGGCCAGCAGGCGCGGGGCCGCATACGCGGGCGCCATGAGCAGACCCTCCGCACCCCGGACGAAGTCCACCGACGCGGATTCGAAGTCCACGAAGTTGGCCAACATGGGCAGACCGTGAGTTTCGGCGAATTCTTCCGAGCCGAGCAAAACGGAGGACGCCCCATCAGTCAACGGGGTGGAGTTGCCCGCCGTCATCGTGGCCCGGTCCCCCAAATCTCGGCCGAAAGCCGGTTTGAGGCCCGCGAGTTTCTCGGCCGTGGTGTCCGGCCGCATGTTGTTGTCCCGGCTCAATCCGCGGTAGCCCGTGATGAGATCGTCAAAGAAATTGCGCTCGTACGCGGCAGCAAGATTCTGGTGGCTCCGGAGCGCCAACTCGTCCTGCTCTTGCCGCGAAATCCCCCATGCCGCGGTCGTCAGAGCCTGATGCTCACCCATGGACAGCCCCGTGCGCGGCTCACCGGTCCCGGGCGCCTCTGGGGCGAGATCTTTGGGGCGGAAGCCGGACAGCGCCGCCAGGCGCTGCTTCGTCGTCCGAGCGCGGCTGAGCTTCAGCAAAGTGCGGCGCAAGCCCTCACTGACCGCAATGGGTGCGTCCGACGTCGTATCGACGCCGCCACCGATCGCCGAATCGATTTGCCCCAACTTGATCTTGTTCGCCAGCGATCCAATCGATTCCATCCCGGTGGCACAGGCCATCTGGACGTCGTAGGCGGGCGTCGCCGGATCGAGTGCTGTGCCGAGCACAGACTCCCGGACCAGATTGAAGTCGCGACTGTGCTTGAGCACCGCACCTGCGGAGACGGCCCCGATGCGCTCTCCCTGCAGGCCAAATCGTGCCACCAGCCCGTCGAGGGCGGCCGTGAGCATGTCCTGATTTGAGGCAGCAGCATAGGCCCCGTGGGAACGAGCGAACGGGATCCGGTTACCGCCGATGACGACGGCGGGACGGACGCCGCCGGACGCGGCGGAGCCGGACGTCGTGGATTCAGCCATGGTTCCTCCTGAAAGTGTTCCTTGAAGCGGTTTTCTCATGTGCCCCGCATCACTGTGACCGAGCTTACCTGATACGCTCGGTATCGTGAACTTGGACACTAGCACTTCAGGCTCCCCGGAGACCGATGGCCGCTCGGCACGCTGGGACGCGCACCGCGAGGCTCGGAGGCTCGAGCTGCTTCGGCACGCCCGTAAAGCCATCCACCGGCTGGGTCCCAGCGCGTCCATGGACGATGTCGCGGCCGCCGCGGGAACCAGCAAGTCGGTGTTTTACCGCTACTTCGGCGATAAGTCTGGATTGCGCCGTGCCATGGGACGGATCGTCGTCGAACACATGCGTGAGCACGTCCTCGAACCCGCCCGATTGGCTCGGAACGAAGAAGAAGGCTTGCGGGGCATGGTGGCGGCCTATCTGACGATGGCCGAGCGGTCCCCCAACGTCTACTTCTTTGTCACGGCGATCGACCACGACCCCTTGCAGGCTGTTCAGGAAGACGACGACGAACCACTCGACGCGTTCTTCCGGGACATCACCGTCATGATGGCCGACTCCCTGACGGACTACCAGGCGCGGGCACATCCGGACCGGGCTGAGAGCCGACGAGCCGACATGCTGTGGCCCCAAGCGTCCATCGGCATGGTTCGTGCCGCCGGTGAGGCCTGGCTGCGACTACCTGACGGCCCCACCAAAGTGGCGCGCGAAGACCTCACCAACACCATTACTGGCTGGCTTGTGCACGGCATACGCCACACTGAGACGAAAGGCTCGACCCATGAGTGAAGAACTCCCCACCTCTGCGACCGCCTCACCGCGCGTCGACGTCGCGGCTCTCGGAGAACACCTCCTCGGGCGCTGGGCTGACGTCCGGCGAACAGCCCGCGAGCTCGCGGCCGACGAACGCGTGTGGAAACGCGAGGGCCAATCCATGGACCAGCATCGGGAGCGGGTGCTGGACCAGCTCGGCTTCCTCGTCGAGCAAAAGGCCGTGCACCGGGCCTTCCCGCGGCACCTCGGCGGCGAGGACCAACACGGCGGCAACATCGCCGGCTTCGAAGAGCTCGTGGTGGCCGATCCATCGTTGCAAATTAAGGCCGGGGTCCAGTGGGGGCTGTTCGGCGCCGCTGTACTCCACCTCGGCACGCAGCAACACCACGATGCCTGGCTGCCCGACATCATGAGCCTGAAGACTCCCGGAGCTTTTGCCATGACCGAAATCGGTCACGGGTCGGACGTCGCATCGATCGCCACGACGGCGTCCTACGATCCTCAGACCGAGGAATTCGTCATTCATACGCCGTTCCGCGCCGCATGGAAGGACTACCTCGGCAACGCCGGCGTGCACGGGATTGCGGCCGTCGTCTTCGCGCAGCTCATGACGGGTGGCGTCAATCACGGCGTGCACGCGTTTTACGTTCCGATCCGCGATGAGAAGGGCTTCCTGCCCGGCGTGGGCGGCGAAGATGATGGGCTCAAGGGCGGGCTTAACGGCATCGACAACGGTCGACTGCACTTTGATCACGTGCGGATCCCGCGCAGCAACCTCCTCAATCGCTACGGCGATGTGGCCGCCGACGGCACATACAGCTCCCCCATCGAAAGCCCCGGCCGCCGATTCTTCACGATGCTTGGCACGCTGGTTCAGGGCCGGGTCTCCCTCGATGGAGCGGCCACCGCCGCCTCCAAGGTCGCCCTGCAGATCGCGGTGACGTACGCCAACGAGCGCCGCCAATTTAATGCCTCCTCCGACACGACCGAAGAGGTTCTGCTGGACTACCAACGCCACCAGCGCCGGCTCATTCCGCGGATCGCCAAGACCTATGCCATGAGTTTTGCGCACGAGGAGCTGTTGGAGAAGTTTGACGAGGTCTTCTCCGGCGAGTCGAACGACGACGCTCGGCAGGATCTCGAGACGCTCGCGGCCGCGCTGAAACCGCTCTCGACGTGGAACGCGCTGGACATCCTGCAGGAATGCCGCGAAGCGTGTGGCGGCGCCGGGTTCATCACCAAGAATCGCTTCACGTCGCTGCGTGCTGACTTGGACGTTTACGTCACCTTCGAGGGGGACAACAATGTTCTGCTGCAGTTAGTGGCCAAGCGCCTCCTCGCCGACTACGCGGACGAGTTCCGCAAGCTCGACGCCGGTGCACTGACACGGTACGTCGTGCGTCGGGCCGAGGGCGTCGCCCTGAACCAGTCCGGCTTGCGCCAGCTCGCCCAGACGTGGACCGATGCCGGCAGCGAGAAGCGCAGCGCCAACTTCCTCAAGGACCCGCAAACTCAGCGAAACCTGCTGGTGGAGCGCGTGCGCACTATGGTCGCCGACGTCGCCGGTGAACTGCGCGGAGCCGCCCGACTGCCTCAGGATCAGGCCGCGGCCGTCTTCAACGCCCACCAAGATGAGGTGATTGCGGCCGCGCGCGCCCACGCGGAACTCCTCCAATGGGAGGCCTTTAACCGCCAGGTTGAAGCTCTCGATGACCCGGGGACCCGATCGGTTCTCGCCTGGCTCCGGGACGTCTTCGGTTTGACGCTCATCGAGGAAAACCTGGGCTGGTACCTCATGAACGGCTTGCTGTCGGGCCAGCGCGCGCGCACCCTGGGTCCCTACATCAACCGGCTGTTGGACCGTCTGCGTGAGCACGCCCAGGACCTGGTCAATGCGTTCGGCTATACGAAAGATCACCTGCGCGCCGAGATCGCCACGGGCATCGAGGCCGAGCGTCAGCAGGAAGCCATGGAGTACTACCGCTTGCTTCGCGCCTCCGCCCATGCGCCCATCGATGAGAAAGTCCTGCGCGCACGGATGAAGGCGGCGGCCGGCGCGTCTCGCTAGCGGGCGCTGTAGGCGGCCTGCGCGGCCCGGTACACCTCGAGGGTGCGATCAGCGATCGCTTCCCACGAGAAGTGCTCGGCCGCGCGCCGCCGCCCGGCTGCGCCCAACTCTTGCGCGTGGGCCGGGTCGTCGAGGACCCGCAGCAGGGCATCGGCAAAATCGCCCACGAACTGGTCCTGGTCGAGCGGGATCCCCCGCCCGTCGGTGGCTTGGTCAATGGGCACCAGATATCCCGTCTCACCGTCGCTCACCACTTCCGGGATGCCTCCCGTGGCCGTGGCCACCACGGCGGTGGAGCAGGCCATCGCCTCGAGGTTGACGATGCCGAGGGGTTCGTAGATCGAGGGGCACGCAAAAACGGTGGAGTGAGAGAGGATTTCCATGACCTGCTGCCGGGGCAACATCTGATCAATGACCACCACATTGCCGCGGCTCTTCCGGAGCCCCGCGATGAGCGCGTCGACCTCCGCGGCCAGCTCTGCCGTGTCTGCCGCCCCCGCACAGAGCACCAATTGCACGTCCTCGGGGAGGAAGGCGGCAGCGCGCAGCAGATAGGGCAGACCTTTCTGCCGCGTCACGCGCCCCACGAAGGTCACCGTGCGCGCGTCGGGGTCGATGCCGTGTTGGAGCAACGCGCCCGTGCCTTCCTGCGGCTGCCACACCTCGACGTCGACGCCGTTATGCACCACGTGCACTTTGCCCGGGTCAACGTCCGGGTAGGAGCGAAGAATGTCATCCCGCATGCCGGCGGATACGGCAATAATGGCGGCTGCGCCGTCGTACGCTGTGGCCTCGGCCCACGAACTCAGGGCGTACCCACCACCCAATTGCTCGGCCTTCCACGGACGTAACGGCTCAAGCGAGTGGGCGCTCACCACGTGCGGCAGGGCATGCAGCAGGCCCCCGAGGTGGCCGGCCATGTTGGCATACCACGTGTGGGAATGGACGACGTCGGCCCCGGCGAGATCGCTGAGCATCGTCAGGTCGGTGCCGAGTGTTTGCACCGCGGCGTTAGCGCCGCTCAGCTCCGGTGGCACGCCGTAGCTGCTAACGCGCGCCCCGTGAAAGTCCTCAGGTCGCGGATCACCGAAGGCGCGGACCCGGACGTCGACACGGGACGCCAACACACGCGTCAACTCCGCCACGTGGACGCCGGCGCCACCATAAATTGTTGGAGGGAATTCCTTGGTAACAATCTCTACTCGCACCCTTTAAACGTAGCCGGTAGGACGGACATCACATAGTGTTTTCTATACGTACTACGTCGATGAGTCACGGCTGACGGACCTCGACGCCACGAGAGGGAGTGCCGATGCCCAAATGTAAGGTGCTGGCCGTTGTTCTGGCCGGCGGAGAAGGCAAGCGACTGATGCCTCTGACGGAGGATCGGGCCAAGCCTGCGGTGCCATTTGCTGGGGGCTATCGGTTAGTCGATTTCGCCTTGTCTAACGTGGTTAATTCGGGATATCGGCAGATTGTTGTTCTGACGCAATACAAGTCGCATTCGCTCGACCGTCATATTTCGGAAACCTGGCGGATGTCAACACATCTGGGCAATTACGTGGCCTCCGTTCCGGCCCAGCAGCGGCTAGGAAAACAATGGTTCCTAGGGTCCGCCAATGCGATTTATCAGTCGATGAACCTGATTCACGACGCGGATCCGGACTACGTGCTCGTGGTCGGCGCTGACCACGTCTACCGCATGGACTTCTCGGCCATGCTCGAGGCTCACATCGCCTCGGGTGCCTCGGCCTCGGTCGCCGCTGTTCGCCAGCCCCTCTCTCTCGCCTCTCAATTCGGCGTCATTGAGCTCAACGACCAAGATCCCCACAAGATCGCGGGCTTCGTGGAGAAGCCAGAGACTACGGCCGGGCTCGCCGACGATCCCGACCGCTTCTTGGCTTCCATGGGGAATTACATTTTCACCAAGGACGCACTCATTGACGCGCTGAATCGGGACAGCCAACGCACTGACACTGCCCATGACATGGGAGCGGACATCATTCCCGAGTTTGTTTCGACGAACGACTGCGTGGTGTACGACTTCTCGAAAAATCCCGTGCCGGGCCAAGAGCCTGACGTCGAACGCTACTGGCGTGACGTGGGGACCCTTGACTCGTACTACGAGGCCCACATGGATCTCTTGGCGCCCGTCCCAGATTTCAATCTCTACAATCACGAATGGCCCATCTTCACGCGGCAAAATTCATCCCCGCCCGCCAAGCTGGTCCGCGGCGCGGACGGTACGCAGGGCCAAGCCCACGACTCACTCCTTTCCGCGGGAGTCGTCATTTCCGGTGGCCGCGTCGAACATTCCGTCCTTTCGGGGGATGTCTCGGTGAACAACCACGCCCACGTCGAAGACTCCGTGCTGCTCAACAACGTCACCGTCGGCGAGGGGGCGGTCGTCAAGCGTGCCATTCTCGATAAGAACGTAGTCGTTCCTCCGGGGGCGGAAATCGGTGTTGACTCCGCATTGGATGCCTCGCGCGGATTCCTCATCACGCCGTCCGGACTCACGGTACTCAGCAAAGGACAGACCGTCCCCGTCGACTAGCAGCGACGGCTCCCCCGCCTCGTTCGCACGGGCGGGACGGTAAAGTGGGGTGCCGTGATGAGCTCTGCCGACTCCGCCCAAGCGCCCTCAGCCTCCGCCCCTTTTTCTGACGAGGAGCTCGCCGCGTGCTTAAAGGTCCTCGAGTCCGTTCACACCTTAGAGGAGCATGACGCACGCTTTACCGCCGTGCGCCGGGCGACGGGTCGAATGTTCAAGGATGTCAAGCGATACCGGCGAGCGCAGGCGCGGCGCGCTGTCGCCGAGGCAGACCGCGCGGTAACGGAGCGAACGGCGACGGGATCGGCGTCTCGGCTCGACGATGAAACCGAGGGCTTGGATTTGGCGTCGAGTGCCTCGGGACCCAGTGCCGGCACATACACCCGGGCCCGTGACTGCTATGTGTGCAAGCGGTCCTACACGGTGGCAGATGCGTTCTACCACGCCCTGTGTCTGGAATGTGCAGAGAAGGGTCGGGGATGGCGTGAGGCGCGTACCGACCTGACGGGTCGGCGGGCGCTGCTGACGGGTGGGCGCGCGAAGATCGGCATGCATATTGCGTTGCGCCTACTGCGTGATGGGGCACAGACGACCATCACCACGCGCTTCCCCCACGATGCTGCGCGCCGTTTCGCGGCGGTCGAGGACAGTGCCGACTGGCTTGACCGGCTGACCGTCGTGGGGATCGATTTGCGCGACCCCGCTCAGGTGATTTCGCTGGCCGATTCGGTGGCGGCGGACGGACCGTTGGACATCCTGATCAATAATGCAGCGCAAACAGTGCGCCGCTCCCCGGGGGCTTACCGCCACCTCATCGACGGTGAATCCACTCCCCTGCCACGAGAGCTCATGGGCCCCGGTGGACCGACGGTGCGCGGGGCGACGCAGACTCCTGGGGCGCACCCTCGGGCCCTCGCCGCGGCGTTCGATCTCCGAGGGTCCGGCCTAGAGCACGCGGCGGCCATGGATCCGACGGACCTCGCTCGGCAGGCCATGACCGCGGGCTCGGCCTCCTTGGAACGGTATCGAGCAGGCACCGCCATCGACGCCGGGGGCCTGCTCCCCGACCACGTGCCAGAGAACAGCTGGACGCAGCTACTCGGTGACGTGGACCCTCTGGAGATGTTGGAAGTGCAGCTGTGCAATATGACGGCGCCCTTCTTGTTGGCGAGCCGACTGCGCCCGGCCCTGGCGGCGTCGAGCGCGCGACGAAAGTACATCGTGAACGTCTCCGCCATGGAGGGACAGTTCTCGCGCCGCTACAAGGGACCCGGCCACCCGCACACCAACATGTCCAAGGCTGCGATCAACATGCTGACGCGCACCAGCGCGGAAGAGATGTTTGAGGCGGACGGCATCCTCATGACGGCCGTGGACACCGGTTGGATCACGGACGAGCGCCCGCATGAGGACAAGCTGCGCCATGCGGAATCGGGGTGGCATGCGCCGCTCGACCTCATTGATGGTGCGGCCCGCGTCTACCACCCCATCGTCGCCGGGGAGGCGGGCACCGACCTCTACGGGTGCTTCCTCAAGGACTACGAGCGGTCCGCGTGGTGAGCGATTCTCCGGGCCGCGCCTCGTGGGGGCGCCGCGTGCGGGCCGTGGTGCCGGGGCTAGTGGCTGCGGGCGCCGCCGTCGGTCTCTCCGTCCTCGCCCACCTCGGCCTGCCTGCGCTCCCCGTGATGACCCTCTGCGTCGCGCTGGGGGCGCTAGCGGGCAACGTCTTGCGCGCACCAGTGCGGGCGGGGCACCCGTTGCGGCGCGCCGAATCCGCCCTACGGCCCGGGCTCTCTTTCGCCGGACGCACCCTCATGCGGGCGGGCATCGTCCTACTGGGCCTCGCGTTGGTTCCAGCTGACCTTGCGGCGCTCGGGTTCGACGGCGTCGCGGTGGTTGCGGCGGCGGTTGGAGCCGCGTTTGTGGGGACTTGGGCGGCGGCTCGCCTTTTCCGGCTCCCGGGGGACGAGCCCGTTCTCTTGGCCGCTGGCTTCTCGATCTGCGGAGCCAGCGCGATCGGGGCGATGAGCCAAGCCCGCGGTACCACGCGCGATGCCTCGACGCCGATCGCTCTCGTCACGTTGTGCGGCACCCTGTCCATCGCCGTCCTGCCGCTGCTGGCCGGATGGCTGGGGCTCGGGCCGCTGACGTTCGGGTATTGGGCGGGCGCGGCGGTGCACGACGTCGGCCAAGTGGTCGCCACGGCGCAGACCGCCGGCGCCGCCGCGCTCGCGGCCGCCGTCGTCGTCAAGCTCGTCAGGGTCCTGACGCTGGCTCCGGTCACCACCGTGGGGGCCTGGACCGCGCGGCGCCGCGCCGCGCGCCACGGGACTGACGGCGCACGTCAGCCGGGACGCCGGGCGCCCTTGGTCCCGCTGTTCGTCATCGGGTTCGCCCTCATGGTCGCGGCGCGCGCCACGGGGCTGGTGGCTCCAGAGGCCCTCGCGCTGGCCCACCTGGCGCAGGAGGCCCTGCTCGGGGCGGCGCTGTTCGGCCTCGGCTTCGCCATCGACCTGCGCGCGTTGTTTGCTTCGGCGTCCCGTTCGACGGGCGCGGCCCTCGTGGCGTGGGCCTGGATCGCGTTGCTGGGCCTCGGCGTGGCAGCGATCTTGTCAAACGGTTCTTTCATGGTCTAATGGCCATGTGGAATCGACGAAGAACCTGACCCGAACCGAAACTGCCCAGCGAACTGCCACCGTCTCCGATGTGGCGTACCGGCTGGAAATCGATGTCTCCTCAGCGGCAGACCCCAGCGTCTCGACCTTTGGATCGACGACGACGATCACCTTCTCCGCCACCCCGGGCGCCAGCACCTTCCTCGACTTTCTCCACGGTGGCGTTGACTCCGTCACGCTCAACGGAGCCGAGCTCCCCGTCGATGAGGTGGTCGGCGAGCACCGCATCACGCTGCCACATCTCGCGGAGGAGAACACGGTCGTGGTCGCCGGCCACGGGCTCTACTCCCGCAGTGGCGAGGGCCTGCACCGCTTCGTGGATCCGGCTGATTCGAACACCTATCTCTACACGCAGTACGAGCCGGCCGACGCCCGCCGCGTGTTCGCCAATTTCGAGCAGCCGGATCTTAAGGCCACCTACGACGTCTCCGTCACGGCGCCAGCCACCTGGCACGTTGCCTCCAACGGCGCGTCGCAACGCATGGACCACCACGGCAATGGCACCGCCACGTGGCACTTTGCGCGCACCCCACGACTGTCGACCTACATCACGGCCCTTCTGGCTGGCCCGTACCACTACGTGACAGACGAGTGGACGGGGACCACCGCCGACGGCGGCACCTTGACGATCGAGCTCGGCGCTTCCTGCCGCGCGTCGCTGGCCGATGACTTCGACGCGGACCGGATCTTCGACGTCACCAAGGCTGGGCTCGACCTGTTCCACCGCCTGTTCGCCTACCCGTACCCGTGGGGGAAGTACGATCAGGCGTTCGTCCCCGAGTACAACTTGGGCGCCATGGAGAATCCGGGCCTCGTGACGTTTACGGAAAGCTACGTGTTCACCTCGCGCGCCACCGCGGCCCAGCACGAGGGTCGCGCCAATACGCTGCTCCACGAGATGGCGCACATGTGGTTCGGCGACTTGGTCACCATGGCGTGGTGGGACGACCTGTGGCTCAAGGAGTCCTTCGCCGACTACATGGGCACGCTCGCCGTCGAGCGCGCCACGGACCTGGGCCAACCGTGGGTCACGTTCGCGAACCGGCGTAAGGCGTGGGCCTACGTACAGGACCAGTTGCCCACCACCCATCCGATCGTCGCGGACATTCCTGACGTCGATGCGGCCAAGCAGAATTTCGACGGCATCACGTACGCCAAGGGCGCTTCGGTCCTCAAACAGCTCGCCGCGTTTGTGGGCGAGGATGCCTTCTTTACCGCCGCACGGGCCTACTTTGAGCGCCACGCGTTCGGCAACACCACCCTGGCGGACTTTCTCGCGGTCCTCAGCGAAGCCTCAGGGCGGGACATGGGCGCGTGGGCAGAGGCCTGGCTGAAGACAGCCGGCGTACCCGTCCTCGGAGTCGATCTGGACACGGACGAGGACGGAACGGTGAGGTCCGCGCACCTCGTGCAGGAGGCGACCGATCCCGTGACGGGCGAGCCGGTGTTGCGCCCGCATGTCGTCCGCGTCGGCACCTTTGAGGTGATCGACGGCCGGCTGCAGCGCACGGGTAGCCACGAGGTCGAGCTCACGGGGGCCCGCGCGCCGCTCGAGCCCCTGGTGGGTCAGCCGCGCCCCGCCGTCGTCCTGCCGAATGATGAGGACCTGACGTACGCCAAGGTGCGCTTCGACGAGGAGTCGCTCGCCGTGCTGCTCGAGAGGCTGACCGAGCTGACCGAACCGTTGGCTCAGGCCACTGCGTGGGCCGCCCTGTGGAACATGGTGCGGGACGCAGCACTGCCGGCCGAGCGGTTCAGCCGCGCGGTGGCGGGCATGGTGGGGCAGATCGCCGAAGTCGGTGTCGTGCAGCTGGTCTTGGAGCAGGCAGAAACCGCTCTGAACCGGTATGCCCCACCCAGCGCCCGTCCGGCGGCGCTGGAGGCCCTTTCCGACACCGTGCTGGGACAGCTTCGGGACGCCGAGGCCGGCTCGGATCATCAGGTCGCCTACGCGCGGGCCGTCGCGCGGCTGGGTCGTTCAGAACACGTCTCAGCCGCCGTGGACTCCACCGTGGACGGGCTCTTGGCGGGCACGACGTCGTTCGCTGGACTCGACGTGGACGAACAGTTGCGCTGGGCCCTAGTCCAGGCCCGAGCGGCTCGCGGCCGGGCCGATCAAGCCGAAATTGATGCGGCGCTGGGCTCCGCCCCGAGTGCCGTGGCCACCGTGGGACATGCTTTGGCTTCCGCCGCCCGCCCGGAACCCGAGGTCAAGGGGCGCGCCTTCCGCGCGGTCATGGCGGGGCGCGATCATGAATCGAACGTTCTTTCGAATGACGCCTTGAGCGCCACGGCGGCGGGCTTCCAGTTGGGCTCGCACGAGCTGCTGGACGGCTTCTCCGCCGAGTACTGGGGTGCGCTCGAGGACCTGTGGGCGCGGCTCAGCATCGGGCTCGCCACGCGCACCGTACAGGGCCTCTTCCCGGCGGCGCAGGACATCACCGCCGAGGGCGTTGACGCGAATCCGGCGCTGCAGGCAGCCCGGGCCTGGCTCGCCGGGCACGAGACGGCTCCCGCCGCACTGCGGCGCGTCGTCTTGGAACAGACCGACACCCTGGAACGGACCCTGCGGGCACAAAGCGCAGCACTTTAGCGCACCACCCCGCACACGCGGCTCGGCCCCGGAACGCTGGCGCAGCGCCGGGGCCGCTGGCGCAGCGCCGGGGCCGAGGCACCTCCCCCGCACCTAGGGGACGCGCTGGACCCACTCGTCGGCGGTGAACTTGGTGCGCGCGAGCTCCTCCGCCCGAGCGAGCGTTTCCGGATCCAGCGCGGCCCGCTGGGCTCCGTAGCGGCGCTCGAACACGCCCATCATGACGTCGAAGATCTCGGCGCGGCTGCGGCCTGCCTGGCGCTTGAGCGGATCGACGCGCTTTGTGGCGCTGGCAATCCCCTTGTCGGAGATTTTCTCCCGGCCGATGCGCAGCACCTGCATCATCTTGTCCGCGTCAATGTCATAGCTCATCGTCACGTGGTGCAGCAGCCCCCCGTTAGCCAGCCGCTTCTGCGCGGCGCCCCCGATCTTGCCGTGCGCGGTCGCGATGTCATTCAGCGGCTTGTAATGGGCCTCGATGCCCACATCGGCCAAGGCCTCCATGACCCACGCGTCGAGGAAGGGGTAGGAATCGGCGAAGCTCACCCCATCCACGAGGGAGGCCGGCGCGGACAGCGAGTAGGTGATGCAATTGCCGGCCTCCATGAACATGGCCCCGCCGCCGGAAATGCGTCGCATCACGGTCACGTCGTGCGCGGCCGCGCCAGCGGGGTCCACTTCATTGGCCAATGACTGAAAACTGCCAATGACGACGGCCCGTTCAGACCAATCCCACAGCCGCAGGGTCGGCTTGCGGCGCCCGGCCGCGACGTCGCGCGTGATCACTTCGTCGAGCGCCACATTGGTGGCGATGGGCAGGTCCACGGGAGGGAGAATCTCCCACTCGTGATCGGCCCACGTGGTGGCGTGCCCCAAGGCACGGCGTGCCGCCGTGGCCACGGCGGCGGCGTCGAAGCCGATCATGGCGGCCCCCTCGCGCAGACCGTGCACGACGGCGTCGCGCAGTGTGGCGTGGGAGGCGTCGGCGGGCAGACCCGTGAGGGCGGCGTTGAGGTCCTCGAGGGCCTCATCGGGCTCGAGGAAGAAGTCGCCGTTGAGATTGGCCCGGGCGATGGTCCCGTCGGCCACGTCGAGATCGGCGACCACGAGCTTGCCGCCGGCCACCTTGTATTCGCCGTGATGATGTTCTGTTGAGCTCATGGTCTCCATCCTAGAAGTCTGGCCGGGACGCCGAGTCCGTTAAACGACCGTGGGCCCACCCCGTGCATGACGGAGTGGGCCCACGGCTCAGGCAGGGAAGACTTACTTCTTGCCGCCGAAGTTCTTGAAGCGAGCGTTGAAGCGCTCCACGCGGCCCGCGGAGTCCATGATGCGCTGCTTGCCCGTGTAGAACGGGTGCGAGGCGGCGGAGATCTCAACGTCGATGACCGGGTAGGTGTTGCCGTCCTCCCACTCGATGGTCTTCGCCGAGCTGATGGTGGAACGGGTCAGGTACTTCTCGCCGGAAGCCAGGTCGCGGAAAACGACCGGTGCGTACTCGGGGTGCGTGTTTGCCTTCATGAATAAACCTTTGCTCTGTGCCCCTGGATTTTGCCAGTGGCTGGTTCTGTATCGGTGGTGACCACACAGGTGGACCGACGCACTATCCTATCGCACGCCGCTGCACGAGGACAAACAATCGCCGCCGAGCCGACGGTGATCAGGTGCCGCACGACCCCTCGCCAGCCTGCACGGACAGGAGTACCCTTCCGACCATGGGCATCACACTCGAAAACGTCGGGATCACCGTACGGGATCTAGAAGAGGCCATCGCCTTCTTTACCGATCTGGGACTCGAGGTCGCCGGCCGAGATACGGTGAGCGGTGAGTGGGCGGAGACGGCCGTGGGTCTGGACGGCAACCACGCAAAGATCGCCGTGCTCAGCACACCCGATGGCGCCGGCCGCGTGGAGCCTATCGAATTTCTTCACCCGGAGGCGATCGAGACCGAACCGACGCGTCCGAACGAGATGGGCATGCACCGCGTCGCGTTCTCCGTCGATGACCTCGACGCGGCGCTCGAGGTCGCGGCGCGGCACGGCTGCTATCCCCTGCGCGGGGTGGCCAACTATCAGGGGGTCTACAAGCTGACGTACCTGCGCGGGCCGAGCGGCATCCTCGTCATGCTCGCCCAAGTCCTGCACGGTAGCTAGCGGGAGCGGAGCTCCCAGAACGCAACCGCCGAGGCCGCCGCCACATTGAGCGAATCGACACCGGCCGCCATCGGAATGACCACCTGCACATCGGAGTCCGCCAGCGCCCGCTCGGAGACGCCAGCGCCCTCCGTGCCTAGGATGAGGGCCAGCCGCTCGTGGTTCTCCGCCGCGACGACGTCGACCGACTGGGCCGCGTCCGTCACCTCAAGCGCGGCCAGGGTGAACCCGGCCGCGCGCAGGTGCGCCACGGCCTCGTGCCACGGGCCCAACCGCACCCACGGGATCTGGAACACCGTCCCCATCGAGACGCGGATCGCCCGGCGGTAGAGCGGATCCGCGCACCGCGGCGTGATGAGCACGGCATCGACGCCGAGGGCCGAGGCCGAGCGGAAGATCGCGCCGACGTTGGTGTGGTCAGCAACGTCCTCAAGGATCGCCACGCGGCGGGCGTCCCGCAGGACGGCCTCGAGGTCGAGCGGGGCCGGGCGCTGCATCGCGGCGAGGGCGCCGCGATGCAGGTGGAAACCGGCGATTCGCTCGAGCAGCTCGGGCTCGCCCACATACGCCGGGACGTCCGGGAACTGCTCCAACAGGTCGGCGAGCGCCGGGAGGTGCTTGCGGGCGAAGAAGAAGCTGCGCGGAGCGTGCCCAGCGGCAACGGCGCGGCGCACCACGGTGGTGGATTCGGCGATGTAGCGGCCAGCGGCCGGGTCGGCGGCCTGCCGCAGCGCCGCGTCGGACATGGCCAGGTAGTCGGCGACGCGCGGATCCGACGCCGGATCGTACGCCTCACCCTCGGCCGGAGTGAGGTCGACGATCATGCCCCGGTCACCAGGCGACCGATCATGTTCACGAGCGCGAGCACGCCCAGCACGACGATGACGCCGCGCAACCACGCCGGCGAGAGCCGCCGGCCGATCTTGGCACCGACAAACCCGCCGATGAGCGAACCGACCGCGATGAGGGCGACGATGATCCAGTCGATCCGCTCGAAGGCGAACAAGAGGTAGGAGATCGCAGCGATGAGATTCACGCCGAGGGACAGGATCACCTTGATGGCGTTGGACTGCTGCAGCGTGCCGTGGAAGAACACACCGAGGATGCCCATAAGCAGCACGCCCTGCGCGGCCGTGAAATAGCCGCCGTAGACGCCGGTCAGGAAAACCAACACGTACAAAACGATCGGGAGCCGTTGGCGGTCGGCCAGCTCAGGGTGGACGTGCTCGGTCCCGGAACGCCGCTTGGCCCACGCCGAGAGCTTGGGCTGAAAGAGCACGAGCGCAATGGCAACGACGATCAGCACGGGGGCAACGACGTCGAACACCGACTCGGGAAGGTGCAGCAGCAGGTAGGCGCCCACGAGCCCGCCCACGAGGGAGACGGGCAGGAGTTTCAGCAGGGTCTTCGAGACGCTGCGGGCTTCGCGGCGGTACCCCCACGCACCGGAGAAGCCGCCGGCCACCAAGCCCATCGCGTTGGAGACGATCGCGTTGACCGGCGCGGTGCCGAGGGCCACCAGCACGGGGAAGGTGACCAGTGATCCGGAGCCGACGATCGTGTTGATCGTGCCAGCCCACAGGCCAGACAGGAGGATCAGTGCCTCCTGCCAGTAGTTCAGCAGGGCCTCCATGCCCTGTTAGCGGGCGAGGGCGGTGTAGCGGCCGCCGTTGTCGATCAGCTTCAGATCGGCGTCGAACGTCGCGGCCAAGTTTTCCTCGGTCAGGGTGGCGCCGAGCTCCCCTGCGGCCACCACGCCGCCCTCGCGCAGCATCAGCACGTGCGTGAAGCCGGGCGGGATCTCCTCGAGGTGGTGGGTCACGAGCACCATGGCCGGCGCGGCCTCGTCGGCGGCCAGAGTGGCGAGTCGGGAGACGAGGTCTTCGCGCCCGCCGAGGTCCAGCCCGGCGGCCGGCTCGTCAAGGATGAGCAGTTCGGGGTCCGTCATGAGCGCCCGGGCAATCTGAACCCGCTTGCGCTCCCCCTCGCTCAGGGAGCCAAAAGGGCGGTTGATCAGCGTGGACATGCCCCATTCGTGCAGCAAGTGGAAGGCGCGGCGCTCGTCGAGCTTCTCGTATTCCTCGCGCCAGCGGCCGGTGGCGCCGTAGGCGGCGGTGACCACGACGTTCAGGACGGTTTCCTGCTCCGGGATCTGCGCGGCGAGTGCGGCCGAGGACAGGCCGATCAGCGGGCGCAGCTCAAAGACGTCCACCCGACCCAGCTTCTCACCCAAGATGGTGGCCGTTCCCGAGCTGGGGTGCATACGCGTCCCCGCGATCTGCATCAGCGTCGTCTTGCCGGCGCCGTTGGGGCCGAGCACCACCCAGCGCTCGCCTTCCTTAATCGTCCAGTCGATCCCGTCCAACAGCGTCTTGCCGCCCCGGCGCACGGAAACAGCGGCAAAATCCAACACGTCACTCATGGTGAAAACACTAGGCCAGCGGCGCGCTTTTCGCCCACCCGACGTGCGGGGCCCGTCATGATCGGTTCGCCTTTTGCCCCACGCTGCCTGCCCCACGGAAAATGGCGGCATGGAGATCACCGCTCACGTCGTCCACGTCCACCCCGCCGATTCCCCCGCGGCTCTCACTTCGGCAGCCCTTCAGGCGGCGCTCTCGGCGGTGGGTACCGTCGTCGAGGTGAGCGCGGTTCAGTGCCCGGACGTGTCCGACGACGCCACGCACGCTCCCGCGCCCCGATTCGCCGGGGAGCGCCTCGCCATCACCGGTGCCGAGGTGCCGGCGCTACGCGCCGCCGTTGACGCCGCGCTGGCCGACTCGGGGGTCCCGACGCCGCAGGACGATGGAGGGGCCGGACGGTCGGGTGAGACGGTCGCCGTCGTCCCCGCGGCCCTGACTCGCGCCGACACCAAGCTCCTCATCATGGACGTGGACTCGACGCTGATTCAGCAGGAAGTCATCGAGCTCTTGGCAGCACACGCGGGGCGCGAAGCGGAGGTCGCCGAGGTGACCGAGGCCGCCATGCGCGGAGAGCTCGACTTCGCCGAATCGCTGCACGCACGCGTGAAAGCCCTCGCGGGCCTCGACGCGGCGGTGATCGACGAGGTGCGCCAGCGTGTGGCTTTCTCCCCCGGCGCGCGTGAGCTGGTGCGGGCCTTCAAAGCAGCGGGTCATATCGTTGCCGTCGTCTCCGGCGGGTTCCAACAGATCCTGGCGCCCTGGGCGGAGGAGCTTCACCTGGACCACGCGCTGGCCAACGAATTGGAGGTCATCGAAGGACGCCTCACCGGGCGGGTCGTCGGTGACGTCGTGGACCGCGAAGCCAAGGAACGGCACCTGCGTGCTTGGGCGGCCGAGCACGGGCTGGAGCTCTCCGCGACGATCGCGGCCGGCGACGGAGCGAATGACCTCGACATGGTGTCCGCCGCAGGGCTGGGTGTGGCCTACTGCGCCAAACCGGCCCTCGCCGTCGCCGCCGACGCCCGCATCGACCTGCCCCGCTTGGACCTGCTGGGCGTGTACGCCGGCGTCGACGTCGCCTCTAGCACAATCCGATAACAACCCGTGGCCTGCGCCCCGGCGCGGGGCTCAGATGACACCCGCTGCCGTTAGTCTTGGAGCTTGGTGCGCCCTCTCCGGCGCGTCACACACCAGCAACGGAAAGCACTGAACGCACGTGACGTCACAACGCAAGACTCTGAGCCGCGCCGCCAAAGGATGGCTCATCGGCGGTTCCACGGCCGTCGTGCTGGCGGGCGGCTACGCCCTAGCCGCCGTCGCGCTCAGTGGGCAGGTGCCGCACGGGACCACCGTGCACGGGGTCGACGTCGGCGGTTTGGCGTCTCAGGCCGCCGTGGACCGCTTGGAATCGGAGCTCGGGCCCTTAGCCGAACGCGACGTTGAGCTGACGGCCAACGCGGAGACCGTGACGATCGACCCGGCGCAGGCGGGGCTGGAACTGGACTTACCCGCGACCATCCACCCCTACACCGAATTCACGCTGGATCCACTGGTGCTCTGGCAGCACGTGGTCGGCGGATCGGAGATCGCGCCGGAACAAGCCGTGGACGACGACGCGTTGCGAGCGGCGCTGACCACAGCCGCCGAAACGCTCGACGTGGCCCCCACGGAGGGTGCGTTGGGCTTCAACGAGATTGAACCGGTGATCACAGAGCCGATGGCCGGTGCCCAGGTGGCTCAGGACGCCGCGTTCGGAACCGTCGTTGAGCGTTGGTTCGACGCGGCCGCACCCATCGACTTGCCCACCACCGAAACGCCGCCCGAGGTCTCCGCCGCCGAGTTTGAACGCGCCGTGACTGACCTGGCCGAGCCGCTCGTCGCGGATCCCATCACCATCCGGGCCGAGGAACAATCCGCGGAGCTCTCTCCACAGCTGTTGGCCAACAGCGCCACGTTCGTTGCCGACAACGGGCAGGTGCGGTTGGAACTGGATGAGGAAAAAATCGTCGAATCAGTCGGCCAGGACAACCCTGAACTGGGCCTCGAAGCGAAGAACGCGCAGGTGGTTCTCGAGGACAGCCGGCCCACCATCATCAAGTCCACCACGGGCTTGCGCGTGAATCCTGAGGGCCTCAGTGAAAAGATCGTCGCCGCGTCGACCACGGAGGAGCGCTCCGCCGTCGTCGAGGCCGAGGTCACCGAGCCGGACTTCACCACCGAGGACGCCGAGGCCTGGGGCATTGACGAGGAGATTCTGACGTTCTCCACGCCCTACCCACAGTACGATTCGGTGCGCACGCAGAATCTCGAGGCCGGCCAGCGCAAGCTCAACGGCGTGATCGTCGAGCCCGGAGAGACGTTCTCCCTCATCGAGGTCTTGGGCCCGATCACGAAGGAGAACGGCTACTTCGAATCGGGCGTCGTCGAGGAGGGGTTCTCCACCACCGCCCTCGGCGGGGGGCTGTCCCAAATCTCGACGCAGATGTTCAACGTGGGCTGGTTGGCCGGCTACGACGACGTCGAGCACCGGCCGCACTCCCGCTGGTTCGAGCGCTACCCCGCTGGACGCGAGTCCACCCTCTGGGAGGGGCAGATCGACATGAAGTGGAAGAACAACACGGACACGGCCGTGATGATTCAGGCCTGGGTCGGCGACGACCGCGTGTACACGCGGCTGTGGGGCACCAAGTACTGGGACGTAACCACCTCGACCAGCGAGCACTACAACTTCACCGAACCGGAGACCAAGTACAACGAGGCCGACGAATGCGTCTCCGAGTCCGGCGGACAGCGTGGTTTCACCGTCACCAACACGCGGACTCGCGTTTCCGCTGATGAATCGCTGCCGCGCGAGACCCTGACGTGGACCTATGCCCCGTGGCACGAGGTCGTCTGCGGGCCGCCACCGAGCGAGGACGAGGACGACAACGCCGACGACGACTCCTAACCGGTCTCGCTCGTCATCATCGGTGCAGCAACGGCGAGGGGCCGCCAGCGATCGACTCGCTGGCGGCCCCTCGTGACTGGAAGCCGGTCTGCCCGGACGGGCGTTACGGATTACTGGCCGGCGGCCAGGAAGTCCTCCGCGCCACCGACGTACTCGGTGTGGCCGTGTTCGACGTCGGCAGTAACCATGGCAGAGACCTCGGCGGCAAACTCCTCGACGGAGTAGAGCTTGCCAGCGGCCTCGCGGCGGGCCTCGATGGCCCCCGGCGTGGATCGATCCAGCAGCGTGGCGGTGATGGTGCCTTCGATCATGTCCCCGGAGACGACGACGAAGGTCAGGCCCCGCTCAGCAAGCTGCGGGAGGCGTTCACGGAGGGCGTCCTCGCCCGCGCGCTTGGACTGAGCCACCGGAACGTAGGCGTCCATGGTGGGCACCGTCTTGATGAAGTGCGCCTGATGGCTGGTCACGAAGACCACACGACCGCCCGGCTGCATCGCGGCCGTGGCCGCCTCCAGCATGTTGACCTGGGCGTCACGGTTCAGGCGCAGCGCGTAGTCCTCGCCGAGGCCGGACTCCATCCCTCCGGAGGCGTTGAGGACCAGAATATCCACGCTCCCAAACTGCTCGACGGCGGCATCGACCAGCGACTGCGCCCCGCCATCCGCGGTCAGGTCCGCGCCCACGGCAATGGCCCGTCCGCCAGCTTCCTCGATCGCCGCGACCACTTTGTTAGCGCGGGGGGCCTTTTGCCGGTAGTTGACCACGACGTTGGCGCCAGCGGCGGCCAGCAGTTTGGCCGTCTCCGCGCCGATTCCGCGGGACGATCCCGTGACGATCGCCGTCTGACCGCTGAGATCCGCAACAACTGGTTCGCTCATGGTGGCTCCTCATTCCTTTTTCTGTGGGAAAGCGTCAAATAGCCCTACGCACGCAGGGCGCCCGGACCTATTTTGCCAGTGCCGGGCGCCCGCGACGCTTGTAGGAACCCTCCAAGTTCGTCCGGTGGCTAGTGGCCCATTCCGAGCCCACCGTCGACCGGGATGACCGCGCCCGAGATGTAGGCGGCCTCCGGCGAAGAGACCCACCGGACCACGTTGGCCACTTCGTCCGGCTCGGCAAAGCGATTCGCCGGAATGGAGGACAGGTAGTTCTTCTGGGTGTCCTCCGGCAGCGCGGCCGTCATCTCCGTTTTGATGAAGCCGGGTGCCACGACGTTGGCGGTGATTCCGCGGCCACCGAGCTCGCGCGTGATGGACCGAGCCATGCCCACCAGCCCGGCCTTAGATGCCGCGTAGTTCACCTGCCCCGGAGACCCGTACAGCCCCACCACGGAAGAAATGAGGACAATCCGTCCGCGCCGGAGTTTCAGCATCCCCTTGCTGGCGCGCTTGGTCACGCGGAATGCTCCGGCCAAGTTCGTGTCGAGTACCGAGGTGAAATCGTCCTCGCTCATGCGCATGAGCAGCGTGTCCTTGGTCACGCCAGCGTTGGCCACGAGGACCTCAACGGGCCCGTGCTCCGCCTCCACCTCGCTGAAGGCGGCATCGATCGACGCCGCGTCGGTGACATCGGCGCGCACGCCCAGCAAGCCCTCGGGGACGTCACCGCTGCGATAGGTGATGGCCACCTTGTCCCCGTTCGCCTCGAAGGCGCGGGCGATCGCCAGCCCAATGCCTCGGTTGCCGCCGGTGATCAGAACGGAGCGCGGCTCGGGCGCCGTCGTGTCAGACATGTCAATCCTCCTGTGGTGCGGCCCCGGTGACCTCCGCTGGCCGCGTCGATGGTTGCTCGGCGGCCATCCTATCGGCCGCCGCCCGATTCTGGTCCACGCACCCGGCAGTGAGACAATGGGTCACGGAGCAACTGCAGGAAAGAGCTGATGCGCGAACCAGAGACACACAAGATCACGGAGGCCGACGAGTCCCACAGCGTCGACGTGCACTCGCGCATGTTCAAATACACGCTGACGATGGCCATCCGTGTGGTGTGCTTCATCGCGGCCTTCTTCTTCCTCGATTCTTGGTTCGTCTGGGTGTGCCTCGCCGGCGCGGTCCTGCTGCCCTGGGTAGCCGTCGTCGTCGCTAACGGAGCTGGCCGTGACCACCTCCGCGAATCCGGCGCGTCGAGCGTCATTGATCACGCACCGCAGGACGCCCTGACAGCTCCAGAACCGGCCGAAGAGGGACCCGTCACGCTGGAGGGTGAATTCTACGAAGACCCGCCGGCCGCGGCGGACGCGAAGACACGCCAGGAGCGCAGAGAGCAGCCATGAGTATTTTCGATCAGCTCGCGGGTACCGACGGGCCGGAGCAGCCCACCTGTTCCCGCAAAGGATGCCGCGCAGCCGCCGCGTGGACCCTGCTGTGGAACAACCCGCGCATTCATACCCCCGAGCGGCGGAAACAGTGGCTCGCCTGCCCGGACCACGTGGCGTGGTTGCAGGATTACCTGACCCAACGTGGGTTGTTCAAGGACAGCGTCCCGTTTGACCCCGCCGCTACCCCAGGCCCCCGCCCGGAATCTGGCCCCAAGGAGTCCTAGGCCCGTGTACCGCTTTTTGATGAGCACTCGCTGGTTCGGCTGGCTCGCTCTGGTCTGTGTGTTCGCGCTGGCCTGCGCCGCACTCGGCAATTGGCAAATGAACCGACTCGATGAGGCCAAGGCCGCCAATCAGATCGTCGAGAACAATTACGACGCCGAGCCGCTGGCTTTTTCCGCTGCGGAGGGCTTCTTCGAGCAGCTGCCGGAGCAGCAGGAATGGACGCCCGTCCTGATGCGCGGCGAGTACTTGACCGAGGACACTCTGATTGCCCGCAATCGGCCGCTGAACGGCCGCCCGGGGTACGAGGTCCTGGTCCCGTTCCGCACGGACAGCGGCGACGTCGTGCTCATCGATCGAGGCTGGTTGCCCATCGGCAACGAGCACGCCGGCCGGCCGGACACCGTCCCAGCCCCGCCAGCGGGGACCGTGGAGGTCACCGCGCGGCTACGCGCCGGCGAACCAACGCTGGACCGCGGCGCCCCGGAAGGCCAAGTCGCGTCCATCGACTTGCCGCACATTCAGGAACTCTTGGGATACGACGTCGCCACGGGCGCCTACGGCGCGTTGGCCGCTGAGTCCCCCGCCGCTGCCGAGACGCCAGCGGCACTGGAGCGCCCGGTCCTCGACGAGGGCAATCACCTCTCCTACTCCCTGCAGTGGTTCGCGTTCGGCGTCCTCGGGTTCGTCGCCCTCGTCTGGGCCGCACGCCAGCAGGCTCGGATCAACCGCGAGGATCGTGAGGAACGCGCGGAGGCCGAAGCCGCCGGACTGGAGGTCAAGCACTCCGCCTACCGGGCGCCACGCCGCAAGACGCCCTCCCGCCGGGATGGCGCCCCCACGGACGAGGAGATGGAAGACGCCTATCTGGACGCCCTCGAGGACCAGCGCAGCCGAGGCTAGCTGCCCCGGTCACGCTAGGCCGCGACGCTACGCGAGGGTCACGAGCTCCAAGTACTCGTCGCTGAACAAATCTTCGTCGCCATCTGGGAGCAACACCACGCGCTCGGGATTGAGCGCCTCGACGGCGCCCTCATCGTGGCTCACCATGACCACGGCGCCTTCAAAGCTAGCCAGCGCTCCGAGGATTTCTGCGCGGGAGGCGGGATCCAAGTTGTTCGTTGGCTCGTCGAGTAGCAACACGTTGGCGCTGGAGGCGACGATCGTCGCCAGCGCCAGGCGCGTCTTTTCTCCACCGGAGAGCACGCCGGCCGGCTTGTCCACGTCGTCACCGGTGAACAAAAACGAGCCGAGGATGCCGCGCACCTCCGCATCGCCCAAGTGGCTCGGCGCGGCGTTGCGCATGTTCTGCAGCACGGACGCCTCGTGATCCAGCGTCTCGTGTTCCTGCGCGTAGTAGCCGATCTTGAGCCCATGGCCTGGCTCCAGCTCCCCGGTGTCTGGTTGGGTGACGCCCGCGAGCATCCGCAGCAGCGTCGTCTTGCCAGCACCATTGAGCCCGAGGATGACCACCTTGGAACCGCGATCGATGGCCAGGGAAACATCGGTGAAGATCTCTAGCGAGCCGTAAGACTTGCTCAGGCCCTGCGCCATGAGCGGGGTTTTGCCGCACGGTGCAGGGGTGGGGAAGCGCAGCGCGGCGACCCGGTCCGTCTGACGCACCTCCTCGAGTCCGGCCAACAGCTTGTCGGCGCGGGCCGCCATCTGCTGGGCGGCGGAGGCTTTGGAGGCCTTGGCCCCAAACCTGGCGGCCCGATCCTTGAGCTGGGCGGCCTTTTTCTCCGCGGTGGCGCGCTCCTTGCGGCGGCGCTCCTCATCAGCCACGCGCTGGTCCTGATAGCGCTTCCAGCCCATGTTGTAGACGTCCACCGTGGCCCGCATCGCGTCGAGGTAGAGCACCTTGTTGACGGTGGCCTCCAACAAGTCCGTGTCGTGAGAGATCACCAGCAGCCCGCCCTGATGATTCTTCAGGAACTCACGCAGCCAGGTGATGGAATCGGCGTCGAGGTGGTTGGTGGGCTCGTCCAACAGCAAGGTGTCCGCGTCCGAGTACAGAATGCGGGCCAGCTCAACGCGGCGGCGCTGTCCGCCGGAGAGCGTCTTCAGCGGCTGATTGAGAATGCGCTCGGGCAGCGCCAGATTATTCGAGATCGCCGCGGCCTCGGACTCGGCGGCGTAGCCACCTCCGGCCACGAATTCGGCTTCGAGCCGATCGTAGCGGCGCATGGCCTTCTCGCGGACGGCATCGTCCTCACTGGCCATGTCCTCCTGCGCCTTCCGCAGCTTGCCGACGACGGCGTCGAGCCCGCGCGCCGAGAGAATGCGGTCCCGCGCCAGTTGGTCCATGTTCGGGGTCCTCGGATCCTGCGGGAGGTACCCGATCTTGCCGTTGCGGGTCACCGTGCCAGCGGCCGGCTCCCCCTCCCCCGCGAGCACCCGAGTCATGGTGGTTTTGCCGGCGCCGTTGCGGCCCACGAGGCCAATCTTGTCGCCATTATCAATGCGGAAGGACACCTCGTCCATGAGGAGCCGGGCGCCGGCTCGCAATTCGAGGTCGGCTACGGAGATCACCGGCGGGTTTCCTTTCGACGGGGACGCGGAAATGACAGACGGTCCAGTCTAGCGAGTCTCGCTCGTGTACCATCATTGAACACCGTTCAATTCGGGTCCTTGTGGCCCCGCAGAGGAGCTTTCGTGACACATCACACCGATCCGACGACGCCGGTCTCCGGTTCCGCTGTCAGCGCGCCGCAGCGTGAGTCTCGCTGGGGGGCACGCGACGTCGCGCTCATCGCCGTCTTCGCTGCCGTGATCGCCGTGCTGGCGCTCATCCCCGCCATCCCCGTGGGCCCACTCGGCGTACCGATTACCCTCCAAACCTTGGGCGTCGCCCTCTGCGGATTGATCCTCGGCGGGCTGCGGGGCAGCACAGCGGCGTTGCTGTACGTGGTGGTGGGCCTCGCTGGGGTGCCGATCTTCGCCAAGTTCTCCGGCGGCCTCGCCGTGCTCGCTGGCCCGACCGCGGGATACCTGATCGCTTTCCCGCTCAACGCGCTGATTACGGGTGCTCTCGCCACGCTGGTCCTGCGCCGAACGCGCCGTTTCCGCCTGCTGTGGCTCTTCGTCGCCGCCTTTGCCGGCTCGGTCATCGCGACCCACCCCTTGGGCATCCTCGGCATGAGCCTGGTCATGGATCTGCCGTTGGCGCAGGCTGCACTGTACGACCTGCCGTACTGGCCGGGAGACCTCCTCAAGTGCTTCCTCGCTGCGGCCATTGCGGCGACAGCCTTCAAGGCCTTTCCACGCCTGGCTCGCCGCGATTTCCACGCGTAGTCCAGGGTGTGGGTTACTAGAGGTATGACCGAGATCGGTGTTGAGTTCGACGCCGCCACTGTCAGCGTCGAAGACCACGCTGGGGGCGAGGCCGCCAGACGCACCCTGCTGGCACCGACCACCTTGTCCCTGACGGAACCGCGCATTGCCGTCGTCGGCGCGAACGGCTCCGGTAAGTCCACCCTGCTCAAACTCATCAACGGGCTCGTACGCCCGACCGCGGGTGAGGTGCGAGTCGGCGGATACAGCACGACCGCGGAGCCAAAGCGTGTGCGTCGCCTGACCGGTTTTCTCTTTACCGATCCTGCGGCCCAACTAGTCATGCCGGTGGTGGTCGAGGACGTCGAGCTATCCCTGAAGGCGACCGTCAAGGACCGGCAGGAGCGGCGAAGCCGCGCCCTCGCCACCTTGTCCGCCCTCGGCATCTCCCATCTCGCCGAGCGCAGCGTCTTTGACCTCTCCGGTGGCGAACGGCAGCTCGTCGCCCTCGCCTCGGTCCTCGCCGCGGGACAGCGCCTGCTCGTGGCCGACGAGCCCACCACCTTGCTGGATTTGCGCAATCAGGCCCTGCTCGAGCGAACGCTCGACACGCTGGAGCAGCAGGTCATTTATGCAACGCATGACCTCGACTTCGCGGCGCGGGCGGACCGCGTCCTGGTGGTCGATTCCGGGGCGGTGGTCTACGACGGCGACGCGGGTGCGGGCCTTGAGGCCTACCGCGCGCTCGCGCTGGGAGCCGCGTCGTGAGCGCGCGCTTTTCCACCCTGGGTCTGGCCCTGCCCGGACAGTCCGTGATTCATCGCGCACCGCTGTGGGCCAAGTACCTCGTCGTATTGATGGTGGGCATTCTGGCCCTCGTCTGGCGCGAGCCTGCGGTGGCTGCAGTCCTCACTGGAGTCACCGTGCTGCTCTTCGCCCTGGCCGGACGACTCGTGCTCCGCGCCTGGGCGGCGCCACTGCGCATGCTGTGGTGGATGTTCGCCATTCTGGGCGCCCACCAGTGGTGGCTGGCCTCCAGCGGTGGCGCCGATCCGCTCGGCGGCGCCTTGCGAGCCTTCGCCGTGTTGGGGGGAATGTTCGCGGCGCTTCAGGCGGCCCGGCTACTCTTGCTCACCACGCCGTCGTCCGTCCTGCTTGACGGGCTAACGTGGGCCTTCGGTCCCCTACGCTACATCGGCGGCAGCCCGGAAACAGCGTCGCTGACGGTCAACGTTATGCTGCGCAGCGTCCCGGCGATCGCCCAATCCGCCGCCGACGTTTCCGACGCAGCGAAGGCACGCGGGTTGGGCCGCAATCCGTTGGCGCTGGCCGGGCCCGTCGTCGTCTCCGCGATCGACTACGCGCACCGCACTGGGGACGCGCTCGCCGCCCGCGGCCTCACAGATCACGATTCCGAGGACCAGCCAGGATAAGCAGTGCCGCGACGCACAAACGGCGGGCCGGAGCACCATGCTCCGGCCCGCCGTTTGTGTGGGTGAGGACTCAGATGTTGAAGCCGAGGGCTCGCATCTGGTCTCGGCCGTCGTCGGTAATCCGCTCCGGACCCCACGGCGGCATCCAGACCCAGTTCAGACGGTGCTCGTCCACGACGCTGTCCAGCGCGGAGGCCACCTGCTCCTCCAAGACATCTGTCAGCGGGCAGGCCGCCGTCGTCAGGGTCATGTCGATGAGGAGCGTGCCCTCGTCGTCGTACTTCAGCCCATACAACAGGCCAAGGTCCACCACGTTGACCCCCAGCTCGGGGTCAATCACGTCCTTCAGCGCCTCCTCGACATCTTCGAGGGGCGTCTGCGTGCTGCCCTGGGTTGCCTCGCTCATGGTTAGGCCTTCACCAGGAAGCGATCGTAGCCCTCTTCCTCGAGCTGGTCAGCCAGCTCCGGGCCGCCCTGTTCGGCGACGCGGCCGTCGACGAACACGTGCACGTAGTCCGGCTTGATGTAGCGAAGAATGCGCGTGTAGTGCGTGATGAGCAGGGTGCCCATCTCATTCTCTTCGCTGGCTCGGTTGACGCCCTCCGAGACGACCTTCAACGCGTCGACGTCGAGGCCCGAATCGGTCTCGTCGAGCACGGCGAACTTCGGCTTGAACAGCTCCAGCTGAAGAATCTCCACGCGCTTCTTCTCGCCGCCGGAGAAGCCCTCGTTCACGTTGCGGTTCGCAAAGTCGGCGTCGATCTTCAGGTTCTCCATGGCCGCCTTGACGTCCTTGGTCCAGTGCCGCAGGCTCGGCGCCTCGCCGTCGATGGCCGTCTTGGCCGTGCGCAGGAAGTTGGTCATGGTCACGCCAGGGACCTCAACCGGGTACTGCATGGCCAGGAACAGGCCGGCGCGGGCGCGCTCGTCGACGCCCATCTCCAGCACGTCCTCGCCGTCCAGCAGGATCTCGCCGGAGGTGACGTTGTAGCGCGGGTGGCCGGCGATCGTGGAGGCCAGGGTCGACTTGCCGGAGCCGTTCGGGCCCATAATGGCGTGCGTCTCGCCGGTCTTGATGGTCAGGGTCACGCCCTTGAGGATCTCCTTCGGCCCCGATTCGGTGTCGATCGAGACGTGCAGGTCCTTGATTTCCAGAGTAGACATTGTGTCCGTATCTCTCCTGATAAGCCGCACACGCGGCGGGTTCGTTGGATTCGGGTGGCCTGCGTGGGCCTAGTTGTCGGTGGCAGCCAGTTCGGCTTCGACCGTCTCGTTGAGGCGCTCTTCGAGGTCGGTCACGCCGATCTTTTGGATGATCTCGTTGAGGAAGCCGCGGACCACGAGTCGGCGCGCGGTCTTCTCGTCGATGCCGCGAGCCATCAGGTAGAACAGGTGCTCGTCGTCGAAGCGGCCCGTGGTGCTGGCGTGGCCAGCACCCTCGATCTGGCCGGTCTCGATTTCGAGGTTCGGCACCGAGTCCGCGCGCGTGCCGTCCGTGAGGACGAGGTTGCGGTTGGCCTCGTAGGAGTCGGTTCCCTCGGCGTTCTTGCGGATCAGCACGTCGCCCACCCACACCGTGTGCGCGCCCTCGCCCTGCAGCGCGCCCTTGTAGAGCACGTTGGAGGTGCAGCGGGGCTGGTTGTGGTCCACGAGGAGCCGGTGCTCCAAGTGCTGACCGGCGTCCGCGTAGTAGAGGCCGTACATCTCAGCCTCGGCGCCCGGCGCCGAGAACTTGGCGGATGGGGTCAGGCGCACCACATCGCCACCAAAGGAGACGGCCACGTGCTTGTAGTAGGCGTCCTTGGCCACCACGGCCTGCTGGGTGGACAGGTGGATCGAGTCGTCTTCCCACGCCTGCAGCGAGACGAGTGTCAGCTTGGCACCCTCACGCACGTCGATCTCGACGTTCTGAGCAACCACAGCGGAGCCAACGTGATCCAGGACGACGACGGCGCTCGAGTTGGCCTCGGCCACGATCACCACGTGCTGGGCGGCGGCCTCGCGGTGCTCGCCCGTGATGGTCAGCGTCGCCTCGACGTCTTCGGCGCCCGCGCCGATCGTCAGCACTGAGGCCTCGGCGGCGGCGTTCCACGCGTTGGCGGAAACGCGGTCATCCGGGATACCGGCACTGCCCACGCGGGCGTCGTCCATGCTCACGGTCTCGAGGGTGGCGTTCGCCGTGCCGGAGAGCGCCACGGCCGGAGCCGCGCCGGTCGGCGCACCTTTGTGCAGTCCGCCCAAGCGCTTCAGCGGGGTGAAGCGCCAGTCTTCTTCACGGCCGTTGAGCTTCGGGAAGTCCTCGAGGTTGTAGCTCGTCGGGCGTTCACCGCGCGACGCCGCCGGCACCTCAGCGGCCGGGCCGTGGCTGTGCGCCGTCGACGCGTCGCCGCCAATCGGGGAGCTCGACTCGTTCAGCGGGGAGAGGTTCTCGCCTTCCTCGGTGAATCCTGCGATCGACGGCGCGCCGATGCGCGCCTTCTCGCCGGAGAGTGTAGTTGCGGTATCAGTCATGATTAACCGACGGATCCTTCCATCTGAAGTTCAATGAGGCGGTTGAGCTCGAGCGCGTATTCCATCGGCAGCTCGCGGGCGATGGGCTCGACGAAGCCGCGGACGATCATGGCCATGGCCTCGTCTTCCTCGAGGCCACGCGACATGAGGTAGAACAGCTGCTCCTCCGAGACGCGGGAGACCGTCGCCTCGTGCCCCATCGTCACGTCGTCCTCACGGACATCGATGTACGGGTAGGTATCGGAGCGGCTGATCGTGTCGACGAGCAGGGCGTCACAGACCACCGAGTTCTTCACGCCCTTCGCGCCCTCGCGCACCTGGACGAGGCCACGGTAAGCGGAGCGTCCGCCGTTGCGGGCCACCGATTTGGCGACAATCGACGAGGACGTGTTCGGGGCAATGTGCACCATCTTGGAGCCGGTGTCCTGATGCTGGCCCTCACCGGCGAAGGCGATCGAGAGGGTCTCGCCCTTCGCATGCTCGCCGACGAGGTAGACGGCCGGGTACTTCATGGTGACCTTCGAGCCGATGTTGCCGTCGACCCACTCCATGGTGGCGCCCTCTTCGCAGATCGCGCGCTTGGTGACCAGGTTATACACGTTGTTGGACCAGTTCTGGATGGTCGTGTAGCGAACGCGAGCGCCCTTCTTCACCACGATCTCCACCACGGCCGAGTGCAGGGAATCCGACTGGTAGATCGGCGCCGTGCAGCCCTCGATGTAGTGCACGTAGGAGTCCTCGTCGGCGATGATGAGGGTGCGCTCGAACTGACCCATGTTTTCGGTGTTGATCCGGAAGTAGGCCTGCAGCGGGATCTCCACGTGAACGCCCTTGGGAACGTAAACGAAGGACCCACCGGACCACACGGCCGTGTTCAGCGAACCGAACTTGTTGTCTCCGACCGGAATGACGGAGCCAAAGTACTCCTGGAAAATCTCCGGGTACTCCTTCAGGCCCGTATCCGTGTCGAGGAAGATCACGCCCTGCTTCTCAAGGTCCTCACGCAGCTGGTGGTAGACCACCTCGGACTCGTACTGCGCGGCCACACCGGCAACCAAGCGCTGCTTTTCCGCCTCCGGGATGCCCAGCTTGTCGTAGGTGTTCTTGATGTCCTCGGGCAGGTCGTCCCACGTGGTGGCCTGCTTCTCCGTCGAACGAACGAAGTACTTGATGTTGTCGAAGTCGATGCCGGACAGGTCGGCACCCCACGTCGGCATCGGCTTGCGCTCGAAGTACTTGAGGCCCTTCAGGCGCATCTCGAGCATCCACTCGGGCTCGCCCTTCTTGGCCGAGATATCCCGCACGACCGCTTCGTCTAGGCCGCGCTTGGCGTTGGCACCGGCGTCGTTCTTGTCGGCCCAACCGTACTCGTAGTTACCAATCCCGTGGAGCTCCGGATTCTTCTCCAGGATCTCGGTGATCACGCCGGGATCGGCGGTCTCCTGTGCAATCTGATCCGTCATCGCGGCCTCTCCTGCTTGTTGATCTTGATTCGAGTTCTCTTTTCCGCACGTTGCGGGGTCTTATGTCGCCCGACGGGGACGTGAGTGGTGCACACGTGGCCGCCACTGGCGAGCGTGGACAATCGGCGCACATCCACGCCGAGCAGCCGCGCAAAAATTTTGGTCTCCTCATCACAGAACGCATCAAACTCGCCCGCTAATCCCTGAATGGGACAATGCCCTTGGCAGAGCTGAATGCCCTGAAGCGCCTCGGGAAGGTTCGCGCCGATATCGCGGGTATAGCCGACGAATCCGTCGTCAGCCAGCGCCCCAGCCAGAGCGTCAGCCCGCGCCGCCACGTCGTCACCGGCGGCGTCGACGATCGGCTGATACTTCTTCTCCATGGCGGCGAAGCGGCGCGCGGCGAATTGCCGGACCGCGTCCTCGCCCGCCACATGGGCTAGGTCCGTCAGGGCTTCGGTGGCGATATCGAGGTAGTCGTTGCCGAGTTTTGTTTGACCGCGCTGGCTGAGGACGTAGCGACGAGCAGGGCGACCGGCGCCACCCGCCTGATTGGCGACCAGCTTGACCTCGACAAGCCCTTGCTTACTCAGCGTGTCCAAGTGTCGGCGCACCGCGGCAGGGGTGAAGCCGAGGGACTCCCCGAGCTCGGCGGCGCTCACCGGCCCCTGCTTGAGGACGGCCTGCAACACGCGATCTCGGGTGCGTTCCTCGGTCTCTGGTGCCCGGGACGTGGGCGTCATGGAGCCGTTGTCCGGAGTCGTCGACTGGGATGAATACACAACACAATCATGACTTATTGAGGCGCTCTCGGCTAGCAAGGCGAACCTTAGCTCAGAGACCACCGAGCATGTCGTTGCTCACAGGTGGCAGCCGGCCCTCCACCGTCTCCGCCTCGCGGACTGCAGGCCACCTTCTCTACGTCACGTAGAATGCTCGGGTGCCTGCGTCATCCACTGCTTTGATTGTTGACGAGCTCCGGAAAGACTTCGGTCCCGTCCCGGCGCTCGATGGCCGCATGCTCCGCGTCCTGCATGGCGTGAGCCTCAGGGCCGACTTCGGCTCAGTGACCACGCTTCTCGGGACCAACGGTGCCGGCAAGTCCACCACGCTCGCTTGTGCCCAAGGACTGTTGAAGCCTGACGGCGGCTCCGTCACACTCCTCGGTGAGGACCCATCGTCCGCCAACGCCGCACTACGCTCCCGCGTCGGCGTCATGCTGCAGGACGGCGGCCTACCACCGTCGGTTCGACCTGTGTCACTCCTCAGACATCTCGCCAGAATGTACCGCAACCCGGCCAACGTCGGCGAGCTGGTGCGACGGCTGGCTATCGAGGACTTCGCCGCCACCTCAATTCGGCGACTCTCCGGCGGGCAAAAGCAGCGAGTAGCGCTCGCCGCAGCGCTGGTGGGCCGCCCCGAGGTCATTTTTCTCGACGAACCCAGCGCTGGCCTCGATCCCCAGTCCCGTCACACGGTGTTCGAGCTCATCGGCGAGCTCCGCGAAGCCGGCTTGGCCATCATCTTGACGACGCACCTCATGGATGACGCTCAGCGCCTCTCCGATTACGTGTACATCATCGATTCCGGCCGCAATGTCGCCGAAGGAACAGTTGCGGAGCTCACGGCCAGCGCCGCGAGCGAATCACGCATCGTGGATCTAACCACCAATGCCCCGCTTAACGCCGATTCGCTGCACTCCTCGACCGGGTTGACCCTTACGCGCCGCGACGGAGACCACTACCGCATCACCGGCCTGCATACCGCTGCGGACCTCGCCGCGGCCACCGCGTGGCTGGCCCATCAGGAGGTGCTCCCGTCCTCGCTCACTCTGCAGGCCCGCACGCTCGAAGACGTCTTTCTTGACCTTGCAACCACGAAGGAGGAGGGGGCGTGAGCCTCTACTTGCCGCACTCTGGCCCGAATGCCGCGTCCCTGCTGGCCCGCGTCATTCATCAGGGCCGCTACGAAACGGCCCTCATGCTCCGCAACGGCGAACAACTCGTCCTCGCCGTCGTCCTGCCGCTGCTGGCCCTCGTGGCCCTGACCTTGGTTGACCTCCTCGATGGGATCGGCCCTTCGCGGATCGACGCCGCGGCGCCGGGCGTTCTGGCGCTCTGCGTGATGTCGACGGCGTTCACGGGTCAGGGTATCGCCACGGGGTTTGACCGCCGCTACGGCGTGCTGACCTTTCTCTCCACCACGCCCTTGGGACGCGCGGGGCTGATCTTCGGCAAGGCGCTGGCCGTTCTGGCGGTCCTTGGAGTACAGCTCGTCGTCGTCGGCGGTACCGCCGTGGCCCTCGGGTGGCGACCGGACCCGGTGGGTTGCCTCATCGCGCTAGGGCTGCTCGTGCTCGGCTCGGGAGCGTTCACCTCGCTCGGGCTGCTCATTGCGGGAACCGTGCGGCCGGAGGCCACACTGGCCATCACTAATCTCGCGTGGGTCCTGCTCGCAGCCGGGGGCGGCATCCTCATCCCCGGCAGTCAGCTGCCTGGCGCCCTGGCGAGCATTGTCGCGGCCCTGCCCTCGGCCGCACTCGGTGACGCCATGCGCACGGCCCTACTCGACGGCGGCTTTGCCGTCGGGGACGTCGCGCTCCTCGCCCTATGGGCCGTGCTCGCCTCCGTGGCGGCCTCCCGCTGGTTCAAGTGGACTTAATCCATGAAAGGCACTGAAAACATCATGACCCAGACCTCCTCGTGGACCCGCCGGCTCCCGACCCGCGTTGGCCGCGGCGTCCATGCGCTGGCGATTGCCTCCCTCATTTCACAGATTGGCATCATCGTCACCGGTGGCGCCGTCCGGCTCACCGAGTCTGGCCTCGGCTGTTCCGAGTGGCCCCACTGCGTGCCCGGCTCCATGACGCCGACCCCGGAAATGGGCATCCACGGGGTCATTGAGTTCGGCAATAGGACGTTGACCTTTGTCCTCAGCGCGATCGCCGTCGCGATGATTGTTGCCGTGTGGAACATGCGCCGAACTCATCCGGTGATTTTCCGGCTCGCCATCGGCCTGTTCTGCGTGATCCCCGCGCAGGCACTCATCGGTGGGATCACCGTGTGGACGGACCTCAATCCATGGATCGTAAGCCTCCACTTCATCGTGTCCGCGACCGTCGTCGGCTTTGCGACGCTGCTCGTTAACCGGACGGCGATGTACCTGCGGCAGGATGACACCGTCGCCCCACCCAGAGTGCCCCTTGGGTCCCGGCCCGCTGCGTGGATCATGCTCGTCTCCGCGGCGGCCGCCGTCGTTCTGGGCACGGTGGTCACCGGTACGGGACCGCATGCTGGCGATGCCTCCAGTCCTCGTCACCCCTTCGACGCTGAGATCGTTACCCGGCTGCATACGGCGCCGGTGTACGTGTTGCTGGCAGCGACCGTGGTTCTCACCGTGCTGATCTTCGCGCGCGCTCAACCCGACGCCGCGACGCGGCGACTGCGCACCGGACTCGTCCTGCTCCTTGCCGTCCTGCTGGCCCAAGCCGGATTGGGGTACTGGCAGCACTTCACTGGCCTGCCCATCGGGCTGGTGTTGTTGCACATGTTGGGCTCTGCCCTGCTGGTCTCGACCGCCGTTAACGTGTGGGACCGTTCCACGGGCCGGTTTCCCCTCTAGGCGCGCGGGTGGCCTCAGCCGGTTCTCCTCATCGCCGCGCCCGCTTGCTCCAGCCCACCGAATCGCATAGGAAAGAGAGCATGCCTGACACTGCATCTCACATTCGAGCCGCCGAGCCGCGCGACGTCCCCGTCCTGCTGGCGATGATCACCGACCTCGCCGAGTATGAGCGGGAGCCGGATGCCGTGAAGAATACCGGCGCGCTGCTGCACGAACACCTCTTCGGCCCTCACCCCACAGTCTTTGCGCACGTTGCGGAGGACCATACGGGCGCGGGCGAACCACACATCGTCGGCATGGCCATCTGGTACCTCACGTACTCGACGTGGGAGGGCGTCCACGGGATCCATCTTGAGGATCTGTATGTGCGTGAGGAGGCTCGCGGCGGCGGGCACGGGCGAAATCTGCTGTCGACGCTGGCCGCCATCGCGGTCGATCGCGATTATGCCCGCTTGGAATGGCAAGTCCTCAACTGGAACGAGCCTGCACTTGGCTTTTACGACGCGCTGGGGGCTAGCGCACTGACGGATTGGACCACACGCCGGCTGGACGGCGACGCCTTGGCAGCGGTAGCCGCCACAGCGCCATCCGCCGCGCGCGCCGCCTCGACCACGAGTGAGGAATCCTGATGGGCCACCGCATTGCCGCCACGCATACCTACCGCGGCCTCCGAGCGACCGAGCATTATCTCGACGTGCCGGTGGACTACGCCCATCCCGAGGGCGAGCAGATCACCCTCTTTGCCCGCGAGCTCGTCTCGACCGAGGTTCCTGACGCAGAGCAATTGCCCTACCTGCTGTACCTGCAGGGCGGTCCCGGCGGTGCCGGCCCGCGCGTCACGAGCCTCTCAGGGTGGATCGGCGAGGCCGCCAAATCCTTCCGCGTCATCCTCATGGATCAGCGCGGGACGGGGCTCAGCTCTCCGATCAACCGGCAGAGCCTGCCGCTACGCGGGGACGTGGACGCCCAGGTCGCCTACCTGCGCCACTTCCGCGCCGACTCGATCGTGCACGACGCCGAAGCACTGCGCCGCGCGCTCGGCCTCGAACGGTGGAGCACCCTGGGCCAGAGCTACGGCGGGTTCATCACGCTGACCTACCTCTCGTTGGCGCCAGAGGGGCTCGAGCGCTGCCTCGTCACCGGAGGGCTGGCCGCGCTCACCGGCCACGCTGAGCGTATCTATCGGCACACCTACCCGCGCATGGCGGCACGCGCCGCCGAGTATTTCGGCTGGTACCCCGAGGACCGGGTGACTCTTGACCGCGTGTTTGCCCACGTGGATCAGGTCTCCGAGCAGCTGCCCGATGGGCGCCCCGTCACGCGCGGTGTGGTGCAAATGCTCGGCAATCACTTCGGTGGAAACACGCGCGTCCACGCGTTGCACCATACGCTGGAACAGGCCTTCGTTGAGACGGTGGACGGACCGCGCCTGTCCGACGCGTTCCTCGACGCCCTCCACCAGCAAGCCTCCCGCGCGGCGAACCCGCTGTACGCCCTGATGCATGAGTCGATCTACGGTCAATCCACCCTCGGCGTGAGCGACGACGGCCGCGTGGAGACCGCGTGGGCGGCCCAGCGCGTGGCCGAGGAGTTCCCGGACTTCCTCCCGGATGCCGAGCAGCCGCTGCTCACCGGCGAAATGGTGTTCGACTGGTTCTTTGAGTATGACCCCGCGCTGGCACCGCTGCGCGGCGTCGCGGAGGCCCTCAACGCGGTGAACGATTGGGAGGACCTCTACGATCTCGACGTCTTGGCGACCAACACGGTGCCAGTCGCCGCCGCCGTCTACACGGACGACGTCTACGTGGACCGCGACCTCAGCCTGGAAACGGCCGGGCGGGTTCGTGGCCTCAAAGTCTGGGAAACGGATGCCTTCCACCACGACGGGATCGCCGATGATGGTGCGGCGATTTTTGCGCGCCTGTTGACCATGACCCAGCCGGCGGCCGGCGCCTAGGCCATCGCCGCGACGCACTCACGCCACACGACGTCGGCCCCGGACGCGGAAGGTCTCCACGTCCGGGGCCGACGCCATGGTGTCCCGGTCCCGCCGACTCGCATCAGGCGGTACCGCCTCTAGCCTTCGTTCTGGTGAGTCTTCTCCATGTCCGCCTTCAGGCGTGCGTCCATGGCCGCCTGCCGCCCCTTCTTGGACATCAGCGACGCCACCGTGGCGATGACGATGGTGGAGAGAATCACGGCCAGCGATAGCTCCGTCGTAATCTCAGGCACCCACTCAATGTGCTGGCCGCCGTTGATGAAGGACAGCTCATTGTGGCTGAGCGCGTGGAAGATCAGCTTCACGCCGATAAACGCCAGGATGAAGGACAGGCCGTGCTTCAGGTAAATCAGGCGATCCATGAGCCCGCCGAGCAGGAAGTACAGCTGGCGCAGCCCCATCAGGGCGAAGATGTTGGCCGTGAAAACGATGAAGGCGCTTTGGGTCAAGCCGAAGATCGCCGGGATGGAATCGATGGCGAACATCAAGTCCGTCATACCGATGGTAATAAACACCATCACCATCGGCGTGAAGACCTTCCGGCCATCGACGACGGTGCGGAGTTTGTTGCCGTCGTACTCATCGCTGAAGGGCATTTTGCGCGTCATGCGGGCGATGAGACCGTTATTGGCGCCTTCTTCTTCATCCTCACCGTCGTCCTTGAGCTGGTGCCAGGCGGTCCAGAGAAGGAAGATGCCAAAGATGTAAAAGACCCAGGTGAAGTGCTCGATCACCGTGGCGCCGATGAGGATGAAGATGCCGCGCAGGATGAGGGCGATGATGATGCCAAACATCAGCACTTCCTGTTGGTACTTCCTCGGTACCGAGAAGCGCGCCATGATGATGATGAAGACAAACAAGTTGTCCACGCTGAGGCTGTATTCGGTGACCCAGCCGGCGATGAACTCTTTGCCGTAGTCGGGTCCAGCCTGCCAGAACATCAGTCCAGCAAAGACGAGTGCCAGAGTGACGTAGAAACCGACCCACAGGCCGGCTTCTTTCATCGAGGGTTCGTGAGGCCGTTTGACCACATACAAGAGGTCAAAGAGCAGAATGAGGCCGAGGATCGTGAGCGAGCCGATCTGAAAGCCGAGGCTCAGGTGTTCTGACACACACTACCTTTCGTAGGGCAGCCGCTCGGGCGGCTGCTGCGGGGGTACAACTGGGCGCCGCAAGTCTCTCCGCCGCCCGTGTGCCAGTCTCAGCTGACGGGTTCGGCCACTGCGCACGGCTAGCGGTAACCGAAGATCTCGGCCCCTTGCCTCCATCGGCTCGCTAGCGTGTTGACGTTCGCAGTGTTCGGGATACTCCCCTACGTGCGCTCGATTCTACCGCACGGCATCTGCCGGGCGAGAAAACCGCCGCTCAGGCGTGGCCAGCGTCCTTCATTTGCCGCAATTCTTTCTTCAGGTCGCTCAGTTCGTCCCGCAAGCGCGCGGCGAGCTCAAACTGCAGGTCACCGGCGGCCGCGTGCATCTGTTCGGTGAGCTGGGCGATCAGCTCCCCCAAGTCCTCCGCGGGAGCTGCGGCCAGCTTCGGCGTGCCGGGCGCCTGAGTTGCGGCCGAGCGCTGGTGGTCCGTCTTCGTCGCGTTAATGCCGCGCTTGCCCTTGCCGTAGTCGAACTCTTGCAGCAGTTCGCGCGTGTCGGCGTCCTCGCGCGCGAGCTGATCGGTGATGTCGGCGATCTTTTTCCGCAGCGGCTGCGGGTCCACGCCCGTGGCCTTGTTGTGTTGGACCTGAATCTCGCGGCGCCGTTCTGTCTCGTCCAGAGCACGCCGCATCGAATCGGTCACCCGATCCGCATACATGTGGACCTGGCCGTTGACGTTACGCGCGGCACGACCGATGGTCTGGATCAGGGACGTCGTTGAACGCAAGAAGCCTTCCTTGTCAGCGTCAAGAATGGCGACCAGAGAGACCTCGGGTAGGTCGAGGCCCTCGCGCAGGAGATTGATCCCCACCAACACATCGAACGTGCCGAGCCGAAGCTCGCGCAGCAACTCGACGCGCTTGAGGGTATCCACATCCGAATGGAGGTACTCCACCTTGACGCCGTGCTCCGTCAGGTATCCGGTAAGGTCCTCCGCCATACGCTTCGTCAACGTGGTGACCAGCACGCGCTCGTCGCGCTCGGTCCGGTCGCGGATTTCGGAGAGCAAGTCGTCAATCTGCCCCTTGGTCGGCTTGACCGTGATCTCGGGGTCAACCAAACCCGTGGGACGGATGATTTGTTCCACGACGCCAGAGGACTGGCTGAGCTCATAGTTGCCCGGCGTCGCGGACAAGTAGACGGTCTGTCCGATCCGTTCGAGGAACTCATCCCACTTCAGGGGGCGGTTGTCCATCGCTGAGGGCAAACGGAAACCGTGCTCGACGAGGGTGCGCTTGCGGGACATATCCCCTTCGTACATCGCCCCGATCTGCGGAATGGTGACGTGCGACTCATCAACCACGAGCAGAAAATCGTCCGGGAAGTAATCCAGCAAGCAATGTGGGGCGGACCCGGAGTCACGTCCATCAATGTGGCGAGAATAATTCTCGATGCCATTGCAGAAGCCCATCTGCTGCATCATCTCCAAGTCGTAGGTAGTGCGCATCCGCAGGCGCTGGGCCTCCACCAACTTGTTCTGTGACTCCAGCTCGGCCAACCGTTCGGCGAGTTCGTCCTCGATGGCGGTGATCGCTCGATTCATTCGTTCCGGTCCAGCCACATAGTGGCTCGCCGGGAAGACATACATCTCCTGCTCTTCCCGCACGATCTCCCCGGTCAACGGGTGCAGGGTGTAGATATTCTCGATCTCATCGCCGAAGAATTCGATGCGAATAGCGAGTTCTTCGTAGACCGGAATGATCTCCACGGTGTCCCCGCGCACCCGGAAAGTGCCCCGTTGGAAGTCGACGTCGTTGCGGGCGTACTGCATGTTGACGAACTGGCGCAGCATGTCATCACGATTCAGTTCCATGCCCTGCCGCAGCGTCACCATGCCGGCGACGTACTCTTCCGGCGTTCCCAACCCGTAGATGCAGGAGACCGTGGCAACAACGATGACATCACGCCGCGTGAGCAGTGCATTCGTCGCCGAATGCCGCAACCGCTCCACTTCCTCGTTGATGGAGGAATCCTTCTCGATGAAGGTGTCCGTCTGCGGCACGTAGGCTTCCGGCTGGTAGTAATCGTAGTAGGAAACGAAGTACTCGACGGCGTTGTGGGGCAGCAGCTCGCGGAACTCGTTGGCCAACTGCGCGGCCAGCGTCTTGTTCTGCACCAAGACCAGTGTTGGACGCTGGAGTTTTTCCACGAGCCACGCGGTGGTGGCGGATTTGCCGGTACCGGTGGCACCGAGCAGGACCACGTCCTTCTCGCCGGCGTTGAGCCGCTCGGAGAGCTCGTTGATGGCCTGCGGCTGATCGCCGGCGGGCTGATATTCGCTGACGACTTCAAACGGGGCGACGACGCGCTGGATGTCCTGGGCGAGACTCATGCCCCTAGGCTACCCCTGCACCGGCCGAGGCGACACGCCGTGATTCGAACTTTTCTTCGAAGGCTGAATCGCCCCTCACCGTCGTCGTCGGCGCTGACCCCCGCGTCCCAAGAACCCCGAGAAAAGCGGTCCTTCGTCCAATCGAGTCAATATCGCCATGACGAGTTGCTGGGCCAACAAGACCCCGGCCACGAGGGCGATGGCGACGGCGGAGAGTCCGATCCATGCTCCCAGCATCACGCTCGCCTCATACGGCTCGCCCGCGACGAAGTCCGCCCGCCCTCCGAAGCCGAGCCAGACCACTAGCCATACCGCAGTGAGAAGGCCGGAGAGCAGAAAGAGCCTCCGCACCCACCGCATCCCCGCTCCGAAGCGGAACGGTGGCGGCTCCGGCCCGGCCGGCGCTCCGGGCTCGCGTGTGTGTCTCATTTATCGGGACTCGCTCTCAGGCGCCCGTGAGCTCGGACCACGCCTGGCGCACCCTCGTGCGGAGAGAATCGAGGTCGCCGTCATTGAGAATCAGCACATCCGCAATAGCGGCACGTTCAGCATCCGTGGCCTGAGCGCCGATTCGAGCGAGCGCAGCCTCCTCGGTCATGCCACGGTGCTTCACCATGCGCGCCACGCGGACAACCTGTGGGGCCTGAACCACCACCACGTGATCAAAGCGGTCCGCCTGTTGGGTCTCGGTCAACAACGGGATGTCCTGTACGACGACGACGCGTTCCCCAGCGGCTGCGTCGATGGCCGCTTGGCGCCGTCGTGCGGCTTCCGCGCGCACGCGCGGGTGAATAATGCCATTCAACGTGTCCCGGGCCGCCGCGTCGTCAAACACCACGGCGCCCACCGCCGGGCGGTCCAAGGAGCCGTCGGCGGTCAGCACCTGCTCGCCGAAGGCCGCAACGACGTCCGCGAGCCCTTCCGTGCCCGGGGCCACGACGTCACGGGCCAATTGGTCGGCATCGATGACGGTCGCGCCCAGAGCCCTGAACTCGCTGGCTACCGTGGACTTGCCGGAGGCAATGCCGCCGGTCAGACCCACATCGAGCACGTGATCACTGGATTCGCTCATACGGCCCAGCGTACCGAGCCCCGCGCCCGCTGGCATCTGCGGGCGGACGGTAGGCTAGAGCAATGCACGCGAGCGAGACCCGGGCCACCGCCTACACCACCATCGGCGGCGATGTGGTGCACGAGCTCGAGATCAAGCGCTCGCGCTTCATCACGTACCTGCGCCGCGTCGACACCGAGGAGCAGGCACGCGAGTTGATCGCCGAGCTCCGCGCCACCTACCACGACGCCCGCCACCACTGCAGCGCGTTCATCGTGGGCGCCGACCGCGGAGTGCAGCGTAGCAATGACGACGGGGAGCCCTCCGGCACAGCTGGGGCGCCGATGCTGGAGGCGCTCTCCCGCCGCGTCAGTCACGGCACGGACGCGGACCTGTCCGACGTCGTCGCCGTCGTCGTCCGGTATTTCGGCGGCGTCCTGCTGGGCGCCGGCGGGCTGGTGCGAGCGTACTCCGAGTCCGTCTCGACAGCGCTCGACGCGGCGACGTTCGTCCGGCGTCAGCGCATGCGGCTGTACGACGTCGCCACTGACCTCGACGTGGCACCCCGCCTCGAGAACGACCTGCGCACGCAACAGCACCGCGTGCTCGGCACGGACTACTCCCCCACCGCGTCAGGCTTGATTCGCCCCGTTGTTCGGGTCGCCGTGCCGGACGAACCGGCAGCAGCCGAGGCCTTGATCACCCAACTGGCGACGCACTCCGCCGGCGCGGCCGAGGCAACGCAGACCGGCACCGAGTGGGTGGATCTATGAGCGCGGCGCAGACCTCGGCGCAACGCACCGAACTCTGGGCGCAGTTGCGACGTTGGCCCGATCCTGAGGCCGAGAACCTGCAGGCCCACGACACGGCCGACGAACTCCTCCTCGACCTCGCCGTCGAACGCGGTGTTCTGCCCGCCGAGGGCGGCAGCGTGGCGGTGATCGGGGACCAGTACGGCGCACTGACCCTCGCGCTGGCCCAGCAGGGCCTGACCGGTCACCGCGTCCACACGGACCGGCTTGCCTCCGAGCGGGCGATCACGGCCAACGCTGAGCGTGCGCAGCTGGGCGCAAGCTTCGACTTACTCTCGCCGGCCAGCGAGAAGGCGGACAGCCTCGACGACTTCGCCGCAACGTTCCTGACGGGCGTCCGCCTAGTCCTCATGCACCTGCCGCGCTCGCTAGAAGAACTGCGGGATTGGGCCCGCCTCATCGCCCGCCACGCCGCACCGGACGTCACCGTCCTGGCCGGCGGTCGGATCAAGCACATGAACCGCGGGATGAACGATGTCCTCGCGGAGGCCTTCACCACGGTGGACGTCTCGCTGGCCCGACGGAAGGCACGCGTGATCGCGGCCCGCGGACCTCGTCCAGTGACCGCCCCAGCACTCGCCGCGGCCAGTTACGAGGTGGGACTCGCTCGACCGCTGCAACTACGCGCCACGGGCGGCACCTTCGGCGGCGCGAAGCTCGACCCCGGAACACGCTTCCTGCTGCCGTCCTTGGCTGCGGTTCGTGGCGCGGAGCGCGCTGTAGACCTCGGCAGCGGCAACGGCACCATCGCCGCCTACCTTGCACTGACCCACCCCGGCCTGAGGGTGGTGGCCTCGGATCAGTCCGCCGCCGCCGTACTTTCCACCCGCGCTACCTTGCGGGCCAATAACGTCAGTGATCGCGCCGTCGTCGTCCAGGACGATGCCCTCTCAGCCCAACCGGACGGCAGCGCCGACCTCATCGTGCTCAACCCACCCTTCCACGTGGGCAACACCGTGCACGTAGGGATTGCGCTGAAGCTCTTCCGCGCCGCTGGCCGGGTGCTCGCCCCTGGCGGAGAACTGTGGTGCGTGTGGAACTCACACCTGCGGTACCGCGGTCGTCTCGAGCAGTTCGTTGGTCCCACGCGACAAGTGGCACGCAACACCAAGTTCACGGTCACCGTTTCCACCCGGAGCTGAGCGTGGGATCGTCGACGCTCCTCCAGTTGGGGCCAACGTTCTGGCTGGCCCTGGCCGCACTCCTCGCGGTGGCCGCTACGGTGTCCCGCGTGGTGCTGGGCTTAGCGGTGCGGGAGACGCTGCTCGCCGGTGCCCGGGCCCTAGCCCAGCTGATGCTGGTGGCCCTCCTCATTTCGCAGTTGGGCCGCTCAGCGGTCTGGGCCGGTGCATTTCTCCTACTGATGCTGGGCGTGGCTACCGTCACCGTCCGACGCCGGGTGCCCGGCTGTTCGTGGTTTGGCGCCGCGCTGCCCCTCGTCCTCGGCGTCCTGCCTCCCGTCGGACTGCTCCTCGTCGCGGGCGTGCTGCCGGTGGAGCCGCTCGCGTTGATCGCCGTCGTCGGACAGCTCATCGGAGGGTCCATGGCGGCCGCGAATCTCTCCGGCCGGCGCTTTGTCGCCGAGCTCGATCAGCGCCGCGGCGAAGTGGAAGCGGCGCTCGCCGTCGGGATGACCCCGGCGTCAGCGCGGAATTTGGTGCTCCGCCCGGTGGCCCCGGAAGCGATGCTGCCCGGCGTAGACCAAGCCAAGACCGCGGGCACCATCACGCTCCCGGGGGCGTTTGTGGGGCTCATTCTCGGCGGGGCGTCGCCTCTGGACGCGGGATTGATTCAGGTCATGGTCCTGATCTCGCTGATGGCCACTCAGGCGGTCGCGATCAGCTCGGTCCTCTGGTGGTCCTGCACGCGGCGGGCCTAGTTCCCTCGTTTTCGGATGAACGCGCACCGTCCAACAGGCGCCGACGGGGCTCAATACGCCACCGCACATCACGCTGGGCGCACGATGCGGCGCAACTTCACACGACGAACGCAGAAGATCCCCGCGACCAGGTTGGTCGCGGGGATCTTCTGTTCAGTTCAGGTGTGCTCAGGCAGCGGGAGAACTTAGTTGCCGGTCAGCTTCTCGCGCAGTGCGGCGAGGGCCTCGTCGGAGGCCAAGGTGCCGGCGTCGGCAACCGGTGCATCCGAGGAGTAGCTCGAAGCGGACGGAGCCTCGGCGGGCGCCTCGGAGGCGGCAGCCTGGTCGTCGTTGAGGTGCTGAGCAACCTGCTTCTTGTGGGCCTCCCAGCGCTCCTGAGCGGCGGCGTACTGGGCCTCCCAGGCGGCGCGCTGCTCGTCGTAGCCCTCGAGCCACTCGTTGGTCTCCGGGTCGAAGCCCTCCGGGTACTTGTAGTTGCCCTGCTCGTCGTACTCGGCAGCCATGCCGTAGAGCGCCGGGTCGAACTCGGTGCCCTCTGGGTCGACGCCCTCGTTGGCCTGCTTCAGGGACAGCGAGATGCGGCGGCGCTCGAGGTCGATGTCGATGACCTTGACGAACAGCTCGTCACCCACGGAAACGACCTGCTCGGCCAGCTCGACGTGGCGGACAGCCAGCTCGGAGATGTGCACTAGGCCTTCGATGCCGTCCTCGACGCGGACAAACGCGCCGAACGGAACCAGCTTGGTGACCTTGCCCGGCACAACCTGGCCAAGGGCGTGGGTGCGGGCGAAGGTCTGCCACGGATCTTCCTGCGTAGCCTTGAGCGACAGGGAGACGCGCTCGCGGTCCAGGTCCACCTCGAGAACCTCGACGGTGACTTCCTGGCCGACCTCGACAACCTCGTTCGGGTGGTCAATGTGCTTCCAGGACAGCTCGGAAACGTGCACGAGGCCGTCGACGCCGCCGAGGTCCACGAACGCACCGAAGTTGACGATCGAGGAGACGACGCCCGGGCGGACCTGGCCCTTCTCGAGCTTGTTGAGGAAGGAGGAACGCACCTCGGACTGGGTCTGCTCGAGCCACGCACGGCGGGACAGCACCACGTTGTTGCGGTTCTTGTCCAGCTCGATGATCTTGGCCTCGATCTCCTGGCCGATGTACGGGGCCAGATCGCGCACGCGGCGCATCTCGACAAGCGATGCCGGCAGGAAGCCGCGCAGGCCGATATCCAGAATCAGGCCGCCCTTGACCACCTCGATGACGGTGCCGGTGACGACGCCGTCCTCTTCCTTGATCTTCTCGATGTCGCCCCAGGCGCGCTCGTACTGAGCGCGCTTCTTGGACAGGATCAAGCGGCCTTCCTTGTCCTCCTTGGTGAGGACGAGGGCCTCGACGGTGTCACCGGTGGCGACAACTTCGCCCGGATCGACGTCGTGCTTGATGGAAAGCTCGCGGGAAGGAATGACACCCTCGGTCTTGTAACCGATGTCGAGCAGGACTTCGTCGCGATCAACCTTGACGACGGTGCCCTCGACGAGGTCGCCATCGTTGAAGTACTTGATGGTGGCGTCGACGGCGGCGAGGAAGTCTTCAGCGGTACCGATGTCGTTGACAGCGACCTGCGGGGTACCGGTCTTCTCGTTGGAGGTGATGGTCATGTAGTAGGGGCTCCGATGTGGATAGTTTGGTCAGTCGGGTAGCCGGAAGTCCCGGCATACTCCGAGGTGGATCTTGTATGGGTGCGGTCCTCACTCGGGCACGCGTGAGCGCGCGACAGAAGACATGCCCGTCTAGTTTAGCTCCGCGGCGTGCCACGGTCAAAGCCGATCGCGGCCACCCCGCTCGGCTGATGCTGTCCGCTCCCCCGCTTAGAAGAACGTGTGGTTCATGGGAGCACGGCGGTCACCGAAGAGGGCATTGACCGCGAGCAAGGCCTCGGGATCGGCCTGCACACGCCCCACCGCCGCGGCTTGCCAGGGTTGCATCGCACCCGTGGCCAACGCGCCCAAGGTGTCGACGCTCATGGCGACCTCGGGACCGGCGTCTGCGGCATCGTCCTCCACGACGCGCGCAGTGCCACCCTGAACCGTCAGGGCCCAGCGACCGTCGGCGTAGCCGAGCGCATCCTCGACCGCCAGAACGACAGAACCGTCAGCCGCCCAGTCCACGGCGGCCAGCACTTGTGGGACGTCCAGTACGCGAATCCACACGGAATCCTCGACGGACTTGGTGGTGAGATCCCGCGGGTTAGCGAGGGCCCAACGCAGTGGATCGTCGACGCGAGCGCGGCTAAACGTCAGAACCTCCACGAGGTCATGCGCCCCGAGATGCTCCCACAACGCCAGTTCAGCGGCAGGATCGGCAGCCACGAAGTCGAGAATCTGCAGTTCCTTGGGGTCCTTGTCCCAGCCGCCGAAGCGGGCCGTCGCAAAGGCCACCGGAGTGCCATCGGCGTCGAAACAGGCGTACGCGCGCAAATCCTCCGCGGCCCCGTATCCGTCGGGCGCCCAGCGTCCCGTGACCCGTTGCAGGTCATCCCACGCACGCGAGACCGAGCCGGTCGATTGCTGATGGAACGCCGCAAACACGTGGTCGTGGATGGGCTCCATGTCCCGCGGAAGCAACTCCTCAACGCGCCAGTCGGCGGCAGCGGCGAAGGCCTTGGCCTCGGGCCTCAGCGCCAGTCCATGCTCGACCTTGAGCCGCAGCGGAACCTGGTACGCGGACGGAGCAAACCCAAACCGGCCATAGATGCTCGCTTCGGAGGCGGTCAGGACCGCCACCGGCCGCTCGGCCGCCACGGCACGCGCGAGGGAGGCTTCCATCATGGAACGCAGGAGCCCGCGCCGGCGGTGCGTGGCACGCACCGTGACATCGGAAATCTGATGCGCGGACAGCTGCGCCCCGGGGCGCACGGTCATCTCCCCCGCGAATTCCGCAAACGTCGCGACCGGCCAGACGGCGGCGAGCGACGGCGCGGTGGCCCCGTCGTCGTACACCGCCGTCAACAGGGTGTCGCGGGCACGGAGTGCATCGATGAAGCGCTGCAGCGCGGCGGCGTCCCGGTCCTTGTCATAAAAGCCGCGATCGACGGCGCGGACCCACGCCTCGGCCTGGGGATCCCGGTCGCCGTGGTGGCCGCTCACCCGAAACAGTTCACTGCGCACAGTTCCTCCTCGGAGCTGAGACTCGTCGTTGATTAGTGTTCGGCATCGTGCCAGCTGCGCCCGATGCCGACCTGAACATCGAGGGGGACGGCCAGCTCGGCGGCGTGGGCCATCCGTTCCCGCACCAGCGCCTCCACCTGGTCCAGCTCGCCCTCAGCAACTTCGAACACCAGCTCGTCGTGGACCTGCAACAGCATGCGGGTGGAGAGCCCGGCTTCCTGAAGGCCAGCATCAACGCCGAGCATGGCGCGCTTGATGATGTCGGCAGCCGAGCCTTGGATGGGCGCATTCAGAGCAGCGCGTTCGGCCATCTCGCGCAGTTGGCGGTTGTCGCTCGTCAGGTCCGGCAGGTAACGACGGCGGCCCTCGATCGTCGACGTGAAGCCGTCTTGCCGCGCTTGAGTCACCACGCCACGCAGGTAATCGCGCACGGCGCCGAAACGAGAGAAGTAGTCCTTCATCAACCCGCGCGCCTCGTCAACGGAGATCTTCAGCTGCTTGGACAGGCCAAAGGAGCTAAGCCCGTACGCCAGGCCGTACGACATGGCCTTCACCTTGGACCGCATCTCGGACGTGACGTCCTCGGGCGCGACGTCAAACACATGGGAGCCAACAAACCGGTGCAGGTCCTCACCGTCACGGTAGGCCTGAATCAGGCCCTCATCCCCGGAGAGGTGGGCCATGATGCGCATCTCGATCTGGGAATAGTCGGCCGTGAGCAGGGTCTCGTAGCCCTCGCCCACCACAAACACATCGCGAATTCGCCGGCCCTCCTCGCTGCGGATCGGGATGTTCTGCAGATTGGGGTTGAGAGAGGACAGTCGCCCGGTGGCGGCGACCGTCTGCGCGTAGGTGGTATGGATCCGGCCGTCGTCGGCCACGGTCTTTCGCAGACCCTCGACCGTCTGGCGCAGCTTGGTCGCATCACGATAGGCCATGAGCGCCACGAGGAACGGGTGCTGCGTCTTGACGAGCAGCTCCTGCAGGGAATCGGCGTCTGTGGTGTAGCCCGTCTTGATCTTCTTCGTCTTCGGTAGCTCCAGCTCATCGAAGAGGACGCCCTGCAACTGCTTCGGCGAGCTGAGATTCACCTCGTGCCCAATGGCGTCATACGCCTCCTGGGTGGCGGCGTCGATGGTCTTCGAAAAGTCGCCGATCAGCTCGTCGAGCCGTTCCGTGTCGATCGCGATGCCGGTATTCTCCATGCGCGCCAAGATCACGGCCAGCGGTAATTCCATCTCGGCCAAGAGCCGCGAGGCCCCCCGCTCCAGCACCTGACCGGCCAGATGGTGCGAGAGCAAGCGCACCACGTATGCTGCACGCACAGCAGGCTGAGCCGCATCCTGCTCGTCCAGCCCCAGTTCCAATTGGCCGCTCTCTCCCTCGGCCTCGAGGGTCAGTCGCAGGTGGTACTGCGCAATGTCCCCGAGCTCGTGACTCCGGCGGTCCGGCTGGATCAGATACGCGGAGATCATCGTGTCATCGACCACCCCGGCGAGGCCTAAGCCACGCTCCTTCAACAGCTTGAAAGCCCGCTTGAAATCGTGCACCGCCTTGGCGCTACCGGCATCCGCCAGCACCGTGGCGAGGGCCTCCTCCAGATGTTGATCTGCCTGTTCGACGTTGACATAGGCGGTGGCGCCTTCGGCGGCGAACCCGACGCCGACGACGTCGTCCGGGGCACCAGTCACGGGCACTGTCGCCAGATGCAGACCGAAGGTCTGCCCGGCCCGCTCGGCGAACCACGTTCTCAGCGCCTCCTCGGTCTCGAGCAGTTCCAGCGGGGGCATGGGCTCTTCCTCGACGGGCTGTTCCTCTTCCCCGAACAGATCGAAGAGGCGCTTACGCAGCGTGTTGAACTGCAAGGCATCGAAGAGCTCCTCAACAGCGTCCCGATGCGGGTGGGACAGCACCAGCGCCTCGAACGTGACCGGCAAGTCCAGATCCGTCAGCAATCGGTTAAGGCGCCGATTGCGTTTGACGTCCTCGACGTGAGCCCGCAAGGAATCGCCCACTTTGCCCTTGATGGCATCAATGTTCTCGAGAATGCCCGCCAAGTCGCCGTAGAGGTTGAGCCACTTGGCCGCCGTCTTCGGCCCCACCCCGGGGACGCCGGGGAGGTTGTCCGCGGTCTCACCCACCAGCGCGGCCAGATCCGAGTAGCGCTCCGGCCGCACGAAGTACTTGGCCTCCACGGCCTCCGCATCCATCGGCGGGATATCGGAAACGCCCTTCTTGGGGTAGAGCACTCGGGTCGTTTCATTAATGAGCTGGAAGGCATCCCGATCCCCCGAGACCACCAGCACCTCGGCGCCCGCCTCCTGCCCGCGGGCGGCCAGCGTGGCGATGATGTCATCCGCCTCATACCCATCCAGGCTGAGGTGCGGAATGTTCATGGCCTCCATGACCTTCTGGATCAGGTCAATCTGGCCGTGGAACTCCTCGGGAGTTTTACTCCGGCCGGCCTTGTAGTCCTCATACTCTTCCGAGCGGAACGTGGGCGTATCGAGATCGAACGCGACGGCAACGTGTGTCGGGTCATGGTCAGCGATCATGCGGATCAGCATGGACACGAAGCCGTACACCGCGTTGGTGTGCTGGCCGGTGTCCGTCGCGAAATTCTCCGCCGGCAGGGCATAGAACGCTCGGAAGGCCATCGAGTGACCGTCGATCACGAGGAGCCGCTGCGGCTCATCGTTGTTGGCATTGGCTGGGGACTTTTCTGCTGCGCTGCTCACCCACCCAGCCTACGCGAAGCGCCTCACAGGTGGGCACGCCCGCGGTCAGCGCGGCTCACTCCCCCGGGTCCGCGGCGGGCGGGGCGACGACGTCGTACGTGTCCTCGACGACGCCGTCCGCGAAGGACCTCCGCTGGGTGAGCATCAACCGAACCTCACCGCGCGTGGCGAACAAGCGGCGCCCGCCACCGAGCACCACCGGCACGGTCGTGAGAATCAGCTCATCGAGGCATCCGGCCTCCACTAACTGACCAGCCAGCGAACCACCGCCGAGGACCCACACGTCCCGCTCGCCGGCGGCCTCGCGAATGTCCGGAACCCATTCGGCGGGCTCGCCGCGCACGAAGGTGATGTCAGCCTCCGGCACGCCGGGCAGCTCGCGGTGCGTGAAGACCCAAGCGGGCAGATGGCCATACGGCCACTCGTGGGGGCTGTGGCGCACTAACCACGTGTACGTGTCCGCCCCCATGACGACGGCTCCTACTTGGTCCATGAACGCACCGATGGCCTCTTCGATCCCCTCGGTCGAATCAAACGCGGTCAGCCAGTCCAGCGATTCCTGCTCATCAGCGATATACCCATCAACAGAAGCAGCAACGTAGTAGCGAAAGCGGGTCATCACCTCAGCCTAGAACACGATGGCCTCTGGTGGAACGAGGGACGGGGCGGGCTCGGCGAGGACGACGTGCGTACCCGAGCGGGGCAGCTTCGCCCGCCCACAAAAAAGCCTGCTTCCCTTGCGTTGCAAGAGAAGCAGGCTGTAGTGCCCGAAGTGGGACTCGAACCCACACGGTTTTACCCGCCGCATTTTGAGTGCGGTGCGTCTGCCAATTCCGCCATTCGGGCACGGCAATGCGCTGTCAAGCTGTGGAAGCTTCCCACGCGTTGGTGCGGAAATCTACTGTACATGCCGATAGGCTTGTCTGCAGAATCAACGCCGTGAACGTCGAGCCCGCAGGGGCATTCAGGAGGACCACTATGTCTGAAACGCCAACCGAAGAGTCGGCGGTACCCGCGCGCCGGGTCGTCGTCGCCGAGGACGAGACTCTTATTCGTCTGGACATCGTCGAGATCCTGCGTGGCGAGGGATACGACGTCGTTGCGGAAGCCGACAATGGCGAAAAGGCCATCGAACTGGCCCGTGAACACCGCCCGGACTTGATTTTGATGGACGTCAAGATGCCGGTCATGGACGGCATCACGGCCGCTGAGGCCATCGTTAAGGAGCGGATCGCCCCCGTCGTACTGCTCACGGCCTTCAGCCAGAAGGAGCTCGTCGAGCGCGCGCGTGAAGCCGGCGCGATGGCCTACGTCGTCAAGCCGTTTACCCCCTCCGAGCTCATCCCCGCGATTGAGCTCGCCGCGGCCCGCCACGACGAGATCATCGCGCTGGAGAAGGAAGTGGGCAGCCTCCAAGAGCAATTTGAAACGCGTAAGCTCGTCGAGCGCGCCAAGAGTGTGCTCACCACCAAGATGGGCCTGACGGAGCCCGAGGCCTTCCGCTGGATCCAGAAAACCTCGATGGATCGCCGCCTGAGCATGCGCGAGGTCGCCGAAACGATCCTGGCGCAGGTCAAGTAGCCTTCCCTGCTCGTCCACGCACAGCAAGGCCCACCGGAGCGCTCCGGTGGGCCTTGCGCGTTAAACGGACCGGTGGGCGGACTCATCGTGAGCCCGCCCACCGGAGGCAGGTGCAGTGATCCCTCGGCGGCGCTATTTGCCGCGTGCCTCGGATTCTCCCCGCATGTAGGAGACGAGGTCGTCCAAAGCCTCTTCACGCGTGCGCCAGGGGCCGACCTTTTCGCGCTGCGGCGGCTCGTGGCCATCAAGCAACTCCCCCGCATCCGCGACGTCGCCGACGCGGTGTACACGCAACGAGTTGGTCGAGCCCGCGGTTCCGGGAGGCGAACCGGCCGCAATGCAGACCAGGTCGCCGACCTCGGCGATGCCATCCTGCTGGAGCGCCTTATCCACCTGCGCGGTCATCTTGTCCGTGTGATCCGCGTACTCGACGAGGCGCGGCTGGATCCCCCAGTACAGGGACATGATGCTGAAGGTGTGGTTCAGCGGCGTAAAAGCCAAGATCGGCTGCTTGGGGCGCAGACGCGAGAGGCGGCGCGCCGAATCGCCCGACTGAGTGAAGGCCACGATGAACTTGGCATCGAGCTGATCAGCGACCTCAACGGCGGCACGGGTGATGGCGCCTCCGCGGGTGCGCGGGCGAGTGCCCAGTGGCGGGATGCGGCGCAGGCCGTGCTCCTCAGTATTCGCGATGATGCGGGACATGGTCTCGACGGCCGCGATGGGGTACGCACCGACGCTCGTCTCACCCGAGAGCATGACGGCATCTGCGCCATCGAGCACAGCGTTGGCACAGTCCGAGGCCTCGGCACGGGTCGGCATCGGGCTCTCGATCATGGACTCGAGGACCTGGGTCGCCACAATGACCGGCTTGGCCCAGCGTCGAGCCAGCTCGATGGCGCGCTTTTGCACGAGCGGGACTTCCTCGATGGGAAGCTCCACACCCAAGTCGCCACGGGCCACCATGATCGCATCGAAGGCGTCGATGATTTCCTCGAGGCTATCGACTGCCTGCGGCTTCTCGATTTTGGCGATGACCGGCAGGCGCCGGCCTTCCTCGTCCATGATCGAGTGCACCCGGTCGATATCCGCTGCGTTGCGCACGAAGGACAGGGCCACCATGTCAACGCCGGCACGAATCGCCCAGCGCAGGTCTTCCTCGTCTTTGTCACTGAGGGCGGGGACGTTCACGGCCACACCGGGAAGATTGATTCCCTTGTTGTTCGACACTTCGCCGCCGACGAGCACCTCGGTCACGACCTTGACGTCGTCGACCTCGGTGGCGCGCAGCACCACGCGCCCATCGTTGACGAGCAGGCGATCGCCCACCTTCACGTCACCCGGTAGGCCCTTGAAGGTGGTCGAGCAGATCTCGCGGGTGCCCTCGATGTCCTCCACGGTGATCGTGAAGACATCGCCCACGGCGAGGTGATGGGGGCCATCGCTGAACCGGCCGAGGCGGATCTTGGGCCCCTGCAAGTCAGCGAAGATGCCCACCGGGCGGCTCAGCTCCGCAGCGGCCTGGCGCACGTTAGCGAGGTTTTCAGCGTGCGTGGAGTGGTCCCCGTGACTCATGTTGAGTCGGGCGACATCCATACCCGCTTGCAGGATCTGCACCACCTTGTCGTAGGTGCTGATTGCGGGACCAAAAGTTGCCACAATTTTTGCGCGTCGCATACGTCGACTAACCGCCTCTTCTCAGTCGTTCGCGACCGGAACCGTCCGCGGTGGCGCGGAAAGCCCGATCAGAGCATTGAAATGGCGCGATCCGTCGGTGCCACGGGGGCAGGCAGTCGGGTCTCGCCCATCAGGTACTTGTCCACCGCTGCAGCACAGGCGCGCCCTTCAGCGATGGCCCACACGATCAGCGACTGCCCGCGGCCAGCATCACCGGCTGCGAACACGCCAGGCGTGTTGGTCATGTAGTAACCGTCACGGGCGACGTTGCCCCGGTCATCAAACTCGATGCCCGCTTGCTGCTGCAAGCCGGCTGGCTCGGGCCCAGTAAAGCCCAGCGCCAAGAGCACGAGATCGGCTTTGATCGTACGCTCGGTACCCGCCTTAGGGAGGCGTTTACCATCGACAAACTCAGTTTCGGCGACGGTGACTCCAGTCACACGACCACCCTCGCCGACAAACTCTACCGTAGACGCAAGGTAGGTGCGTTCGCCACCCTCCTCGTGTGCCGATTGCACCTCAAAGAGGGTCGGCATCATCGGCCACGGCTGATGCCCCGGCCGGTCCTCCGGCGGCTGATTGCCGATCGCCAGCGTCGTGACGGACGCCGCCTGGTGCCGGTGCGCCGTCCCGATGCAGTCGGCGCCCGTGTCGCCGCCGCCGAGGATGACCACGTGCTTATCCTTGGCATGGATCTGATCTGGAACCTGCGCACCTGCGACGACGCGATTGGACTCCGTCAGGTACTCCATGGCGAAGTGCACACCGTCAAGCTCTCGGCCCGGGATGGGCAAATCGCGGGGCACCGTGGACCCGGTGGTCACCACGACGGCGTCGTACCGGCGGCGCAGCTGTTCCCACGAGATGTCTTTGCCGACCTCCACGTTGGTGCGGAACCGAGTCCCCTCAGCACGCATCTGGTCCAGCCGGCGTTCCAGCACCGACTTTTCCATCTTGAAGTCCGGAATGCCATACCGCAGGAGACCACCCACGGCGTCGTCGCGCTCGTACACCGCCACGGTGTGACCCGCTCGCGTGAGCTGCTGCGCGACGGCGAGACCCGCCGGGCCCGAACCGACGACGGCGACCGTCTGGTCCGTGTGGCGCTGTGGAAGCATCGGCTCGACGTTGTCGTCCTCGAAGGCCTGCTCGGCGATTTCAGCTTCCATCTGCTTGATGGTCACAGCGGGCTGGTTGATCCCCAGCACACAGGAGGACTCGCAGGGAGCGGGGCACAACTTACCCGTGAATTCCGGGAAGTTGTTGGTGGCGTGCAGGCGCTCGGACGCCTCCGCCATGTCGCCGCGGTAGACCAGATCGTTCCACTCCGGAATGAGATTACCGAGCGGGCAGCCTTGGTGGCAGAACGGAATTCCGCAGTCCATACAGCGGGAGGCCTGGTCGTGGAGCGTGCCAGCTTGCTGGCGCTCGTAGACCTCTTTCCAGTCCATGATGCGCACCGGAACGGGCCGGCGGGGTTGGGTCTGGCGTTCGCGTACCTTCAGAAATCCACGGGGATCAGCCACGGGTAGCCTCCAAAATCCGATTCCAGACGACGTCGCCGTCCGGGTCAAGTCCTTCCGCCACCGCGGTGGCGCGAGTTTCGAGTACCGCCTCAAACGTCCGCGGCATGATCTGGGTGATCCGAGCAAGGGTGTCTTGGAAGTCGACGAGCAGCTTGGCCGCCAACGTGGAACCCGTTTCCTCGGCATGACGCACCAGCAGGTTGCGGACGGTTTCCGCCTCCTCGGTGGGCACAGAGCGCAGAATCAAGTCTTGATTCGCGGCCGCATCCTTATTGATCTTGTGCGGATCAAGGTCGAGCACGTAGGCCACGCCACCGGACATGCCGGCACCGAAGTTTCGGCCCGTCGGGCCAAGAATCAGCGCGACGCCGCCAGTCATGTACTCACACCCGTGGTCACCAATGCCCTCGACGACGGCCGTGACACCCGAGTTGCGCACGAGGAATCGCTCGCCCACCGCACCACGCAACAGGATTTCGCCGCTCGTGGCGCCGTAGCCGATCACGTTGCCCGCAATGACGTTATTCTCCGCGACGAAGCCCGCCTCACGATCCGGGCGCACGATGATCCGGCCGCCGGAGAGACCCTTGCCGACGTAGTCGTTGGAGTCGCCCAACAAACGCAGGGTGATTCCCGCCGGCATGAACGCACCGAGCGACTGCCCCGCGTGGCCGGTCAGCGTGACATCAATGGTGTCCGTCGCGAGCTCTTCAGTACCGAAGGTCTTCGTGACCGTATGGCCAAGCATGGTGCCCACGGAGCGATCCGTGTTGATGACGTCGAGACTGATGCGCACGGGCTGCTTGTTGTCCAAGGCGTCCGCGCTGAGCTCGATGAGCTGGTTGTCGAAGTGCTTGTCGAGCTCGTGGTTCTGCCCCTGCATGTTCCGCACCGGCGACGTCAGGTCCTCGTAGGTCTCGAAGATCGGGCTGAGATCTAGGCCCTCCGTCTTCCAATGCTCGATGGCCTGGTGCTTCTGCAGCAGCTCAGCGTGCCCGATGGCCTCGTCGAGGCTGCGGAAGCCGAGTTCAGCCAGAATCTCGCGGACCTCTTCGGCCAGGAACTCGAAGAAGTTCACCACGTGATCCGCCTGACCGGTGTACCGCTTGCGCAGCTCCGGATTCTGGGTGGCCACGCCCACGGGGCAGGTATCGAGGTGGCAGACGCGCATCATGATGCAGCCGGAGACCACCAGCGGCGCGGTGGCAAAGCCATACTCCTCCGCACCCAGCAGGGCTGCGATGACGACGTCGCGCCCCGTCTTGAGCTGACCATCAACCTGCACCACGACTCGATCACGCAAGTTGTTCAGGCGCAGCGTCTGATGCGCCTCGGCCAATCCGAGCTCCCACGGAGCACCGGCGTGCTTGAGGGAGTTCAGCGGTGAGGCGCCGGTACCGCCGTCGTGGCCGGAGATCAGCACGACGTCGGCCTTGGCCTTGGTCACGCCGGCCGCCACCGTGCCCACGCCGACCTCGGAGACGAGCTTGACGTGCACGCGAGCGGACGGGTTGGAACGCTTCGCATCGTAGATCAGCTGCGCCAAATCCTCGATCGAGTAAATATCGTGGTGCGGCGGCGGCGACACGAGCGGGACGCCCGGGGTCGAGTGGCGCGTGCGTGCGACCCACGGGTACACCTTCTGCCCCATGAGCTGACCGCCCTCGCCGGGCTTGGCCCCCTGAGCCATCTTGATCTGAATGTCGTCGGCGTTGGTCAGGTACTGGCTGGTGACGCCGAACCGCCCGGAGGCGATCTGCTTGACCGCACTGCGACGCTCGGGGTCGAACAACCGATCGACGTCCTCGCCGCCCTCACCGGTGTTGGACTTGCCGCCCAGCCGGTTCATCGCGATGGCCAGCGTCTCGTGGGCCTCCTTGGAGATGGAACCGTAGCTCATAGCTCCCGTGGAGAATCGCTTGACGATCGCGGAGATCGGCTCCACCTCGTCAAGCGGCACCGGCGTCCGCTCGGTGAAATCGAAGTCCAGCAGACCGCGGAGGGTCATCAGCTCGCGAGCCTGATCGTCCACCCCGCGGGTGTAGGACTTGAAGATGTCGTACCGGCGCTCGCGCGTGGCGTGCTGGAGCCGGAACACCGTCTCCGGATTGAACAGGTGCGGCGGACCCTCGCGGCGCCACTGGTACTCGCCACCGACGTCGAGTCGCCGGTGCGGTTCCTGATTGCCGTCGTTGGGGTACGCGGCAGCGTGACGCTGGGCCGCCTCCGCGGCAATCACCTCCAGACCCACACCGCTCATCTGCGAGTGCGTTCCGGTGAAGTAAGCGTCCACGAACTGCTGGGACAGGCCCAAAGCCTCGAACGTCTGCGCACCGCAGTAGGAGGAGACCGTGGAGATACCCATCTTGGACATGATCTTCAACACGCCCTTGCCGAGCGCCTTGATCAGGTTCGAATGCGCCGCCTCAGGGGCCACCTCACCCAGTTCACCGTGGCTAGCCATCTCCTCGACGGTTTCGAGCGCCAAGTAGGGGTTGATCGCGGAGGCGCCGTAGCCGATGAGCACCGCAATATGGTGCACCTCGCGCACGTCTCCCGCCTCGACAATCAGTGAGGCCCGCGTGCGGTTAGCGCTCTTGAGCAAGTGGTGGTGGACGGCACTCGTCAGCAGCAGCGACGGGATGGGCGCCCACTGAGCGTTCGAGTCGCGGTCGGAGAGCACCACGTACTTCACGCCGCGGTTGATCGCCGCAGAGACCTTCTCACAAATCTCCTGCAGGCGCGCCTTGAGCTCCTCGGCACCGCCCGCTGGGCGATAGAGGCCGCGGACCTTGAGGGCAGACTTGGCTCCATCCTCGCCTCGGATGTTGGCAATCTTCGCCAGCTCATCGTTGGTGATCACCGGAAAGTCGAGGGCAATTTGGGGCTCGCGCACCTGTTCCAGCGAGAGCAGGTTGCCGTCCGGGCCGATCGAGGACTTCATGCTGGTGACGAGTTCCTCGCGGATGGCGTCCAGCGGCGGGTTGGTGACCTGTGCGAAAGACTGCGAGAAGTAGTCGAACAATAGGCGCGGGCGCTTGGCCAGCACGGCGATTGGGGTGTCGGAGCCCATCGCACCCAGCGGCTCGGCCCCGTTCTTCGCCATGGGGTTCAGCAGGATCCGCAGCTCTTCTTCGGTGTAGCCAAAGGTCTTCTGGCGCAGCTGAATCGAGGCGGTGTTGTGCACGACGTGTTCGCGCTCAGGGAGGTCTGCCAGGTTGACGAGGTTTTGGGTGACCCATTCTCCCCACGGCTCGGCCTGAGCCACCTGGTTCTTGATCTCCTCATCGGAGATGATGCGGCCTTCTTCGGTGTCAACCAAGAACATCTTGCCGGGCGAGACCCGGCCCTTGGACACGATGGACTGCTGATCGAGTTCCACGACACCGACCTCGGAGGCCAGCACCACGAGCCCGTCGTCGGTGACCCAGTAGCGGGCTGGGCGCAGGCCGTTGCGGTCCAAGACAGCGCCCACCTGCTTGCCGTCGGTGAAAGAGACGGCGGCGGGGCCGTCCCATGGCTCCATGAGCATGGAGTGGTACTCGTAAAAGGCGCGGCGTGCCGGGTCCATCGTCTCGTGGTTCTCCCAGGCCTCCGGAACCATCATCATCACGGCGTGGGTGATGGGGCGGCCGGAGAGCATGAGCAGCTCAGCGACCTCATCGAACGACGCCGAATCTGATGCGCCCGGTGTGCAGATCGGGAAGAGTTCCTCGGGGACCTCTCCCAGCACGTCACCGGCGAGCTGCGACTGGCGAGCGCGCATCCAGTTGCGGTTGCCCTTGACCGTATTGATCTCACCGTTGTGGGCAATGGTGCGGAACGGCTGGGCCAGCGGCCAGGACGGAAACGTGTTCGTGGAGAAGCGCGAGTGGACAATGCCGAGCTTGGTCTTGAAGCGCTCGTCGGACAGATCCGGGAAGAAGGGCTCCAGCTGGGCCGTCGTGAGCATGCCCTTGTACACGATGGTCTTCGAGGAGAAAGAGGGGAAGTAGACGCCATGCTTATTTTGGGCACGCTTGCGCAACCGGAAGGCGCGGGCGTCCAGGGAATTCAGGCCTTCCTCCGCCAGTTCGGCGACCGGCGCCACGAACAACTGCATGAACTTGGGCATGCAGGCCCGGGCCGCCTCGCCAATGATGGAATCCTCAATCGGCACTTCGCGCCAGCCGAGGACCGTCAGGTGCTCGAGTGCAGCGAGCTCCTCGAGCCCAGAGCGGGCCGCCGCCTCCTCCTCGGGCACGTCGGGCAGGAACGCCGTGCCGACGGCGTAACCACCGGCAGCAGGCAACTCAAAATCGACCACGGAACGAAAAAACTCGTCTGGAACCTGCGTCAGCAGACCGGCACCATCGCCGGTGCCCTCGTCGGCACCGACGGCACCGCGGTGCTCAAGGTTGCGCAGCGCGGTCAGAGCGTGGTCAACGATGTCGTGGCTCGGCTCGCCGCGCATCGACGCGATGACGGCGAGGCCGCAGGCATCCTTCTCGGCCTCTGGCGTGTAGGCGCCGCGGGCTTCGGGAATCTGCGCAAATCGCGTGAAAGGCGACACGGCAACCTCGGCCTCGTGCTCGAGGCCCACGTGAGGGGTTCCTGTCAGAGTCATACTGTCCTTTCTCCGGTACGAGAGCGCGCACCACGAACCAGAGGCGCTAGGTGCGAAAAGGGGACGGCGTTGGCCCGGGTGGATCGAGGAGCGGCCCCGTGGGCCACCAGATTCCGATTCCAGAGTGGTCCAGGACCAAACTTGGTATCACGTCTCCTAAGGGTTGAGGAGAACCACGTCCTTGTGGGACCAGACCATCGCGAAATCACTGTGGTCTCGCGTGCCGGCTAAACGGCGTAGATCACGAGGTGTTGTCTTTCGTGATCGCTACACATGAGTATGGCGAGATTAGCACCGGCGCGGGGCACCTCCCCAGACGGTGCCCGATTTTTACGCGCCGGTTTCAGTCCCATCACGTTTTGCGCGATCATGCGGGGCGCTCTCCGTCTCAGCGTGAGCAGAGCGCCGTCCCTTCGAGGCGGTTGAGGCCGAATCATCGCTAGTCACGGCGGATTCGGCGGCGTCCGCCGACCCTTCCTCACCCTCGTCCGCAGGGCGGCGACCCGGAAGATACACGCCGTCCTCGACCGCACCACGGGACGTGATGACAGTCACGATGAAGGCCGCGGCGGCCACCAGCAACAACAGGACGCTGGTCCACACGTTGAGGCGCTGGGTCAGGCCGAAGATGGTGATCATTTCGGCATCATCGATGCGGAGCATCTCGATCCAGACGCGGCCCAAGGTGTAGACGAAGATGTAGAGCCACATCATGGCCCCGCGGCGGAACTTAAAGCGCCGGTCCAGTGCCAAGAGCACGACGACGCCGAGGAGGTTCCAGATCATCTCATAGAGAAAGGTGGGATGGAACAGCGTGTCCGCCGGCAATCCAGCCGGAAAATTGGGGCTGGTGGCATCGACCTCGAGGCCCCACGGCAAGGTGGTAGGGCCGCCGAAGAGTTCCTGATTAAACCAGTTGCCCAGACGTCCAATCGCCTGCGCTAACAGGACGCCGGGGGCGGCGGCGTCCGCGAACGCGGAGAGCTTCACTCCGTAGCGCCGGCAGGCAATCCAGGCGCCGACGAGGCCGAGGGCCACCGCGCCCCAAATTCCCAGTCCTCCACGCCAAATTTGCCACGTAAGAGACAGGTCGCCGGTTCCGTCGAACCCTGGCCCGAAGTAGGCGTCGGGTGAGGAAAAAATGTGGTACAGGCGCCCGCCGATGATCCCGAAGGGGATCGCCCAAATGCAAATATCCCAGACCACGCCCTCGGGCCCGCCCTTGGCGCGCCAGCGACGGTTGGTCAGCCACATCGCCACGACAATGCCAGCCAAGATGCAGAGCGCGTACGCGTGAATGGTCAGCGGGCCGAGGCTGAAACTCGAAAACTCCGCGGGAGGACTCGGGATCGATGCGAGGTTCATGCTGCCGCCTCCGTCCGGCCGCTCAAGCGCGCGGTCAGCTCGCCGACCGCTGCGACGCCGCCGTCACGCAGTGCGGCCACGAGGGCCGTCCCTACGATGACGCCATCGGCGTAGCTTCCGATCTCCTCAACGTGCTGCCGCTGAGATACGCCCAGCCCCACACACGCGCGCTCGGCACCGGCGGCATGGGCGGCCTCGACCACGCCACGCGCCGTCGTCGCCACGGACGTGCGGGCGCCGGTGACGCCCATGATGGACACGCAGTAGACAAAGCCCCGGCTCGCGGCGACAGCCTCGGCCATGCGTTGCGGCGTCGAACTTGGGGCGACGAGGAAGACGCGGTCTAAGCCGTATTCGTCGGAAGCAGATATCCATTCGGAGGCCTCATCGGGAATGAGATCCGGGGTGATGAGTCCGGCACCGCCAGCCTCAGCGAGGCGGCGTGAGAATTCCGTCACGCCGAGGCGCAGTACAGGGTTCCAGTACGTCATGACCAGAACGGCCGCTGAGCAGCGCTCGGTGATGCCGCGGACGACGTCGAAAATCTGGCTGACCTTGAAGCCGTTCGCCAGGGCCTCGACCGTCGCGGCCTGAATGACGTGCCCGTCCATCACCGGGTCTGAATACGGGATGCCCAGCTCGATGACGTCGGCACCGTTCTCCGCCATCGCCACGGCGGCGTCGATCGTCGACTGCACGTCGGGATACCCGGCAGGAAGATAGCAGATCAAGGCCTTGCGCCCCTCGGCTCGCGCGGCGTCAATCGCCGCAGCCGTCTTGCTGGTGATCGGGCTGGCCCCGGTCGAAGTCGTCGTCATGCGCCCTGTCCTTCGGCGTCGAGGTAGTTGAACCATTCAGCGGCGGTGCCGACGTCCTTGTCGCCGCGACCGGAAAGGTTCGCGATAATGACGACGTCGCGCGGATCGGCACCGGCTTCTACCTTGCGGCGACCCACCTTGAGGGCGCCGGCCAAGGCGTGGGAAGACTCGATCGCGGGGATGATGCCCTCGGTGCGGCATAGGAGCTTGAAAGCGTCCATCGCCTCGGCGTCCGTAATCGGCTCGTAGGTTGCCCGGCCGATGCTGTGCAGATACGAATGTTCGGGGCCCACCCCGGGGTAATCCAATCCTGCGGAAATCGAATGGGACTCGATGGTTTGGCCGTCTTCGTCCTGCATGAGGTAGCTTTTCGCCCCGTGCAGCACGCCCGGCCGCCCCAGGGTGATGGTCGCGGCATGCCGGGGAGTGTCCACGCCGTCGCCGCCGGCTTCGAACCCGTACAACTCCACCTCGCGGTCGTCGAGGAACCCGTGAAAAATACCAATGGCATTGGACCCGCCGCCGATGCACGCGCACACAGCATCCGGCAGTCGACCCACTTGCTCCAGAATCTGCTCCCGCGCCTCGTCGCCAATGACTTGGTGGAAGTAGCGCACGAGCGCCGGGAAGGGGTGCGCACCGGCCGCCGTCCCCAGGAGGTAGTGCGTGGTTTCGACATTGGTGACCCAGTCTCGCAGGGCCTCGTTGATCGCGTCCTTCAGCGTTTGAGAGCCAGCCTCGACGGGAACGACCTCCGCCCCCAGCAGCCGCATCCGGGCCACGTTGAGCGCCTGACGACGCGTATCCTCCGCACCCATATAGACCACGCATTCGAGACCCAACAATGCGGCCGCGGTCGCTGAGGCGACCCCGTGTTGGCCAGCGCCCGTCTCGGCGATGATGCGGGTCTTGCCCATGCGCTTTGCGAGGAGGGCCTGCCCGAGGACATTGTTGATCTTGTGGCTGCCGGTGTGGTTCAGGTCCTCACGTTTGAGGAAAATCCGCGCCCCGCCGGCGTGCTCGCTAAAGCGCTGGGCCTCCGTCAACAGGGAGGGACGGCCAGAGTAACTGCGATTAAGCTCGATGACCTCCGCCGTGAACTGGGGGTCCCGCTTGGCCTGTTCGAAGGTCTCCGTCAGCTCGTCGAGCGCGGCGATCAGTGATTCAGGCATCCACCGCCCGCCGAACTCCCCGAAGTACGGGCCCGGCGCATCGCGCAAGCTGTGGTCATGACTCAGAAAGGCCTCGGCGGGCCCACCTGTTGGTTGCTGGTGCGCGGAATCGCTCACGGTTCTGCCTGCCTTCCGAAGACGGGGTCGATGGGCTGGTTCTGCGCTCGTCGCTAACGGCGAGCGGGCTTGGCGGCGCTGCCCGCGCTGACAAACGCGGCGACGGTGTCGCGTGGCATGGCGTCTTTCACGAGGGCCTCACCGACGAGAATGGCGTCGGCGCCTTGAGTAGCAAAGTCGACGACGTCCTCTACTGAACGCACGCCAGACTCGGCCACGATGACGACGTCGGAGGGAATGCGGCTGGCCAGCCGGGCAAACGTCCCACGGTCGACGTCCAAGGTTTTTAGGTTACGCACGTTGACGCCGATGATGGTGGCTCCGATCGCCACGGCGCGGTCGATCTCTTCTTCAGTGTGGGCCTCAACGAGGGCTTCCATCCCCAACTCGCGGGCCACGGCGAGCATGCGACGCAGGTCCTCGTCGCTCAACGCGGCCACAATGAGCAGGATGAGGTCGGCTCCGTGCGCGCGGGCCTCGAAGATTTGGTAATCCTCGACCATGAAGTCCTTGCGCAGCAAGGGGACGTCGACGGCGGAACGCACGGCGTCGAAGTCTTCCAGCGAGCCGCCGAATCGGCGCTGTTCGGTGAGCACGGAAATGACCGAGGCTCCCCCGTCCGCGTACCGGCGCGCCAGCTCGGCCGGGGCGGGAATCTCCGCGAGGGCACCCTTCGAGGGGCTCTTCCGCTTGACCTCCGAGATGACGTGCAAGCGAGTATCCCGCTGCACGTCACCGGTCACGCCGCCGAGCGCGGCCCACGCGTTGCGTGCCGGGGCAGCGGCTCGCGCGGCGGCCTGAATGTCCGCATCTGGGACGGCTACCCGACGCGCCGCGAGGTCTTCGCGGACTCCCCCGATGATGTCGTCAAGAACGCTCACGATCAGTGGGAAGGCTTGGACTTAGCGCCGCCAACGCCGAACCCGGCCTTCTTCAGGATCCAGCCAAGGATCAGGCCGGCAACGATGATGACGACACCGGCGGCGAGGACGGGCATGTTCGCGATCGTGAAGCCAACGCAGCCCACGGCAAAACCGAGGAGCATAACGCCCACCATGGACCACGCAGCAACGCTGTTGCCGTGGCCCGGCTGCTCCGAGTGCATGGGGTCGACGGCGTGACTGGACTGATCAGCGGCGTTCGCCATAATCGCTGTACTCCTTGTGAAGGTGGTGGGCTTTTCGCCCGGTTGTAGAACTACTGCCATTCTGCCACTGATCGGGCCCAAGTGCGTCCTCGGTGACCGTGCGCGGCGTCAGCGGGTGGGGTCGTCGCCGCGGCTGAGCTGATCCCATCCGTCGATCTCGTCCAGGGGCTGCTCGGTCGCCTCGCTCGAGGGCTCCGCCGACGCACTGCCTGCGGTGGCCGACGCCGTCGTATATCGCCGAGAGACTCGCCACCGCCGGGAGGCGACCAGCACCGCAAGACCGGCCAAGGCCACCCAAACTCCGGCCGCCATGGCAACCCACGGCCAGACCGCGACGACGTAGTCCGCATCGATCTGTGCCGTGCCCGCGGCCTCACCCACCAGCGTGGCCGCGGCGGATTCCGGGCTGGCCATCACGCCCCACGAGGCACCGGCGATGCCGACTCCAGCCAGCAGGATGAGTGCCCCGATGATGTATCGAGTGATCCGCCCGGCGATCGACAGGCTGACGCTGGCAGCGAGTGCGACAACGGCCAGCGCAGAAACGCTGGTGGCGGCGTCTGCGCCGGGGACGACGACGGGCGCCTGAATGATGGCCTGCGGCCCGGGGACAACCTCGATCCAGGTGCGAGTCACCGCTAGCAGGGCCACGAGAGCGCCGGCCAGGGCGGCGAAAACGGCGGTTCGACGTGACATTAGGAATCGATCTTTCCGTGCTCGTACGCCGTCATGCTTCCGGCGGCCCACACGGCGCGCAACGGCGCGGCGGACTTATTCACGGTTTCCAGCGCCTCCGCGTCAATCTGAGAATCGTTGACAATTCCGCCGCCGGCCTGCACGTAAGCGACGCCGTCCTTGATCAGCGCAGAGCGAATAGCGATCGCCATGTCCATGTCTCCGGCGAAGTCCAAGTAGCCCACCACGCCGCCATAAACCCCGCGGCGGTGCGGCTCGAGCTCATCGAGTAGTTGCAGTGCGCGCGGCTTGGGGGCGCCCGAGAGGGTGCCCGCCGGGAACGTAGCCGCCAGCACGTCATACGCCGTAGCGTCCTCGCGGAGCCGGCCGACGACGTTGCTCACTAGGTGCATGATGTGACTGAATCGCTCCACTTCCATGAACTGGGTGACGTCCACCGTCCCTGCGTGGCACACCTTGGACAGGTCGTTGCGCGACAGGTCAACGAGCATGAGGTGCTCGGCCCGCTCCTTCTCGTCCGCAAGCAAGTCCTTCTCGTGCAGCGCGTCCTCTTCCTGCGTCGCCCCGCGCGGGCGCGATCCCGCGATGGGGTGCGTGACGACGTCCCGATCATCAACCGTCACCAGCGCCTCGGGAGACGAACCGACAATGGAGTAGGTCCCCCCGTCGTCGTCCGCCATCGTGTAGAGGTACATGTACGGGCTGGGGTTGGTCGTGCGCAGCACACGGTAGACGTCGAGCGGGTCAGCATCCGTGGCGAGTTCGAAGCGACGCGAGACGACGACTTGGAAGACTTCGCCGTCCACAATGGCTTCCTGGCCCCGCTCAATGGCGGCGCGATAGTCGCCTTCGGCCCAGCTGTGGGTCACAGTACGCATGAGCTGGTCCGCGTCGACGTCCGCCCCCGTGAACGTCGCCGTACGCGTGGGCGTTGGCGTGTTGAGGGCCTCCAACATGCGCTCCACGCGATGCACGGCAGCACCGTACGCCTCGTCGACCCCGCTGTCGGCGCCGTCGTGATTGATGGCGTTGGCAATCAGGGTCACGGTGGAATCGGTGTTGTCGTGCACGGCCATATCGCCGACCAGGTTCATGGCCAGCTCCGGCAGGTGCAGGTCATCGACCGGTGGATTCGGGAGCTTTTCCCAGTGCCTGACGCAATCCCAACCCACGAATCCGACCATCCCGCTCGTCAGGGGCGGCATGCCCTCCAGCGGTTCCGTGCGCAAGGCCGCGACGGTCTCGCGCAGGACATCAACGGCGAGCCCCTCGGTGGGCAGACCCACCGGCACCTCGCCGCGCCAGCAGGCTTGCCCGTCGCGCGCCGTCAGCGTTGCCGGGGAATCCACGCCGATAAAGGAGTGCCGACTCCACACGCCGCCAGCCGCGGCGGATTCCATGAGGAAGGTCCCCGCGCGCCCTGCAGCGAGGCGTTCATAAATCGAAATGGGGGTCAGACTATCGGCCAGGACCTTCAGCGTCACGGGGATCACCCGGCGCCCACGAGCGAGCTCCCGGAACTCCTCACGGGTGGGGCTGAGCACCCCCAAGCGTTGCGTGGCCACTACTGTTCCCCCTCGTGCCCGACGACGGCGCGCAGCTCACGTCCCGTAAAGCACGTGCGCGTTCCCGTATGGCAGGCTGCACCCACCTGGTCGACCTGCACGAGCAGGGCGTCGCCGTCGCAATCTGTGCTGACCGAGCGCACCCACTGCCGGTGACCCGAGGTGTCCCCCTTGCGCCAATATTCGCCGCGGGAGCGGGACCAAAACGTGACGCGGCCCGTGGTGAGGGTCCGCCGGAGGGCCTCCTCGTCCATCCAGCCCAGCATGAGTACCTCGCCGGAGTCATGCTGCTGGATGATGGCGGCCACCAGCCCGTCGGCGTCTTTTTTCAGACGCTCGGCCACGGCTGGATCAAGGAGGCTGCTGCCCGGCTCGGCAGCGGTGGGGGTATTTTCTGGACTCGACATCGCCCCACAGTCTAGCTGCCGCCGCGTCGGGGCCGAGACCCCGTGACCTGGCGCCCGGCGCCCGGCGCCCCCACGGCGAAGCCGCCTCGAGCTCAACGTCGTTCAAATCGTTACTGAAACGACCGCCGAGAGCGCCCAGATTCGCGGCGAACGTGTTAGCTTCAGAGTGATGAGATTCGTTCCCCCGTCACGCGAAATGCTTGCCGAGACTTTGATGGCCGCTGGCCCCTCGGCTGAAACGCTGTGCGACGGATGGGAATGCCGGCACCTAGCCGCACATCTGGTGTTGCGCGAACACCACGTTCTCGCCGCGGGGATCGCTGGCGGACCCCTCGAACGCCCCATGCAGCGCCAGCTGACGAAGTTGGCGGACGAGGCCCGTTCCTTGCCCGGATATGCGCGCCTCGTGAAGCGCTTCGCCGAGGGCCCCAGTAAACTCTCGCCGCTGGCCATCGGTCCCGTGGAACGCGCGGCCAATCTCACCGAATTCTTTGTCCACACGGAAGACGTCCGTCGCGCGCATGACACGTGGGCCCCGCGCGTCTTGGACCTAGCCTACTCGGAGCGCCTCTGGTCCGCCCTGACGCGCGCGTCACATCTGCTGTTCCGTCAGGCGGGGGTCGGCGTCATCCTCGTGCGGCCGGACGGCACCCGCCATGTGGCACGCAAGGGCGCCGATTCCGTCGCGATCACCGGTGAGGCCCCGGAGCTAGTGATGTACGCCTTTGGGCGGCGGGACCACGCTCTCGTGACCTTCGAGGGCAGCGACGCGGCGATCGCCCAGCTCACAGCAGCGCACTCCTCCCACTAGCCGCACTCGGCGCCGGAGGGCCGCCCGCGCCTTATGCCTCGACGGCTAGGGAGCGGTAGTAGTACGACGACGCCGTGGTAAAGCCGAGCTCATGGTAGAGCTGAATGGCCCCGACGTTGGACTCGCGGACCTGGAGCCACAATCCCGCGAGGCGCCGGTGGGCTGCCTCAGCGAGAACAGCCGTCATGATCCGCCGCGAGTAGCCGCGGCGCCGTGCTTCGGGGCGGGTCAGGACACAGTAGATTCCACCGAACGTGGCCGACTCGCCGTCGTCGTCGGTGTCGACGAGAGCCAGCCGGGCAATGGACTCGGTCCGCCCTGCCACGCGCAAGGAAAAGTACAGGGCCGGAACCCCCGTCAGAATCAGCCGGGAGACGCGCTGATCCTCGCTCGCCGGGGGACCTTCCTGAGCCCAAAACAGGTCCAGCCACTCCTCGTCTGGCGCCGCGGCCACCACGACGTCGGGCACGGTAGCCGTCGGTGCGGCGGGGACATCGCTGCCGTGAAGGATCTGCACCAGAGTCGGCGACCCGACGCCGTAGCCGCGTTCGGCGAGAATGTGGTCAAGGTCGCTCGGCTGGGCGGCCTCGTTGAGCTGGAATGCGGGCCTGATCCAACGCGCGGAGTGACGTTCCTCCACCTCGGTGATCGCCGCGTGGACATCGGCGGGCGCTTGCAAGGGCAGCACCGAGTTGGCCCGCTGGGTGACGCCACCGGAGAACCGCAGCCTCCAGCCGGCGATCTCCCCGCGTTCCACCGCGGGCCAGCCCGCGTCCATCAGCCGATTCAGAAAGTGCGGGTCAGCGAACAGGGAAACCGGCCTCCCGAATGGCCTGCTTGACCTCCGCAATCATGTGAACGGGGCCGAAATGGAAGATTGAGGCCGCCAGCACGGCGTCCGCGCCTGCCTCGATGGCGGGGGGAAAGTGAGCGGGCTCCCCCGCGCCGCCGGAGGCAATGAGCGGCACCTTGACCGCGGCACGCACGGCACGAATCATCTCGAGGTCAAACCCGTTCTTCGTTCCGTCGGCATCGATCGAATTCAGCAGAATCTCCCCGACCCCACGCTCGGCGGCCTCGCGGGCCCACGCCACGGCATCACGGCCCGTTCTCTGGCGCCCGCCGTGCGTCGTGACCTCATACCCGGACTCGAGGCCCGGGTGCGTGCTGCGGCGGGCGTCGAGGGACAACACCAGCACCTGGGAGCCGAAGCGATCTGTAATCTCGCTAATCACCTCGGGACGGGCAACGGCTGCCGTATTGATCGAGGCCTTGTCGGCACCCGCGCGCAGCAGCTTGTCGATGTCTTCGGGAGTGCGCACGCCGCCGCCCACGGTGAGCGGGATAAACACTTCCTCAGCCGTTTGAGAGACCACATCGAAGGTCGTGTCCCGGTTGGAGGACGAGGCCGTGACATCAAGAAACGTCAGTTCGTCGGCGCCCGCGGCGTTGTAGCGCTTGGCGAGCTCGACGGGGTCGCCTGCGTCACGCAGGCCCTCGAAGTTCACACCCTTGACCACTCGGCCAGCGTCAACGTCGAGGCACGGGATCACACGGATCGCAACGCTCATGTCGGTTCCTTCTCAGATACGGCAGGCGTGGATCTGGCTGACCAGAATGGCGCGCGCGCCCAAATCGTACAGTTCGTCCATCATCGCGTTGGTTTGGCTCTTCAGGACCATCGACCGCACGGCCATCCAACCGGAATCAGCCAGGGGCGATACCGTAGGCGACTCAAGCCCCGGAGTGATCGCACACGCCCGCTCGGCCAGATCCTTGGGGACGTCGTAGTCGAGCATGACGTACCGGCTGGCCACCAGGACGCTGTTCAGGCGCCGCTTGAGCACCTCCACGCCCTGCGGCACCTCACCGGCACGGCCGATGAGCACGGCCTCAGAGGCCAAGATCGGCTCACCGAACGTATCCATGCCTGCTGCTTTGAGGGTGTTGCCGGTCTCCACCACGTCGGCGATGGCGTCGGCGACGCCCAAGCGGACCGAGGACTCCACGGCACCGTCGAGGCGTACGACCTCGGCGTCGATGCCGCGCCGGTTCAGGTAACCGCGCAACAGGCCGTCGTAGCTGGTGGCGACGCGCTTGCCGTTCAATTCGGTTTCGCTGGAAAAGTCTCCGGCCGGGCCGGCAAAGCGGAACGTCGAGGCGCCGAGGCCGAGGGGCAGAATTTCCTCGGCGTCCGTGCCCACCTCGGCGTCGAGAAAGAGATCCCGGCCCGTGATGCCGACATCGAGGATGCCGCGCCCCACGTACACGGCGATATCCCGCGGACGCAGATAAAAGAACTCAATGTCATTCTCCGCGTCAACGATGGCCAATTCGCGCCGATCGCGGCGCTGCAGGTACCCGGCCTCCTTCAGCATGGAGGTGGCGGCATCGGACAGGGCACCCTTGTTCGGGACTGCTACTCGCAACATCTTGTGGTCTTCCTTTGGTTCTCGGTGGCTGCTGGACTAGTCGTCGCTCGCCGCCGACCGCGGTGCGGCCGACGGCTACAGATGCTTGTAAACGTCCTGCAGCGTGAGTCCCTTAGCGAGCATGAGGACCTGAAGGTGGTAAAGCAGCTGCGAGATTTCCTCGGCGGCTTCCGCGTCCGTCTCATACTCGGCCGCCATCCAGACCTCGGCGGCTTCTTCCACGATCTTTTTTCCGATGCCGTGGACACCCGAATCAAGCTCGGCGACGGTACGGGAGCCCTCAGGGCGCTGTTCCGCTTTCTCGGCCAGTTCGGCGAAGAGGGTGTCGAAGGTTTTCACGCCCTCCACCCTAGCGCTTCGCCCCGGCCGCGCTGACACGCGGCCGGGCTATGTGACAAACACCGCGCGAACCGCCCGTTCGACCCACCCGAGGCACGATAGCCGGCATCACGCGACTCCGCGTGCGGCGGAGCCGAGCACCACGGCGGTTTGTAGCGCGGCCGCCGTGGCCTCGTACCCCTTGTCCTCGGCCGAACCCTCCAAACCCGCGCGGTCCACGGCCTGCTCCTCGGTGTCGCACGTCAGGACGCCGAAGCCAACGGGGATCCCGGTACGGACGGAAACGTCCGTCAGTCCTGCGGTGGCCCCCTGGCACACGTAGTCGAAGTGGGGCGTGCCCCCGCGGATGACGACGCCCAAGGCGACGACGGCGTCGTACGAGGCGGCGAGACGGGCCGCGGCGACGGGCAATTCGAACGTCCCCGGGACGCGGACGAGCGTCGCCTCGGCCCGGGCATCAGCCGCGGCTCGCTGCGCGCCAGCCACGAGCCCCTCCATGACCTGCTGGTGCCACTCGGCGGCAATGATGGCTACGCGCAGGCCGGCGGCGCCCACGAGTTCTGCTGCGCCGGTGGTCGGTGCTCCGTGTCCTGCCATGGTGTTCCTCTTTTCTGACGGGCCCGCGTGGGGCGACTACTGGAAAGTGCCCTCGTCGAGGGTGTGACTCATGCGATCGCGCTTAGTGTGGAGGTAGCGCGTATTTTCCGGGCGCGCCGGGATGAGCGCTCTGACGGTCTCGGTGACGACGATGCCGGCTTCGTGGAGCCACGACGTCTTGACCGGATTGTTGGTCAGCAGGCGGATCCGCTGCAGATCCAGCTGGCACAGGATGCCCACGGCCGCGTCATAGTTGCGTGCGTCGACGGGCAGGCCCAATTGCTCGTTGGCCTCCACGGTATCGGCGCCGGCATCTTGCAGCGCGTAGGCCCGCACCTTATTCGCTAGGCCGATGCCGCGCCCCTCGTGCCCGCGCAGGTACACCACGGTTCCGCCCTCCGCAGCCACCCGCGCCAGCGCCGTGTCTAGCTGTTCGCCGCAATCGCAACGGTACGAACCGAACACGTCGCCCGTCAGGCACTCGGAGTGCAACCGAACGAGCGGCACCCCCGCTGACGTGCCGGCGCCCGGGTGCGTGAGCGTGAGGTGCTCGTCGCCGGTCGCGTGGTCCGTCCAGACTTGCACCGCGAACTCCCCGTGCGGGGTCGGCACGTGCACGAGAGGCCCACCGGTGACCGAGCGCTCGGGATCACCGGCCCGCCCCGGCGCCGGCTCCTCCTCGCCGCCCGGCACACGACCGCTGCGCTCCCGCCGGTACGCCGCCAGGTCTTCGATACTGATCAGGGGCGCTCCCCACTCGGTGGCGAACGAACGTAGGGCGGCCAGCCGCATCATCGATCCGTCGTCGTGAACCACTTCGGCGATGACCCCCGCCGGCTCAAGACCGGCCAAGCGGCACAGGTCCACGGCCGCCTCCGTGTGCCCCCGACGCGCGAGCACGCCGTCGTCCTCCGCACGGAGCGGAAACACATGCCCGGGGCGGGTCAGTTCGCCCGCGGTGGTGTGGGGGTCCGCGAGCACGCGGCAGGTTTTCGCCCGGTCCGCTGCGCTGATCCCCGTGCTCACGCCGGAGGCCGCGTCGACGGATACGGTATATGCCGTGCCCTTGGCGTCCTCGTTGTGCTCGACCATGGGCGGCAGCCCGAGCGCGTCGGCCCGAGCCCCGAGGAGGGGCGTGCAGATCACCCCGGAGGTGTACCGGACGGTCCAACCGAGCAGTTCGGGGGTGGCGAACTGGGCAGCGAAGATGATGTCACCCTCGTTCTCTCGGTCCTCGTCGTCCACCACGACGACGGGCCGGCCGGCCGCCATAGCGGCCAAGGCGTCATCGATCGAGTCAAACACGATGGCCTCCGCGGTTCCGGCGCTCATGATTGTCCCCCGTGGTCGAGGAAGCTGGTGAGCCGCTCGGCATACTTCGCGATGACGTCCACCTCAAGATTCACCGCTTCCCCCACGCGCCGGTGTCCCAACACCGTCTCCCGCAAGGTCATCGGAATGAGCCCCACCTCAAACCACTGCTGGGCGGCATCCGGAGCGGAAACGCCCGTCACGGTGAGCGAGACGCCGTCGATCGCGATCGATCCCTTGGTGGCGATGTAGCGGGCCAGCGGCGTCGGGACACCGAAGCGCAGCCGCTCCCACTGTCCTTCCGCAGCGCGTTCCAGAAGCTCACCGACGCCGTCGACGTGTCCCTGAACGATGTGCCCGTCGAGTCGCCCGTGCGCCGGCAGGCAGCGCTCCAGGTTGACCTCGTCCCCCACCTGAAGGGATCCGGTCGTCGTCAGACGCAGCGTCTCACCGATCACATCGAGGCCGACCACCTCCCCCTCGATCGACGTGGCGGAGAGGCACACGCCGTTGACGGCCAGCGAGCCGCCGAGCTCAAGATCATCCACGTGGCCCGGTGCGCTGATACGCAAGCGGGTCGTGCCCGCACCCGGTTGCTCGGCGATCGCTTCCACGCGTCCCTTACCGGTGACAATTCCCGTAAACATGTTCTCTTCTTTCCTACCGGAGTCGGCGCTAGCGCCGCATCAGTGTGTCAGTGTCGTGGTCGGCGGCGCGCGGCGTGAGGTGAAGGACGACGTCGTCCCCGCACCGGGCCAGCGCGCCGTCGCCGACGTCGTCGTACTCGAAGCGCCGCGCGGCGCTCAGGGTGTCGATCCCCAAATCGCCCACCGCCCCGCGGCCGGAGCCCAGGACGAGGGGGGCTTGATACAGCCAGATCTCATCCACCAGGTCTTCGCGCAGAAAAGCGGTAGCGATGGACGCCCCGCCCTCGATCATGGCGTGATCAATCCCCACCGAGGCGAGCTCGGCCAAGACCGCGCGCGGGTCGCGGGAGCGCACGTGCCGGTAGTGGCCGTCGCCCACCAAAGCCGCTCCCTCCGGCACGTCACGGTGCCCCATGACCACCCGCAGCGGCGTCCGCGGCGCGGCCGATCCGTCCGGCAGGCGAGCCGTCAGCCGCGGGTTGTCGGCCGCGACGGTGCCGGAACCGACGATGATCGCCTCAGCCCGGGCGCGTACCCGGTGGCTGTGATGCCGGGAGGCGGTGGACGTGATCCATTGGCTGGTCCCGTCCGCCGCAGCGATCCTCCCGTCGAGAGTTTGGGCCAAGTGCAAGGTCGTGAACGGGCGCCCCGCGGCGCGGGCGGAAAACCAGCGGTGGTTCAGCTGGGCAGCGGCCCGCGACCACTCCGGCGCCAGCGCGGATCCGGCGATCACGCGATGCCCCTGCGCCGCCAGCCAGGCCGCCCCGCCCGAGGCGGTGTCGGTCGAGTCCGCGACGGCGTAGACGACGGTGCCGATTCCGGCGTCTCGAATGGCGTGGGAACAGGGGCCGGTTCGCCCCGTGTGGTGGCACGGCTCGAGCGTGACGACCATCGTCCACGCGCCCGGTGGGTTCGCGTCCGTGATGTCGAGGCGACCAGATTCGACGTCGGCGCGCAGGTTGGCCAGAGCGTCGGCTTCGGCGTGCGGCGTCCCGGCCCCGCGGTGGTGTCCGACGGCGATGCGCCGGCCGGCGGCGTCGACGATCACGGCACCGACGAGCGGGTTGGCCCCACGAACGCCGAGCCGGGCCGCCGCGAGGGCCCGGGCACCGACGTCCTCCACATCGAAGGGCAGAGCACCCACGGGCTGATCTCCGCTGCGACTCATGCTGGCTCCCGCGTGCGCGAGGGCTGCTCAGCGGTGGCCGGGATCGCGTCACGCGCCCCCCGCGCCTGCCGCTCCGCTTTCCACCAGACGAAGAAGCCCACCCCAGTGAAGATCCCGTAGAACAAATACATCAGGGCCGTGGCGTAGTACCCGGCGGAGAAGAGCAGCGGGACGCCGACGACGTCGACGGCGACCCAGATCAGCCAAAACTCGACCCAGCCGCGGGCCATGCCGTACGTCGCTAGGAGGGACCCGACGAAGGTCCAGGCGTCGGCCCAGACGGGTTCATAGGAACCGAGGGCCGTGAAGAGCGGCGTGAGGGCGACGGTGCCCAGCAGCATGCCTGCGACGAGTCCCACCCGTTGACGCCCCGTGGCCCACCGTGGCGTCACGGCGTGTTGTGCGGCGGGCTCGGACGCGTTGCGCCAGCGCTGCCAGCCATAGATCGCCACGGCAATGAACATGATTTGCCGGCCGGCCTGCCCCCACAGCGTCGATGCTGAAGCATCGCCGAATAGGCTCCCGAGGAACACCGTGAGGAGCAACAGGTTTCCGAGGATTCCCACGGGCCAAGCCCACACGCGGCGGCGCATTCCACCGAGGGCGCTTGCGAGGCCAAAGAGATTACCGACGACTTCGCGGACTAAGAGCCCGCCACCGATCGGGATCGTCGCGTTAAACAGGTCAATGAGCCACCGCGCTGCATCCATCGTTCCTCCTTCGAAGCTGCGGCGGCTCCGGGGGTACGACAGTGCGCGCAGGCTTTCGACGGTCTCCCGTCGCCAGATAGCGCGGCTGTACGTGCTTCTCCCATCCAGACTTTAACTGTCGGTGCCGGAATTTCACCGGCTCAACCGGTCACCTCGGTATGCGAGGATCGCGGGTCGCGGACTGTCACCGCCGGTTCGGACTTTCACCGACCCCGGAGCACGTAAATTGCTTGTGCAGAAATTAGACCACAGAACTGCGCACGGTGGTGACCGCGTTGCGCAGTGTGTCAATCGCTTCACTCGGCCTCTCATGGCCGTAGACGGCACTACCGGCGACAAAAACATCGGCCCCCGCCTCCGCGGCGCGAGTGATGGTGTCCGCCGAAATCCCGCCGTCGACCTGAAGCGCAATGGGCAATCCGGTCCCGGCAATCGCGGCTCGGGTGCGGCGGATCTTGGGCAGGGTGAGGTCCAAGAAGGCCTGCCCGCCAAACCCTGGCTCGACGGTCATGATGAGGACCATGTCCAGCTCCGGCAACATGTCAAGGTATGGCTCGATGGGGGTGGCCGGCCGCAGGGCCATGGCCGACTTGGCCCCGGCCGCTCGCAGATCACGGGCCAGTTTGACCGGCGCGTTGGAGGCCTCGGCGTGGAAAGTCACCGAGTCCGCCCCCGCCTCCGCAAAACCCGGTCCCCAGCGATCGACGTCCTCGATCATCAAGTGCACATCGAGCGGCAGCGGCGAGACCTGCTGGAGTCGCTGCACGATCGGTAGACCGAGCGTCAGGTTGGGCACGAAGTGATTGTCCATGACGTCGACGTGGACGGCGTCGGCAGTCTCAATCCGCTGCAATTCACTCTCGAGATTAGCGAAGTCAGCGGACAGAATGCTGGGATGAATGCGGCAGGTGGTCATCGATATCCCTTGCAGTTGGTCGGCAGAATGGGTCCCGGGCTATTCAGCCTCGAGTGTCAACAGAGCCATGAACATGGCGTCGGTTCCGTGCTGGTGAGGCCATAGTTGCGCGGTGCGGGCCCCCTCGAGCGGTGCGCCACGCTTGTCCGGCACCTGGGCCCCGGCGTTCGTTGGTGTCAGGGCCACGGCGTCGAGCGCTGCCTCGGCGTCCAGGGCCCGGAGCCGCGGATGACGTGCTAGGGCGTCGAGAACGACGGCGGTCGTCTCCGCCGGGTGCGGTGAGCACGTGACATAGGCCAGCACTCCCCCGGGACGCAGCGCGGCGACGGCCGCGTCGAACAGCTCGCTCTGCAATTGGGTCAATTCCGCGATGTCCCCGGGGCTCTTACGCCACCGGGACTCAGGACGGCGGCGCAGCGCCCCCAGCCCGGAGCAGGGGGCGTCGAGCATGATCCGGTCGTAGCCACCAGCGCTGCCTGCGTAACGCCGACCGTCGCCGGTGACCACGCTGAAGGCGTGTGGATCGACTCCGGCAAGCGCCTGGCTCACAAGGCGGGCGCGGTGCTCGGCCACCTCGTTTGCCTCGAGGTGTGCCCCGCGTTGAGACGCAAGTGCCGCGAGGAGCGCCGCCTTACCGCCCGGACCCGCGCACAGATCCAACCAGCGCTCATCCGGGCCGGCCAGCGGTGCGCCGGCGAGCGCACGGGCCACCAGCTGAGAGCCGGCGTCTTGAACGCGGACGCGCCCCTCGGCGAGTCCCGGCAGCCGCCCGGGGTCGCCCCCGTCGTAGGTGGCCGCGTCCGGGGCGAGCGACGACACCTCTGCACCCGCTGCACAGAGCGCTGCGAGGTCACCCAGCCCCGGTAGCGCAACGAGATTGACCCGAGGAGCGGCGTTGTCCGCCGCGAGCAGCGAACCGATCTCAGCGACATCGCGCCCGTGCGCGGCGAGGCTCTGGCGGAGGGCACGCACCACCCATTCAGGGTGGCTATGTTCGATGGCGGCAGCGGCCGTCTCATCCTGGAGGTCCGCCGTGAGCGTGGCAACCCACTCGCTCAGGCTATGGGCCGCCACCTTGCGGAGCACGGCGTTGACCAGGCCCGATGCTCCGGCGCCGATCTCGGCTCGGGTCAGGGCGACCGTCTCGTCGAGCGCGGCGTGGTGGGGCACCCGCATCGCGAGGAGTTGATGCGCGCCGAGCCGCAGCGCGTCGAGCACTGCCGCGTCGAGTCGGCTCAAGGGGCGGTCGACGCAGCGGGACAGGACGGCGTCGTACGTCCCCTGGCCGCGGAGTGCCCCGTAGGCCAACTCGGTCGCGAAAGCGGCGTCCCGCGCGCCCAATCGTGCCCTGCGCAGTCGGGTGGGAAGAACCAGATTGGCGTACGCGTCGTCTTCTGCCACGGCGCGCAGCACCTCGAAGGCCACCCGCCGCGCCGGGTCCGCCGTGCGTTTGCGGGCCGCTGGCGCGGACTCGCTGTAGTGGCGTGTGCCCCCGCGATTGCGCTGGCGGCCCTTGTCATTGCGGCGGCTTCCGCGCGGTTGCGGCTGCTGCGGCGTCATACGAGGCTCGCTTCCTGAGCCGCGCCACCGCGCGCCCAATCGGAGGCCGGCATCATTTTCTTACCGGCGGGTTGAACGGTTTCGAGCTCCACGGGGTGGGAGCCGGTGCCAACGAACACGCGCGGCCTTTTGCCGGGCGCGACGAAGAGCTCGCCCGGCGCGAGGTGCGCCAAGGCGGGGTGCTCCTCGGCTAAGGCCCGGGCGCTGTCCCGGGTGGCGGGATCATTCCACGCATCCCGGCGCAACGGGCCCAATTTGAAACGGGACCCGTTCAGCGTGGTCCACGGTCCGGGCTCTGGAGTTACTGCGTTGATGCGGCGCCGGATGGCCAAGGCCGGTTGCGTCCACTCGATGCGCGCATCATCGTCCAGCAGCTTGGGCGCCAGCGTGATGTCCCCCTCCTGCCGGACGGGGACCAGCTGGCCGGCGTCGACACCCGCGAGGGTCTGCGACAACAAGACCGAACCGGACTCGGCGAGGTCGGCCAAGAGTTCGCCGCTGGTCATGGCCGGGTCGACGTCGCGTGTCATCTGCCCGTAGACGGGACCGGTGTCCAGCCCCGCCTCGAGGCGGAAGGTCACCGCCCCCGTGACATCGTCGCCCGCCATCAACGCGTGCTGCACCGGCGCAGCCCCACGCCAGCGCGGAAGCAAGGAAAAGTGAAGGTTGATCCAGCCGTGTTCAGGCACCGCCAGCGTCCGCTCGGGAATGATCCCGCCGTAGGCCACCACGGCGGCGACCTCGGCCCCTGCCTCCTCGATCGCGCGATGGGCCGCCTCTGTGATGCGGTTCGCCTTGATGATCGGCACCCCCAGTTCCTCCGCCACCACGGCCACCGGAGAGGGAGTGAGAACCTTCTTACGCCCCTGTGGGGCGTCGTCACGCGTGAGCGCCGCAACGACGTCGTACCCATCCGCTACCAAACGGCGCAGTGACGGCACCGCGACGGCCGGAGTGCCGGCAAACAGCACCCTCACTTGGCACCCCCCAACGGCGCGCCACCGAAGGTCTGCGCGGAGAAAGCGCTACCGACGCGTCCCGCTCGCTCAGCCTGCGTCGAAGCGGCGGCCGTGGAGAACTCGGCGGCGCGGATCTGGCGCATGGCCGCCTTGCGCGATTGGCCCGCCAAGCGGTCGATGTACAGCGTGCCGTCGAGATGGTCGCACTCGTGCTGGAAACAGCGAGCGAGCATTCCGGTGCCTTCCACCGTGACCGGCTCGCCCGCAGCGGTGTATCCGCTCACTCGAGCCCACGCGCGGCGCGGGGTGGTAAAGCCCAGTCCCGGGACGGACAGGCAGCCTTCGGAACCCGGCTCTTGTTCGGCATCGGAGACTTCCAACACGGGATTCACGACGTGCCCGCTCGCGCCGTCGACCTCGTAGGTAAACACGCGCAGCCCCACGCCGACCTGCGGTGCGGCCAGCCCGGCGCCTGAGACATCCCGCATGGTCTCCATCATGTCTTCGACGAGCCGAGCCAGCTCAGGCCCGAAGTCGGTGACGTCCTCGGCCGGGGACCTCAGAACGGGATCTCCCACGATCCGGATCTGCCGTACGGACATGTTCCGCTCCTCCCGCATGGGCACCGCGCCTGTCGTGACGAACACGCCGCCCGGCGGGACGACTGGTGCCAACGTGCTTCGGTTCTTCAACGGTGCCGGGCGAGAGTCCAGTCTAGACGGTGCTCGGCGCGACGCTGGGCGGCGGGACCGGCCGCAGCCCAGGCCCGGTAGCGGCCAGCTGCTGCTCAGCACTCCAGGCCTGCTTGAGGGCCCAGAAGCGTCGCCAGTGCACGGGCAACGAGGCCGGGTGTGCCTGGAGGGCCACAGCCTCCGTTTCGGCGATGGCGACAGCCAGCAGCAGGGGCGGCTCGTCACCGTAGGGCCACGGCACCCAGGTTCCGGAGGCCGCGTCCGTGCACATTTCTTCCGCCTTATAGCCGGCAACCAACTGCATGATGACCTTCTCATCCAGCGGCTTAGCGCGGCCGTCTCGGGTCAGGGACTTGGTCTTGAAGTCGATGAGGCAGAGCCGACCGCCGACCCGCGCCACCAGGTCTAACGTTCCGGCGTACCCCACCTCGTGGTTCCACACCGTCACTTCCGCGGCCACAGGCTCGACGCCGTACGCGCGCCACCACTCGTCGAATCGCTCCGCGAAGGCGCTCTCCCCGTGCGTCGCGAGGGCGGCCCGCGCGGCGTCGACGTGGTGCGTTTGTCCCAGCGCCGCCAAGGCCACCTGTTCGGCGTAGTCGTGGACGCGGTCCCCGCGCGCGGCGGCGTCGTCCCGGTACCGTTCCGCCGCGCCCGCGGCGTCCCGGGCGATCTGTTTGAGGCTCCGTGGGTCTCCGACCGCATGTGCCAGACGACGGTCGCCGACGACGGCGGTCGCCGCCATGTGCCCGGCCCACCCCGTGAGATCCGGGCTGGCCACGCCGATGACGGTGGTGATCGAGGGCACCTCGAGCGTGCCGCCGATACGGCGGGCGTACATCCTGCCCAGATCGGTCTGCTGGGCCAAAGCGGGGGTGGTCATGGATCGATTCTGGCACGAACGCGCCGTTCCGTCGGCGGCCGCGAAATTTTTTTCAGAAGCCCCCTTTCCCCGCCATTCCGCGGCTAAACGGCCCGTCGTCGAACTCCCATGGAGGCGAAAAGGCCCGGTCAGGGCGCCCTCGATTTGCGCCCCGCCAAAGTGCTCGTATAGAGTTTTTACTCGTTGGAACGCGGCCGGGACGGCGAGAAACACCTCACCGAATCGATCGCGATCTTGACATGCGGACATAGCTCAGCTGGCTAGAGCGCCACCTTGCCATGGTGGAGGTCGCGAGTTCGAATCTCGTTGTCCGCTCGCATGACACTGTAAGGTCTTCACGACCGCTCCAAGGCCGCCTTCTCCGGAAGGGGTTCTGGACATGGTGGGGTGGCCGAGAGGCGAGGCAGCGGCCTGCAAAGCCGTTTACGCGGGTTCGAATCCCGTCCCCACCTCGCTTACAGCGATTGCACCCTGACAAGGGCGATTGGCGCAGCGGTAGCGCGCTTCCCTGACACGGAAGAGGTCACTGGTTCGAACCCAGTATCGCCCACTCGAGAATCCTCGGGATTCGAGAATCCAGAGGCATCAGCACTGATGACTTCTGAGATCTGCGGACATAGCTCAGCTGGCTAGAGCGCCACCTTGCCATGGTGGAGGTCGCGAGTTCGAATCTCGTTGTCCGCTCCATCGAAAAGGGCCCCATCAGTAGATGGGGCCCTTTTTGTGCGCTCGATCTGCGCTACAGCGACAGCGGCAGCTCAGGCATCCCGGCGTGCCCCGCACCGTCACACTGCGGGACACGCCTGCGCTTCCGCGCGCTAGGTCGCGGATTCGTTCAGCTGCCCGTTCCGGGCCAGAGCGGTCAAGCGAGAGACGGCTCGGAAGTATTTCTTCATGTACCCCCCGGACATCATCTCCGGCGTAAAGAGGTCGCTAAAGGACACGCCCGAGGCAACGATTGGCACGTCCCGGTCATACAAACGATCTGCCAGCACCACGAAGCGCAGCGCCAGGGACTGCTCAGTAATGGTGGAGACTCCCCGCAGCACCAGCACATCAATCCCGTCGATCAGCTGGCGGTACCGGCTCGGATGCACGCGCTGGAGGTGCTCAGTCAGCGCGGCAAAGTCATCCACGGCGATGGTCTTCTCCGAGAACCTTTGCCGAGCAAAATCCTCCACCTCGGAGTCCGCGAGCGTGGCGGGAGCGTCCGGCAATCCACGGTGGCGGTAATCCTCGCCGTCCACCCGGACGACGTCGAACTGGTCCGAGAGCACCTGAATCTCGCGCTTAAAGTCGGCCGCGGCAAAGCGCCCCTCCCCCAAGGCACCCGGCAGGGTGTTCGACGTGGCCACCAGCCGGACCCCGGCGTCGGACAATTCCCGCATGAGGCGGGACATGAGCACCGTGTCTCCCGGATCGTCGAGTTCAAATTCGTCAATGCAGACCAATCGATATCCCTTAAGCACCTCCACCGTCTTGCGGAAGGACAAAGCGCCCACCAGATTCGTGTATTCAACGAACGTGCCAAACGCCTTGGGGCCCGGGGCCGCGTGCCAGAGGGAAGCCAGCAGGTGAGTCTTGCCGACTCCAAAGCCGCCGTCAAGATACAGGCCCGTCTTGACCGGCTTTGACTTGCCAAAGAGCCTGGCGAGGAACCCGCCGCTGGAGGCGTTCATTGACTCCGCGAATTGACGCAGCTCCCCGACCGCCGCCGCCTGAGAGGGCTGGTTGGGGTCGGGAATGTAGGAGTCAAAGGAGACGTCCCCGAATCGGTAGGACGGCTGAAAGCCGTCAAGCAAGTCATCCGGGGAGACATGCGGGGTGCGTTCGGTCAGGTGTTCGATCGTGGGCACGTGGTGCTGGTCCTTCGGTAGTCGCGTCGGCGTCTCTGCCGCCAGAGCAACCTTACGCGGGGGCGCGCCGCCGGCGCACGTGCGTTGCGGAGCATCGGCTGCCGCAAGACTGATGGACGGAAGACGACGGCGGCGAGCATGGAGTTGGTCCGCGGCAGTAGGCTGGTCACTAGTCATTGCCGTCAACATCCGAACCGAGGTGCACTATGCCCGTTGCAGCCGATGCGAATCAGAAGTTTTCCGCCTACGCCCACCCAGAACGACTCGTGACCACTTCATGGTTGGCCGAGCATCTCGGCGACGAAGGCCTCGTGGTCGTGGAATCGGACGAGGATATTCTGCTTTATGATTCCGGGCACATTCCCGGTGCGGTCAAGATCGATTGGCACACCGAGCTTAACGACGACGTCACGCGTGACTACGTCGACGGTGCCGGCTTCGCCCACCTGATGCGCGCCAAAGGCATTCGCCGGGAGGACACCGTGGTGATCTACGGGGACAAGTCCAACTGGTGGGCGGCCTACGCGCTGTGGGTCTTCAGCTTGTTTGGGCACGACGATGTTCGCCTGCTCGACGGCGGCCGGGACAAGTGGATCGCCGAAGGGCGCGAGCTGACGCGGGAGAAGCCGCAGCCGCGTTCCGTGGACTACCCCGTGGTTGAGAGGGATGATACGAAGATTCGGGCGTACAAGGAGGACGTGCTGGCCCACCTAGGGCGCGGGCCTCTGATCGATGTCCGCTCTCCCGAGGAATACTCGGGGGAACGCACGCATATGCCGGCCTATCCAGAGGAGGGCGCCCTACGCGGCGGCCATATCCCCTCCGCCGCCTCGGTCCCGTGGGCCAAGGCGGCCGCCGAGGACAGCACGTTCAAGTCCCGCGCCGAGTTGGAAGAGGTCTACTTGGCGGGCGCAGGCCTGCGGGAAGGCGACGACGTCGTGGCTTACTGCCGCATCGGCGAGCGGTCCAGCCATACGTGGTTTGTCCTGACGCACCTCCTAGGCTTCGAGCACGTCAAGAACTACGACGGCTCGTGGACCGAGTGGGGCAACGCCGTGCGCGTGCCCATTGTCAAGGGCACCGAGCCCGGGGACGCTCCGGCACAGGCAGGCGCCTAAATGTCGGGAACGATGCCCAGCGATCTCGCCGAGATCGTCGATGATTTCCAAGCGCTCTCCGAGCAAGAACGGCTGGAACTGCTGTTGGAGTTCTCCGACTCCCTGCCCGACCTTCCGGAACGGTTGGCTGACCACCCGGAACTGCTCGAACAGGTCGTCGAGTGTCAGTCTCCACTGTTCTTGACGCTCGAGGTCGCCGACGATGCAGACCAGACGGTCCGTTTGTACTTCTCCGCCCCGGCCGAGGCGCCAACCACTCGCGGATTCGCCTCGGTCTTGCACGAGGGGCTGAACGGGAAACCGGCTGCCGACATCCTGGCGGTCCCGGACGACATGCCCGACGCGTTGGGCCTGACCCGCGCCATTACTCCCCTCCGCATGCGCGGGATGACAGCCATGCTGGGGCGGATCAAACGCAAAATCAACGAGGCGCTGGCCGCCTAGTCATGGCCCGTGCACCGCGTCAGAAGGCCACCCCCGCCACCGCCGTCTTGGCCGCGGCGGGGGTGGCCTTTCAGGTGCACACCTACACCCACGATGCTTCGGCGGATTCGTTCGGCCTCGAAGCGGCCGAAAAACTCGGGGTCGCGGCAGAGCGTGTCTTCAAAACCCTCGTGATCCGCTGCGAGGAGGCCGGTCCGGCCACGAGCGTTCGCCATGGCGTCGCCGTCGTGCCCGTGTGCGAACAGCTGGATCTCAAACGGGCGGCTCTTGCGTGGGGCGCTAAGCGGGTTCACCTGGCGGCGCCCGCCACGGCAGAGCGGTTGACCGGCTACGTTCTGGGAGCCATATCCCCCGTGGGCCCACGGCGTGAACTGGCCGTCACGATCGACGCGTCGGCGCTCTCCGTGGAGACCACGCTCTTTGTCTCTGGCGGGCGCCGGGGCTTCGAGCTTGAGCTGGAACTGAGCGGCCTCCTCGCCGCGACGGGGGCACGCATCGCCCCGCTCACCTAGCGGCACTGTGCGCGGGCTCAGGCCGTCGCGGGGTTTCGAGCTGGGCGCCCCGGTGCCGGAGCGTCGAGGCGCGCGCCGAGCCAGGTCCGGACCGTGTCCTCCCACCGCTGCGGGTCAACGTTCCACTCAAGGGTGTGCCGGGCGCGAGAGAAGCGTTCGAAGGTAATGACCTCCGGGTTCAGCTCCGCGATCGCCGCCGAGGGGCCGACGGGAACAAAATCGTCGTCTTCGCTGTGCACAATCAGGGTGGGGGTCCGCAGGTGGTCGGCGCGATCCAACCAATTGAGCTGCTTCAAATTCACTGGCGCGGCCAGTCCCGTGACGAGCCGCCCGGCCTTGTGGGCGATGAGCCACTGACCGAGGCGGCCGACGGACTCGGGAATCCGGTTAATACGGGCCTGATGGGCCAACACATCGATCCAGTTGACCACGGGACCGTCCAAGACGAGGGCACTGATGACGGCCCCATGCCGTGACTTCACCACCGTTTGCAGGCAGATCGCTCCGCCCATCGACCAGCCAAACAAGACAATCTCCCGAGCGCCGTGCTCCAGCGCGTAGTCGATGGCGGATTCAACGTCCTCCCATTCCGTGCTCCCGAGCCCATAGCGCTGATCCTCGGCTGCTGGCGCCAAGCCATCATTGCGATACGACAGGAGGAGCGAGGTCAGGCCGAGCTGTTGCGTCACCGGCAGCGCGCGCAGCCCCTCGGTGCGCTGGGCACCGCGGCCGTGCACCATGATGGCCCACGTCTGAGACTGGTGCGTGCCCGGCACCAGCCACGACTGGGAGACCCCGCCACGAACCGGGACCTCGACGTCTTCGTACGGGCACCCGATCGCGCGCGGTGTGGGATAAACAATCCCCGACCAGCGGCCGCGGACGGCATCCTGCAGATTCCCCTCGTACACGCGCTCGACGCGGCGGGTCACTGTGCCATCCGCGGGCGCGTACGTCACAATCTCACCCAGACGGGCGTGCCCCCGGCCAGCGTGAAAGAGCAACGAATAGGTGCCCGGCGCCGTCGTCTCCGGGCGGGCCGGCAGGATGATGTCCCACCCCACGGCTCCCGAGTGCTTCCCGGCCGCCGCACCGTCATACCCGTGGGTTGGTTCCATGGACGGGACGAGGGCGAGGATCTCGATGTCTTCGGCCCGCTCCCGGGCTGGCGTCACGATCTGCCGCGCGAAGTAGCTCGCCAACGTTGAGACGGCCCCGGCAACCAGAGATCCCACGACGGCGCCCGCCGTCGCTCCCAACAGACCCCACTGCACGGAGGCAGCCCACTGGTGGCGAGGGGTCGACGGATGAGGCGAAAACTGCGGCGACATACGACCATCATGCCAAGGCACCCCGGGCCCTCCAAGCACTCCGTGCCGTGGCGGCGGGGAATGTCTGCGCGCCGTGGCACGTTCTAGCCAGTGTGAGTGACGAATCGCAGCAGAACAGCCAACCGACCGTGACGAAGTCCGACGCCGAATGGCGCCGCGAGCTGACGGAGGACGAGTTCCAGGTGCTCCGCCGTGCTGGCACCGAGCGCCCGTTTACGGGCGAATACTGGGACACGAAGACCGAGGGCGTCTACGCCTGCCGCGCGTGCGGTGCGGAACTCTTCACCAGCGGCGAGAAGTTCGATGCCCACTGTGGGTGGCCGTCGTTCTTCGCCCCGCTGGCCGAGGACCGCGTGCGTTACATCCGCGACGAGTCTCTGGGCATGGTCCGCGTCGAGGTCCGCTGTGCAGCCTGCGACTCGCACTTGGGACACGTGTTTTCCGGCGAAGGGTTCGACACTCCCACGGACCAGCGGTACTGCATCAACTCCGTCTCCCTGCGTCTGCGTGCCACTCAGGCCTGATCAGTCGGTAGTCTGGCGCAGTGAGCACTAACGAACCCGTCCCTGCAGACCAGCCAGCGCCGCTTCACGACACGCAGCGCCGCACCTTCGCCTCTGACAACTACTCGGGCGTCCACCCGGACATTCTGGCCGCCCTCGCCGCAGCCAATGGCGGGCACCAGAGCGCCTACGGCGCCGATGAGTACACGCGCGCCTTCGGCGACGTCGTCGAGCACCACTTTGGTGGCGGCGCCGTCGGATTCCCCGTCTTCAACGGTACGGGCGCCAACGTGACCGCGCTGCAGGCGCTGCTCCCCCGCTGGGGTGCGGTGATCTGCGCCGAGGGCGCACACATTAATGTGGATGAGAACGGCGCCCCGGAACGCGTCGGCGGCATGAAACTGCTTCCCGTCCCTACACCGGACGGGAAACTCACCCCAGAACTCATCGAGCGCGAGGCGTGGGGGTTCGGCTTCGAACACCGGGCGCAGCCCGCGGCGGTCTCCCTGACGCAATCCACCGAACTAGGCACCCTCTACACCGTCGATGAACTCACGGCGATTGTTGACCACGCCCATGCCAAGGGGCTCAAAGTCCACATGGACGGCGCCCGCCTCTCCAATGCCGCGGCAGCTCTTGACCTGCCGCTACGCGCGTTCACCCGGGATGTCGGAGTCGACATCGTCTCCTGGGGCGGGACCAAGAACGGCATGATGCTCGGTGAAGCCGTGGTGGTCACAGATCCCGGCGCCACGGAGATCATCGATTCCCTCAAGTACCTCCGCAAGATGAACATGCAGTTGGGCTCCAAAATGCGCTTCATCTCTGCCCAGCTCACGGCCCTTTACGGCACGGACCTGTGGCTGCGATCCGCACGGCACGCTAACGCGATGGCGGCTCGATTGCGTGCCGGCGTGGACGCCCTCGAGGGGGTAGAAGCGACGCAGCCCACGCACGTGAACGCCGTGTTCGCGAAGCTCGATCCCGCAGCCGCCGCGGCGGCCCGTCAGGAATACTTGTTCTACGACTGGGACGAGAAGACCGGAGAGGTGCGCTGGATGTGCTCCTTCGACACCACGGAGGAGGACGTCGACGCGTTCCTCGCCGCGATCCAGCGCGCGGTCGGCTAGCGCGGGCCGGCTCACGCCTGCTCGGCGAGCCTGACGCGGCCGACGGCGCGGCGCTCCTAGGATCGTGTCCGTGGCACACATCTCAGATTTGGCACAAGCCCCTCCGCCCTTCGTCCGGGCCTTGGACGGGCTGCGCCGGGCGGCGCCGCGTCCTGAGGTCACCCTGTCGGAGATTCCGGCCCCGGCCCGGCTCGCGCCCTACGCGGTCGCGCTGGCGGCCGACGTCGTGGACAAGCCACAGCACACCCGACGGCCCGTGCACGGGCCAGCCGCCACGTTTGTGCATGCCCCCAGTGAGGAGGCGGCCGAGCTCGCCACTGGCCGGTTCATTTTGTTGCACGACCCGGCCGGTTCCCCCGTGTGGGACGGCACCTTTCGTGTGGTGACGTACATTCGTGCCGAGTTGGACGCACAAATGGGCAACGACGAGATGCTCGGCACGGTGGCGTGGACGTGGCTCTCCGATGCACTGGCCGAACACCACGCGCAGTTTACCAACGCCGGAGGCACCGCAACGCGCGTGCTCTCAGAGAGCTTTGGCTCCCTGGCCGAGCGCCCGGGCACGATCGACATCGAGCTGCGCGCCTCGTGGACACCGCAATCCCCCGATGTCACCGCGCACCTCGAGGCGTGGACGGACATGGTGTGCGCCTTCGCGGGCCTGCCGCCCCTCCCGCCGGGGGTCACGCCGATCCCCCGGCGCCGCCTGACGTAGGGCCCTAGCCCTGAGACAGCACGCCAAACGCCTCGAACCGCCGAGCGATCTCCGGTGCGAGTTCGCGCGCGTAAGTCTCTGAGACGTGACTGCCGTCGTAGTAGGTCACCACGCCACCAATCACCGCATGACACGTGTCCTCGCGGCAGAACAAGTCCTTCGTCTCCAAGAAATGGAAGCGTTCGTCCGTCACGGATTCTGAGGCCCGACGCAGATTGTCGTTCCACGGGAAGGCGTCCTGTACTGCCACGGAACAAGCAACCACGTTGTCCCGGTGTTCAGCCACGCACGTTGGCACGTCTGTTTCGTCCTGTTCAAGTCGGGGGACCTCACCGAAGACCATGACGTCCTTGCCACTGTCCATCCAGCGGTGCCACATCGACGTCATGCCCTCAACGCTCGGGTTCGCAAAATCTTGCCCGTCAGCATTGACCCACTCGCGGTCGATCTGGCTGGCGGCTACGAGGACGGCATCAATGCGGGAGGACTGGGCGATACGCTCGCTGACCTCGCGATTCGAGGAATCACAGGTCCGAACAACGCGCAGATCCCTGCCGGTAGTCTGCGTAACGCGCTCAGCCACATTCGGGGTGCATCCGCCGCGCGTGTAGACCTCGAGGGCAATCTTCCGTTCGCGGGCTATCGCGTCGAGCGCCGGGAGCCAGGCCGTGGCATGCGAATCGCCGACGAGAGCCCACGTCTGCTCAGCGGCTCTGGGCTCGACCCCCAGGTGACACGCGGTCACCTCGGCTTGTCCCATCCCGGCTTGGCAGTCCTCGTAGGTCCGGTCTTCCCGTTGTGCAGCGATCACTTCAACCGAAGGGTTAGGCGCCGCGTCGCCCTCAATCGGTGTGCACGTCCCGGGGGCCACCAGGCTTCGGTAGCCGTAACACTCGCTGGCAGTGGACACCGACTCTCCGTACTTCAGGGTGGTGACCACGCCCGGAGCGGCTAGGGCGACGGCCGCTACAGCGGCCATGCCCGTGGCGGCGACAAGGTACGTCCGCGGAAGCGGAGCGATCCACCGGGCACGCCGGCAGGGGTCCTCAACGGCGAGCTTGGACAGCCAAGAGAGCGCCACGATGCCCGCGATCAGCAGCAGCTTAACTTGCCACGTCTCAGCTGCCGCTGCGACGAACGGGGAAATGACCACCACGGGCCAGTGCCAGAGATACACCGCATAGGAGATGTCTCCGCCGAAGGTGGCCGGGCGCCGCGAGAGCCACCAGTAGACACCGAGACCGGGACGCAGGCCACCGCAGAGCAGGACGGCGGCCGTGCCGAGCACCGGCAGGAGCGCTGCGTAGCCGGGGAACGCCGTCGCATCCGAGTAGACGATCGCCGTGGCGACGATCGCGCCGACGCCGGCCCAGCCGGCCACGTTTGCTAAGCCGCCGGTGTACTGCTTGCCCTGCCACACAAGGGCCACGAGGGCGCCAGCGGCGAACTCCCACACCCGGGTGGGGGTCGCAAAGTACGCCTGTGCGGGATCGTAGGCCGTGAAGAACACGGAAAATAGCAGGGACGCCGACGCGAGGATACCCAAGACCATGAGCATGGCGCGGCGCAGACGCTCCGGCTGACCATGTCCCGAGCGGAACACCAGCCACACCACGGGCATCAGCAGCAACGGCCACACCACGTAGAACTGCTCTTCGACGGAGAGGGACCAAAAGTGTTGCACCGCCGTCGCGGATTCCTGCATCGCCGAATAGTCGACGGCATCGGCTGCCAACAGCCAGTTTTCGACGTAGAACGCCGAGCCGATCACGTGACGGAACGTCTGTTGCCAAGCTGGTGAGGGCAAATAAGCGAGCACCGCTATCGAGGTGACGAGCAGGACCACGAAGCTCAACGGCAGCAGCCGCCGAATGCGGCGCCCCCAGAATCGGCCCAAGCGGACGCGGCCGTCCCGGACCGCCTCCCGGAAGAGGTGCCCCGTAATCAAGTAGCCGGAGATCACGAAGAAGACGTCGACGCCGACGAACCCACCCGGCAGGTGCATGGGCCAGAAGTGGTACAGCACCACGAGGGCTACGGCGACCGTACGAAGCCCTTGGATTTCCGGCTGAAAAGGCGTGCTGATGCTGGTCCCCCCGGCGGGATGTTGTCCCACGGACCGGTCTCCTTACTCAAGGCATAGCTCTGTCAAAAAGCTGATCCTAGCGCCTCAAGCTTTTTGCGCGCTGCACCCGGTCCGCACGGCATGCGATTGAGGAGCGACATAGACTGGGCAAACCATGACGGATACCAGTGCCGAAACTCCCGAGCCGACGCTACTGAGCGCGCCCCGCGATGGCGTGCCCTTCGTGATCGACACCGCTTCCGGACTACGCAGAGCTGCAGAAGCTCTCGCGTCCGGCCAAGGCCCCGCCGGTGTAGACGCCGAACGCGCGTCCGGGTTCCGCTACGGACAACGCGCCTTCCTCGTCCAAATTCGCCGCGAGGGAGCGGGCACGTGGCTGATCGACCCGGAAGCCTTCGACTCCCTAGCCCCGCTGGATGAGGCGCTGCGCGGGGTCGAGTGGATCCTCCACGCCGCATCGCAGGACCTGCCCTGCCTCGCGGAGGCGGGCATGCACCCGGACGCGCTCTTCGATACGGAGCTGGCAGCCCGCCTAGCCGGGCTGCCCCGCGTGGGCCTCGGCGCCGTCGTCGAACAATTGCTCGGCCTCAGACTCGCCAAGGAGCACTCGGCTGCGGACTGGTCCAAGCGGCCCCTACCCGAGTCGTGGTTGAACTACGCCGCGCTCGACGTCGAAGTGCTAGCCGACCTGCGCGAGGAGCTTGCCGAATTGCTCGAGGAGTCCGGCAAACTCGAGTACGCGCTCGAAGAATTTGAGGCGATCCGTACGGCCCCGCCGGCGCCCCCGCGGCAGGACCCGTGGCGGCGAACCTCCGGACTGCACACCCTGCGGGACCGGCGGCAGCTCGCCGCCGTCCGCGAGCTGTGGCACGAGCGCGAGGCCTTGGCTGAAAATCGCGACACGGCACCCGGAAAGATCATCGGCGATAAATCGATCGTCGCCGCTGCGAAGGCCATGCCCACCACGGTGCCGGCGCTGCTCAACACCCCGGGCTTTCACGGCCGTGCGGCAGCCAAGGAGGCCCCTCGATGGATGCGGGCCCTCAACGCGGCCCGCCGCAGTCAGGACCTACCGCCGCTACACTTGCCATCGAATTCGCCGCCCCCGCCGCGCGTGTGGGCGGATAAGAACCCCGACGCCGCCCGGCGCCTCAACACCGCCAAGCCGCGTCTGGCCCGGGCAGCCGAAGAGCTCAATCTTCCGCTGGAGAACCTCCTCACCCCCGACTTCCTGCGCCGCATCGCGTGGCGTCCACCCACCCCCATCGATCCGGAAAGCGTCGCACAGGCGCTGCGGGACCTCGGGGCGCGCGAATGGCAGGTCCGACTGGCCGGACCGATCATCACGGTCGCGTTCCTCGACCCGGACCCGCTCGACACGTAATTCCTGGAGGCCACGCATGCTGGACCGCTACCTACCTGTGATTCAGGCCCCCATGGCGGGCGGACCGTCCACGCCCCAATTGGTGGCCGCCGTCTCCGGAGCGGGAGGGCTCGGATTCCTCGCCGGCGGCTACCTGAGCCCGGCTGCGCTCCTGACGGCCATCGCCGAGACGCAGGAACTCACCAACGAACCATTCGGCGTCAATCTGTTCGTGCCCGGCGCCCCCGCGACCTCAGCCGAGGCGGCGGCGCAACGCGCCGCCGTGGACTCCTATCGTCGCTGCTTGGCGCCTCACGCCGCTGCCCTCGACGCGGACCTGCCGGACGCGGAGGAGCTGCCATGGGACGACGAGGACCACTACGTAGCGAAGATCGAGGCCCTGTCCCGCCTCGAAGCGCCCCCGGCGGTGGTGTCCTTGACCTTCGGACTGCCGCAGCCGGCCCAACTTGCTCTGCTCCACGAACGCGGCATCGCCACCGTCGTAACGGTGACCAACGAAGCCGAGGCGCGCGCCGCCGTCGACCTGGGTGTCAGCGGGCTGTGCGTGCAGGGGCCCGAAGCCGGCGGACATCGCGGCACTCACGACGTGAAAACCGCCCCGGACTCGCGCAATCTTTCCACGCTCCTCGCCGCCATCACGGCGGAGTTGGGCCAAGAACGGGGCAGAATTCACCTCACGGCGTCAGGCGGGGTCGATTCACCGCAGCGCGTGCAGGAGCTACTGAAGGCCGGCGCCGACTCGGTTCAAGCAGGAACCGCCTACCTTCGCGCCCCGGAGGCGGGAACACACCCGACGCATCGCGCGGCGCTGGCGACGGGCTCCGCCGAAACGGTCGTCACCCGCGCGTTCACGGGGCGCGCCGCTCGAGCGGTGTCCAATCTCCTCGCACGCGAGCTCGCGGCGAGTGCGCCTCCGGTCTACCCCGCGGTGCACCACCTCACGCGCCCCCTCCGGGCGGCCGCGGCGGCGCGGGGCGATGCGCAGCGGCTTCACCTGTGGGCGGGCGTTAACTACCGCGCCGCGCTCCCTGCCCCGGCGGCCGCCATGACGGCATGGCTGGGCGGCGATGTGACGGAGATTGCACCCTTTATTACTGGCGAGTAACCTATGGTGCAGGTCACACACGAGGCCGTACGTCGAAAGGATCCCGCTGATGACACAGGCACCCCCGCAGGACGACTTCACCCGCTTCGAGCCGCTGGCTTCAGAGGTCCCCGACGAGGTGGTGACCCATGCGCGCGTGAGCGATCATGCGCTGGCTGGAAAACGCACCGTGGCGCTCATCACCCTCGACAATGAGGCTGGCTCCCAGCGACCCACCACGCTCGGCCCCACCACCCTCATTGAGTTCGGGCGCACCCTCGTCGAGCAGCGCCGGCGCGCTGCAGCGGGAGAAATTCACGCGATCGCGGTGACCGGAAAGCCCGGTTTCTTCGTCGCCGGTGCCGACCTCTCCTCCGTCGCCGGCCTTCGTGACAGCGCGCTCGGCGGCCAGATGGCCGAGCTCGGCCACGCAGCCTACTCCGTGCTGGACGACGCCGGCGTTCCCACCTTCGCGTTCATCAACGGGGTCGCACTGGGCGGCGGCCTCGAGGTCGCCCTCGCGGCGAACTACCGCACCGTGGCCACTGGCGCCCGTGGCATCGGCTTGCCGGAGGCCTTCATTGGTCTGGTCCCCGGCTGGGGCGGCACGTACCGGCTCCCCCGGTTGATCGGACCGGAGTCGGGGCTCAAGGTGATGATCGAGAACCCCTTGAGCAACAACCGATCCCTGACCGGTCCCCAAGCCAGGGAGCTGGGCATTGCCGACGCCGAGTTCGCTGACGCGGATTTTCTGGAAGAATCCATCGCCTGGGCCGCCTCGGTCGTCGACGGTGCCGACGTACCGCGACCCCACGTCGTCGACCCGACCACTGACGACGGCGCCGCCCGCTGGGATGCCGCCTTGGCCCGTGCAGCACACTTCATCGAGGCCAAGATGTCCAACGCAGCGCCGGCCCCGCTCAAGGTGCTGGAGGTGATGAAGGCTGGCCAGCACCTGAGCCAAGCCGATGCCGTCCAGCTCGAAGTCGACGCGCTCATCGAGCTCATGGCAACCCACGAGTTCCACAACACGGTCTATGCGTTCCTCGAGTTGGTGCAGAAGCGGTCCAAGCGTCCCGCCGGCGTGCCGGAGGCCGAGCCTCGAGATCTGCGACGCATCGGCGTCGTCGGTGCGGGGCTCATGGCTGGCCAGTTTGCCCTCCTTTTCGCGACCCAGCTGCGCGTGCCGGTGACCATCACGGATTTGGACGCTGCACGCGTCGAGAAGGGGCTGGCTTACATTCACGGCGAGCTGGACAAGCGCGTGGCCAAGGGACGGCTGGCGGCAGAGGATGCTGAGGCCCTCAAGGGGCTCGTCACGGGCACCACTGACAAGGCGGACTTCGCCGACGCCGATCTGGTGATCGAGGCGGTCTTCGAGGAACTTGAGGTCAAGCAAAAGGTCTTCGCGGAGGTCGAGGCGGTCGTCTCCCCCGATTGCCTCTTAGCCACCAACACCTCCTCGCTGTCCGTGACTGCCATGGCTGACTCGCTGCAACACCCTGAGCGGCTCGTGGGCTTCCACTTCTTCAATCCTGTTGCTGTGATGCCGCTGGTGGAGATTGTCGCCACCCGACACACGAATGATTCCGCCGTCGCGAGCGCCTTCGCCTTGGCAAAGCACCTCCGTAAAACCGCTGTCCTCGTCCAGGATGCTGCAGCGTTCGTCGTCAATCGCATCCTGTTGCGCCTGATGGGAGAAATCCAGAACGCGTACGACGACGGCACGGACCCGGCCGTCGCGGACGGCGCGCTGCGGCCCATGGGCCTGCCGATGACTCCGTTTACCCTCCTCGCCATGGTGGGGCTGCCGGTCGCCCAACACGTCATGGAATCGCTCCATGCCGCCTTCGGCGATCGCTTCCGGGTCTCGGAGAATCTGCAGCGGCTCATCGAAAACAACATCGGCACCCTCTGGGAAGAGCAGGAAGACGGGACGCGCCGGATCCCCGACTCGACGACGGATCTGTTGACCTTCGGCGACTCGCCCTCGACCTCCGAAGAGCTGCTGCGGCGCACGCAGGACGCACTGGCCGAGGAGATCGGTCTCCTGCTGTCCGAGGGCGTAGTGTCCAGCCCCCGGGACGTCGACTTGTGCATGATCCTCGGGGCCGGGTGGCCCATGCACCTCGGCGGCATCACTCCGTACCTTGATCAGGTGGGTGCCTCGGAACGCGTGAACGGCCGCCCCTTTCACTCCTGATTCACAGGAGGCGCAGCGCACGCTCGGGACGGCGAAAAGATAGGCTGTGGCCATGACTGCTCCGCTGAAACGCCGCCGTGTTCTGGCTGCCGCTCCCGCCGTCGGCGCGGGGGCGGCACTTGCCGCTTGCTCTTCCTCGCCCAGCGCGACCCAGTCTCCTTCGACGGCCGCTCCTAGCCCGTCGGGAGACGGCGTCGTGGTCGCCAGCACCACCGAGCTGGCCCGCGGCACCAAACTTTCCGTCGAGGTCGAGGGGCGCAACTACCTGCTGTTCCGCCCGAGCGAAGCGGACGTGCTGGCCTATCGGGCCCTCTGCACGCACGGAGGATGCCAAGTCATGATCGGCAATGACGAGGTCTTCCAATGCCCGTGCCACAACTCCGAGTTCTCGCATGAAGCCGGCGCCCCCGTGGCTGGCCCAGCCGATCAGCCCTTGGAAAAGTTCGCCGCTGCCATCGACGGGGAGGACGTCCTCCTCTACGTCTAGGCTGGCCCCGGGCGTTCCGGCGCACGCATTCCACGGTGACCATCGCGGGTGTGTTCGGCACGCGCCCCCAGTTCCACAACGCGGTGTGCGTGGGTCGCGGCAAACCCGGAGTCATGCGTGCTCATGAGCACCGCCCCACCCCGCAACAGCACCCGATACATCTCCCGCACGAGAGCATCGCGGCCGTGCGCGTCGAGGGCCACGGTGGGCTCGTCCAGCAGCAGCACGTCCGGCTCGCGCAGCACGACGCACGCCAGCGCGACGAGCCGCTGCCGCGACGCGGGCAGTTCCGCGGGATGCTCGGCCACGACGTCGCCGAGCCCGAGCCGCTCTAAGACTGCCTGCACGGCTCTCTGGCGGTGCCGTCCTCGGTACCCGAAGCTCACCTCACGTTCCACAGTCCGTTCGAAGAGCTGATCGACCGGATGTTGAAGCAACAGGCCGACGTCGGCCGCCCGGACGGTGCCGCGCTCGGGGATGATCAGGCCAGCAATCGTCTTGAGCACGCTCGTTTTGCCGGCGCCGTTGGGGCCGAGGAGCGCCACCGCTTCTCCGCGGTCCACCGTCAGGTCAAACCCGGTCACCGCCGGCATGCTGGCCGACGGGTAGCGCACGCTGAGCCCCTCCAACACCAGCGCCGGGTCTGTAGACCCGGCAGTTTGCGCCGCGGTGGTAGTCGATGACGCACGAGCGCTGACCCGCGGCTGCTGCAGGTCGGCCTCCACCACCACGCCCGCGGCTGACGCCGCGCGCGCCAGCGCGCCGGGCCCGTCGAGGGCGCCCCAGCGCGCGGCCACGCGGCCTTCGTCGAGCACCATGGCAGAGTCCACCTCGGCGACCATGCGGTCTACGGCGTTACTGAGGATCACGATGGCGCAGCCCGCCGCTCGCAGGCGCTGCGCCATAACTGCCACGGCGTGTTGGCCACGCTGATCGAGACCAGCGAGCGGTTCGTCCAACACGAGCACGTCGGGCCGCTGCACGGCGAGCGCCCCGATGGCCACGAGCCGCTCCTGACCGCCGGACAGGCGATCGATCCGCTTGCCGAGCAGGTGCTCGAGGCCGAGCTCTGCGGCCGTGCACTGCACGGTGCGGATCATCTCCGCGCGGGATGTTCCGGCATTTTCGAGCGTGAACGCCAGTTCCTCGCGAACCGTCTCCCGGACCCCGGACAGATAGTGGCGCGCATCTTGGGGCAGCATCGCCACGCGGCGTGACCAGGCGGCGACGTCGATCCGAGGCGCCCCGGCGCCAGTGAAGGCCACGCGCTGATCACCGAGGCGAAAATCGGCCACAAGCCGATCGGCGTCCGGCGTGAGGCCCGGCGCTGTCCCTCGTTCCGCAGAGTCGCGGACGTCCCGCGGCAAGTGGCCAGCGAGCACGGCTCCCGCGGTGGATTTCCCGCTCCCGGCGGGGCCGACGAGCGCCGTGACCGATCCGGGCGCCAGGGTCACCTCGAGTCCGCAGAGCGCTGGCCGCGGCGCCTCGGCATAGGAAAAGGACTCGATGTGAGCGGCGAAGAGGGGTTTCACGGCGCGCCACCGAGCACGCCGGCCCCGGAGAGGAGCGTGAGGACGCTCGGGCCGCCTAAGATGAGCGCGGGGCCGAACGCGGCGACCGTCAGGGCGATCACCCGGGCCCGACGCTGGGCCACCGAGTCCCGTACCCGGCGCAGCCGAGTGATCCTTTGCCGCGGTGGAAAGCCCCGGGCGGCCAAGTGCGGTGCCCGCGCCACCGCGTCCTGCACCGAGGCGCTCGCCAAGGGAACGGCCCGTGCCCGGAGCCGGTCCCACCACCCGGCGGGACCGCGTCGCGGAACAACGCCGCGCAGTGCTTGGGCCTCATCGATGGCCCGTGCCCGGGCCCTGAAGGCCGGAACCGCGGACAAGGTCGCTGCCGCGAGGTAGCCGAGCTGGGGCGGCGCGGGCGAGGAATCCACGGCGGCGATGAGATCGTGCCGGTCGATGAACAGCGCGGCTGTCACCCCGACCACCACGACCACGGCGAGGCGCAAGCCCAGCTGCCCGGCCACCGTGAGCCCTTCCGCGTTCACGTGGAGGGGCCCGATGTCGACCAGCACGTGGGGTCCCGGGGTGGCCACGCCATGGATCAGGAGTTGCGAGCCCCAGGCGGGCAGGACGACGGCGCCGGCCGCGAGAGCGAGCGGGCGCAACCGTCCGGCGCGCCCGGCCAGCACGCCGCACGCCACGATCACGGCGGCACTGACCCAGGGCTGGCCGAGTGCCACCGTCGTCGTGATGACGGCAGCGGCGACCGTCAAGACCGTGAACGGGTGCAGGGCTCCTACGCGCATGTCTTCCTAGCGCTCCCCTCGCTGTGGTCCATGCCCAAGCACCCGGTACTGACGGACGAAGCCGAACGCGTGGCTCACGCGACGCGGCACGGCGTACAGCAGGAGGGCGACCGCAAGGAACACGATCGCCTTGTCCCCGGGATCGGAGAGCAAAGCCTGCTTGGTAATCGATCCGAGCAGTGAGTCGCCCATGGCCCGGAAAGCCGAGACCAGAGCACCGGTACCCACACCCGCGGTGCCGCCAAAGACGAACGCGGCAACAGGCGCGGAGATGAGGGCCGCGAGGACGCCGGTCAGCGCGCCGGCGATCGGGGCGAGGTATACCCGGCGTACCGCGCCATAGCGCGCGGCGGTTCCCGCGAGGAAGCCGACGACGGCGGCGCCCGCGGCGAAGGGTAGGACGGTGGGGTTAAACAGGGACCAGACGAGTGTGCCGAGCACCCCCGTGGCGGCACCAGCACGCCGTCCGGCCAGGAATCCCACCAAGACGGTCCCCACCGAGTCGAGGTAGAGCGGCACGAGCGTCGATCCCACGAATTGCCCGAGCACGATGTTGAGGGCCAGAGCCACGGGAATGAGGGTCAGAGCCGCGCGGGGCAGCTGGGGCAACGCAGCCATCAAGAGACAGACGGCGCCGAGCAGGTATGCGGCGAAGGCGGCCAGCGCGACGCCATTGCCCAGGCCATCGATCAGGGTGGCCGGCTGGGTCAGCACGAGCGCGCTGTACGTCGCGGCGAGGATCAGAATTCCCGCCGCAGTCAGCAGGCGCCCGCGATGGCGGTGCGACGCCGCGGCGCGCGGCAGGATCAGGGTTTCGGACATAGGGAACCTCACGGTCGGCGGAAGGCGTGCGGTAGCCGCACGCCGGGGCGGCCCTATGTCACCTCGAGCCGAGGACCGATTCTAGCCGTTCCGATACCGCCGCGCGAAGTGGCCCACTCGCTCCACAAGTTCTGCGAAGCCCGCCTCGGGGTCATTCCATGTCACGACGCGGGCGTTGGCGGGGCGCTGCCACAATCCGCGAAAGTCGGCCACCGTGGTGCCGTAGAGCAACGGTGCCTCGGTTTCGACGTCGACGGTCGCCGCACGCGTGCGGTACTCCAGTGTCCCCGCGGCGACTCCGGCGGCGAAGTAGTCGTGCACGTGAGCGATGAAACCTTGGTCGTACGCCCGGTGAAACTCGAAGTAGAACCGGAGGGCGTCGGACAAGTAGCGGATCAACGGGTTGGAGGAGGTACTGCGCGCGCCGGCGGCGTCGTCCTCGTGGACCCGTTCTGGCTCGGCACCGGACGACGACGCCAGGCGGCCGACGAGGTCTGGCCGCAGCTCATACCGCTCCGTCGCCTCGAGAGAGCACAGGATCGGCAGCTGCTCGTCCGGCAGCCCCGCCTGAGCTGCCTCCTCGTAGGCGGCGAAGACCTCCTTGAAGGCGTGAGGATCCACGTGCGTATTCCACTCGGCCGTCGGGGTCGTATTGCCCGGGTAGTAGAAGGCGCCACCCATGATGACCACGGACTTCAGCAGCCACGGCAGGCGGGGTTCTGCGCGCAGGGCCAGCGCGAAATTGGTGAGCGGCGCGGTCAGGAGCGCGGTCAGCTCGCCGGGCCGGGCCCGGGCGGCCTCGACCCAGTGGGCGACGGCGTCGTCCCCCACCACGCTGCCTGGTCCGCCCGGGAACGCGGCGGCGGGAAGCTCGGCATAGCCGACTCCCTGCGGCCCATGCGTCTCCGGCGTCGTCACCAGATCCGCAACCAGCGGGGCGCGGGCTCCGATGCGCACCGGCACGTCCTCGCGCCCACAGAGCCGCAGCAGCGCCCGATTATTGGCCGCGACTTGGTCAGCGTCGACGTTGCCCGGCGTCGCGGTGACGGCCACGATGTCCACGTGATCGCACGCGGCGAGGTAGGCCAGCGCCAGCGCGTCATCAATCCCCGTGTCGTTGTCGATCAGCAGGCTGAGCGGGGCGTGAGGTCCGGTCAAAACGGCGCGATCTTCTCAGGCGCAGGGAAGATCTCCTCCAGCTCAGCGAGGTCCTCGGCGGTCGGTGTCCACGTCAGAGCTGCGGCGTTGTGCGTGACCTGCTCCGGCGTCGTCGCGCCCGCAATCACACTGGTCACGGCCGGCCGCGAGGCCAGCCACGAGAAGGCGACCACGGTGGGGCTGATTCCGCGCGCTGCGGCGAAGGAGGCGAACCGCTCGATCTGGTCCCAGTCCGTGGAGGCGAGCTTGTCCTGACGGTTTTCGAGCCGGCTGCCCGCCGGCGCTTGCCCGCCCGAGTACTTGCCCGTGAGCAGTCCGGAGGCCAGCGGAAAGTAGGGCAGCACGCCGAGCCCGAAGGCCTCGGCCGCCGGCAGCACCTCGAGCTCCGCGCGGCGGTCGAGGAGGTTGTAGTGCGATTGGCTGGAAATAAAGCGGCTGGTCCCGCGCATCCGAGCCGTGAACTCGGCCTCAGCGATCTGCCAACCGGCCCGATTGGAATGACCGATGTAGCGCACCTTGCCAGCGCGCACCGCGTCATCGAGAGCGTCGAGCGTTTCCTCGATGGGCGTCTGCGCGTCCGGGGTATGAAACTGGTAGAGGTCGATGTAGTCCGTCCCGAGGCGTCGCAGCGAGGCGTCGATGGCTTGGGTGACGTACCGTCGCGAGCCCCGGGCACCCCCATCGGCCCCGTTGGCGCCGGCCACGTCCATCCCAAACTTGGTGGCGACCACCACCTCCTCGCGCCGCGAGCCGAGCGCTGCACCCAGGCGCCGCTCGGAGAGGCCCGGCTCGGCGCCGTAGCTATCGGCCGTGTCGAACAGCGTCACGCCGGCGTCCAGCGCGGCGTGGACGACGGCGTCGGTCCCTTCCTGCGTGGACGTTGCCGCGCCGCTGCGCCCGAGGTTGTTGCAGCCCAACCCGACGACGGAGACGGCCAGTCCGGAGCGTCCCAAACGACGATGTTCCATGAGTTTTTCCTCGATTTCTCTGGGTCGTACGACGTCGTCGTCAGCCTATCGCTGCCGCTGCCGCCGCGCCGTATTGTCCCGTGCGTGCCACTCGCACCCCACCGTTTATGCATAGTCATTCACAGTCGCGCATAAAAATTGTTTTTGGCGCGTCAACGCTTTAGGATCGAGAGCATGTCTAAAGTCCTCACCTCCCTCCCGGTCGGCGAAAACGTCGGCATCGCCTTCTCCGGTGGCCTCGATACCTCCGTCGCTGTGGCCTGGATGCGCGACAAGGGCGCCGTCCCGTACACGTACACGGGCGATCTTGGCCAGTATGACGAGTCGAATATCGCCTCGATTCCCAGCCGCGCGCTGGAGTACGGTGCCGAGAAGTCGCGCATGGTCGACTGCAAGCCGTTGCTCGTCGAGGAGGGCCTCGTGGCCCTCGCCTGCGGTGCATTCCACATTCGCACTGGCGGCAAACCGTACTTCAACACCACCCCGCTGGGCCGAGCCGTCACCGGCACCCTGCTGGTGCGCGCGATGCGCGAGGACGGCGTCGACGTCTGGGGCGACGGCTCCACCTACAAGGGCAACGACATCGAGCGGTTTTACCGCTACGGCCTGATGGCCCACCCCAACCTGCGGATCTACAAGCCGTGGCTGGACCCGCAGTTCGTCCACGAGCTCGGCGGCCGCCAAGAGATGAGCGAGTGGATGACGGAGCACGGCTTCCCGTACCGTGACTCCGCTGAGAAGGCCTACTCCACCGACGCCAACATTTGGGGCGCGACCCACGAGGCCAAGACGCTGGAATTCTTGGATACCTCCCTTGAGACCGTGGAACCCATCATGGGCGTGAAGTTCTGGGACGAGTCGGTCCAGATCCCCGCCGAAGACGTCTCCATCCGGTTCGAGTCCGGCCGCCCGGTGGCCATCAACGGCACCGAGTTCACCGACGCCGTCGCACTGGTCCTCGAGGCCAACACCATTGGCGGGCGTCACGGCCTCGGCATGACCGACCAGATCGAGAACCGCATCATCGAGGCAAAGTCCCGCGGTATCTACGAGGCACCGGGCATGGCGCTGCTGCACATCGCCTACGAGCGCCTGCTCAACGCCATCCACAACGAGGACACGGTCGCCACCTACCACGAGCAGGGCCGCCGCTTGGGACGCCTGATGTATGAGGGCCGCTGGCTGGACCCGCAGTCCCTCATGCTGCGCGAATCGATCCAGCGCTGGGTCGGCTCCGCGGTCACCGGCACCGTCACCCTGCGCCTGCGCCGCGGCGACGACTACACCATCCTCAACACGGAAGGCCCGGCGCTGAGCTACCACCCGGAGAAGCTCTCGATGGAGCGCGTTGGGGACGCGGCGTTCGGTCCCATCGACCGCATTGGCCAACTCACCATGCGCAACCTGGATATCGCCGATTCCCGCACCCGCTTGGAGCAGTACACCACGTCCGGCCTGGTCGGCGGCGCCACGGGCGAGCTGATTGGCGACATGGAGGCTGGCGGCGCCGAGGCCATTACCGGCGGCACCCAGGTCACGGCGGACGACGTCGCCGCGGATGAGGCTCTGGAGCGCGCCTCGTTTGACACCGGAACGGACTAAGTCCGGCGCGGGGCGGACTGCCTCGTCGACGCCCGAAGGGGCCCGATTCACAGGGTGAATCGGGCCCCTTCGGCGCAGGCTCGGGAAGGACCTGGCCAGCGGCCGGCGACTAGTCCAGCGTGAACGGTTTCGGCGGCGTCGGGTGCTTCTGCTTGAGCGCGTCCTTCTGCCCAAACGGGGCCACGGCGATGCGCAGTTTGGACAAGTCCAGATTGTTTTCCCGGACAGCCGTCTTGATGGCGGTGACCACCTTCTTGGGGTCCGGCGTGAGCACGTGCAGGTTGAGCGTCCCTGTGCCGTAGGTGGCGTCCTCGAGCGTGCCGAGCCCGCGCCACGCCAAGTGCCCCGTCAGCACGGTCAAGGCCGTCTCCTTCAGGCGCTCCGCGTAGGCGCCCTCCGTCTTGACGGGCCACTGGGCGATCGCCCAAAACTGTTCGGTCTCCGGCAGGTCCGCGTAACCATCCTCGGCGCACTGGGCCTCGAACGCAGCGAGCAGCCCGGCGCCGGTTTCCTGATCCACGTCCTTAACGTCCTGGGTGGTGGACAGGTTGCCCACGGCGCCGTGATTGATCACGAACTGTCCCGTGCCCGCATCGTCGTCGTACTCCTCGTACCACGCCTCGCGAAAATCGAGGCTGCCGTCCGCCGCGCGGCGGAAGAGCCGGCTGATCGCCATGGTGTCTCCTTAAGTGGTGGGTGCTGAGGCGGCTGGGCGCCGCCCGTCATCTTCTGGCTTCGCGGACGACGACGCAGCCCGCCGCGCCGCGTTCAGCCAGTCCAGCGCGGTGCGGGAAGTGCCGTCCTCTACGGCAGCGAAAACGCCGCGCCCCTCGCTCACGGCGGCGACCAGTTCCTCCGCTCCGGCACGCAATAGTGCTGTCAGCTCGGCGGGGTACCCATAGTCGATGCGGTGCTGCTCAAACTCGTCCTCGTCGTCGAGATAGACCCCGCGCGTCGTCGAGCGCACGACGTCGAGATCCATGTCGACCGAGTGGACCTCCCAACCGTGCGGGGCCAGCGGACGCCAGCCGATGTGCGTGGAGACGTCGATGTAGACCCTGAAGTCCCCCGGATGGCTCGCGTCGTAAAAGGTGGCCACCCACTGGTCCGTCTCAACGTCAGCGCCGGCTCCTCGGTGCGGGATCAGGCACACCGCGTCCGACTCGGCAAAGAACGCCGCTCCCGGACGGGCGACGAAGGCCCCGCCCGGCTGGAAAATCCAGTGCCCGGTGCGATCCGCGCCGAGGTACGTTCCCGGAACGACCCAGTGCGGGCCCGCGTCGAACTTCCACGCGCGAGCGACCACGAGGTCACCGGGATGGATGCCCTCGGGCGCGGCGCGCACATCGGCCGGAAAGGGCGTCGGCATGGACACGGCGCGGCGCATCAGAGCTGCGGCAGCTGGCCGGTAGGCAGTTCCTGACCCGCCAGCGGACGGGCGAACGGGACTTTAGTGCCGAGCACTTGGGCCAGCGTGTCTTGGGCGATCTGCCGGGCCGTGACACCCGCGCGCTCGAGCACCTGCGCGCGGCTGCCGTGGGCGAGGAACTCGACCGGCAGGCCGACCTCGTTCAGGGCCGTGTCCACGCCCGCGGCTCGCATCTCCTGCCGGATCCTCGCACCGACGCCCCCGGCACGGACACCGTCCTCAATGGACACCACTAAGCGGTGCCGAGCCGCCATCGAGACGATGGAACCGGGCACGGGAAGCGCCCAGCGCGGGTCCACCACGGTCGAGCTGATCCCTTGGGCCTCGAGCCGTTCGGAGACCTCCAGCGCGGTGGCGGCCATCGTCCCGACGCCGACCAAGAGGACGTCCCGCTCGTCACGGCCCTCGCGCGCGTCCGGCTTCGCCGTGCCGCGCCGCGCCAGGACATCCACGCCGTCCGCCAAACGCTCGAGGGCCTGAATCGGCTCCCCCACCGTTCCCTTGGAGAAGCGGACCACCGTCGGCGCATCGTCCACGGCCACGGCCTCTCGCAACTCCTCGCGGAGCGTCTCGGCATCCCGCGGCGCCGCAATGTGGATGCCGGGGACCGACTGGAGCAGGGACAAATCCCACATGCCGTGGTGGCTGGGGCCGTCCGGCCCCGTCACGCCCGCCCGGTCAAGGACCACCGTGACACCGGCCCGGTGCAGAGCAACATCCATCAACAGTTGGTCGTACGCCCGGTTCAAGAAGGTCGCGTAGATCGCGACCACCGGGTGCAATCCGCCAAAGGCGAGCCCCGCAGCGCTGGTCAGGGCGTGCTGTTCTGCGATCCCCACGTCGATGACGCGGTCCGGATGGCGCTCCGCCATGGTTTTCAGGCCGACGGGGATAAGCATGGCGCCGGTAATGCCGACGATGTCCGCGCGCTCGTCCGCGATCGCGGCAATCTCTTCGCCGAAAACGCTGGTCCACGAGGCGGCACCACCGGCGGCGAGCGGTTCACCCGTCGTCGGGTCAATGACGCCCACGGCGTGAAACTGGTCCGCCTCGTGAGCGCGGGCGGGAGCGTAGCCGCGCCCCTTCTCGGTCAGGGCGTGGACAATGACGGGACCCTCGTAAGCCTTCGCCTGGGCGAGGGCCTCCTCGACGACGGCCTGATCATGGCCATCGATGGGGCCGATGTACTTGAGCCCTAGGTCCTCGAACAGGCCCTGCGGAGCCCACCAGTCCTTAATGCCCTTCTTTGCCGCGTGGAGCGATTTATAGGCAAAACGGCCGACCGTCCCGCCGTTCTGGAGGCGGTGCTTCACGGCGTCGAGGGTGTCCTCGTACACCGGGAGCGTCCGCACCTTGTCGATGGTCTTCTGGCGCAGCTGACCCAGGTGGTTGGCGAGTCCGCCGATGGTCGGTGCGTAGGAGCGGCCGTTGTCGTTGACCACAATCACGACTTTTCGGTCCTTGTCCGCGGCGATGTTGTTCACGGCTTCCCATGCCATGCCGCCGGTCAGGGCACCGTCACCGACGACGGCGACCACGTAGCGGTCCCCTTCACCGGTGAGGACCCGCGCGCGGGAAATTCCGTCGGCCCACGAGAGGGAGCTAGACGCGTGGGAAGACTCGACGATGTCGTGCTTCGACTCGGCGCGGTCCGGGTAGCCCGCTAGGCCGCTTTCCTGGCGGAGCGTGTCAAAGTTTTGCCGCCCGGTCACCAGCTTGTGCACATAGGACTGGTGGCCCGTGTCGAAAACGAGCGAATCCCGCGGCGAATCGAAGACGCGGTGCAAGCCCAGGGTCAGCTCCACCACGCCGAGATTGGGGCCGAGGTGCCCGCCCGTGCGGGCGACGTTAGCCACGAGGAAGCGGCGGATCTCGGCAGCGAGGTCCCGCATCTGCTCCTCATCGAGAGCGCGCAGATCGCGTGGTTCACCAATGGACTCCAGCAGTGACACTCGGATTCCTCTCCCCCTCGGCACGTTCCGCGGCATTCGCCGCGGTCTTCATCGTCCAATCCTAGCCGCCTGAGCGGCACAGGCCATCCCGCGCCTCTGCTCCTGCGCGCCCCCTACTCCTGCGCACCACGCACTCGTGCTGGCCCGACGCCGAGACGCGCCAGCCCCGAGACGCGCCAGGGCGGGCCAGAATTCCTCTGGCCCGCCCTGGCGTCTCTTCGTTGCGGCGCACGCGCCGCCGATTAGTTAGCGGAGATCTGCCGCAGCACGTACTGCAGAATGCCGCCGTTGCGGTAGTAATCGGCCTCGCCCGGGGTGTCGATGCGCACCACGGCGTCGAAGTCGATGGTCGACCCGTCTTCCTTCGTGGCGGTCACCGCGAGCGTCTTGGGGGTCGTGCCCTCGTTGAGCTCGGTGATGCCAGCGATGTCGAACGACTCCGTGCCGTCCAGGCCCAACGAATCCGCGGACTCACCGGCCGGGAACTGCAGCGGCAGCACGCCCATACCAATGAGGTTCGAGCGGTGGATGCGCTCGAAGGACTCGGTGATGACGGCCTTCACGCCGAGCAGCGCGGTGCCCTTGGCAGCCCAGTCGCGCGACGAGCCGGAGCCGTACTCCTTGCCGCCCAAGACGACCAGCGGGGTGCCGGCAGCCTTGTAGTTCTGCGCGGCGTCGTAGACGTAGGCCTGGGGTGCTCCGTCGACCGTGAAGTCACGGGTAAAGCCGCCCTCGACGCCGTCCAGCAGCTGGTTCTTGATGCGGATGTTCGCGAACGTACCGCGGATCATGACCTCATGGTTGCCGCGGCGGGAGCCGTAGGAGTTGAAGTCCTTGCGGTCCACGCCGTTCTCCAGCAGGTAACGCCCCGCCGGGGTGTCCGACTTGAAGGAACCGGCCGGCGAGATGTGGTCCGTGGTGACCGAGTCGCCGAGCTTCAGCAGCACGCGAGCACCGGAGATGTCGGAGACGGGCTCCGGGGTGGCCTGCATGCCCTCGAAGTACGGGGGCTTGCGCACGTAGGTGGAATCCTCGGCCCACGCGAAGGTGTCGCCGGCCGGGGTATCCAGCTGCTTCCAGCGGTCGTCGCCGTCGAAGACGCCGTCGTACCCCTTGGCGAACATGCCCTCGTCGATCGACGCGGCGATGGTCTCCTCGACCTCCGTCGGCTTCGGCCAGATGTCGCGCAGGAAGACGTCGTTGCCGTCAGCATCCTGGCCCAGTGCGTCGGCTTCGAAGTCGAAGTCCATCGAGCCGGCCAGCGCGTAGGCGATGACCAGCGGCGGCGACGCCAGGTAGTTCATCTTCACGTCCGGGTTAATGCGGCCCTCGAAGTTTCGGTTACCGGAAAGCACCGAGGTCGCGGCCAGGTCGTTGTCCTGGATCGCCTTGGAAATCTCCGGCTCGAGCGGGCCGGAGTTGCCGATGCAGGTGGTGCAGCCGTAGCCGACGATGAAGAAGCCCAGCTTCTCGAGGAACGGGGTCAGGCCGGACTTCTCGTAGTAGTCGGTGACGACCTTCGAGCCCGGAGCCACCGAGGTCTTGACCCACGGCTTCGACGTCAGGCCCTTCTCCACGGCGTTCCGGGCCAGCAAGGCCGCGGCCAGCATGACCGACGGGTTGGAGGTGTTGGTGCAGGACGTGATCGAAGCGATCGAGACCAATCCGTGATCGATCGCGAACTCGCGCCCATCCTCCATCGTGACGTCCACCGAGGTGGACGGACGGCCAACGTTGAGCTCGTCCGCAGCGCCCTCGGCGGTGTAGTTGAGGATGTCCTTGCGGAACTGGTCCTTGGCGCTGGTCAGCTCGATACGGTCCTGCGGTCGCTTCGGTCCAGCGATGGACGGCACCACGGTGGACAGGTCCAACTCGAGGTACTCGGAGAAACGTAGCTCACGGGACGGGTCATGCCACATGCCCTGCTCCTTGGCGTACGCCTCGACGAGAGCAATGTTCTCCTCGGAGCGGCCGGTCAGGCGCAGGTAGTCGAGCGTGACGTCGTCGATCGGGAACATCGCGGCCGTGGAGCCGAACTCCGGGGACATGTTGCCGATCGTGGCGCGGTTGGCCAACGGCACCTCGGCCACACCCTCACCGTAGAACTCGACGAACTTGCCCACGACACCGTGATCGCGGAGCATCTCGGTGATGGTGAGCACCACGTCCGTCGCGGTCGCACCGGCCGGGATGGAACCAGCCAGCTTGAAGCCCACCACGCGCGGGATGAGCATGGAGACCGGCTGGCCCAGCATCGCTGCCTCGGCCTCGATGCCGCCCACGCCCCAGCCCAGCACGCCCAGGCCGTTGACCATGGTGGTGTGGGAGTCGGTGCCAACGCAGGTGTCCGGGTAGGCGCGCAGCACGCCGTCGACCTCGCGGGTCATCACGGTGCGCGCCAGGTACTCGATGTTGACCTGGTGCACGATGCCCGTGCCCGGGGGCACGACCTTGAAGTCGTCGAACGCGGTCTGGCCCCAGCGCAGGAACTGGTAACGCTCGCCGTTGCGCTCGTACTCAATCTCCATATTGCGCTCGAGCGCACCGGCATTGCCGAAGGCGTCGATCTGCACCGAGTGGTCAATGACCATCTCGGCCGGCGCCAGCGGGTTCACGCGGGAGGCGTCGCCGCCGAGTTCCTTGACGGCCTCACGCATGGTGGCGAGGTCCACCACGCAGGGCACGCCCGTGAAGTCCTGCATGATGACGCGGGCCGGGGTGAACTGGATTTCGGTGTTGGGCTGGGCGTCCTGATCCCAACCACCCAACGCGCGGACGTGGTCCGCCGTGATGTTGGCACCATCTTCGGTGCGCAGCAGGTTCTCCAGCAGAACCTTCAGGCTGTAGGGAAGGCTTTCGGCGCCCTCGACGGCATTCAGCCGGTAAATCTCATATTCCTTGCCACTGACGTCAAGAACGCCCTTGGCTCCAAAACTGTCCACATTGCTCACTGGGACTCCTCTCGCCAGATTTTCATCTTTATTGCACGCACTATCTGGCGCCAGTTAGGAAACCCTAACCAACACAAGACGGATGGATCGCGGCAGAGCTTCTGCCATCCTATCCACAATCGCGCCGGCAAGCTGCCCCAGTTACACCCGCACGAACCGCCCGATCGTCTCCACGTGGTGAGTGTTCGGGTAGAGGTCGAGCGCCCGCACCGCCTCGAGCCGATAGCCCCTGCGCTCGAAATCCGCGGCATCACGGGCGAATGAGGCGGGATCACAGGAGACATAGGCGATCCGGCGTGCCTGCGTGCGCGCGATTTGGTCGACGCCAGCGCGGCCTGCTCCCGCGCGTGGCGGATCCAGCACGACGGCGTCAAGTCGCCCCGTCTGGCCCGCCTGCCGGCCGCGCCGCTGCTGCCCCTCCGCGGACCCCGCATGCCCCCACCGCGTGGTCTCCGTGCGCAGGGTTTTCTCCACCCGCCCCTGCGCGATGATCGCTTGCGGGTAGGAGTGGACGTTGCGCCTGGCGTCCCGGCTGGTGCCGGGCGCCCCCTCGATCGACAGCACGAGGCCCCGTTCTCCGACAGCCTCGGCCACCGGCACCGTGAAGAGCCCGGCGCCCGCGTAGAGATCGGCGATCCGCTCTCCCGGCTGCGGATCAAGGTAGTTCAGGACGGCCTCGGTCAGTGCTGCGGGTGCGGCCCGGTGAATCTGCCAAAACCCCTCGCCCGTGACGCGGTAGGCGTGCACGCCGCCGTCAGGCAGGCTCACCCGCTCGGTGAGCCACGTGCGCCCCGCTACGCGCTGCAAGGAACCGCTACCGTCGGCCGCTGCGCCGGTTTCCTGGGTCAGGAGGCCGAGGGAGGCCTGCTGCGAGAACTGTTCAGCGACGGCTCGGGCCGCTGCCTGCTCGGCCGGGCCGCGGAGGCCGGGCCGCGGCACGAGGAGGATCAGCGCCTCGCCCGACCCCGCCGGGGCGGCGATTTCCACGCGCTCGAACCCAGAGAAGTTCGCTGCCCACGGCTGCAGGCGTTGGATCTCGGCGCTCGCAAGCGGCATATTGGTCAGCGGCACCAGTGCTTCCGAACGGTGCGGGTGCATCGCCAGCTTGCCCTGCTCCGTCACGGCAAAGGCCATGCGGGTCCGCCATTCGATCCCCCGCGAGTTCTCCCCCGGTGCTGCCTCCACGCCGGCAAATCCGCGCTCGAGCGCGTCGATCTGACCCAAGCGTTGCAGCTGTTCGCAGACGACGTCGGATTTCAACTGCCGCTGAGCGGCCAGATCGATGTGCCCGAACTCGGCACCGCCGAGGGGTTCCACGCCCGCTCGCGCCGCGGCTAAGGCGTCCGCTTGGTCCCAGACGTGCTCGCGGCGGTCCGCACTGGCCTCGAGCACCTCGGCCACGTCACCACGCCAGAATCGGGCGCCGTCGTCGTGCTCCGTGACGCGGACCCGCACCCGCTCCCCCGGCAGGCCATGCCGGACGAAGATCACTCGCCCCTCGTGACGGGCGACGAAGTGCCCGCCGTGCGCGACGGGGCCGACCGTGAGCTCTACTACGGGGGCGTCAAGGGTGCTGGTCACGAAGCTTTTCCGTCCGTCGATTCGGTGTGTTGAGGCGGGTCGGCTGCGGGGCCCGCTGCGTCGCTGGCGCCGAAATCGTCCTCGAAGATGGCGCGGCTATGCGTGCTCTCGGACAGCTGCCACGGCACGGAGGCCACCACCACCCCAGGCTCAAAGTGGAGGCGCGCCTTGATCCGCAGGGCCGTTTGATTGTGCACCAGCTGCTCCCACCAGCGTCCCACCACGTACTCGGGGACGTACACGACCACGAGGTCACGCGGAGCATCACGCTTGATGCCCTTGATGTAGTCCAGTAGGGGCGGCGCCACCTCGCGGTACGGCGAGGCCAAGACGGTCAAGGGAACGGGAATGCCGAGGTCCTGCCACTTCTGCACGGCCTGGGCGGTGCGTTCCTCGTCCGTATCGACGACGATCGCATCCAGCTTGGAGGGCCGGCTGGCCCGCGCGAAGGCCAGCGCCCGCAGGACCGGCTTGCGGACCGAGGAGACCAGAATGATCGCGTGCACCCGGGCCGGCAGGGCCTTCGTCTTGGTCTCCGGATCCACGGCCAGTTCCCGATCCACCGCCTCGTAGTGTCGATGGAGGGAATACATGATCAGGTAGAGCAAGACGATCGCGACGAGGGCCAGCCACGCTCCGTGGACAAACTTGGTCACCAAGACGACCACGAGGACGGCCGCGGTGAGCACGAAGCCCACGAGGTTCAGCAACCGCGAACGCACGATCTTAGCCCGCGCCGGTCGGCTCGGAGTCTGCACATACTTGCGCTTCCAGTGCTTGAGCATCCCCGCCTGACTCAGCGTGAACGCCACGAAGACGCCGACCACATACATCTGAATCAGGCCCGGCAGGTGGGCGTCGAACAGGAGGACGAGGACAATGGCGGCGATGGCGAGGGCCAGGATGCCATTGCTATAGCCAAGACGGTCACCTCGCGTGCGCAGCTGGCGCGGCAGGTAGCCGTCCGTGGCCAGCAGCGAGGCGAGAAAGGGGAAAGACTTAAAGGCGGTCGAACCCGCCGTCCACAGCACCCAGATCGTCAGGACCAGAATCAACGCGTAGCCCAAGCTTGCGGGGCCAAAGACGGCCATCGCGAGCTGTCCCAGCACGGGAATCTGGAAGTAGTCCTCCGGGATCGGGCCGCCGTCGAGCCGCAGCGCCTCGTGCGGGTATTCGACCAGGCGAACGCCCGTTGTCTCAGCCAGAAACAGCGTGCCCAGCGTCAGGACCGCCGCGAGGATCCCGAGCCAGACGAGGACGGAGGCGGCCGTCTTGGCGCGGGGCCGGGCCATCTCGTGAACCGAGCTCGACGGCGCTTCGATGCCGGTCAGCGCCGCAGATCCAGTGGAGAAGGCCCGCAGCAGGAGCAAGGCTCCAAAGAAGCCCGTCAGCCCCTCCTCAAATTGCGCCTCGGGTGCCACGGTGAAGGAGGCGCTGGGGGCCAACCCCAGCTGCCCCGTGGCGGCCAAGAGCGAGCCGACAATCAGCATGGTCAGGATGCCGGCAATGAACAGGTACGTCGGTAGCACTTGAGTCCACCGGGAACGACCGAAACCGCGCAAGCTCACGAAGGCCAGCAAGGCGACGCCCCACGCGGCGATCTCACCCCGGTGGCCTTGCAGGGCCGGGAGGGCCGCCACGAGGTAGTGTGCCGCCGCCGACATCGAAACGGCCACCGTGAGGACGAAGTCGATGAGCAGGGCAGCGGCCGCCGTCGTGCCGGCTCGCGGGCCGAGATTGGTGCTGGCGATGATGTAGTCCCCGCCGCCACGCGGATAGGCGCGAATGGACTGGCGGTAGGACGCGATGATCACAAACATGACCACCATGACGGCGATGCCGATGTAGGGCGAAAAGTGAATGGCGCTCAGGCCAGCGATCGCCAGCGTCAACAAAATCTCATCGGGCGCATAGGCGACAGACGACAGCGCATTTGAGCTCAGCTTGCCGAGGCCAGAGAACCGCTTCAACGGCTGCTGCTTCAGGCTTTCCGTCTCAAACGGCCGCCCGACCAGGACGCGCTTGAGCGCTTCGAGAAACGTCAACACTTCGTCAAAGTTAGCCGTTCGCGCAGGGTCTGTCATTCCCCAGCCCCGCGCGTGGCCGCGCCATGAGCCGGGCAGCCATGACAAACTAGAGGCAATTCTGGATCGGCGGAGGTCAAATCCGCCCAGCGGGCAGCAAGCGAAAGGGCAAACATGCCGCATTTCGTCATCATGGGGGCCGGACGCGTCGGGGTGACGCTCGCCCATACCCTCGACGAAGCCGGGCACACCGTGGCAATCATCGACCAAGACGAGCGCGCGTTCCGGCGGCTCGGCCGCCGCTACGGCGGCCGGCGCGTCACGGGGGTCGGGTTTGACCGGGAGACCCTTGAACGCGCCGGGATCGAAGACGCATACGCCTTTGCCGCCGTCTCAAGCGGGGACAACTCGAATATCCTCGCCACGCGCGTCGCTCGCGAAACATACGGCGTCCCCCACGTGGTGGCCCGCATCTATGATCCGGGGCGCGCGGAGATCTATCAGCGCCTCGGGATCCCCACGGTCGCCGCGGTTCGCTGGAGCGCCGATCAGGTGCTGCGCCGCATCCTGCCGGAAACCGGTGTTCAAGGAGACTTCCGCGAGGCCTCCGGGCGGTTGCTGTTGGGCGAAGTGAGCGTGCACCGGGACTGGTACGGCAAGCTCATTACCGACATCGAGACGGCCGCCCAGGTACGCGTGGCCTACCTGACCCGGTTTGGCCAGGGCATGATTCCCACACCCAAAACGCGCCTGCAAGAGGGCGACATCCTGCACGCCATGATGCCCGTTGATTCAACGCGCGAGATCGAACGCACGCTCTCGGCCGCCCCGTCCCGCCTGCCGGGTGCCGCGCGCCGGGCCATCGCGGAGGCCGAGGCCGGCCACGAGGAGGAGAAGTGAAAGTCGTCATCGTGGGTGCGGGCAGCGTCGGCTCGTCCATCGCTAAGGAGCTCTTGGGACACGGCCACAGCGTCCTGCTCATCGACGCCAAGCCTGAGTCGCTCGGCCGCAGCGACCTCTCGGAGGCCGAGTGGCTCATCGGGGACGCCTGCGAGCTCAGCGTGTTGCAGGATGCCGAGCTTGACTCGGCTGACGTCGTCGTCTCGGCCACCGGTGATGACAAGGTCAACCTCGTGGTCTCCCTGCTCGCCAAGAGCGAGTTCGGGATCCGCCGCACCGTCGGCCGCGTCAACAACCCGAAGAACGACTGGATGTTCGACGATTCGTGGGGCGTCGACGTCGCCGTGAACACGCCGCGGCTCATGACTGCACTGGTGGAGGAGGCCGTCGAGATCGGTGACCTGGTTCGGCTGCTGACGCTGCGCACGGGTGAAACGTCGATGGTCGAGTTCACGGTGCCATCCGACTCGAAACTGATCGGTCAGACCCTCGGGTCCATTCAGTGGCCGGAAGACACCGTCGTGGTCGCCCTGCTGCGCGACGATGTTCCGATCGTGCCGAGCCCGGACGACGTCATCGAGGGAGGGGACGAGGTGTTCTTCATTACCGCGATCTCCGCCGAAGACGACCTGCGCGGGGCATTGCGCGCCGCGGACTGACCCCGCCCCACCACCGGTGGGGCGGCCTCACTCGCCGGAGGCCTGCGCCGTCTTCTGGTCCGAGCCCTGCGGCCGGGACAGCATCCACGCGACCCACAGTCCCATGGCGTACAACGGGACGCCCATGATCAGGCGCGCCGAGCCGAGGGCGGCCAAGGCTCCGGCGTCGTTCGCTGCCGCAAAATACAACGGCAGCTGGACCGCGAGGCGCGCCGCGAAGACGGCCACAATGCACCACGTGGCGATGGCGTAGGCTCGCTGGCGCGGGCGCTGGCTCCGCCACTGTAGGCCCTCACCGCGGATGAATCCGAAAACCAAGCCCATGAGGGGCCACTTCACGAAGATGGAGACCATCAGCGCGGCACCGTAGGCAATGTTCGTGAAAAATCCCGGCACGTAGAACCCCCGGGCTTCCCCGGTGGTCCGGGAAAAGAGAGCGCAAATGACTACCCCACCGAGGCCGGTGAGCGCCTGCGTGAGCGGCTGTCGCTGAACGAGGCGAATGACCGTGAACACCGCGGCGACGCCGAGGGCGCCGATGAGGGCCGCATTGAGCTGCATGGTGACGGTAAACGCCACGATGAAGACCAGCCCCGGCACGATGGCCTCCACGAGGCCCCGCCAGCCGCCAATCGTACCGAGCACATCAACTTGACCATCCGCGCTGCGACGCACGCCCGCGCTGGCAGCCACTTGGCGAGCCACGTCCTCGCGCGAGTGCTGTTGGGGTTCCTCGGAACCACTCATGAGGGACTTTTTCCTTTCACGTGCGCGTCAACCTGGCGCTTGGTGGTGAGCCGGTCCGTCAATTCCCGCCGCGAGGCCAGAATTTCGTAGTTGGGGTCATACATCACCGGGACCCGCTTCTGCCGGGACAACGCCCCAATCACGCGGATCCACACCCCCTGCTCGACGCCCGGTACCCGGCGTTGACCGTGCCATACCACCAGCATGCGTGGAGCCGGTGCGCGCCGCCCACCCGGGCCGGCAGGCGCATCGATGATGCTGGCCACGAATTCCGGGGCATCGGTGGCGGCCGCATACCGGACGTACTCCACGAACCCACCCGTCACGACACGCCCACGCTCCGGAATGTCCGCGATGCTCGTGCACTGTTCGACCCCGGCGAGTGGCTGGCCGGCACCGGTGGAGACGTCCGCGATGTTGCGCAGATCTGCCACGGGGCTAGCCGATCTCGGTGATTTCCGGGCCGCGTTCGGGGGGCTTCGGCGCGGCGTTGCGGTCGGCGTCGGAGCCCTGCTGTTGCTCGGCCGTCCGCGGGGTCGCCCCCTCCGGGACCTTCAGCGGCAGCAGCTCGGACGGAGGCATGGGCGACTCGCCCCGATCCACGATGGCCAATTCCATGCGCTCTTCCAGAACACGCGCCTTCTCCCGGTCGAGCGCGGCCGGGCCGCCGATGACTCCGCGCAGGAACCATCGGGGGCCGTCAAAGCCGAGGAAGCGGGCGACCATGACACCCTGCGTGCCGTCGGGGCGTTTGGCGGGCACGCGCGCGACGAGTTCGTCACCGAAACGGCCCGTGATGGTGTCAACTTTGCCGCCCTGCTTGTCGATCCCGGCGGCAATCTGCTCCTGGATGCGCGGCCAAAGCCCCTCGGACTTGGGTGCGGCAAAGACCTGAAGCTGAATCCGAGACCCGTCCATCTCCAGCGCGACGGCGATCACTCGCTTCGTCTTGTCCTCGATCTCTAGGCGCATCTGCATGCCCTCGACGGGCAGCACGCGCAGCGATCCAAGGTCAATGTACGCATCGTTCTCGGGTGCCTCGGCAGCGTCGAAGGGCCCGCGTGCCGCATCCTGCTCGGTCGCCTGTTCAGCCGCCACCCCCGGTTCCACTGGGGCCTCATCCGTGCGCTTCTTGCGCTTGAAAATCATCATGCTCCTCGCGCCGGCGCGCCGGCTCTTCGCGTTCTTAACGCCCGCACGGCGCGCACACAGCACGTCAGGGGGCTCTGGCTAACGGTAGCGCTAGTGGGGCTGCGCCCCGAACCCGCCCGTGGATCCGAATCCCCCGGAGCCCCGGGCTGAGTCGGCCAGCCGATCGACGGGCACAAAGCGAGCCGTCTCCACCTTCTGGATCACCAGCTGGGCGATCCGGTCGCCACGGCGCAGCTCGATCGTTGCCTCGCGGTCCGTGTTGAGTAGGGTCACCGCAATCTCCCCGCGGTACCCGGCGTCGACCGTGCCCGGCGCATTCACCACCGTCAGCCCGTGCTTGGTGGCCAACCCTGAACGGGGGTGGATCAGGCCCACATACCCGAAGGGCAGGGCCAGCGCCACGGCCGTCGGCACCAATGCGCGCTCCCCCGGCGCGAGCGTCACGTCGACGCGCGCGCGCAAGTCGGCTCCGGCGTCGCCCGGGTGGGCATACGACGGCGGCTCGATGCCGTCGTCGAGCAAGGTCAGCTCGACGTCGAGGGTGGCTTCGGCGCTCATGGGGGAGACTCTCCTACGGGCTGGGGTGCGGCTGCCCACATCACTCTAGTCACTTTCCACGCCCGCGTGAATCTAGACTGGTGACATGCCTGATTCGTCCGCTTCATCCCCTTCGCCCACTCACCCGACCTTCCGCGAGTACCTCTGGCCTGCTTGGTGGATCTGGATTGTGCTGCTCGGAACCGGCGGCGCCGCCTACGTCATGTTCGCCCCCATCAGCGTCGGCGCCGGCCTGACTGCAGGCATCGTGGTGGCTGCCCTGCTGGTCGTGGTCCTCATCAATCACACGATGACGTCCGGCCGCATCGAAGTGGACGAGCAGTGGGTCCGGGTGGGCCGGGCACGGATCGAACGGCGGTTCATCGGCGACGTGGCCGCGTTCCGCGGCGAGGACGCCCACGCCGCACGCGGTCGCGACCTCAACGGGACCGCCTACATGTGTTTCCGCGGGTGGATCGACCCGGTGGTGACCCTCCAGGTCACCGATCCCGAGGACGCCACCCCCTACTGGATCACGAGCACGCGGCGCCCTGACGAACTCCTCGCCGCGCTCGACTCCTCCGGCAGCTAAACCACCGGGCCCGTCCGGTAGAGACGACGGCGCCGCTCACCACAGGAGGTGAGCGGCGCCGTCGTCAGTTTCACGGTGCGCGGGCGACCAGAGTTAGCCTTCGCAATCCTTGCAATAAAAGAGTCCGCCCTTTTCCTTGGCGACCTGGGAGCGGTGGCGCACCAGGAAGCAGGAAGCACACGTGAACTCGTCGGCCTGAGCCGGCAGGACCCGGACCTGGAGTTCTTCGCCGGACAGGTCGGCGCCCGGAAGTTCGTAACTATCCGCGGTCTCCGCCTCGTCCTCGTCCACGACAGAGGACTGCTTGTCGGAGCGCCGGCCCTTGAGCTCTTCGATGGAGTCTTCGTTGATCTCCTCGTCGTTCTTACGCGGCGCGTCGTAGTCGGTCGCCATAGTCTGTGAATCACGCTCCGGTGTTAGCTGCTTACTCTGTGTCTGCAGGCGGTTGGCCGCTCGCAGAGGGCACGAAAGGGGCTTCGCATGCCCGTGACGCACAGATTGTTCACCATCGAGGACAAAAAAGCCAATCCCCGAACGCAGCATCTTCAGCGACGAGCCGGATAGCGGCCGGGTGGAAGCGGAACCAACCACATTTCGGGCAACGCCACACCACCGAAAATCATCGTTTTCTGCGGTGTTCGGTGGCAGAGTTTGAGGCAGTAGTCAACGGTGTGTGGAGGATTGGAATGGAGCAACTCCGTCTGGTGGGCGTCCATGAGGACGGCGAGCACCTGCTGGTCTCGTCCCCCGAGGGCGCAACGTTCCGACTGCCGCTCGACGAGGCGCTGCGCGCCGCCGTCGCCCGGCCCTCGACGCGTGCGTCCACTGCTGCTGAGGACGCGCAGCCGCTGTCCCCGCGCGAAATCCAGGCCCGGATCCGCGCCGGCGCCTCGGCCGAACAGCTCGCCGAAGAGACGGGCCTAGAGCATGCCTCCATCATGCGCTATGCCGGACCGGTGTACGCCGAGCGCGATTTTGTGGCCCAGCAGGCCCAAGGCATCGAGGTGTCCGCACCGCAAGGTCACGACGCGTACCGGTCCGCCTTTGGCGACGAACCCGCCACCCTCGGCGATATGGTGCGGGTCCGGCTCGCGAGCTTCGGTGTGGGCACGGACACCGTGGAATGGGATGCCGCGCGCCGGTCCGACGGCTCGTGGGACGTGAGCGCCGCTTTCACTCTTCCCGAGAATTCCCACGCGGCATCCATCGGCGACGAGCCACCGGCACGCTGGACGTTCCATCCCAGCCGCAAACTGCTGCAGAACACCAACCGGTGGAGCCAGGTCCTGTCCGAGCTGGAGCCGCTGGACTCGCCACTGACCGCGCGCCGCTTAACGGCAGTGAAGGATCGGCCGTTCGACGTCGAGGCCGACGCCGACGTGGAATCAGCCGCTACCGCACCGAGCGCCGCCGAGGACGCCCCGGGACGTGAAACCGACGAGTCACGCGCTCAGGACGAATTCCTCGACCTACTGCGGTCTCGCCGTGGGCAGCGCCTCGGTGACGACGAGGACGGCGACGACCAGCTGGCAGAAATGCTCGCCAAGGGCATCCCCGCCGCGCACCCGCGCGACGAAGAGTACGCCGGACATCACCGCTTTGAGTTTGCCGACGACTCCGAGGACGAATCAGCGAACGAAGCCCTGCCGCGACTGCACGACGGTGTGAGCACCGACACCAGCGATATTACGGTCGTCCCGAACCTGCGAGCGGTCCGCTATGGCGAACCAGCCGACGACGCCTCGCCCGCCGGCGACGGGGACGAGCAGGGCGAGGACACCGCGCCCAAGAAGCAGAAACCCAAGCGCTCGTCGGTCCCCAGCTGGGACGAGATCGTCTTCGGCAAGAAGTCCGACTGACCGGTCACGGGGCGTTTCAGGTCCGGGCGACCTCGATCAACGGGACCTGCCGCTCTGCGCGCGTCAACGATCCGTGCTGCCCCACCATCTCGAACGCGTGGGGTGCCACTCGGCGCCCGTCGTACAGGGCCAGCTCGGGTTCGCGGCCCATGATGAGGACGTCGCCGATGCGCTCGGTGACGTCCTCACGGATCCGCGGCCCAAAGTAGCCCTGCTGGATCATCGTCTCCCGCGTCATGACCCACACCCCGGCACCAAACTCGGCGCGCCACCGACGCGCAACCTCCTCGGGCTCGACTCCCGCGGCCAGATGGAGCTGAACTGCCCGCGGCTCCCCCGCCGTCAGCTCCACGCCGTCGATGAGGTGGCTTCGCTGCGAATAGTCAATGCGGCGGGAGGCGGGAACGTCCACCATCCCATGATCCGCAGTGACCAAAACCAGAGTTGAGGCGGGAAGCCGCGCCACGAGGCTGCGCAGGGCAAAATCAAGCTCCTCGAGCTGTTCGCCCCACTCCACGGACGCGGCGCCGTGCCGATGCCCGGCCTTATCGAGTTCGTTGATGTAGAGATACACCAAGGACCGCTCGCTGCCCGCCAGCGCTTGCTGCGCCGCTTGGACGCGGGCCTGAAGAGTCTTGGCGCCGACGAAGGATCCGCCGCGCAGCGCAGCCGCCGTCAGCTGCGAATCGGCGAACGCCGGCAGGCTGACCGTGGTGGTGCTGACGACGTCCGCGGCCCGTTGCAGCACCGTCGGCTTCGGCTGCCACACACGTGGATCCAGCCAGCCCGGCCAGTTGCCGAGCTGATTCACGACGCGCCGCGAGGCGGGATCGACGACGTCGTACCCCACCAGGCCGTGCTCGCCGGGCGCCAGGCCGGTGCCAAAGCTCGCCAGCGAGCTGGCCGTCGTCGTGGGAAAGGCCGCGTCAAGCGTTTGGTTGTTCTGTTGCATGGCCCGGCGCAGGAAGGGGGCGTGTGCACCTCGGGACTTCAAGAGGGAGGATCCCAGCCCGTCCACCATCACGACGCACACGCGGCGCGCGGCCGGCAGGCCCAACACGTTCTCTACCCCCGGCACGCCGAGGACCGCGGCTGCGCTGGGCAGCACCTGGGAGACGTGGGCGCTGGCGTAGCGTGGTACGGGCGGGAGGTCGTGCTCGCTCACGCGCGATCCTGCTGGCCGCGCACCGGGCGCCCCAGAGCGGCCGCCGTGTTGATTTTGCGCAGGTTCCGCGCAAACCGCCGAGCGTTCTGCACTGCGTGCGGCCCATCGGCTTCCGCGCTAATGCGCAACACCAAGTCTTCCCGTGCCACGGTTCCCGTATAGCCGTGGTCCGCATCGCACTCCGGGTCCGCGCAACCGGCCGGCACCAGATCGAGGCGCTGGCCGCCGGACCAGGCAATCGCCAGCGTCATTTCCTTCACCGGATCACCGCTGGAGTAGGACTGCGGCTGGTGGTGCATCGAGCTCAGCAGCACGGATCCGATGCGGGCCACAGGGATCGACTCCGTCGACGCTTGGGCCACCACGTGGGCACCCGATTCGTCCAGCTGCTGGTCGTCCACGTGAGCGATGACGAGCACGTCCTCGGTCACGACGAGGGCGGTGATGTGACGGTGGACCTCGTCCCGGTCGAAGTGCGTCTCCAGATGGACGAAGTGGTCCACCGGGGTCTCCGCATCGAGGGCATCGACGACGACGTCCTCGACGAGCTGCGGGTAGAACGCGGCCATGGTCAGGCTCTGCCGTAGTGCTGAAAGGGGGTCGTCAGAGTGCGCCGCAGACGGGGTACGAGAGAACATGCCTCCCAGTCTATCGACGCGGACCCGCCGGACCCCACCGCCGTCCCCGACGGCTGGCGGCTGGGGTTAGAAGTTCGGCATCGAGCGCCGCGCGCTGTCGGTCCGTTCCGCCGCATTGCCGATGTGAACGTCGGCCGAGAGGATCGTCGTACCGGCCTCCGAGACCAAGAGCGGGTTGAATTCCACGAGCGCGATTTCCGGGTGCTGGTCCTTCAACGTCGCCACCCGGTGCAGCACATCCTTGAGCGCCTCGACGTCGAGGGCCGGCACTCCCTGATATCCAAACAACTTCCGGGAGGCGCTGGGGGTCCGGACAAACTCGTCAAGGTCCGTGCTGGACAGCGGCGGGATCGCGTGGGCCCAATCGTCGAGAAGGTTGACCGCATCTCCGGCGAGCCCATAGGAGACCAACGGGCCGAGCAGCGGGTCCTCGAGCGCTCGCACCACGCACCCCTGCCCGGACGGGGCCATCGCCTGCAGTTCCAAGCCCACCGCGCCGAAAGGAGCCAAGATCTCCCGCATGTGGGCGATGTTCCCGCGCAAGCTGTCCGCATCGTAGATGTTCAGGCGCACTCCGCCCAGGTCGAGGCGATGCCGCAGGTGTTGGTCCGTCGTTTTCAGGGCCAGCGGGTAGCCGATGCGTTCGGCGGTCGCGAGGGCCTCCTCCTCCGTGGTGAACGGCACGGATTCGAGGACCTCCAGCCCGTAGCAGCCCAACAATTCCGCCGCCTCCGCGGCGCTCAGGCGCACGAGCTCCGTGTCATTCACACGGCTCAGGTGGCCGTCAATCAAACGCTCGGCACGGGCGGTGTCCACGTCCTGTAGCTCGAGGGGCTGGCCGAAGTCTCGCTCCCGCCACGCGACGTAGTGAACGATCCGCCCCAGTGCCTCAGCTGCTTGGCCCGGGCTGGCAAAGTACGGAACGGCGGGTTGCAGGCCAGCCAAGGTGCCGGCCGATGAGTCAGCCGCCGCAGCCCCTTCGCCTTCCTCCAAGACGCCCTCGGCCGGGAACGCCGAGTCGAGCTGCCCAGCGAACGCGACCACGACGGGCTTCTGCGCGTGCCGCGCCGCATCGTAGATCGCCCGCGCGAGGGTGGAGAGGGCGATCCCACGGACGGGCAACAACACCACGAGCGCCGAGTCGACGTCGTCGTCCCCCATGACCTCGGCGAGCGCACGTTGCAGCCGCGGCAGCGCACGGGATTGCCCATCCTCGAGGTCGAGCTGCCCCACCACGTGCGCTGGTGTCATTCCATGCTGGGTGGCGGTGTCAGCGACGACGTCGGCCAGCGCCGAGGAATTGGAGAGGATTCCGACGCGCGGGCCGGCGGGCAGCGGCTGACTGGCGACAATTTGGGCGACGTCGAGCAGTTGCTCGTTGGTCGCGACCCGAATCACCCCGGACTGACGGAGCATTTCGTCGACGGCCCCGAGCGGTGCTTGCGTCGTGCGCACGGAGTGCCCTGGCGGCAAGCGCACGCCCATATAGTCGCTCTTGGCGACGATGACAGGCTTGCGCCGCGCGAGCCGCCGCGCGATGCGAGAGAACTTGCGAGGGTTGCCGAAACTCTCGAGGTACAGCCCCACCGCCGAGGTGGACTCGTCGTCCTCCCAGAACTGCATCGCGTCATTGCCCGACACATCGGCGCGGTGACCGGCGGAGACGATCGACGAGACGCCGACTCCGCGGCGGGTGGCCGTCGTGTAGAGAATGATGCCCATGGCCGCCGATTGGCTGAACAGTCCCAACGAACCGGCTTTGGGCATCGCGGGCGCCACGGAGGCGTTGAGCCGGACCTCGGCCGCAGTGTTCACGAGGCCGAGCGAGGCTGGCCCCACCAAGCGCATCCCGTTGCCACGGGCGAGCTTAACGAGGTGGCGTTGCAGGGCGGCGGCATCGTCCCCTCCACCCTCGAACCCGTCGGTGACGACGACGACGCCTTTGACGCCGCTCTGCGCGCAGTCAACAATCACCGAGTCCAGTTCCTCCCGCGGCACGGCGATCACCGCAAGGTCCACGCGATCGGGCACGTCCGTGAGTCGGTTGTAGGAGACCATTCCCGCCAACTCGAATGCGTCCCGGTTGATCCCGTAGACCGCGCCCGTAAAACCAGATTCGATGATGTTCTCCAGCAAGGAGTAGCCCACCGACCCCCACTCTCGACTCGCGCCGACGACGGCGACCGACTGAGGGGCCAGGAGCCCGCCGAGGCTGAGGGCTTCCGCCCGGTGTTCGCGAGCTTCCATGACCGCGCGCGATGCGTCCGTGGGGTCGAGGGGAAATTCAAGCGCGACGACGCCGTCGTCAAATTTGCGGGCCACCTCATAGCCGGCCTCCGCAAAAACAGCGAGCATCTTCCGGTTCTCCGGGAGGACCTCGGCGCTGAAGCGCTCAATCCCGTTCTCCCGCGCGGCTGCCGCGAGATGCTCCAGCAGGATGGAGCCAACCCCTTGACCCTGCGTGTTGTCCGCGACGTTGAAGGCGACCTCGGCCTCGGTGGGATGATCCAGGCGGTCATACCGGCCGACGCCGATGATCTGCTCCCGCCGCACCACGACGAACGCGACGCGGTTGCGATGGTCGACCTGCGTGAACCGTTCAAGCTCTTTCCGGGTCAAGTGGGACTTGTAGGTGAAGAAGCGCAGGTAGATGGAGGTCTGTGATTGGGCCGAGTGCATGCGCTGCAGGGCGTCCGCGTCGGTGGGAGCGATGGGCCGCAAGTGCGCGGTCGTCCCGTCCCGCAGCACGACATCTGCTTCCCAGTGGGCCGGATATTCGCCGGTTTTGCCTCGATCCGCCATAGGGTTAGCCTACGGCCTGAACCCGGGAATTTCGCGTCTACCGCCGCGGGATGCCGATGAGAGAACGGAAAGGTGGCCATCCAACCTATGGCGCGTCGAAGCAAGTCCATCCTGGACGAGGACTTCACGGAGAACATCGTCGATATCGATGTGAGCCGGGAGATGGAGGATTCGTTCCTCGAGTACGCCTACTCGGTCATCTACTCACGCGCGCTGCCGGATGCCCGGGACGGCCTCAAGCCCGTTCAACGCCGCATTCTCTACATGATGACCCAGATGGGATTGCGCCCGGACAAGGGCCACGTGAAGAGTGCTCGCGTCACGGGTGAGGTGATGGGCAAGCTTCATCCGCACGGCGACGGAGCCATCTACGACGCGATGGTGCGCCTCGCGCAGCCGTTTGCGATGCGGGTACCGCTCGTCGACGGGCACGGCAACTTCGGTTCCCTCGACGACGGTCCGGCCGCGGCGCGGTACACGGAAGCCCGGCTGACCCCGGCCGCGTTGGCCATGACCGCCAGCCTGGACGAGGACGTCGTCGACTTCGTCCCCAACTACGACAACCAGTTGCAGCAGCCGGATGTCTTGCCGGCGGCGTTCCCCAACCTGCTTGTCAACGGCACCACAGGCATCGCTGTGGGCATGGCCACCAACATGGCCCCACACAATTTGGGCGAGGTCATCGCAGCGGCCCGCCACCTCATTGACCATCCCGACGCGACCCTCGAGGCCCTGATGGCGTGGGTTCCGGGCCCGGACCTTCCCGGCGGTGGCACGATCGTCGGCCTGTCGGGCATTCGGGATGCCTACGCCAAGGGCCGCGGCTCGTTCAAGACCCGCGCTAAGGTCTCCCTCGAGCAGATTTCAGCCCGCAAGAAAGGGCTGGTGGTGACCGAACTGCCGTACATGGTCGGCCCCGAGAAGGTCATCGAAAAAATCAAGGACGCCGTCACCGCCAAGAAACTGACCGGCATCTCCGATGTCGTCGACCTCACGGACCGCAAGAACGGGATGCGGCTCGTGATCGAGTTGAAGAACGGGTTCAATCCCAACGCCGTCCTCGCCCAGCTGTACAAGTACACGCCGATGGAGGACTCGTTCGGCATCAACAACGTGGCCCTCGTGGAGGGCCAACCGCGCACGATGGGCCTGCGCGAACTGCTCCAGGTCTACGTGGACCACCGCATCGATGTGGTCCGTCGTCGCACCGCGTTTCGGCTCAAAAAGAAGCAGGACCGCCTGCACTTGGTTGAGGGCCTCTTAGTGGCCATCCTCGATATCGACGAGGTCATCCAGATCATCCGCTCTTCCGAGCAGACGGCCGCCGCGCGGGACCGCCTGATGACGATCTACGACCTGACGGATGTCCAGGCCAACCACATCTTGGAGCTGCGGCTGCGCCAGTTGACCAAGTATTCGCAGATCGAGCTGGAGGCGGAACGGGACGAGCTTAAGCAGGCCATCGAGGAATTGGAAGCCATCTTGGCCTCGGAATCCAAGCTCCGCGCGACGGTGTCTGAGGAGTTGGCCGCGATGGCCGAGCAGTTCGCAACCGAACGCCGGACAACGCTGCTGACCAAGGAGGATGGCAAGCCGCTCAAGGGCACTGCGATGCCCAGCGCCGCGGAGGCAAAGCCCACCAAGGGGGCCGGTTCGTCGCTGCCGCTGGAAATTTCCAATGACCCGTGCTTCGCCGTGTTGTCCGCCTCCGGGCAGATTGCCCGCACCGCGGACCGCACCCCCCTCGCCGGCGGCGGCGCGCGAGTTAAGCACGACGGGCTGCGCTCGCTCATCCCCGCGACGGCTCGGGGCGAGGTGGGTGCGGTGACCTCCGCGGGCCGCCTCATCCGCCTTCAGGCGGTTGACCTGCCGGTCCTCGAGCGAACCGCCGGCTTCCCGCAGCTGACCCAGGGCGTGCCCGTCAAGGACTTCGTGTCCCTGAACAAGGGGGAGGCGGTGGTGGCTCTCGTCCCAATGACCGAGGTCTTCGCCCTCGGCACGGCTGGCGGCGTCGTCAAGCGGGTTAGCCCTGAATACCCGCTGAATCGCGATGAGTTTGAGGCCGTCACGCTGAAAGACGGCGATGAGGTCATCGGCGCCGCCCCCGCGCGTGACGAGGACGCGCTGGTCTTCGTCACGCGCGGGGCACAGCTTCTGCGCTTCGCGGCGTCCACCGTTCGGCCGCAAGGGCGTTTGGGACGGGGCATCGCCGGCATCAAGCTGGCCGCAGATGATGCAGCCATCTTCTTCGGGGTAGCCCACGACGACGACCCTGAGGCCGTCGTCGTCACGATCGCCACCGGCTCGGACGTGCTGCCGGGGACTGAGGCAGGCACGGCCAAGGTCACCCCATTCGCCGACTACCCGGCCAAGGGCCGTGCAACGGCGGGCGTGCGGGCTCACCGCTTCTTGAAGGGTGAAGATCGGCTGTCGCTGGCTTTCGCCGGTCACGGCCCCGCCCGCGCCTCGTCGGCTGCGGGAGTGGCCCGCGCCCTGCCGACCGAGCACGGCCGCCGAGACGGCTCCGGCGTTCCGCTGGCGCAGCGCGTCGACCTGCTGGCGGGCTCGCTGTCCGAGGCGACGCCGTCGTCGTCGGACGAGACCCCAGCAGTTGGCGAGGCGGCCACCGGGACGTCCGGTACGCAGCGACCGCCGCTCGCGGCGCCGGAACAGGACTCCATCCCGTTCGATGACGCTGGCGTGCTGCGCAGCGAGGACTAACCCCTCACGGTGAGGCTGCGACGGGATCCACGGCGCCTGCCTCGAGCCGCACGTGGGTCTCGCGCGAATCCACCAGCGCCGGGTCGTGGGTCACCAGCACCACGGCCCGGCGTGCCAAAGCGGACCGCACGTCACGCATGACGGAGACGGCCTCGTCCGCGCCGAGGTGGGCCGTCGGTTCGTCGAGGAGGACGACGTCGGCCCGAGTCAGCAGGGCGCGCGCGACGGCCAGCCGCTGCCGTTCACCGCCGGACAGGGTGTGTCCCCCGGCCCCGATGCGCGCCTGGAGTCCCAGCGGCTGGGCGGCCAGCCAGGGCCCCAGTCCGACGGCGTCGAGCGCAGCGAGCATTTCCCGCTCGGTCACCGGATCCGTCTGCGCGTCCCGGCCGAGGCCGAGATTGCGGGCCACCGTCGAGTCGAAGAGGTAGGCCTCCTGCGGACACCACGCCACGCGGTCAGCATCGGTCGCCGCAAAGGGCTCCCAGCGGTCCCCGCGCCTGACCTCCAAATACCCCTGTTCAGGCGCCAGCGCGCCCATCAGGACTGCTAGGGCGGTGGACTTGCCCGCGCCGGACGGCCCGGTGAGCGCGGCCACCTCGCCTCGATGCACTTGGAGGGACAGGTTCGACAGCACGGGACGGCCCGGTTCCCAGCCCGCCGTCAGGGAGCGGACGCGCAGACCCTCGACGGATCCAGTGGGCCCGGCGTCGCTCGCCGCTGTTCGGCTCACCCGCGCGTCCGTGCGAGGGTCCGGCAGGACGTCTCCGACGGATTGCAGGCTCTTCGCCAACGGGCGTACGCGCTGGGCGGCCAGAGCGGCCGACGTCAGGGGCTCGGCGAGCGCTAGCACCAGCAAAGCCGACATGGCAGCATGCCGCGCGTCAACGCCGATTGGAGCGAGCAGCAGGACGGCGACGGCTCCCAGCGAGGACACGGCCGCCGCCACCGCGGTGGCTAGGGCGACGCCGCGGGCGGTCTTGATGAGCCGGCGGGAAGCCTGCACATCGTGGCGCTCGAACTCGGCGAGCGCCCGATGGGCGGCCCCGTTCCCCCGCAGCTGGGGTGCGGCGCGCAGGAGCGCGGGCACGCGGCTCGCCAACCAGGCACGGTGCTCCGCCTCGGCCGCCGCGGCCCCAGAGTCGGCCCACACCACGAACATCGGGACGAGCACGAGACCCACGAACGCCACGGTGAGTCCGACGGGCACGGCGCTCGGTGCCCACACGGCCAGCGCCACGCAGACGCCCAGCACCACGGCGACGGCCACCGCGAAAGGGGCCACGACGCGCGGCAACTGATCCCGAACCTCGTCGACCCGCGTGACAAGCAACGCCAGCGCCCCGGACCCGCGCGTCATCTGTTTCCACCACCGCGGCTGCGTCACCAGAGCATCCCAGAGGCGCCATCGAATCGTCGCAGACCAGCGTAGGAGGGCGTCATGGACCAGCAACTGCTCTAGGTAGCGCAGGCAGGACCGCCCGAGTCCGAAGAAACGGACCCCGACAATCGCGACCATCAGGTGCAGCATCGGCGGTTGATAGCTCGCGGAGACGATGAGCCACCCGGAGACTCCAGTGAGCGCCACGGCGAACAGGCCTGCTACGGCCCCCACGAGGAGGGCCACGGCGAGCCGCCGCGTCGGGAGCGTCGCTGCCACCTTCTGGACGGACCCGCGGGCCCGGATCGCTGTCTGAGGCGCACGCGAGCGCTTCTCCTCGCGGCCTCGGTCTGGCCCCGGGGCAGACTCGCCCGCGCTCTCCCCCGATCCGGCCCCTCGGTTCGCCCCGCGCAGGCGCTGAGCCAGCAGCGGGTCGTGGGTGGCAATCACGGCGGCGCGGGTGGAGATGATCTCCTCGAGACAGGTGCGCACCGCCGCGGCAGCGTCGGCGTCGAGGTGCGCGGTGGGCTCGTCGGCAAGCACGACGCCGACCGGCGCGCCGAGCCGGATGCGCACGAGCGCGCGAGCGACGGCCAGTCGGCGGAGCTCCCCCGGGCTCAGGCTGGCCGGGTCCGTCGTGGGACGCACGTCAAGGCCGACGGCGGACAGTGCGGAGGCGACCGCGGCGGGCGGCACAGCGTTCCCCGCATACAGCTCCAGCTCCGCGGTGACCGTGGACTCCGTGGTCACCGGGTGTTGCGGTATCCAGACCACCGGTTCGGGACTCGTCCGGACCAACTCGGTCAGCAGGCTCGTCTTGCCCGTCCCGGAGGCGCCGTCGAGGACGCGCACCTGAGACGGCCCCAAGCGGAGCGTCAGCGGCCCGGCGATCGTCCGCCCGTCGGCCTCGACCGTCAGGTGGTCCACCGCCAGGAGAACCTCACCGCGGCGACGTTTCCGCTCCCCCGCACCGGTGGGTTGCCTCACGGCGTCGCCCCGGTCTCCGGATCCTGCCGGCGCGGCCTCGCCCGTCGTGCGCGCTCGCACGCGCCGGAAGGCCTCGGCACCGTCCTCCGAGGCGTGGAACGCGGAGCCGACATCCCGCAACGGCAGGTAACACTCGGGAGCCAGGATCAAGGCCAAGAGGCCGGCCGCTAGTGCCATGTCTCCGTGCACGAGCCGAATGCCGACGAACACGGCCACGACGGCAACAGAAATGGTGGCGATGAGTTCGAGGGCCAGGGAAGACATCAATGCGGTGCGCAAGGTCCTCATCGTGGCTTCACGGGAGCGTTCGGTCGCCGCGGCCAGGGCGTGGCCGCCGCGCTGTGCCCGGCGGACTCCCAGCAACGCGGGCAGCCCCTGGGCCAACTCCGTCAGGGAGCCCGTCAGCCGGGCTGCCGAGTCAGCCGCGGCGTTGATGCGATCCTGAGTGTGCAGCCCGATCAGCACCATAAACAGGGGCACGAGTGGGACAGTGAGGGCCACGATCAGCGCTGACACCCAGTCAGCGGCGGCGATGCGTACCCACACCACGATCGGGACGACGGCGGCCGTCATGAGCGCGGGCAGGTAGGTGCTCACGTACGCATCGAGCCCGTCGAGGCCGCGGGTCGCTAGGGTGGCGACCTCGCCGTCGTCTGCACGAGTTGAAGCGAACGATCGCCGAAGCAGCCGGGTCCGCAACACCTCCTTGGTGCCCGCCCCGAGCCGGCGCGAGACCAGTGACATCCCGGCCGAGGCCAGGCCGCGGGCGGCGGCACCGGCACCACCCACAACGAGCAACCGGTGCGCGTCGAGGGGTGCATTGGCCGCCAGCTGAGCGATGGCGACCGCCAGCGCCTCGGCCACCATGATCACTCCGACGGCCTTGACGAGCCCGCACACGGCCAGGAGCGTCAGGTACGTCCGCGTGCCCCGCACCCCTGCGGTCAAGAGCGGTTCGAGCGGTTTCATGATTCGAGTGGGGTGACGGTGTGGGCGGCCGGAATGCTGTGTTCCGTGATCCTGCGCCGGAACACCCAGTACGTCCACGCTTGATACGCCAGTACCAGTGGAAGACCGAAGGCGGCGATCACGCTCATGATCTGCAGGGTGTAGGGCGAAGAAGAGGCGTTGGTGACCGTCAGGTCGAACGCCGCATTGACGGTGGAGGGCAGCACGACCGGGTAGGCCGCGGTGAAGATCGCGCCGATGCAAGCCAAGAGAAAGAGTCCGAGGGCGAGAAAGGCCCGCCCCTCCCAGCGCTGAGCAGCGCACGCCCAGGCCAGGGCCGCTGCGATGAGCCCCGCGGCCAGCGCCGCGAGCGCCGCCGGCTGCTGTCCGGGAACGACGAGGGCGAGGGCCCACCACACCAGCGGCAGCACGAGCGCGGGCAGGCCGCGTGCCAGCCACCGGGAGGCGCGTTGCCGCACGTCACCATCGGTCTTCAGCGCCACAAAGGCAAGGCCTTGTGCCAGGCTAAATCCCACGACCGCCAAGCCACCGAGCGCCGTGTCTCCGGTGAGCCAGGCGAATGGACCGCCCACCCGGTCCCCGTTGGCGTTCAAGGGCAGACCCGTGGTTGTGGCGGCCAACATGACCCCGATGCCGAATGCGGTGACCCAGCTGCCGCCGCAGAGGGCGATCGTCCACAGCCGGCGGGTGAGTTCGCGCTCTGCCTTGCCGCGGTACTCGAAGGCCACCGCCCGGAAGATCAACGCCAGCAACACCACGGCGAGAGGAACGTAGAGAGCCGCCAACAGGGAGGCATACCAGTGCGGGAAGGCCGCGAACGTCGCGCCCACGGCCGTCACGAGCCAGACCTCGTTGCCGTCCCAGACCGGACCGACCGTGTTGATGAGGACGCGGCGCTGCCGTTCCGAACGGGCGAATCCGCCGAGCAACATGCCGACGCCGAGGTCGAACCCCTCCAGGAAGAGGTACCCGGCCCAGAGGACAGCGATGAGAATGAACCACAACGTGGGAAGAAATTCCATGATGACTCCTCGACCGGTGACTAGTAGGCGAACGCCAAGACGTCGTCGTCCGTACTCTCGGGGCGTTCGTCCTCGAGTAATTCGGGCATGGCGGAGGCGACGCCACCGCGAATGAAGCGGCAGAGCAGCACCACTTCGACCACCAGGAGGACCGCATAGACGCTGGTCAGCGCGATGAGCGAGAAGAGCATCTCCCCCGCGCTCACCCCCGGCGAGACGGCGGCCGCGGTGAACATGAAGACTTGGTCCACGCCGTCGAACGTGGGGTTGGGAGCCACCACGAACGGTTGGCGCCCCATCTCGGTGAAAATCCAGCCAGCGCTATTGGCACCAAAGGGGGCCAAGATCCCGAAGACGGCCAGCCGCGAGAGCCACTTGCTCCGCGGCACGGTCCCGCGCCGGGTCATCCACAGCGCGACGGCGGCCGCGGCCGCGGAGAGACCGCCGAGGGTGATCATGATGCGGAAGCCCCAGTAGGTCACCTCCATGAGCGGCAGGTAATTGATTTCCTCCCCCGCACGGTCCCCGTAGATCGAGTCGTCGGGAAGGTGCGTTCCGTACTTCTCCTGGTACTCCGGTAGCAGCGTGTTGACGCCTTTGACCTCGGTAGTGAAGTCCTCGTTAGCTAGGAAGGAGAGCAGGCCCGGAATCTCGTAGACCCCTACGATGTCGTCGCACGTCGTGGCGCCGTCGCCGCTGAGGTCTCCGACGGACAGCACCGAGAACCCGGTGCCGTCATGGCAGGCGGCCTCGGCCGCAGCCATCTTCATCGGCTGTTGTTCGAACATGAGCTGGGCCTGTGCGTGACCACTAAAGGCCACGCCGAGGAAGGACACGAGCGCCACGACGGCGCCGAGGCGCAGCGAGGAAAACCACACCCGGTAGTCCGTCTCGTCTCTGTTCTTGCCGTGCACCGTGGACGCACCAACGACGACGCGGCCAGCCTCATCCACGGTGTCGATGCCCGCGGCGCGGCGGCGGTAGAGGTGGAACCACGCGATACCGAGCAGGAACGCACCCGCCACCGCAAACGCGCCAAAGATCGTGTGGGGGAAGGTCACGAGGGCGGTGTTGTTGGTAAAGACCGCCCACGCGTCCGTCATCACCGCCCGCCCGTCGATCATTTCGGTGCCGACTGGATGTTGCATCCACGAATTGGCCACCAAGATGAAGTAGGCGGAGACGATAGTGGCCAACGAGGCGGCCCAGATGCAGGCCAAATGCGCCAGTTTTGGCAGGCGCTTCCAGCCGAAAATCCACAGTCCCAGAAAGATCGACTCGACGAAGAAGGCGAGCAGCGCTTCCATCGCCAACGGGGCCCCGAACACGTCGCCGACAAATCGGCTGTACTCACTCCAGGCCATTCCGAACTGGAACTCCTGCACGAGTCCGGTGGCAACGCCCATGATGAAGTTGATCAGGAACAGCTTGCCCCAAAACTTCGTCATCCGAAGATAGTGCTCGCGCCCCGTGACGACCCATGCGGTCTGGAGTGCGGCCACCAGGACGCCCAAACCAATCGTCAAGGGGACCATGAGGAAGTGGTAAACGGTGGTGATGCCAAACTGCCACCGTGCGATCTCAAGTGGGTCCATCGGGGTCCTCCCCTACAACGTGCATGGGGGCCGGGGCGAGCACCCCGGCAACTTCTACAACTCGTAGAATACTCTCGATTCTACTTCGCGTAGAAATCTGGCGCGTTTCGGGGTAAATTTGTAGCGCACGATCTAGTAGCACCCGAATCACGAAAGCAGGAAGACGTAGTGGCCTCACTCGGCGACCTTGAGCGCTCCGTCATGGACCTTCTGTGGGACCACCCCGAGGCAGCCACGGCAAATACGTTGCGTGATGCGCTCGCTCAGGCCGACACGGCCGACGGACGTGAACTCGCCGTGACGACCGTCCTGACGGTTCTCGCTCGGCTCGAGAAGAAGAATCTCGTGGCCCGCGAGCGTGATACCCGGCCGCACCGATACCGCGCCGTCATGTCCCGCGAAGAACACACGGTTGACCTCATGAACGAGGCCCTCGGGAATGTGATGGACCGGGAGGCCGTCTTGGCCCGGTTCATCGGCGGAATTTCGGGTGATGAGGCGGCCACTCTGCGCCGGCTTCTCGAGTCGCCCGCGCCTGGCCGGTCAGCTACCGAACAACCAGAACAGAGCGCGTAGCCAGGCGCCCCCGCCGTGCTGCTGGCCTCGTATCTTCTCGCGGCACTGGCCATCGCCCTCGCATGGCCCGTTCCGCTGTGGCTCTCGCGCGCCACGTTTACGAGCCGCTCGCCGTTCGCGACGCTCATTTTGTGGCAGGCCATCGCCTTAGCTGGCGGCCTGTCCATCATTGGTGCGATGCTCGTGTGGGGCCTTGAGCCGCTGGGAGACAACCTACTTCAGGGTCTCGGCGGGCTGGTCCAGATCTTTACCGGTGACCTGTCCACGGACCATCTGGGCATCGTCCACGTCTTCGCCCTCAGCGCGGCCTTCCTCCTCGGCGTGCACCTCGTCTTTACGCTGCTCCTGACCACCGTGCGCGTGCACGCCCATCGCCGGCGACACCGCAGGCTGCTCCACCTGCTCTCCAGCCCCGCCGCAGTCGATCCGCGCACCGTTGTGGTCCAACACGAGGGACCGGTCGCGTACTGCCTTCCCGGCGTGACCAGCTCGCTCACGGTCGTATCACAGGGGCTGCTGGACGCTCTGGATCGCGACGGGCTCGAGGCGGTGCTCGCCCACGAGCGTTCTCACTTGGACCAGCGGCACGATCTGCTGGTGTTGGCCTTCGAATCGTGGCATCAGGCCCTGCCGTGGCTGCCAACCTCCAAGTTAGCTCGCGCAGCAGTCCATGAGCTCATCGAGATGCTGGCGGACGACGTCGCCCTGCGGCAGTCCTCGCGTGAGGCTCTGCTGCGCGCCCTCGTCACAGCGGCCACTGGCCAAGCTCCGGCGCCCGGTTCTGCCTCAGGTCTCCCCGAGGAAGATCTCTCCGCCCAGCGACTCAAGCGCCTCATCACTCCGGAGGCCCCGCTGAGCCGTTGGGCGTGGCTGACCGTCGTCACCGTTTCCGTCCTGCTCGTGGTGGCCCCCACCGTCCTGCTCGTCGCGCCCGCACTGCTGTACTAGCGTCACCAGAGCTCGCACCGGCGAGTGCTCATCGCCGTGAGGACCGGCTGCCACGAGCTCCTAGACGTCGATTTGCTCGCGGTCGAGGCGCTCAGAACCGCTAATGATGAATTCCTTGCGCGGAGCAACGTCACTGCCCATGAGCAGCTCGAAGATCCGCTCGGCCTCTTCAGCCTGCTCAATGTTGACCCGCCGCAGCATCCGGTGGCGTGGATCCATCGTCGTCTCGGCCAGCTGCTCGGCATCCATCTCACCGAGGCCCTTGTAACGCTGGATCGGCTCCTTGTAGCGCCGTCCGTCTGACTCCAGGCGATCCAACACCCGGTAGAGCTCTGCCTCGGAATAGGTGTAAATCATCTCGTTCGGCTGGGAGCCCGGCGTGACCACCTCCACCCGATGCAAGGGCGGAACGGCGGCATAGACGCGGCCGGCTTCGACCATCGGCCGCATGTACCGGAAGAACAACGTCAACAGTAGCGTCCGGATGTGGGCGCCATCCACGTCAGCGTCGGTCATCAGAATCACCTTGCCGTATCGAGCCGCCGAAAGGTCGAAGCTCCGCGAGGAGCCGGCGCCGATGACTTGAATGAGCGCCGCGCATTCCGCGTTGGAGAGCATGTCCCCAACCGAAGCCTTCTGCACATTGAGAATTTTGCCGCGAATGGGCAACAGCGCCTGGAAGTCGGAGCTACGGGCCAATTTGGCCGTACCCAGCGCCGAATCGCCCTCGACGATGAAGAGCTCGGAGGTTTCGACGTCATTGCTCCGGCAGTCGGCCAACTTGGTCGGCAGCGAGGACCCCTCGAGGGCCGTTTTTCGGCGCTGCGTTTCCTTGTGGACGCGAGCCGAGATGCGCGACTTCATCTCGTTGACGACCTTCTCCAACAGCTGGGCCGCCTGCTGCTTGTCGTTGCGGGCCTTGGAGGTGAGCTTGGCCTTCAGCTCCTTCTCGACGACCTTGGAGACGATCTGACGAACAGCCGCGGTGCCCAGCACCTCTTTGGTCTGCCCCTCAAACTGGGGTTCGGCGAGCCGCACCGTCAGGACCGCGGTGAGTCCCGCGGTGACATCGTCTTTCTCCACCTTGTCATTGCCGGCCTTCAGCCGGCGGGCATTGGCCGTGATGTGCTGCCGGAACGTCTTGAGCAAGGCCTGCTCAAAGCCCGTCAGGTGGGTGCCGCCTTTGGGTGTGGCGATGATATTGACGAACGTGCGCGCCGTGGTGTCGTAGCCAACTCCCCAACGCAACGCCAGATCGACCTCGCAAGCACGCTCGACGTCCGTAATTTTGCTGTGCCCGGCCTCGTCCAGGACCGGCACGGACTCGGTAAAGGTTCCCGTGCCGTGAATGCGCCAGGTGTCGGTCACGGCGGCGTCGGGTGCCAGATACTCCACAAACTCGGCCAGTCCGCCATCGTGGTGGAAGACCTCGCTGACGGGCCCTTCTGCACCAGGGGTCCCGGCGAGGCGGCGCTCGTCGCGCAGTTCGATCCTTAATCCGGGCACCAGAAACGACGTCTGGCGAGCACGATTCTGAAGCTCCTCGTAGGAGAACTTGGCGGTCTTGAGGAAAATCTGCTCGTCGGCCCAGTAACGAATGCGTGTGCCTGTCACGCCGCGCTTGGCCTTGCCGACGACGTCGAGCTCTGAATTTTCGACGAATGGGCTGAAGCTGGCCGTGGGCTTCGGCTTGCCACTATCGGAGAAACGCCCCGGCTCACCGCGGCGGAACTGCATCCGGTACGTCTTGCCGCCGCGATCGACCTCGACGTCGAGTCGCGATGAGAGCGCATTGACGACGCTGGCTCCCACGCCGTGCAGACCACCGGAGGCCGCGTAGGAACCGCCGCCAAATTTGCCGCCCGCGTGGAGTTTGGTGAAGACCACCTCGACGCCCGTCAGTCCCGTTCGCGGTTCGACGTCGACGGGCACGCCACGTCCATCGTCCCGGATCTCGACGGAGCCATCAGGGTGCAGGATGATCTCGATATTCTGCCCGTACCCGGCCAGAGCCTCATCAACGGAGTTGTCGATGATTTCCCACAGACAGTGCATGAGACCGCGCGAATCCGTCGAGCCGATGTACATGCCCGGGCGCTTGCGAACGGCCTCGAGGCCTTCGAGCACGGACAGGTGACGTGCGCTGTACTCGGAACTGGGTGCCACGCGGGTGCAACTCCTTGGGTAGGCGAAGAACGCGGTCAGAAACAATCATCTCAACTCTACTCACGGCCCAGCTCCGCGGCACCGTGGCTCGCCGCGCGGCCCAACTTCACGCGGTTTGAGCCCGTACCGCTGGTACGCGGTGAGCGAAAGAAGGGCCAAATTGCGATGGTTTCGCCTCGATTGCTGGTTGTATGGAGTACACGAAAGAAACGAGGAGGTCGTCATGACTGCAACTTCAGTGGCAACTCGCGGATTAACCGCATTGGACCGTTGCGACCGCTGCGGGGCTCAGGCCTACGTTCGCGCGACTCTGGCGACCTCGGGCGGAGAACTCCTCTTCTGCGCACATCATGCTCGAGAAGTCGAGACGAAGCTTCGCCCGCAGACGACGCAGTGGCAAGACGAGACGAGCAAGCTCCACGAGAAGCCCACGTTCGACGACGACTAATCCGTCGCCAGTTACCACGGTAAAGATCACCGCCACGAGGCCGGCCCCAGCGCAAGGGGCCGGCCTCGTCGCTTGTGGGTCCAACCAGCATTCTCCACTGGTTGGACGTCTCCTTAACGACGGATGGCCCGCCCCGTGGGGCGGGCCATCGGCCGCTGAAGGTTCTGTCCGAGCTCAGTCTAGGTAGTCGCGCAGCACCTGCGAGCGAGACGGATGGCGAAGCTTCGACATCGTCTTCGACTCGATCTGGCGGATGCGCTCGCGGGTGACTCCGTAGACCTTGCCAATCTCGTCTAAAGTCTTGGGCTGACCGTCGGTCAACCCAAATCGCATCGCGACGACACCGGCTTCCCGTTCAGACAACGTGTCGAGAACGGAGTGAAGCTGCTCTTGCAGGAGCGTGAAGCTCACCGCATCGGCCGGAACAACGGCCTCCGAGTCCTCGATGAGGTCACCGAACTCCGAGTCCCCGTCCTCGCCCAGCGGGGTGTGCAGAGAAATCGGCTCACGCCCATACTTCTGAACCTCGACGACCTTCTCCGGCGTCATATCGAGCTCCTTGGCGAGCTCTTCCGGAGTCGGCTCACGGCCCAAGTCCTGCAGCATCTGCCGCTGGACGCGAGCCAGCTTGTTGATCACTTCCACCATGTGCACCGGGATGCGAATGGTCCTAGCCTGATCGGCCATGGCTCGGGTAATCGCCTGACGGATCCACCACGTGGCGTAGGTGGAGAACTTGAATCCCTTGGTGTAGTCGAACTTCTCGACCGCGCGAATCAGGCCCAAGTTACCTTCCTGAATGAGGTCCAGGAAGAGCATGCCGCGGCCGGTGTAGCGCTTGGCCAAGGAGACGACCAAGCGAAGGTTAGCCTCCAGCAGGTGATTCTTGGCGATCTTGCCGTCGTGGACCACCTGCTCCATGTCCCAGCGAAGCCGCTTGTCCATGGTCTCGCCTTCTTGGGCCAACTTGTGGCTGGCGAAGAGGCCAGCCTCGATGCGCAGCGCTAAGTCAACCTCTTGCTCGGCGTTGAGGAGAGCCACCTTGCCGATCTGCTTGAGGTAGTCCTTGACGGGGTCCGCCGTGGCGCCGGCGACCAGCACCTGCTGCTGCGGAGCATCGTCATCGTCCGAGGTACTGAGGACGAAGCCGCGATTCTCCTCTTCAGCCTTGCCGGGCTTGCCTTTGACTTCGCCCTGAGGGCTCGTCGGTTCCTCGGCCTCAGCGATTTTCTCGCTTTCAAGCTTCTCGGTTTCTGGCTCCACGGGCGCTTGGTCAACCTCGTCGGCGGGCGGCTTGGGAGCCTTCTTGGCTGCAGCCTTGCTAGCCGGGGCCGACTTCGCGGCTGAATCTCCGCCGGCCGCCTCTGCGGCGGCCTTCTTCCTAGCACGGGTGCGCGCGGCCTTCTGCTGCGGCGTCAACTCCTCCTCCGGAGTCTCCGCCTCGGCGGCAGGTGCCGGTGGCTGCTTGGCCCGCTGCGGGGCCTTCTGAGAACTGGTCTCGGTTGCTGGCACGAATTACCTTCCTCACGTGTGATTCGTGGAGTCTCCCGGTGGGTAACGCCACTATGACCCTGTCAAGTCCGGTTGGTTGCACAGAGCAACACCCGGCAGCAGGGTCTTCACAGTCAAGAACGCTTGCAGCCGCTCCGGTGTTCCCGCTATCACGAAAGATTGCGAGATTCCGTGACTCTCCGTGAGGAGAGCCACGATCCGGAAACTCGGACCCAACGGGGTCTCGGCACTAGTCTCTCACGATTCTCTCGCGCCCGCGTTCACAGTCCCCCGCACGCCACGATTTTCACCACACTTTTCCCCGCACAGTCCGGAGCGTGGCCGTTTCTTCGGTTAAGCAGCTTCCGAGGCAGGCCCCACGCGCCATGCACGGCCAGGATCATGCGTCCAGTTGGCCAGCACGCCGTCTCTCACCTTCGTGTGCACCATTTCGGCCAGCTGATCTCCGATGTCCCGGCCACCGCTGGAAGCCAGCAGAGCGGCCGCGGCACTACTGCGTCCTCGTGCCCATTCCATCCAGGCCATGAGAACCAAAAGGGCCGAGCGATCTTCACCCTCAGTGGCCGGGAGCAGCCCGAAGGCGACCTCCCACAACCGATCGAGACGCGGCCAGTTCGGCTGGCAATGCAAGGTGCCCGTGACAAAGGACAATGTGCGCGACACCATGGGCTCATGGTCAATCGCTACGGATTCGTCGCTCGCGGGCCGGTAGCCGAGGTCCCCTCGTTCAAGGGGCACCTGTTCTAGGGCCAACGCGTCCCCACCGAGGGCCAGGATGAAGTTCCGGGCCTGCAGTCGCCGCAGCGATCCCACGATGGAGCCGGTGAACTCCGGATCCCGACGAAGTTCATCCAGCGCCTCCGTGGACTGAGTCTCGAGCAGGCCATTCCAGCGACGCAACAGGGTCTTGATGGTCAAGCGTGAGCGCTGTCCGCGCGCGAACTCGTCGGCGATGCACCGCACGCGTGACCTGTCCGGCCAGTCGGTATGAGTGGAGCCGTCCCACAGACCGTTCGCGGGAGCGCTCCCCCTCACCGTGAACTCGACGTTGGCCTCCGCGGTCGCGAGCTCCGCGACGGGTCGGCCAGTCACGGGGCAACAGTCCCGCTTGGGGCAGACGTAGTGGCGCCACCGTCCCGCACCGACGTACCACGCCTCGGCAACCTCCACGCTGTCTAAAGCCAAGGTGACACTCAGATCCTCGATGAGCTCGGCATACGCCATGCGCTCCCCCGGCGCTGGAGCGCCATAGGCAATCACGAAGATCCGATCCACGTCGGCGACCGGTTCAACATATCGCTGGGCACGGGCGATCACGGTGGAGACTTCGTCTCCGGTGAGATCGTGGCGGGCTGCAAGCTCCGGCACATCCACGCGCAAGGTCGCCACGAGGGCCGCGCCGGAGACCAACAACAGGACCAAGGAGTTCTGCGGTGTAAATCCGAGCAGATGCGGCGCAGCCGCAAGAACATCCCGAGATTCACGCAAGCTCACGGACGGTTTCCAAGAACGGGAGGGCGTTGGATGAGGTGTCATACCCTCACTCTGGCCACGCGCCTCCCGGACGTGGAGTTCCGTCAGGAGAACTGTTGATAACTCCGCGCAGCGCTCGGCGTGTGCACGAAGGGTGATGCGTTCCTAGTGTTCGTCGCTCGCCTGGTCAGACAAGTAAGCTTCGACGGCCTCGGCAATGTCCTCGCCGTCCGGGACCTCCTCGCCAGCGCCGAGCAGAAGCGAACGGCGTTCCTTGGGGGCGACCTCATCAAAGCGCTGTTCAAAGCTCGCCACCATTTTCTGGATCTCCTCAGAGCCCTCCACTTGATGGTGGATTTGCTCCTCGACACGACGCGCGGCTTCCCGCAGCTCGTCGGTCGGCAGACCCAACCCCATGGCCGCGCCGCAATGTTCAAGCGCTGCCACCGCCACTTGCGGATACTCGGCGTCTCCCAAGTAGTGCGGCACGTGGAGGGTGTATCCCACCACGTCGCGCCCCTGTTGCATGAGCTCCAGCTCAATCAAATAGTTCACAGACGCCGGGATTTCCGCGCTCGGGTTCCACGTCGTCACTCCCTCAGCCAGGTCGGGGCGATTACCGTAAACAGTCACCCCGAGCTGCCGGGTATGCGGCACGGGCATCGGGACACCACCGAAGGAGACCGCGAGGCACACGTTGAGTGCCGCCGCCAAGTGACCCACGGCTGACGTGAAGCGATCCCACTGCAGATCAGGCTCCGGACCGGTCAACATCAAAAACGGCGTCCCCAACCCGTCCCGCAGGGCATACAGCTCGATGCGGGGCCGCTGGTAGGCCGTGAAGTGATCCCCAGCGAAGGTAATGTGCGGGCGGCGACTGCGGTAATCAATGAGCTGGTCCGCATCGAAGGCAGCAATTCTCGTCGCTTCCGAGTGTTCCAACAGGGACTCCCGCACCTGTTTGACCACGCGGCCCGCGTCGGCTTGTCCATCGAGAGCGATCAGGAGATCACGCCCCTGCAGGTCGACGTCATCAATCCGCTCGTCGTCTAGACGAATCAGCGACATCGGATCCAGCACGTTGTCCCCTTTCCCCTTGGCTTGTTGGCCAACGTCTCATGGTGTTCAACCGGGTGAAACCCTCGATTGTTCCCGCCGCGGCCACGCATTCTGCGGCGCGGGCTCATCACCAGCTGTTGTTCGCCGTTGGACGAAACAGCCCACCTATTTTACCGAAGCAGAGGGGTCTGCTCCTGTGGCGTCCGTTACGATGCTCAAGACCCATGTATTCGTTCCAACGCCGCCTACCCGCGGCTTTGGATGAGCGCTCGGACTGAGAATGACTACCGGGCATTAAGGATTTCAGTTTTCGTGATCAACAACAGCGACCTGAAACTCACGGCCGTTTCCACCGACATCAAGCGAGTCGCTGCCGATGCCCTCGTGGTTGGCCTCGCCGCCGCTGGCTCCTCCAAGGAGTCGCCCCGGATCGTCGCCTCTGTCCTGTCCCGCCAGGACACCGCCGCGCTTGAGCGCTCCCTCGAGCTGGCTGGCGCCACCGGAAAGGCCGACGACATCGTCCGCCTCCCGGCCCCGGAAGGCACTCGTGCCGACGTCGTCATCGCCACGGGGCTAGGCACCGTCGGGACCGATGACATCGTGCCCGAGGAGACGTTGCGCCGAGCCGCTGGCGCTGTGGCCCGTCAGGTCACGGGACTCGAGAAGGTCCTGTTCGCCCTGCCTGCCGCCACCACGCAGTCGGCAGCGGCTGTGGCGGAAGGCATTGCCCTCGGGGCCTACCGCTTCGACAACCTGCGCTCCGAGGCCGAGCCAGAGACGGTCCTCACTGAGGCGATCGTGGCAACGGCCGCCGCAGTCGAAGAGGATCTGCCGGCAGCCCTCAAGCGCGCCGCGGTCGTCGGCCGCGCCGTCCGCGGCGTCCGCGACCTCGTCAACACCTCCTCCAACCTCCTCTATCCAGAGACGTTCGCGCAGGCCGCGTACGACGCCGGCAAGTCCCAGCGCTTGAAGGTAACGGTGCTGGACGAGAAGCGTCTGGAAAAGGACGGCTACGGCGGCATCATGGGCGTCGGCCGCGGGTCGGAGCGCCCGCCGCGCCTGGTCAAGGTCGAGTATTCGCCGTCGAAGCCCAAGCAACACTTGGCCATCATCGGCAAGGGCATCACTTTTGACACCGGCGGCATTTCCCTTAAGCCAGCCGCCAACATGCACCACATGAAGTCGGATATGGCTGGCGCAGCCACGGCGCTACAGACCATTCTGGCCGTCTCCGAGCTCGGCCTACCCCTGAAGATGACGGTGTGGCTGTGTCTGGCCGAAAACATGCCGTCGGGCTCCGCCACCCGGCCGGGCGACGTCGTGACCATGTTCAATGGCAAGACCGTGGAAATCCTCAACACGGATGCTGAGGGTCGCCTCGTGATGGGTGATGGCTTGGCCGCCGCCAGCAACGACAAGCCGGACGTGATCCTCGACATCGCGACCCTGACGGGCGCGCAAATGGTGGCCCTCGGCCGCCGGACCACGGGCCTCATGGGCGACGCCGCGATCCGCGATGCTCTGAAAGAGGCAGCAGACGCCGCGGGCGAGACCGCGTGGCCCATGCCGCTGCCAGAAGAACTGCGGCCCTCCATCAGCTCGGAGGTGGCAGATCTGGCCAACATCGGGGAACGTTTCGGCGGCATGATGACGGCAGCAGTCTTCCTCCACGAGTTCGTCGGCGAGGTTGACGGAGAGAAAATCCCGTGGGCCCACATCGACATTGCGGGCCCATCCTTCAACGACTCTGCCGCCTTTGGTTACACGCCCAAGAACGGCACCGGCACGATGGTGCGCACGCTCGTCACCTACGCGGAGTCGCTCGCCAGCTAGCGTCCGCTTCGACGTCCTCGGCGCACTCGCGGGTGAGGATCGCGCAGCACTCTCAGGGCGGGGTACCACGAATAGCGTGCCCCGCCCTCTAGGGGTGAGTCAGTGACGCAGCGGGCAATAACCGTGCGTGAGAACTCTCTCCTGTGTCTTAGCCAGATGCCTAGCACGGGCGATAGGGGCTAAGGTACTTCTTGAAAGAACACCACAATGAGCCGGCACGAGAACAGCGTGGCCGGCGTCTCCACAGCACCTCCCGTTGACTCGGGAGCCCTAACTCAATCGCGAGGGAGCGTTCACGTGGCCGAAACGGCAACAACGCAAGAGTTTGACGTACTGATCCTCGGTGGCGGCAGCGGCGGCTATGCGGCAGCATTGCGCGCCGTCCAGCTCGGCCTGACTGTCGGTCTGATCGAGAAGGCCAAGGTGGGCGGCACGTGCCTGCACACCGGCTGCATTCCGACGAAGGCTTACCTGCACTCCGCGGAGCTGGCGGACCACGCTCGCGAGGGCGCAAAGTACGGCATCAATACGTCGCTCGAGTCCATCGACTTGGCTAAGGTCCGCGAATACAAGGACGGCATCATCGCGGGCAAGTTCAAGGGCCTGTCCGGGCTGCTGAAGATGAAGAAAGTCACCGTCATTGAGGGTTACGGCCGCCTCGTGGGTCAGGACACCATCGACGTGGATGGCACCCAGTACAAGGGCAAGAACATCATTCTCGCCTCCGGCTCGACCTCGAAGACCATGGGCATCGAGATCGGCGGACGCATCATGACCTCCACCGAGGCACTGAACATGGACTCCCTCCCCGAGTCCGCCATCGTCCTCGGCGGCGGCGTGATCGGTGTGGAGTTCGCCTCTGTCTGGAAGTCCTTCGGCGTGGACGTCACCATCGTTGAGGGTTTGCCCAACTTGGTGCCGAACGAAGATCCGGCGATCATCAAGAACCTCGAGCGCTCCTTCAAGAAGCGCGGCATCAAGTTCAACACCGGTACCTTCTTCGAGAAGGTGGAACAGAACGACGACGCCGCAAAGGTCACGCTCGCCGACGGCAAGACGTTTGAGGCCGACGTCGTCCTGGTGGCCGTGGGCCGCGGCCCCGTCACCGAAGGACTCGGCTACGAAGATCAGGGCATTCCGATGGATCGCGGTTTCGTCTTGGCCAATGAGCGACTCCACACGGGCGTCGGCAACATTTACGCGATCGGTGACATTGTCCCCGGCGTTCAGCTCGCTCACCGTGGATTCCAGCAGGGCATCTTCGTGGCGGAAGAAATCGCTGGCTTGAACCCCGTCGTCGTTGAGGACATCAACATCCCGAAGGTCACGTACTGCGAGCCAGAAATCATGTCGGTGGGCTACTCCGAGCCCAAGGCCGCCGAGAAGTTTGGTGCTGACAACATCGAGACGCAGGAATACAACCTGGCCGGCAACGGCAAGTCGTCGATCCTCGGCACGGGCGGAATCATCAAGCTCGTCCGCCAGAAGGACGGCCCCATCGTTGGTGTTCACGGCATCGGCGGGCGCATCGGCGAGCAGATTGGCGAATCGCAGCTGATCGTGAATTGGGAAGCCTACCCCGAGGATTTGGCTCCGCTGCTCCACGCTCACCCCACGCAGAACGAGGCCCTCGGCGAAGCCGCCCTGGCCTTGGCCGGCAAGCCGCTGCACGGCTGAGCCACCACCACGATCACAAGATTCACGCCCATAGGAGGACGGGGACAACATGTCTGAAACCGTAAATCTGCCCGCTCTCGGTGAAAGCGTCACCGAGGGAACCGTGACTCGCTGGCTGAAGGCTGTCGGCGATCGCGTCGAGGTCGACGAGCCGCTTGTCGAGGTCTCGACTGACAAGGTCGACACCGAGGTACCTTCCCCGGTGGCTGGCGTCATCGAGGAAATCTTTGTTGGCGAAGATGAAGAGGCGGAAGTTGGCTCCCCGCTCGTGCGCATCGGCGATGGCTCGTCCGGCAGCAACGATGAGGGCTCCGCCGAGGAAACCGCCGAAGAAGAATCCGCTGCGGAGGAGACTCCTGCTGAAGAGCCCGAGGCCGATGAGGCTCCGGAATCGGATTCGGAGAAGGCGACGGAGTCACCGAAGGAGGACTCGTCGTCCGCGAGCGGCGACGCCACCGAAATCACCCTCCCGGCGCTCGGCGAATCCGTCACCGAAGGTACGGTCACGCGGTGGCTGAAGGAAGTCGGCGACGACGTTGCCGTCGATGAACCTCTGCTCGAGGTCTCCACGGACAAGGTCGACACCGAGGTCCCCTCCCCGGCCGCGGGCACGCTGCTGGAGATCAAGGTCGGTGAGGACGAGACCGCCGAGGTCGGTTCCGTGTTGGCCTTGATCGGCTCCGGTGCATCGTCCACGGACGAGGCGCCGAAGCAGGAGGCGCCGAAGGAAGAAGCTCCTCAGAACGAAGCGCCGAAGGAAGACAAGTCCGAGGCGGAGCAGAAGCCGTCGCAGGACTCCGCCGCTGACACGTCGGAGGAGAAGCCGGCCGAAGCGCCGCAGCGCGAGGACAAGCCGGCGGCGAAGCAGGAGAACTCCCCGTCGGCCGAGACCCCCAGCGCCGACGGTTACGTGACGCCGCTGGTCCGCAAGCTGGCCAATCAGAATGACATCGATCTGAGCACGGTTAAGGGCACCGGCGTCGGTGGGCGCATCCGCAAGCAAGACGTTGAGGAAGCCATTTCGGCGAAGAAGTCCTCCGCGGCGTCCACTCCGGCGGCTGCAGCGGCACCGAAGTCGGCCGCCCCGGCGGCTGAGGCTTCTTCGCTGCGCGGGACGACGGTTAAGGCTCCGCGTATCCGTCAGGTCATCGCCAGCCGCATGCGCGAATCGCTGGATGTCTCGACGCAGCTGACGCAGGTTCAGGAAGTCGATATGACGCGCGTAGCCAAGCTGCGCTCGAGCGCCAAGGCCAACTTTAAGGCCGTCAACGGCACCAACTTGACCTTCCTGCCGTTCATCGCCAAGGCGGTGACCGAGGCGCTGAAGCAGCACCCGAAGCTCAACGCTGAATACGACGAGCAGAAGCAGGAGATCACCTACCACGGTTCCGAGCACCTGGCCATCGCGGTGGACACCGAGAAGGGCCTGCTGGTTCCCGTCATTCAGGATGCTGGTGATTTGAACATGGCGGGCCTCGCCGGCAAGATCGCCGACGTTGCAGCCCGCACGCGCGACGGCAAGATCGGTCCAGATGAGTTATCGGGCGGCACGTTCTCGATCACGAACATCGGCTCGGTGGGCGCGCTCTTCGACACGCCCATCATCAACCAGCCGCAGGTCGCCATTCTCGGCACGGGTGCCATCGTCAAGCGCCCCGTCGTTGTCACCAACGACGAAGGCGATGACACGATCGCCATCCGCCACATGATGTACCTGTCGCTGACCTATGATCACCGACTGGTCGACGGGGCCGACGCAGGCCGCTTCCTGCAGACCCTCAAGGCGCGGCTGGAAGGCGGCGCCTTCGAAGGGGAGCTCGGCCTCTAAGCTACGCTCTCCAAACAGCCCGGGGCGAGGACACCACTACGTGTCCTCGCCCCGGGCTGTTGTGCATTGGTGACCATTGGCGCACTTTTCGACACGTCGTCGAAAACCCGTAGAATAGGGCGCATGGATTTCCTTCATTCGCTTCTTCTCTTCTTCCATATTTTGGGTGCCGCGGCCCTGGTCGGTGGATGGCTGGCAGCCTTCAAGACGCCCACGGTTGGGCGCTGGCAGTTCATCGGTGCTTGGGTGCAGCTGGTCAGCGGACTCGCGCTGACAGGCCTCGCGGAGATGAACGCGACGGCGGATGATCCGGTGAATCACGCCAAAATTGGCGTCAAGCTCGTGCTCCTGATCGCCGTCCTCGTGGCCGCGATCATCGGCCGCAAGAAGATGGCGAAGGGCGAAGACGTCTCGAAGGGCATCGCTCACACGGTCGGTGGCTTCTCCCTCATCAACGTGGCGCTCGCGATTTTCTGGTAAAACACCGCACGGCCTCGGTCCGGTGGCCGCCTTGTTCGAGATGACGCTCGAGGAAGGCAGCCACCGTCATGTGAGGCGACCGGCCATGTTGGGTCCTAGGCTGGATCCTCCGCCGTCAGACTCGAGATTTTCCAGCCCGCACCGTCAGTGCGCACTAAGGTGACCGTGAGGTCTTGCCTCGTCGTCCCCGACACGTCCTCCACTACCTCACCGTCCTCAGTCATCACTCGATACGCGGACAGGCGACCGACGGCCTCGACGACCTGCGTCGCGGCGTTTGCGGACGCCACAGAGTCCACTTCCATGGACAATTGCAGGCCCTGATAGACCTCGCCGCGCAATTCCAGCGCCTCGATCACCTCGATGTCCGGCCGAGCTGCGGCGTCATCGATGTATACCTCGTCCAGGGCATCCGAATTTCGATTCACTAATGCTTCGGCGCGCTGCATGGCGAGGTCATTGAGCACCGCTTCCGTCCGCGCTCGAGTAGCAGCCGCTTCGTCGCCTCCTGGCAGCTGAGCCGCGGACGGTTCCCGTCCGTGCGGGTTGCCCATGGCCCGGCTCGTTCCCGCGGCCGGTTGCCCTGCGCGCTCACTCGCTGATTCGAACCCCCAGTACAGCGCACCAGCGACGATCGCGACCAGCGCGCCGCCGAGGAGGATCCCGCGACGCTTCCAGTGCGGCGCGTGCTCACCGACGCCCCGTGCGCGCCGGGCCTCGAGCCTCACACGCGGACTCACTCCACGGCGGATCCCTCGCTGTGGGCGCCAACGAGCGAACCGAGTGGAACCCCGGCGTCGCTTGGCGCGGCGGTGCGCTGGCGTCACGGCGGACGTCACGAGCCGTGCCAGCCCCCGGGCGTCCGCGGACGCCCGAAGGTCCAGGGGTTCGGGGTTTCCGAGCGCAAAGATGTCGCGCCAGAACTCAGCCGCGCTCGGCCGCTCGTCTGGGTCTTCTGCCAAACCTCGCTCGATGAGGTCGACGGCGGCAGCGGGGACATCTTGGCGCAGGCCCGGTAGAGGGGGACGGTGAAAGGTGGGCTCGGCCGGATGACCGGTCAGCAGGAACCAAGTCACACCAGCCAGCGAGTACACGTCCGCACCTTGCCGCCGGCGCGGATCATCCACCGCAGATTCATCGTGGAGCTCGGGCGCCATGAATCCCTCGGTACCGGCGCGCTGGCCGCGCCGGCCCGGAAGTGCGGCCAATCCGAGATCAACCAGCTGGGGCCGCCCATCCGCAGTGAACAGGATATTGCCCGGCGAAATGTCGCCGTGACTCACCCCCTGCCCGTGGAGGTATGCCACCGCCGACGCGATAGGGGCCACGACCGTGAGCACCTCGCCTGGAGAGAGCCGGTCCGAGTGCCGCACCAGAGCTTCCGCGGTGCCACCCGGTAAATACTCCATCAAGAGCCCTTGGCCCTGGTCGCAGCGCCCCCAACCGAGCTGAGACACCAAGTGGTCGTGCTCGAGACCTGACATCAGGTCACCTTCGTGCCGACGTGGCTGTCCGGAGTCCTCCGCAAGAACCTTCAGCGCCGCCTCACGACCGTCGGCGCGATCAACGAGGTATACGCGCCCCGAGCCTCCGGCGCCGAGGGCTCTCGGGTGACTCACGACTTCGACGCCCCCGTGTAAGACGGCGTCAAATCGTGCCGATTCTTGGCATTGCTGCGAGCCTCTTTCGTTCATAAGTCTTTTGTAGCCGGTTTTATGACGTGCTGCAGGAGTTATCCACAGGCGACGCGCGACCACGAGTAGCATCGACTCGCGACGCGGCGTACGCTGACCACCATGGCTCTGACGTTTCGCACCTTGGGCTTGGCGCCTTCCTTCGTTGACTACCGCGAATGCTGGGATCTTCAACGCGATCTGCACCAGCGAGTGGTCGCGGAAGAGGCCGCACCGGAGGTGCTTCTCCTCGAACATGCTGCCGTGTATACGGCTGGCAAGCGCACCGAACCGCAAGATCTCCCCCGAGATGGCACGGACGTGGTCGACGTCGACCGCGGCGGCAAACTCACCTGGCATGGTCCCGGTCAGTTGGTGGCGTATCCCATCGTTCCCTTGGCGGATCGCTCGGCCGTCAAGGACTACGTCTGGCGCCTTGAGGAGGTACTGATCAACGTCGTCGCGCACTATGGCATCGACGCCACACGCGTCGACGGCCGCGCTGGGGTCTGGGTCCGCGGCGATCGCGGCGCGCAGGATCGAAAGATCGCCGCCATCGGGATCCGCGTGCTGCACGGCGTGACGATGCATGGCTTTGCGCTGAATTGCTCGAACGACCTCAGCGCCTACGGCAACATCATCCCCTGCGGAATCACGGACGCTTCGGTGACGACGATCAGCGCTGAAGCCCACCAACACATCACCCCGGCCGACGTCGTCAGCCACGTCAAGAAGGAATTCGAACGGCTGCTACCAGCAGCCATCGGCACGACGGCGGAGAACCACACCGCCACATCCTCACATCAGGGAGTACTTGCATGACTTTGGCACCAGAAGGCCGCCGCCTCCTGCGGATTGAACAGCGCAATGCGTCCACCCCCGTCGAGAGAAAGCCGGATTGGATCAAAGCGAAGGTCAATATCGGCCCGGAGTACGTGGAGCTGAAGAACCTCGTCAAATCAGAAGGCCTACACACGGTCTGTCAGGAGGCGGGCTGCCCCAACATTTTCGAATGTTGGGAAGATCGGGAGGCGACCTTCCTGATTGGCGGTTCAGCGTGTACGCGTCGGTGCGACTTCTGCCAGATCGATACCGGCAAGCCCCAGCCGGTGGACCGAGCCGAACCCTTCAAAGTTGCCACCAGCGTGAAGAAGATGGAGCTGCGGTACGCGACGGTGACAGGCGTGGCTCGCGACGACTTAGAGGACGAGGGCACGTGGCTCTACGCCCAAACGGTGCGGCAGATTCACAAAATGAACCCAGACACGGGCGTGGAGCTGCTGATTCCAGACTTCTCCGGCAAGCCCGAGTACCTCGATGAAATCTGTGACTCGGCCCCAGAGGTTTTCGCCCACAACGTGGAGACCGTTCCGCGCATCTTTAAGCGGATCCGCCCCGCGTTCCGGTACGAGCGCTCGCTCGACGTACTCGCTCACGGTCGCCGGCGCGGCATGATCACGAAGTCGAATCTCATCCTCGGCATGGGCGAGACGCGGCAAGAGATCACTCAGGCCTTGCAGGACCACTACGACGCCGGGTGCGACCTGATCACGGTCACCCAATATTTGCGCCCCACGGAGCGCCACCTCCCCGTGGACCGCTGGGTGAAGCCTCAAGAGTTTGTCGAAATTAAGCAGGAAGCCGAAGAGATGGGCTTCCTAGGCGTCATGAGCGGCCCGTTGGTGCGTTCGTCCTACCGCGCAGGCACCTTGTGGCGGGAAGCCATGGAGAAGAAGGGCCGCGCGATCGCGTAGAATTGAGCCATTATGGCCAACACCTCCAACAGCGCATCCGCAGATGAGCCGCAGAAGCGCGGCCTGTTCAAACGCAAGCCGAAGCCCGAGAAAGCGAACAAGGAGCCCGGACGCCTGAAGCAGATTGCTCAGGTGTTCAAGATGACCCGCCGGCACGACCCGAGCGTCGTGTGGTGGATGGCTCTGGTCTTCCTGGGCGTCGTGGCCGTTGGCCTCGTCATCGGCCTGCTCATCAATAACTGGGTCACCCTGCTGCTGATCTCCATTCCGATCGGCCTCCTCTTGGCGACCATCGTTCTCTCGCGGAAGGCTGAGACGGCCGCCTTCGCCCAAATCGAGGGTCGACAAGGCGCCGCTGGGGCCGCCATGAGCACGCTCAAGCGCGGCTGGAACGTCAAAGAAGAGCCCGTTGCGGTGAGCCCGCGGACGCAGGACCTAGTCTTCATGGCGATCGGCAAGCCGGGCGTCGTGTTGGTGACCGAGGGGCCTTCGGGCCGAGTCAAGCCCCTGGTGGAGGGCGAGCGGCGCCGCATGTCTCGCGTATTGCCGAACGTACCCATTCACGTGATCAATGCTGGGTCGGCCGATGGCCAGACGAAGCTCGGCGACGTCGCCAAGACCATGAAGAAGCTGCCGAAGAAGCTGGATAAAGCCGCTGTTCACCAGGTCGACCGCCGCCTGAGCGCGCTCGGCACGGGCAAGCTTCCGGTCCCGAAGGGCATTGACCCGATGCGCGCCCGCCCGGACCGCCGCTCCTTGCGCGGCCGGTAGGTCGCACCCTTCCCATTTGTGTCGAGGGCCTCCACGGATTTCCGTGGAGGCCCTCGATGCGTTCGTCGGGGTGGTGCCCCTAGCGCGTACGCACCAAAATCGTCTGCCGGACCCTGTCCTGCAATCCCCGCTGGTCCGCGTCGGAGAGGAGAGCCGGGATCACGAGGCACACCAGCAGCGTGCGCACCACACCGTCCACAGGCTTGACGGCTGTTCCATCAAGGCGCTGCACCTGCATGCCCATCACTCGGTGCCCCACGGTGTGGCCGGTCACCGAGACGAAAACCAAGGTCATGGCGGCAAAGATGGCGAGATTAGCCACGGCATCGGCGTTAAAAAAGAGGAAGGAGACGAGCATGGCTAGCCCCCAGTCGATGAAGAGCGCGACGACCCGTGGCCCAATCCTTGCCACGCTGCCGGGTCCATATTCTGGACGCCCCAGTCGCTTGCCCGGCCACCCACCAGCGTGCAGCTGCGGCGGCCCCTCGAGCCATGATCCAATATCGCGTCTTTCCACGGTTTAAATGCTACCGCGTCGCCGTCCACCATAAGCCGCCCCTTAAGGTGCAGCGCGGCAACTCCCCACGGTGTAACACCACGGAAACAATTGGGACACCAACGAGTAACGGCGAATAGTTAAGGTTGCTACTAATTTCGGGGCCGATTCCTCGAGACGCGGAGCCCCGTGCCCGCGCCCAGGCACACAAGGAGCAGTTCTAGATGTTCAAGAATCCGGACGAAGTCCTCAAGTACATTGCCGACGAAGACGTGAAGTTCGTCGACATCCGATTCACCGACCTGCCCGGTGTCCAGCAGCACTTCAACGTGCCAGCCAAGACGGTCGACGCCGATTTCTTCGTCAACGGCCAGCTGTTCGATGGTTCCTCGATCCGCGGTTTTCAGGGCATTGCCGAGTCGGACATGCAGCTGATCCCTGACGTGAGCACTGCCTTCGTCGATCCATTCCGCGTCGAGAAGACGCTGGCCATGAATTTCTCGATCATCAACCCCCGCACGGGCGAGCCGTACCACCGCGACCCGCGCGGCGTCGCCGAGCGCGCCGAGGCCTACCTCGCCTCCACCGGCATCGCCGATACTGCGTTCTTCGCTCCAGAAGCCGAGTTCTTCATCTTCGAGAACGTCCAGTACGAGTGCGCTCCGCAGGGCTCCTTCTACAAGGTTGACTCCATCGAAGCAGCTTGGAATTCCGGCCGCGCTGACGAAGGCGGCAACCTGGGTCACAAGACCCCCGTCAAGGGCGGCTATTTCCCGGTCTCCCCCACCGACAAGCAGGCCGATATTCGCGATGCCATCTGCGTCGAGCTGGACCAGGCAGGCCTGGAAGTCGAGCGCAGCCACCACGAGGTGGGAAGCGCCGGTCAGGCGGAAATCAACTACAAGTTCAACACGCTGACCCACGCCGCTGATGACATCTTGAAGTTCAAGTACATCGTCAAGAACGTGGCGGATGCCTTTGGCAAGTCGGCCACCTTCATGCCGAAGCCGATCTATAACGACAACGGGTCCGGCATGCACTGCCACCAGTCCCTGTGGTCCGATGGTGAGCCGCTGTTTTACGACGAGAAGGGCTACGCCAGCCTCTCGGATCTGGCCCGCTGGTACATCGGTGGCCTCCTGAAGCACGCCTCAGCGGTCCTCGCCTTCACGAACCCCACCGTGAACTCCTACAAGCGCCTCGTCAAGGGCTTCGAGGCCCCGGTCAACATGGTGTACTCGCAGGGCAACCGTTCGGCCGGCATCCGCATCCCGATCACGGGATCCAACCCGAAGGCCAAGCGTATCGAGTTCCGCGCGCCGGATCCCTCCTCGAATCCTTACCTGGCGTTCGCGGCCCAGCTGATGGCCGGCTTGGATGGCATCAAAAACCGCATCGAGCCCGCTGCGCCGATCGACAAGGATCTCTACGAGCTCCCGGCGGAAGAGGCCGCTGGCATTCAGGTGGCACCCGGGTCGCTGGAAGAAGCCCTCGAGGCTCTGGCCGAAGACCACGAGTTCCTGCTGGCCGGTGACGTCTTCACGGAGGACCTCATCCAGGCGTGGATCGACTACAAGACCGAGGTCGAGGTCAAGCCGCTGGCTGCTCGCCCCAATCCTTACGAGTTCGAGCTGTACTACAGCGTCTAATCGCTAGCGAGCTCTCAGCCGAATCCACTGAGCCCGTCGTGACCAGAGCGGTCGCGACGGGCTCAGTTGTCTCTCTGCACGCCGCTGTTGCGCGCGCAGGGCGGCACGCAGGTAGCCCCCCCGGCGGTGTCTGCGGGCGGGGTGAGCGCTCCCGCCAAGAGCAACACGGGGGTTCAATGAAACGGGTGGCCCGTTCTCCGCAAGACTGCGGAGAACGGGCCACCCGAATCGCGTTGGCTGACAATCAGCCGGGGACTTCCGTCCTACTTATCACGCGCTGCATTCGCAGCCTCGTCGGCCGCTACGGCCTCCTGCTCACTGGTGTTGGCCTCGAGCGTATGGATCTCGAACGGCTCGCCGTCGTACTTGTCGACGGCGGTGGCCACCGTATCGGTCAGGATGGCGTTGGCCAACTGGCCCTGCAGAACCATGGGATCGCGGGAAAGGTCCTTCCACAGCGAGACACACAGCAGCAGCATCACGAACAGGAACGGTAGTGCCGCCACAATTGTGATGTTCTTCAGGCCGTTCAGCGCGGCGGCCGGATCGTCTCCGCCGGCCAACAGCATGGCAGCGGCGACAGCGGCCACAGCGACACCCCAGAAGATGACGACGCGGCGGCTCGGCTCGATGACGCCGTTTTCCGACAACGTGCCCATGACGATCGACGCGGAGTCGGCACTGGTGATGAAGAAGATCCCGATCAGGACCACGGCCACCACCATCATGGCCACGGACATCCAATCCGGGACGCTCAGGTGCACCAAGAAGTCGAACAGGGCGGTATCGAAGTTCAAGTCCGGAGCGCCGTCGACCATGTTGACGATCGGCTCAATCGCACCACCTGACTGCTCGGCGCGTTGCTGAATGCCGATCGCGCCGCCACCCAAGACGGAGAACCAGATCAGCGAGATCACCGTGGGAACGACCAACACGCCGGTGACGAACTGGCGAATGGTGCGGCCGCGGGAAATCCGGGCGATGAACAAACCGACGAACGGCGTCCACGAAACCCACCAAGCCCAGTAGAAGATCGTCCAGGACGACATCCACGATTCGAGCGCTTCGCCGCCGGAGGCAGCGGTACGCGACGCCATGTGGGGCAGGTCTGCAATGAATGCTCCGATGGCGTTCGGCAGCACGTTGAGCATGAACAGGGTGGGGCCGCCAATGAAGATCAAAACGGCCAACAGGATCGCCAGGACCATGTTGGTGTTGGAGAGCATCTGAATGCCCTTGGCGACGCCGGACGCGGCCGAGGCCACAAAGCCGATCGCCAGCACCACGATGATGATCACCAGCAGCGAGGTACCGACCGACTCGACGAGACCCACGGACTGGATACCGCCGCCAATCTGGATGGCACCGAGGCCCAGCGAGCAGGCGGAGCCGAACAGCGTCGCCAGGATCGCCAGAATGTTGATGACCTTACCGCCCGCGCCGTTAACGGACTTTTGGCCGAAGAGCGGGACGAACATCGAGGAAAAGAGCTGGCTGCGGCCGAGGCGGAACGTGCCGTAGGCCAAGCCGAGGCCGACGATGGCGTACATGGCCCACGGGTACAGGCCCCAGTGGAACATGGTGGTGCCCATCGCGGTGAGCATGGCATCAGCGGTCTGCGCGTCGACTGTCGCGGGAGGCGGCGCCATGTAGTACCACAGCGGCTCTGCAACACCATAGAACACCAAGCCGATGCCCATACCGGAGGCGAACATCATCGCGATCCAGGATGAGGTGCGGAACTCTGGGCCCTCGTTGTCCTTGCCCAGCGGAATGGCGCCAAACTTGCTGGCGGCAACCACGATGACAAAGATCAGGAAGAACGAGGCGGCCACGACGAACAGCCAACCGAAGTTGCTGATCGTGCCGCCCAAGAGGGTGTCGGCAACGGAACTCAGGCCGGAGGGGCTTACGAAGCCCCACACAACAAAGGCCACAGCCAGCACTCCGGAGACACCGAAGATGACCTTGTCGATCCCCTTCTCCTTGTGCGGGCGCGGCTTGCGCTTCGTCACATCATTTAGTTTATGTAATAAATCTCTAGTGGTATCGGGTGAACTCATGAGTAATCCGCGCTCCCCCTCGCAGACGAAGGAGAACGCATTTCCTTCCACATGTAGGTGACCGAGGTCAGAACATGCCCACCCTACCCAACTGATGGCCGCCCGTGCACAAATTCGCGATTAATCACACAGGCGCCTGACAGTCCGAACCGCTCAGTCAAACCCGTAGAACTCCCGCTCAAAGACGTGCCGGGCTTGCCGCGTTGCCCGGCGATAGTCGCTTTCGAGCCGGGCACCACTGCCCTGCTCGTAACCGCACCAGCGGGCGACCGCCTCAAGATCTCCCCAACTTCGCGGCAGGACGTCGGCTGGCCGACCAGTCGCCACCAGAGTTGCGCTGCGGATCCGCGTGGCCAGCGTCCACGCAGAATCCAACAGGACGACGTCGTCGTGTGCCAACAGCCCGGACTCGCCTAGGGCGGCCAAAGCGTGCCGCGTCGACGGCGTGCGGATCTCCGCATGGGTCGCGCTGTGCTCCAACTGCAGCAGTTGGACCAGCCACTCTACGTCGCTGAGCCCGCCGCGCCCCAGCTTCACGTGTAGCGCAGGGTCCGCCCCGCGCGGGAGCCGTTCCGCTTCGACGCGCGCCTTAATCCGCCGGATTTCGCGCCGTTCGTCGTCCGCGAGTCCGCGCTCATAGCGAACTTCGTCGACGACGGTCATGAACTCGGCAGTGAGCGCAGCCTCGCCAGCCATCGGGCGCGCGCGCAGCAAAGCCTGCCGCTCCCAGGCGAGGGCCCACTTTGCGTAGTACTCCCGGTACGACTCGAGGGAGCGGACGAGCGCACCCTGGCGGCCTTCCGGGCGCAGCGCGGCGTCAACGGTCAGTTTGATTTCGGCTTGGACCGCGGGCTTCAGGGGCGACGTCAAGAGTTGACTGATCCGCGTCACGATGCGAGTGGCCTGCTCTTGCGCAGCCTGGGCGTCGGTGCCCACCCTCGCTCGATGCACGTAGATCACGTCCGCGTCGGATCCGTAGCTGATTTCCTCGCCGCCTTGGCGCCCCATGGCGATCACGACGACGTCAGTCAGGAGCTCGCCACGGCCGATCTCCTCTTGCTCTGCCACGGTCAGCGCTGCCTGAACGCATGCGGCGTCGGCGGCGGCCAACGAACGCCCCACCTCATCCACGCCGATGAGCCCGGCCCCTTCGGCCAGGGCCGTGCGGAGCATCTCACGCCGCCGGTTGATGCGCACCAAGCGCATGCCAGCCTCTGAATTGCCGTGCCGGCGCAGCTTCGCGGTGTTTTCGCGCCGTAGCTGCTCGGCGGACATGGGACGCAGCTCGTCGTCGTTTCCCAGCCAAGCCACGGACTCCGGCGAGACCTCAAGCCAATCCGTCAAGAGCCGTGACGAGGACAAGACCCGGCAGAGCCGTTCCGCCGCAGCGTTGGAGTCGCGCAACAGGCCCAAGTACCACGGGCTCTCCCCCAGGCGCTCGCTAATGCGGCGGAATCCGAGCAGGCCCGCATCCGGGCTGACCCCCTCAGCTATCCAGCCGAGCAAAACGGGAAGGAGCTGCCGTTGGAGCGAAGCCCTGCGGCTCACACCGGCGGTGAGCGCCTCAATATGGCGCATGGCCCCTTGCGGGTCGAGATAGCCAAGCGCGGCTAGGCGCGCCTGCGCCGCCTCCGGAGTCAGCCGCACCTCCTCAGTGCTGAGATTGGCGGCGGTGGCGAGCAGGGGACGATAGAAGATGCGCTCGTGCAGGGACTTCACTTGGCGTTTGCAGTGTTGCCATCGCTCGTGCAGCAGCTGCGCGGTGTGCTTCTTCACCGCGCCCGGCGGTTGGGCGGCCCGTGCCAGGGCGCGCTGTGCGGCTTCCTTGGCGGGCATGAGATGGGTTCGACGCAAGTGCACCAACTGGATGCGGTGTTCCAGCACCCGGAGGTATCGATAGGCCTGATCGAAGTCCATCGCGTCGATCCGGCCGATGTACCCCGCGTCGCTCAAGCGCGCGATCGCCGTCGTCGTGTCCCGCACCCGCAACGAGTGGTCCACGCGTCCATGCACCAGCTGCAACAACTGAACCGTAAACTCAACGTCGCGCAAACCCCCTGGGCCCAGCTTGATCTGGCGCGGCACCTCCCCGGCGGGAATATTGTCCGTGACCCGTCGGCGCATGCTTTGAACCGATTCGACGAAGCCGTCGCGTTCGGAACTACTCCAGATCATCGGCGCCACGGCCTCTTCATACGCCCGGCCGAGCTCAGCGTCTCCCGCGATCGGCCGGGCCTTGAGCAGTGCCTGAAACTCCCAGCTTTGCGCCCAGCGCTGATAGTACGCCAGGTGAGAATCTAAGGTGCGGGACAGGGCGCCGTCTTTGCCCTCCGGGCGCAGGTTCGCGTCCACTTCCCACAATCCGGGCTCGCTGGACGTGGCGTTGATGTTCTTGGCCAGGGCGCTGGCCAAGGCGCCCGCAATGTGCGAGGCGACGGACTCCTCCAGTCCGTCCGCCTCGTGGACGTAGATCACGTCGACGTCTGAGATGTAGTTCAGCTCACGCGCACCACACTTGCCCATACCGATCACGGTCAAACGGACCCGGGCGATATCCTCAGGATCGAAGTGCTCCGCGAGATCTTGACGGGCTACGGCGAGCGCTGCGTCCAACGCGGCCGAGGCGATATCAGCGAGTTCAGCTGAAACCGCAGGCATCTCCTCCAGCGGGTCGCGCGCGCAGAGATCGCGCAGCGCGATGCGTGTCAGCTCCATCCGATAGGCCCTTCGGAGGGCCAGAACGCCCTCGGGGCCAGCAACAGTGGCTATCCAGCGTCCGTCCGGTCCCGTGGCTCCGACGGCGGCCAGCGCGCGTTGGCGCAGCTGCGAAAGGGAACACTGCACGTCCTGTTCCTCGGAGACGACCGTCAGGGCTTCCGGGTGACGCAACAGAAATTCGGCCAGCGCCTCCGACGCCCCTAACAGGCGGAACAAGCGCAAGCGCGGCCCCGGCTGTTGAACAAGCTCTAAGACCCGCGGAACGCGTTCGGCCAACCGAACCAGGCTCAGCAGGGCCTGATCCGGATCGGCGGCCTGCGAGAGGCCCTCGATGAGGTGCTCGGGCGCGCAGCTCGTGAGTTCGTCGGCCGCGAGGAACCGGCGCGCACGCTCCACATCATCGAACCCGGCGGTAATGAAGTCGCGAGTCGAAAACACGAGGCTCAGAGGATGCCGAGGTACCGGTTGATCTCAAAAGGAGAGACGTTCTGCCGGTAGGCCGACCACTCGTCCCGCTTATTGCGCAAGAACGAGTCGAAGACTTGCTCACCGAGGATGCCGGCGACGAGCTCGGAATCCTCCATGACCCTAATCGCGTCGTGCAAGCTTCCCGGCAGCGGATTATGTCCGAGGGCCCGGCGTTCCGCGTTGGAGAGGCTCCAGACGTCGTCCTCGGCCGCCTCAGGAAGCTCGTATCCTTCCTGAATGCCCTTAAGCCCGGCCCCGAGGAGCACCGAATAGGCGAGATAGGGGTTGGCGGCAGAGTCGATCCCGCGGTACTCAATGCGCGCCGACTGGCCCTTGTTGGGCTTGTACAACGGCACGCGCACCAGCGCCGAGCGGTTGTTGTGGCCCCAGGAGAGGTGGCTGGGGGCCTCGCCTCCGCCCCAGAGGCGCTTATAGGAGTTCACGAACTGATTGGTGATCGCCGTGAATTCCGGCGCATGGTGCAGGATGCCGGCGATGAACTGCCGAGCTGTCTGCGAGAGCTGGTACTCATGCCCCGCCTCGAAGAAGGCGTTTGTGTCTCCCTCGAAGAGGGAGAAGTGCGTGTGCATGCCGGACCCGGCGTGCTCGGAGAAGGGCTTCGGCATGAAAGTCGCGTAAATCCCCTGCTGGAGGGCCACCTCCTTGATGACGGTGCGGAACGTCATGATGTTGTCCGCCGTCTGCAGGGCATCCGCGTAGCGCAGGTCGATCTCGTTCTGGCCAGGCCCGTTCTCGTGGTGGCTAAATTCGACGGAGATGCCCACGGCTTCGAGCATGGTGACGGCCTTGCGGCGGAAGTCTTGGGCGACGCCGCCGGTCACGTGATCGAAGTAGCCGCCCTGGTCCACCGGAACCGGATGACCGGAGGAGTCGAGGTCCTCCGACTCCAGCAGATAGAACTCGACCTCAGGGTGTGTGTAACACGTGAAGCCCATGTCCGCGGCAGCGGCCAGCTGCCGTTTCAAAACCTGACGAGAATCAGCGGGTGAAGGCGTACCGTCGGGAGTCAGGATGTCGCAGAACATGCGGCTCGTCGGCTCCACTTGGCCGCGCCACGGAAGGATCTGGAACGTGGAGGGGTCCGGCTGCAGCAGCATGTCCGACTCGTAGATCCGGGACAGCCCCTCGATGGAGGAACCGTCAAAGCCGAGCCCTTCCTCGAAGGCCCCCTCAACCTCCGCGGGAGCCAAGGCCACAGATTTCAGGGACCCGACCACGTCGGTGAACCACAATCGGACAAACCGGACATCGCGCTCTTCGATTGTCCTCAGCACGAATTCCTGCTGGCGGTCCACTGGGGCCTCCTTCCACGTCAACGATGCCCGCCCCAGCGGCAGCTGGCGCAGAACATCACCGGGCGGGCGCGCTTGCGCCCGCTGCCCGCGGCGTCGGCGCCGAACGGGACTACCGGTTTTACTGTACTCGTCAGCGCCTAGTATGCCGTGCACGTGTGACAGCCTTATTTCACGCTGCCCAGCGCGCCGTGACGCGGTGGATGCCCAGAGCGCGCCCCGACGTCGTGATCTAGGCTTGACTCATGACATCCGAGCAGAGCGCACCGTACAGCGCGCCCGCACCGGCGCGCATCCGCACGCATCACTTGGCGCAAGCCAAAGCCGACGGCCGTAAGTTCACCATGCTGACGGCTTACGACGCACTGATGGCGGAGATCTTCGACGCCACCGGGGTGGAGACGCTCCTCGTGGGCGATTCGGCCGCCAACAACATGATGGGCCAGTCGACGACGCTGCCGATCACCATGGACGAGATGATCGTGTTTGCTCGGTCCGTCACGGCGGGCGCCCGGCGGGCCCTTGTGGTCGTTGACCTCCCCTTTGGTTCGTACGAGGCTTCGGTTGAGCAGGCGGTCACCAGCGGCGTGCGCTTGATGAAGGAAGCCGGCGTCCACGCCGTCAAGCTGGAGGGCGGCGCGTTTTACGCGGATCACGTCCGCGCGCTGACCCGGGCAGGAGTCCCGGTCATCGGCCATATCGGCTTCACGCCACAAAGTGAGCACGCCCTCGGCGGCTACCGCGTCCAAGGCCGCAACGACGAGGCCGCGGCTGCTCTCATCGAGGACGCCCGCGCCCTTGAATCCGCTGGCGCATTCTGTGTGCTGATGGAAATGGTTCCTGCCAAGGCCGCACGTCGGGTCGACGAGGCCCTGACGATCCCCACCATCGGCATCGGCGCCGGTCCTGCCACGACGGGCCAGGTCTTGGTGTGGCAGGACATGCTGGGCTTACGCTCCGGGCGCCTACCACGCTTTGTGAAGCAGTATGCGGACCTGCGCTCCGTGGTGCACGACGCCGTCACCGCCTATCGCGAGGATGTTGCGTCGGCGTCATTTCCCAGCGACGAGCACTCGTTCTAGCGACAGGTTCGTGTAACATGCATCACTGGCGCCGCCGTTAGTCGGCGTCGGCGTCGTCCCACGCCTCGTTGCGTTCGCGGACCTTCTCGAGAGCTTTCTCGGCTTCCGCGCGCGTCTCGTAGGGGCCGATCAGCTGGGTCCAGTCAGACTGGGCTCCCTGCTCGACCTCGTGGGTCACGACGTTGTACCAGAAGTCACCGGTGGGCTTGCTCATCAGGTGTCCTTTCTTTGTGTTTCTCGCGTTGCGATGGTGCTCGCGTCACCTCTTGACCGCCACGATACTCGCCCGCGCGTGAGCCACACGGATAGGATCGGACGCATGGCCATTTCCACTGCTCCCACCGGACATTTGACCCCCGGCACACCGACCCCTTTGCGCACCGTTCCGGCGTCGATCCAACGCCCCGAATACGTTGGCAAACCGGCCCCGACACCCTACGAGGGTTCGGACGTTTACGATGCCGAGACCGTCGAGAAAATTCGTCACGCGTCCCGTATTGCTGCTGGCGCCTTGGACGCAGTTCGGGACGCCGTCGCCCCCGGCGTCACGACGGACGCCCTCGATCAGGTGGGGCACGAATACCTCCTCGATCACGATGCCTACCCCTCCACACTCGGGTACCGGGGCTTCCCGAAGAGCACCTGCACGTCCATAAATGAAGTCATCTGCCATGGCATTCCCGACACGACCCGCCTCGAAGACGGAGACATCGTCAACGTAGACATCACCGCCTTCGTGGGCGGGGTCCACGGGGATACCAACCGCACGTTCCTCGTCGGCGACGTCGACGAGGAATCGCGCCTGCTGGTGGAGCGCACCGAAGAGTCGTTGCGCCGCGCCATCCGAGCCGTCGCCCCCGGGCGTCAGTTCAATGTCATCGGCCGCACCATCTCCGCTTATGCGAAGCGGTTCGGCTACGGCGTTGTCCGTGACTTCACGGGTCATGGCGTCGGCAAGGCGTTCCATACGGGCCTGATCATCCCCCATTACGACGCGGCTCCAGCCTACGATCAGCTGATCGAACCGGGCATGGTGTTCACGATCGAGCCGATGCTGACGCTTGGCACGCACGAATGGGAGATGTGGGATGACGGCTGGACGGCCGTCACCAAGGACCGGAAGCGCACCGCGCAATTTGAGCACACCATGGTGGTGACCGAATCGGGCGCCGAGGTGCTCACCACCACCGCATAAGCTGGCGCTCGCACGCTAGAGGATCCCCGCACCCGCGGAATATAACCCCAGAGGAAGCAGATGGCCAAGGACACCACGAAGGATCAGCCGCGTACCGCGATCGGTATCGACATCGGCGGCACCGGCATGAAGGGCGGGATTGTCGACCTGGCCCAAGGCACGTTGCTCGGCGACCGATTCCGGATTCCCACCCCGAAGCCGGCCACGCCCGAAGCCGTGGCCGATGTCCTCGCCGAAATCGTCGACGAGCTCATGCTGCGTCAGGACGCTCCGGACCCCACCACGCCGATCGGTGCGGCCTTCCCGGCGATCATCGACGACGGTGTGGCGCGTTCCGCCGCCAACGTGGACAAGTCGTGGATCGATGCCGACGTGGACGGCATTTTCAGCGCGCGCCTTAACCGGGAAATCCATGTCATTAACGACGCCGACGCCGCGGGGCTGGCCGAGGCCCGGTATGGAGCCGGCCAAGGCGTCGACGGCTCCGTCCTGGCCATCACGCTTGGCACGGGCATTGGCTCCGCGATGCTCTACAACGGCTCCCTCATCCCCAATTTTGAGTTGGGGCACCTCGAACTCGACGGGCACGACGCGGAGACACGCGCCTCAGCCTCAGCCCGCGAGCGTGAGGACCTGCCGTGGGATGAATACGCGCAGCGACTGCAACGGTACTTTGAGCACGTCGAGTTCCTCTTCTCCCCCAAACTCTTTATCGTCGGGGGCGGCATCTCCAAGCGCGCCGAGGACTACCTGCCGCTCCTGAATCTGCGCACGCCCATCGAAGTGGCCAAGCTGAAGAACAACGCGGGGATCGTGGGCGCCGCCCTTCAGGCGGCACTGCACTTCAAACTCTTGGCGTAGCCATGGAAAGCACAACCGGTGGTGGCCTCGGCTTCCCCTCCGAGGCCACCACCGGATCCCATCACCGTCATGACCCGTGGTACTGCGGGCTGACGGAACTTTCCGGGCGACCGGACCCTGCTATTGGGCGGTCAGCGGGCGTTGCCTGCCCTCTGAACGCGCCGGCTCCTCACGCCGCAACTTCTCAATCGCCGCTTCGAAGTCTTCGAGCGATTCGAAGCCTTGATACACGCTTGCGAACCTCAAGAACGCGACCTGATCCAGCTGTTGCAGCGGCCCTAGGATCGCGAGGCCCACGTGATGGGCGTCGATCTCAGCGGTACCCGAGAGGCGGACCGCTTCTTCAACTTCTTGCGCGAGTACGGCGAGATCGTCATCGGTCACGGGGCGCCCCTGGCAGGCCTTCCGCACGCCGCTGATCACTTTGGAGCGGCTGAAGGGTTCGGCGACGCCGGACCTCTTGATCACTGACAGGCTGGCCGTTTCCACCGTGGTGAAACGGCGCCCACACTCCCCACATTGGCGGCGTCGACGAATCGATGAGCCGTCATCGGCCACACGGGAGTCGACCACGCGCGAGTCGGTGTGGCGGCAATACGGACAATGCATCGTCGCTTCCCTTCTCCGACTGCCGAGGCAGCTCTGGTTGTCTCTTTCCCCGAGTGATCTCTGTGGCAGGAACCGCGCCGTGCAGCGCGATGGCGTTCCTTCCCACCAGTCTAATCACATCAGTGTGATTCACCTACAGGTCGCGCTACTGCCCCACGCCGCGGACGAGGATCGCGTCTCCGTGAGCTGGAAGATCTTCGGCCCGCGCTAGGGCCACAACGTTCCGGGCCACGCCGCCCAGGGCATCCCGCGAGTAGTCCACAACCTGAATGGCTTTCATGAACGTGGCGACGTTCAAACCGGAGGCATGGGCCGCCGTTCCGCTCGTCGGCAGGACGTGATTAGAACCAGCGCTGTAGTCCCCCAAGCTGACGGGGCTGTAGGGGCCAACAAAAATGGCGCCCGCGGCAGTCACCCGCGCGGCCACCGACGAGGCTTGACGCGTCTGGATCTCCAGATGCTCGGCCGCATAGACGTCGCACACGGCGATCCCGGCGTCGAGGTCGTCTACGAGGACGATCGCCGATTGGGCGCCGGCCAGGGCCGTAACGACGCGCTCGTGATGCTTGGTGGTCCGGATCTGTTCGGTCAAGGCCGTGCTCACCCGGTCCGCTAAGTCCTCAGAGGCTGTCACGAGGACGGCGGCGGCGTGAGGATCGTGTTCAGCCTGGCTAATCATGTCGGCTGCCACAAAGTCGGCGTCCGCCCACTCATCGGCCAGAATCGCGATTTCTGTGGGACCGGCCTCCGCGTCGATCCCCACGACTCCTTTGACCAAACGCTTGGCCGTGGCCACGTACACGTTGCCCGGCCCCGTCACGACGTCTACCGGTTCGATCGATGCGGCCTCTCCGGAAGCCTGAGTCCCATAGGCGAACGCAGCCACAGCTTGGGCGCCGCCGATGGCGTGCACCTCCTCGATTCCCAAGAGGTGGGCAGCGGCCAGGATCGTCGGGTGCGGCAAGCCGCCAAATTCGCGTTGGGGTGGCGAGGCCAGCGCCAGCGACTGCACACCCGCCGCGAGGGCGGGCACCGCGTTCATCACCACCGAACTCGGATATACCGCGAGTCCACCGGGGACATACAACCCCACGCGCCGCACGGGCACCCAGCGCTGGGTGACCGTCGCACCCTCGCCAAAAGTCGACGTCGCATCGGCTGGGCGCTGTGCCTCGGCGAAGGTCTTCGCGCGGGCGATCGACTCTTCGAGCGCCGTCCGCACGGCGGGGTCGAGTTCGTCGGCGGCTCGCTGGAGCTCATCGGCAGCCACCCGCGTGGTGACTTGCGCGACGCCGTCGAACCGGTGCGCCAGATCGGCGAGCGCGGCAAACCCCTCGGTCCGCACCCTCCGAATGATGTCTTCGACGGCGGCCGACGCCGTCGAGGTGTCCTGTTCCGGGCGGGGCATCGCGGCTTTCAGCTCGGCACGGCTGAGGTGCCGGCCCGTCGCCGTGCGGCGCAGGTCAAGCGTGCGCACGGGGGCGCCATCGGTCAGCGGGGCAGGCGTCGCGTTGTCCATCACGTGGCCAGTTTACGTCCCCGACGCCGCGAAGACCGCCTCGCGAGAGACACATGTGACGCGCAAGGCACCCGAGTGGTCAGGCGTCCAGACAGGCTGGCCCCAGCAGCACCTTGAGGTCACCGAACAGGGCGGGATTGGGGTTGACGCGGAAGTCCGGACCCAACCGCATGACCTGCTGCGTCCGCGTTCCAGCGAGCTTGACCCGCACCTCGGTCTGCCCCGGGTGCGTTTGCAAAACCTGCCCTAGCTGCTGGACGACCTCTTCGGTGGCCTTGTGGCTGTGCATCGAGATCACCACGGGTCCGGCCAGTCCGTCCTCACTGATCTCCGGGATCGTCATTTCCTGAGCCGAAATACTGATGGCGCCGTCGTCTCGGCGCTGAAAACGTCCCTTGATGACGACGATGAGATCCTCAGCCAAAACCGACGCAATGGGGCCGTAGGCCTGCCCGAAGAACATCACCTCGATGGAACCCGACATGTCCTCAACCTCGCAGCGGGCATACGGATTGCCGCTGGTCTTGGCGATGCGGCGCTGCAGCGACGTGATCATTCCGGCGATCTTGACCACCTGACCGTCGTGCGGACCGTCCTCGCCGAGCAGGCTGTTAATGGGCATGTCGGCGTGCTGTTCCAGGACGCCGCCGAGTCCCTGAAGCGGGTGATCGGAGACGTAGAGCCCTAGCATGTCCCGTTCAAAGGACAGCTTGTCTTTCTTTTCCCACTCGGGAAGGTCCGGAATTTCAACGGTCAACGAGGACCCGGCATCGGCGCCGTCGAGCCCGCTGAACAGGTCGAATTGGTTGGCTGCCTCGTTGCGCTTGAGGACGACGACCGAATCGACGGCCTCCTCGTGAATCATGGCCAGCGACCGGCGGGTGTGCCCCATCTCATCGAAAGCACCAGCTTTGATGAGGGATTCGATCGTGCGCTTGTTGCAGACCACGGCCGGAACCTTCTGCAGGAAATCGCTGAACGACTCGTAGCGCCCTTTCTCCTCGCGGGCCGCCACCATGGCATTGACGACGTTCGTTCCCACGTTGCGGATGGCGCCCATCCCAAAGCGGATATCGCGGCCAACTGGCGTGAAGTTCAGTGCAGATTCGGAGACGTCGGGAGGCAGAACGGTGATGCCCATCCGACGGCACTCGTTGAGGTACATGGCCAGCTTGTCCTTGTCATCACCGACGGAGGTCAAGAGGGCGGCCATGTACTCAGCCGGATGGTGTGCCTTTAAGTAGGCCGTCCAATAAGAGACGAGCCCGTACGCGGCGGAGTGTGCCTTATTGAAGGCATAGTCGGAGAAGGGCAGCAGGATGTCCCACAGCGCCTTGATGGCCGCCTCGGAGAAGCCGTTGTCCACCATGCCCTGATGGAAAGCCTCGTACTGCTTGTCGAGTTCAGCCTTCTTCTTCTTACCCATGGCGCGGCGGAGAATGTCGGCTTGGCCAAGCGAGTATCCGGCGACCTTCTGAGCGATCGCCATGACCTGCTCCTGATACACGATCAGGCCATAGGTGGTATCCAGAATCTCCTGCAGCGGCTCTTCGAGTTCAGGATGGATAGGCGTAACGTCCTGAAGGCCGTTCTTGCGCAGTGCGTAATTATTGTGCGAATTTGCGCCCATGGGGCCGGGCCGGTACAGCGCGATGACGGCGGAGATGTCTTCGAAGTTGTCCGGCCGCATCAGGCGCAGCAGGGCCCTCATGGGACCGCCGTCGAGCTGGAAGACCCCGAGCGTGTCGCCGCGAGCGAGCAGGTCGTAGGCCGCCCGGTCACCCACATCGAGCGTTTCGAGGTCCAAGTCCTCGCCCTTGTTAGCGCGAATGTTTTCCACGGCGTCGGAGATGATGGTGAGATTGCGCAGGCCCAAAAAGTCCATCTTGATCAGGCCCAGGCCCTCACACGTGGGGTAATCAAACTGCGTGATCACCTGACCATCCTGAATCCGGCGCATGATGGGGATGACGTCGATCACCGGGTCCGAGCTCATGATGACGCCGGCGGCGTGAACACCCCACTGCCGCTTGAGGCCCTCGAGTCCCTTGGCGGTCTCGAAAACGCGGGCCGCTTCGGGGTCAGTGCCGATCAGCTCGCGGAAGTCCGCGGCTTCCCCGTAACGCGGTGCGTCCGGATTCTCGATGTCCTTGAGCGGGATGTCCTTGGCCATCACCGCTGGCGGCAAGGCCTTGGTGAGTTGCTCGCCCATGCTGAAGGGATAGCCGAGCACGCGGGAGGAGTCCTTCAGTGCTTGCTTCGTCTTGATGGAGCCATACGTGACGATCATGGCGACACGCTCATCGCCGTACTTCTCCGTCACGTACTTGATGACCTCCGGGCGGCGCCGGTCATCGAAGTCGACGTCGAAGTCGGGCATGGAGACGCGGTCCGGGTTGAGGAAGCGCTCGAAGATCAGGCCGTGGCGCAGCGGATCGAGGTCCGTGATGCGCATGGCGTAGGCGACCATCGAGCCGGCACCCGAGCCACGCCCCGGCCCCACGCGGATGCCGTTGTCCTTGGACCAGTTAATGAAGTCGGCCACCACGAGGAAGTAGCCAGGGAAGCCCATCTTGATGATGATGTCGAGCTCATAGTCCGCCTGCTTGCGCACATCGTCCGGGATCCCGTCCGGATACCGGTAGTGCAGTCCCTTGTCCACCTCCTTGATGAGCCAACTCGTTTCGTCCTCCCCCTCCGGGCAGGGGAACTTGGGCATGTAGTTGGCGTCCATGTCGAAGGAGACATCGGCGCGTTCGGCGATGAGCAGCGTGTTGTCGCACGCCTCGGGCAGTTCCGCGAAGATCTCCCGCATCTCCCGCGGGCTCTTGACGTAATAGCCACTGCCAGAGAAAGCAAAGCGCGAACCACCCTGGTCGTACGTCGGCTCGTTCAGGGTCGATCCGGAGTTAATCGCCAGCAGGGCCTCGTGTGCCTTGGCGTCGTGCTCGTGGGTGTAGTGCAAATCATTCGTGGCAACTAAGGGGATGTTGAGTTCCTTGGCGAGTCGCAGGAGATCCTTGGTGACACGCTTCTCGATCTCGAGCCCGTGATCCATCAACTCACAGAAGTAGTTCTCGGCACCGAAGATCTCGCGAAACTCACCAGCGGCCTGCTTCGCCTGCTCGTATTGGCCGAGGCGCAGCCTGACTTGTACCTCGCCGGAGGGACACCCCGTGGTGGCAATCAATCCTTCCGCATGATTGTTCAGCAGCTCACGGTCCCACCGCGGATACTTCCCCAGCGGAGAATCCAAAGAGGCCAGCGAGGACCCCTTGAACAGGTTGCGCATTCCCGTGTTGTTGTAGCTCAGCAACGTCATGTGGGAGTACAAGCCGCCGCCGGAGACATCGTCGCCGCGCTGGGATTCCTCGGTCCGCCACTTCACGCGTGTTTTATCGTGCCGCTCGGTACCGGGCGTGACATAGGCTTCGACGCCGATGATGGGCTTGATGCCGGCATTGGTGGCCTTGTTCCAGAAATCGAAGGCTCCGAAGAGGTAGCCGTGATCCGTGGTCGCGATCGCGTTCATGCCGAGTCGCTCGGTTTCCGCAAAGAGTTCGGGAAGGCGGGCTGCCCCGTCGAGCATCGAGTACTCGGTGTGCGTGTGGAGGTGGACGAAACCGTCTTGAGTAGCCATCCCCACCAGTTTAGGACGCCGGACTCAACCCGTCGCGCAGCAACTCCAATGACTGGTGCAGATCCACCGGATACGGCGCCTCATACTCCACCCATTCGCCCGTGACCGGATGCGGGAATCCGAGCCGATGCGCGTGCAACCATTGGCGCGTCAGGCCCAGAGCGGCGGCGAGCCGCGGGTCCGCGCCGTACGTCTGATCCCCGGCACAGGGGTGATTCAGCGCCGAAAAGTGGACGCGAATCTGATGCGTTCGCCCCGTCTCGAGGTGCACCTCAACGAGGCTGGCCCGGCCAAAAGCCTCCAGCACCTCATAGTGCGTGATGGACGGACGCCCGTCCTCAATGACCGCAAACTTCCAGTCGTGGCCGGGGTGCCGGCCAATGGGAGCGTCGATGGTGCCCTTGAGCGGATCCGGCAGGCCCTGTACCACGGCGTGGTACACCTTGGACGGTGTCCGGTCGCGAAAGGCCTGTTTGAGCGCTGTGTAGGCGCGCTCGGAGGTGGCAACCACCATGAGTCCCGACGTGCCGACGTCGAGCCGGTGCACAATACCCTGCCGCTCGGCGGCCCCCGACGTCGTGATGCGGTATCCCTCGGCGGCCAGAGCCCCCACGACCGTCGGCCCAACCCAACCCGGCGAGGGATGGGCGGCGACGCCAACGGGCTTGTTGATCACCACATAGTCCTCTGTGGCGGCAATGATCGAGAGCGCTTCCACGGCTTCTACCTTAACTTCGAGTGGATCCGGGCGTTCGGGGATGCTCACGTCGACGACCTCGCCGGGGACCAGCTTGCGAGACTTGGCCGCTGGCCGTCCAGCGACCCTGACGTGTCCTTCACGGCACAGGGTCGCCGCTTGGGTGCGCGAGATCCCGAGCGTATCGGCGACAAAACCATCTAGCCGGGAGCCTGCGTCGTACTCCTGAACGCTCAGCTGAGGCACTTACTCACCCTTCGTCCCCGTTTCCGCCGCACCGTCGGCGTCGGCGTCGGCGTCGGCGTCGGCGTCGGCGTCCGCTCGGGTTCCGTCCAGCGCGATGCCACGGAAGATCAGCAGACAGGCACCAATCATGGAGCACACCACGAACGAATCGGCGATGTTGAAAACCGCAAAATTCGGCAAGGCAATGAAGTCGACGACGTGGCCCATGCCAAACGATGGTTCACGGAAGAGTCGGTCAATGAGATTACCTGCGGCCCCGCCGGCGACACCACCGAGGGCGATGGCCCACGGTAAGTAACGCACCCGCACGGCAATCACGGCGATAAAGATGACGACGGCGGCCTGAAAAATCGTGAAAATCCAGGTGTATCCCGTGCCGATGGAGAAGGCCGCGCCCGGGTTGAGAATGTAATGCCACGACAGCACCGGGTCGATGACGGGGATCGATTCGCCGAGCTCCATCCGGCTCTCAACGATCCATTTGGTCAGCTGATCCAGCCCCACAGCCACGACAAACATGGCGATCATGACGCCGAGGCGGCGCGGTCGGGACGAGACCGCCGCCTGCTGAGGTGACGCTGACTCCACCAGGACCTTCTTTCCGGTTCGCATGCTTACTTAAACGAACGATCGGCGGCCGGAAGTTCCGGCCGCCGATCGTTTCACTGTGCCAGATCAGGCGTTGTCCGCGCCGTCCGGGGCGGACGAGCCCTTGGCGTCGAGTTCACGCAACTGGCCCTCAATGTAGGCCTTGAGACGGCCGCGGTAGTCCCGCTCAAAGGTGCGCAGCGAGTCGACCTTCTGCTCCAGCTCGGTCTTCTGGACTTCGAGAGCGTTGAGCGTTTGGCGGCTCTTCTCTTCGGCAGCCTCGACGAGCGTCTTCGCCTGAGTCTGTGCCTCAGCGATGATCTTGTCCCGCTTCTGGTTGCCTTCAGCGACGTATTCGTCGTGCAGGCGCTGTGCCATGGCCAACACGCCGGCGGCGGACTCCGCGGATGCTCCGCCTGCCGCGGCGGGCTCTGCAGCCGGGGCGGCCGCGGCCACAGACTCCTGAGCTTGCGGCGCAGCGGACTTCTCAGCCTTCGGTTCGGCCGGGGCTTCGACCTTCTCCTGGGCCTTCTCCGCGGCTGCGTCCTTCTTGGCGGCCTCGTCCTTGGCCTTCTTCTCCGTGGCGGCTGGCTTCTCGGCCGGAGCGGCGGCCACTGGGGCCGGTACCGCAGCGGTCTCGGCACCGTCGCCGGACTCGAACTCAGCCACCCGACGGCGCAGCTCGTCGTTCTCTTGGTTCAGGCGACGCAGTTCGACGACGATCTCGTCGAGGAAGTCATCAACTTCGTCCTGATCGTAGCCTTCACGGAACTTGGTTGGCTGGAAGCGCTTGTTGACAACGTCTTCTGGCGTGAGCGCCATCTGGTCACCTCAATACTTGGGTCTCTCCCGGCCGCAGCGTCCGGCCGGGCAGGCTTGTCACAGTCGGTGCCTCAAGGAGTTTCTCTCCCGGAGCCACGTTGTTTACAAGACTATAACGGTCTTGCACGGTCAGCTAAACACAAACCCAGATTTTATGAGCTTCTTTGCACTAGCTGGCCATCGAGGAAACGATCACCTTGGCGATCACTACCGCGAAGAACAGAATCAGAAATGCGAGATCCAGTTGGACCCCGCCGAGATCGAGCGGCTTAACCTTGCTCCGCAACCAGCGCATGGGCGGGTCGGTTAAGCGGTAGACGAACGAGGCGACGACGAGCGAAATTCCACTCGGCCGCCACGTGCGGGCGAACATTTGCACGACGTCGAAGACGATCCGAATCATCAAGACGAATTGGAAGATCGTCAGGAGAATATAGATCGGCGCGAGGATGAGTTCCACGAAGCCCGAGTCCGCCTTAGCTCTGGTTGAAGAAAGCGGCCTGTTCCTCGGACGCCTTCTTGTCCTCGCCGAGCACCTCAACCGTCGACGGCGAGAGGAGGAAGACCTTATTGGTCACGCGCTCGATCGTGCCGCGCAGGCCGAACACCAGGCCAGCCGAGAAATCGACCAGTCGCTTCGCCTCAGCCTCGCCCATGTCGGTGACGTTCATGATGACCGGAACCCCGTCGCGGAAGCTCTCGCCAATGATCTTGGCATCGTTATACGAGCGGGGGTGAACGGTCGTGATCTGCCGCAATTCGAAATCCTCGTCCCTAGATGATGCCGCCCGTTTGATGGGCGTGACCGGTGCCCGGTATTCCTGCTCCGACTCCCGCTCCGAGGATTCCGCAACGGGTTTGACGGGCCGTGATTCCTGGGCCTGCTGAGATTCCGAGCGGCGCACGTCGTCGCGTTCGACCGCATCGACGCCCTGCTCGTCGGCGTAATGCTCGTCGCCGTCAGCGAGCCCCAGGTAGATCATCGTCTTGCGCAATGCGCCAGCCATGGTCTTCTCCTTATGTTCGTGCGCGGCCCAGCGCCTCACATTCGCTGGCTCATCCGCTTAAGGCGACGCTACCGCACGGCGGGCCGCGGCCCGAGCACATCTGAGCCGATCCGCAGGTGTGTCGCGCCCGCACTCACGGCGGCCTCGAGGTCCTGACTCATGCCGGCTGAAATCATCTGCGCGTGCGGGTACTGTCGCTGCAGCTCATCAGCCACGTCGCGCAACGCGGCGAAGGCCTCGGCGGGGTCCGCTTCCAAGGGAGCCACGGCCATGAGACCCCCCAGCGTCAGGCCCTCTTCGCCCTCGACGGCCGCCGCCAGCGTCATGACGTCCTCCGGCAGCGCGCCACCGCGCCCCCCGCCGGCCGCCTCCCGCTGTGCCACCGAACGCAAGTCGACCTGCACCAGCGCCGTCATGGCCTCTCGAGGCGTTTCTGACGCGGCCACGGCGCGCTCACGTTCGGCGCGCACGGCCTTGCCCAGCGCGGAGACCAGCTGCGCACGATCGACGGAATGGACGGCGGCGGCATAGCGCGCCACCGATTTGGCTTTATTGGTCTGCAATTGGCCAATGAAGTGCCACGTCAGGCCCAAGTCGGCGGTATCTGCGGCCTTCGCTGCCGCCTCTTGGTCCCGGTTCTCGCCGACCTCGCGCACGCCGAGCGCGGCGAGGTGCCGCACGTCGGCGGCGGGGAAGAATTTCGTGACGACAATCAATTGCGGCGTTTCTGTGCGGCCGGCAGTTCGGGACGCTTGCGCGATGCGACCCTGAACCCGGCTCAGCCGCTCAGCGAGATCCGCCCGGCGCGCCACGTCACCATCGTTCATTTTCTGTCACTCCCCGTCGTTGGATGCTGTGCTGGTCTGCCCTGGTTCACGCCAGACGACGCCTGCCAATCGTCCAGCGTCGCGGTCACGACGATACGAGTAATAGCGCGCGTCCTCGAAAGTACAGATCTCCGAGCGAACGACGTCGACCCCCTCACGCGTCAAGAAGCGGGCAGCCGCGGAGGGCAGATCGAGCGCGGGAGTGCCCCACGACGTCGTCGACGCGACTCCTGGAATCAGGGCCTCGGCATCGCGCTGCAGGTCAGCCGGCACCTCGTAGCAGCGCCCACAGATGGCGGGCCCCACCCACGCGGTGACCGTCGCCTCGGGGCCTGCCTCCTCACGGAGCTCGTCGAGAGCGTTGGCCAGAATTCCCTCGAGCAGGCCGCGCCGTCCGGCGTGAGCAACGGCGATGGCGCTACCCCGCTCGCCGTACGCAGCGAAAACGATAGGGAGGCAGTCGGCAGTCAGGACGGCCAGCGGCGCGTCCGCCCTGCGGGATACCAAGGCGTCGACCTCTAGCTGAGACTCTGCCGCGCCCTCTCCCCCGGCGATGCGGCCGACGGCGGTGGAGTGGGTTTGCGACATGAAGTGTGCCGCTGCGGGCAGCCCCAGCTCACGGGCTAGCCGCGCGCGGCGCGCGGCAACGGCTGCCGGGTCGTCCCCGACGTGGGCCGCTAAATTGCCTTCCGCCACTGTGGTGAAGGCCACGTGGACAGTCTCTTGGTCACCCAACGGCGCGCTCCAACGCAACATTCGCCCGATGATCCTTCCCTTTTAACAGCGAACAACCGGCCGGCAAGACGCACGCAAGGCGCCTCGCCGGCCGGTTGTCGACACGGCCGACTTACTTCAGAAAATCCGGAACATCCAAGTCGTCATTCTCCGCGGAACTGAGGTCCTGATCCACCACGGTGGGCAGTTCCTCATACTGGCGCTCCGCGCCTGGTTCGGCGGCAGACGCCGCGGACGGCTGGGATGCCGACGGACTGGCGACACCGGAGGGCGCATCCAGGGGCATCGTGCCCGGAACGTTGGTTCCACTGGTCGGTGCGCTGGCTCCGGAGGCAGTCTCGCCGGCGGCGAGGGTGGACGCCGCGGCCGCAGCGACCTGTGCGTTGTTGTTTTGCGGCTGGGCCGGTGCGTTCGTCACGTCCACCTGATCAAATCCGGCAGCAATGACGGTCACTCGCGCCTCGTCACCCAATGCGTCGTCGATGACGGCACCGAAAATGATGTTGGCCTCGGGGTGGGCCACTTCCTGGACCAAGCGAGCGGCCTCGTTGATCTCGAAGAGCCCCAAGTCGGATCCGCCCTGAATGGAGAGCAGCACTCCGTGCGCGCCGTCGATCGATGCCTCAAGCAGCGGGGATGCAATCGCCAATTCGGCTGCCTTGACGGCGCGGTCGTCGCCCCGCGCGGAACCGATGCCCATCAACGCGGAACCGGCCCCCTGCATGACCGACTTCACGTCGGCAAAGTCGAGGTTAATCAGCCCCGGGGTCGTGATCAGATCCGTAATGCCCTGCACACCCGAAAGCAGAACTTGATCCGCAGAACGGAAGGCGTCGAGGACGGACACGTTGCGGTCGCTGATCGACAGGAGACGATCGTTCGGGATGACGATGAGGGTGTCGACTTCGTCCCGCAGGGCATCGATCCCCGCCTCTGCGGAATTTGCCCGGCGGCGCCCCTCGAAGGTGAACGGCCGGGTCACGACGCCAATGGTCAGGGCTCCGAGTGACCGCGCGATGCGGGCCACAACCGGGGCACCTCCGGTACCCGTGCCGCCGCCCTCGCCAGCGGTGACAAAGACCATGTCCGCGCCCCGCAAGACCTCTTCGATCTCCTCGGCGTGATCCTCCGCCGCCTGTCGGCCGACCTCTGGGTTTGCGCCGGCGCCCAAGCCACGCGTGAGCTCGCGTCCGACGTCGAGCTTGACGTCCGCATCACTCATAAGCAGCGCCTGCGCGTCGGTATTGATCGCAATGAATTCGACGCCACGAAGACCGACTTCGATCATGCGGTTCACGGCGTTGACGCCGCCACCGCCGATGCCGACGACCTTGATGACGGCGAGGTAATTCTGGGGAGCTGCCACGTCCTGTTTCCCTTGCTCGGTGTGTGCTTGTGCTGTACCTACGCCCCGGTTGGCCGTGGCCGCGGTGCGTAGCGTTCGACCTTCAACCCTAACCCTCTAGTTGAGGGTTATAGTTATGTCAACCTGCTGCTATGTAGACGCTATGGTTCGCCACGCTCTTGTGCAATGACCCGGGCCGCGTGTCGTTCTAATCCGCCTCAACGAGTTACTGGCCGTTCCGGACTCGACACGTCGTAGACCTCGACGGCGGGCTGCCCCTCGGGCTGCTCTGCGCCAAGCAAGGCGGTCAAGACGCTCGCCTTCTCCGCGCTGCGCTCATCGCTCCCCCAGCGGACGCGCTCACCCGAGACTAATTCGAGTTCGACTGAATCGATCGTCTCGGCTGTCGCGAATTCTAGCTGCGCGAGCACCGGCTCCGGGAGCACGGAGAGCACCCGCGTGATGGTTTCAAAAAGTTCCGGCTTGGCATCCGCTGAGACTTCAGAGATCAGCGGAAGCTCATACGCGGCGCGGTCCACAATTTGCCGCAGCTTGCGCCCATCGGCAGCTACCAGCCAGTGCGCCTGCCCAGACCGTGTCACGGCCACCGGCGGATACTCGATGACTTCAACTCGCAGGGTGTCCGGTGCTTCGGCCTGAATAATGACATCCTCGATGGCCGGCTGCTCTGCGAGGAGGTCGCGAACGTTCCCAGGGGCGACTCGCGGAAGCGGCAGTCCCTGCAACGAGGCAAGGTCCTCCTGAATCGACGCGGTCGTCGCAAGGGAATTCCCCGTCACTTCAACGTTTTTGATCGCCAGTAACGGCGAGTACAACAACACGCCGATCAGGACCAGCACAAAAGCCAAGGCCCCGCCCACCCAGAGCAACAAGCGCTTTTTCCACGGGTTCTCCGGCGCGGCTGGGAGCTCGACGACGTTGGTGCCCTCGGCCACGTTAGGACCCCGTGTCGGCACGCCCACCGAGCTCCTCGAGGATGGCACCCCCGTAGGACGTAACGTCGCCCGCCCCAATGGTCATGATCACATCGCCGCTGCGCGCGGTGGAGGCCAGCGTCGCAGCCGCCTCCGCGGCGGACACGGGCCCACCCGCGGTGGTGAGCGCATCAGTGATGAGTGCGCTGGTGACCGACTCCAGGGGTTCCTCACGAGCGGGGTAGATATCGAGGATCCACGCGGAATCGGCTAATGACAGGGCGCTGGCGAACTCGGCGTGAAAAGCTTGCGTGCGGGTAAAGAGGTGCGGCTGGAACAGAACGTGGAGGCGGCGCTCGCCAGCCACCGCACGTCCCGCACGCAAGGCAGCGCTCACTTCGGTGGGATGATGCGCGTAGTCGTCATAAACACGCACCCCGTTCGCCTCACCGCGGTACTCAAAGCGGCGCGCGGCCCCCCGGAACGCTGCGAGCCCGGCCAGGGCCTGCACCGGCGTCAGGCCCACCTCATGTCCCACGGCGAAGGCAGCGGCGGCGTTGAGGAGATTGTGGTCTCCGGGCACGGCGAGGTCAAGGGTGAAGGGACCAGCGGCCAGCGCGGAGTCCTCCTCCGACGTCCGCTCAAGTGTGGCCCGGTACCTCAAGCCATCGGCCTGAGGATGCCGGAGCCGCCAGTCGGCCCCAGCGGAGAATCCGTAGGTCACCACCCGGACTCGCTGGGCTTCGGACCGCACCCGCGCCGCCAAGGCGGCGGCCCCGTCGTCGTCCGCGCAGGCGATGAGCAGGCCGCCATCCGGCAGCAACGACGCGAAGTCCGTAAAGGCCTGATGCACCGCCTCCGCCGTCCCGTAGTGATCCAAATGATCGGCCTCGACATTGGTCACGACGGCAATGTCCGGGGAATAGTTCAAGAACGAACCATCCGACTCGTCCGCTTCGGCCACGAAAATGCCGCCGGTGCCGAGCTCCGCATTCACGCCGAGCCCACCGACGTTGGCCCCAATGGCAAACGACGGAGACACACCCGCTTCCCGAAGCATCACGGCGATGAGCGAGGTCGTGGTGGTCTTGCCATGGGTACCAGCGACCGTCACCACCCGATGCCCACGCATCGTTTCGGCAAGGGCCTCGGAGCGGTGCAGGAGCCGCAGTCCCCGCGACACAGCCGCATCATATTCTGGGTTACCCGGCTTGATGATCGAGGACGTCACCACCGTGTCCACGTCGCCCAGATTCTCGGCGGCGTAGCCCACGTGCACCCGGGCGCCCGCAGCCGCGAGCTCGCGAAGCACCGGCAAATCCTTGGCATCGGTGCCCGAAATCTGCTGCCCTCGGGCCTGCATGAGCCGCGCCACCGCTGAAACGCCGACGCCGCCGAGTCCTAAAAAGTGGACGCGGCCCAAGTCCTGTAGCGGCTGCTGGGCTCCGTTAGTCACGATGTTCTCCCCTACCTTTTTCATGCTCCGGCGGCGGCCTCGAAAACCAGCTGCGCCATGACTTCGGCCGCGTCTCGGCGCCCATGCTGAGCAGCCGCCCGGCCCATGTGATCCAACCGGTCCGCGTCAGCCACCAAGGGCAGCACTTCGGTTCGCACGTAGTCGGCTGTGAACTGATCATTGTCCACCATGACCGCACCACCAGCGGCCACCAACGGCGCACCGTTATGTCGTTGTTCGCCGTTGCCGATGGGTAACGGCACGAGGACCGACGGCAGCCCGACGGCGGCCAGCTCGCACACCGTGCCCGCCCCGGAGCGGCACGCCATGAGATCCGCCGCGGCATAGGCACGCTCCATCCCATCGACGTACTCCACCTGCACGTAGCCGGGTGCAGACAACAGAGCCCCCTCGGCGTCGAGCACCCGCTTATCGCGGCCCGTCACGTGCAGCACCTGCAGTCGATCGGCAGCGGCGGCGATGGATTCCACAGCGCCCGCGACGGCATGATTCATGGACACGGCCCCGGATGATCCACCCGTGACCACTAGCGTCCTCTTCTGCGGATCCAAACCGAGGCTAATCCGGGCCTCGTGTTGTGCCGCGCGGCGATCCAGCTGGGCGACCTCGGCGCGCATCGGCATGCCGATGACGTGTGCCCCCGGCAGAGAAGTCCCCGCAAAGGCCGTGGCCACGCGGGCGGCAAATCGAGCGCCGACCTTGTTGGCCAAGCCCGCCCGTGCATTCGCCTCGTGAATGACCACGGGAATTTTCCGCCGCTTGGCCGCGACGTACACCGGGGTGCAGACGTAGCCGCCCACCCCCACGACGACGTCGGCCTCGGCGTCGTCAAGAATCGCGCCGGCGCGTCGAACCGCCTTGGCGAACCGCGCGGGCAGCTTCAGCAGGGCAGGCGATGGCCGGCGCGGCATCGGCACGCGCTCGATCGTCTCTAAGCGATACCCGGCCTCCGGCACGAGGCGAGTTTCCATGCCAGAGGCGGTTCCGACGGCGGTGATGCGGGTCGCTGGGTCTGCCGCCTCAAGTGCGCGGGCAATCGCGAGGAGCGGGGAGATGTGACCAGCGGTGCCACCGCCAGCAAGGACCACGGAAAGGGCGTTCATGACGACGGACTGTTCTTTCGTTGAGGTGGAAGGGAAGCCGCCTCGGCTGCAGATTGCCGGGCGAAAGAGAGGACAACACCGATGGCCGCCAAGGAGATGACGAGGGCCGATCCACCATAGGAGATAAAGGGCAACGGAATACCGATCACGGGCAAGAGACCGGTCACCATGCCCATGTTGATAAAGGCCTGCCCGATGATCCAGGCCATGATGCCGCCGGTCGCCACGCGGATGAACGGATCTTGGCTGCGGACGGCCACCCGGTACATCGCGATGGCCAAGACAGCGAAGAGCACCACGATCACCAGTGTGCCGATGAACCCCAGCTCTTCGCCAATGATGGCCAAGATGTAGTCGGTCTGACCTTCGGGGAGGTAGTTCCATTTTTGACGGGACTGCCCAAGGCCGACCCCCCACCAGCCTCCGGAGGCCAACGCGTAGAAACCGTGCATCGGCTGATAGCACGTCGGGTTGACGTCACAATCCACCTGCAGCCACGCGTTCAGGCGCTGCATGCGGTTGTCCGACATGGTGAATACGGCCACCATGCCGACCAGACCGAGCACTCCGCCGACGATGAAGAGGCGCAGGGGCGCCCCGGCCAAGAACAGAATGGCGACCACCACGAGCACAATGACGAGCAGCGTGCCGACGTCGTGCCCTAACAGCACAAAGAGACAGATGATCGCTGCGCCGGGAATCACGACGGGAACCAGTGCGTGCTTCCAGTCGCTGATCAGGTGGCGCTTGGTCGCCAGCACGTGGGCGCCCCAGATGGCCAAGGCCAGTTTGGCGGCCTCCGACGGCTGACCCCGGAAGCCGGCGATCTCGATCCAGTTCCGGTTGCCGTTGACCGTCACGCCCAGCGGAGTCAGGACCAAGAGCAAGCCCAAGATGGCGACGCCGAGGATCGGCCAGGCCAGCTTGCGATACCCGCTGGCGGGGATCCGGGCGAGGACCAGCATGCCGATCACGCCGACGACAGCGAAAACTCCCTGCCGTAGAAACAGTCCGTAGGAATTGGACTCGTGCGAAATGGCGGAAACCGACGATGAAGAGAGCACCATCAGCAACCCGATGGCTGTCATGGCCAACGTGCTACCCAAGATCAGGTAGTAGCCCCCGTTGCGGGCGCCGTCGCTGCCTTCGAGCAGACGCCAAAATCGCGTCATCGCGCCTGCCCGCCGGGTCGTCACGTCAGCTGCCCTCCGACTCCGCTTCACCACCCCGTCCGGGGTCTTCCATCAATTCACTGACCGCCTCAATAAAGGCATTTCCACGCTGCGCGTAGGACGCGAATTGGTCCATCGATGCCGCCGCGGGCGCCATCAAGACCGTGTCCCCGGCTTGCGCGACCTCCGCCGCGCGTTCCACCGCGCGCCGCATCACGGCGCCCGGTGAGGCATCCTGCTGGCCTTCTCCAGTGTCTCTCACCCCGGTGGGCAAGACGGGCACATTCGGAGCGTGTTCTCTCAGTGCCGCCTCAAGATCCGCGGTGTCTAGGCCGATGGTCACGACGGCGCGCAAGCGATCCGCGTTGTCCGCAATCAAATCGTGGTAGTCAACACCCTTAGACAGCCCGCCGGCGATCCAGACGACAGACCGGAACGACGAGAGGGATGCGGCGGCGGCATGAGGGTTGGTGGCCTTCGAATCGTTGATCCACAGGATGTCGTCGCGCCGCGCGACGGCCTGGATCCGATGATCGCCCGGTTGGTAGGACCGCAATCCGTCCCGGATGGACTCCGGCGGCACGCCATAAGCGCGCACGAGGGCCGCCGCCGCCAGGGCGTTGGCCACGTTGTGCCGCGCGGCCAATTCGCCGACGTCCTCCAAAGTCGCGAGCTCGATCGCTGAATTGGCCCGGTCCTCGAGGTAGGCCCGATCGACCAAGAGGCCCTCGGCGAGGCCCACCATGCTGCGAGCTGGCACGTCCGTGGTGAATCCGATCGCCCGGCAGCCCTCGATCACGTCGGCGTTCTCCACCATCCGGATGGTCTCCGGCGCCTGTGCATTGAAGATCGCTGCGACGCGCGTGCGTTCGTAGATCCGCGCCTTCGCCTCCCGATAGGCCTCGAAAGAACCGTGCCAATCCACGTGATCCTCGGCGAGGTTGAGCACCACGGACGCGAGCGGGGACATCGTGTGCGTGTAGTGCAGCTGAAAACTGGAGAGTTCAACGACGAGCACGTCATAGCCCTGCGGATCGCGGATCGCGTCCAGAATAGGGGTGCCGACGTTGCCGACGGCGAGAGCGCGCAGCCCGGCGGCCTGCAACATGGATTCGGCCATCGACACGGTGGTCGTCTTGCCATTGGTTCCGGTCAGCACCAGCCACTCGGCCGTCGGCCGGCCCTCCCGCTGACGCACACGCCACGCGAGTTCGACGTCGCCCCAGACCGGAATCGAGGCAGCCTCGGCTTCTGCGATGAGCGGCTGGCGGGGGTTCCAGCCAGGCGAGACGACCACGAGGTCCGCCTCTTCGCCGTCGATCTTCGGCAACCGGTCCTGGTGCTCAGCGCCCAAGAGGACGTCGGCGGCGCCGACGATCTTCAGCGTGTCCCCGCGCTGGGCGTTCTCTTCCGAATCACGCCCGTCCACGACGACGACGCGCGCGCCGAGTTCAATCAGCGTGTCGGCGGCGGAGAAGCCGCTGGCTCCGAGGCCGGCGACGACCACGCGAAGCCCGGTAAAGTCCGCATCCCAACTGGTCAGTTCGTCGAGCGACGTCATTTAGAGCCCCACCACCCATTCGGCATAGAAGATTCCCAGACCGGCCGCCACGAAGAGCCCGGCCACGATCCAGAAGCGGACCACGACGGTGACCTCGGCCCATCCCTTCAGCTCGAAGTGATGCTGCAGCGGAGCCATCAGGAACACGCGCTGACCACCAGAGATCTTGAAGTACCCCACCTGAATGATGACGGACAGCGTGATGATGACGAAGAGGCCCGCCAGCACCAGGAGCAGCAACTCAGTGCGGGAAAGGATGGCGAAGGCCGCCAGGGCGCCGCCAATGGCCAGCGAGCCCGTGTCGCCCATGAAAATATGGGCTGGCGAGGTGTTCCACCACAGGAAGCCAATCAGCGCACCGCACAGAATGGCTCCGAGCAGGGCGAGATCCATGGGATCCCGCACCTCGTAACACACGGAACCGATCGACCGGGAAGAGCCACAGGCCTGATTGTATTGCCAGATTCCCATGAGCGTGTAAGCCCCAAACACCATGATCGAAGCGCCGGTGGCCAGTCCGTCGAGCCCATCGGTGACATTGACGCCGTTCGTCGTGGCGGTGGCGATGAGGTTCGCCCAGATCACAAACAGGATGGCGCCGATGACCGGGCCGAAGAAGGCAAGGTCCAGCCACGGGATATCGCGGATAAAGGAGATGTTCAGCGAGGCCGGAGTCAGTCCCTTATCGTCCGGGAACTGCAATGCCAGCAACGCAAAGGCGATGCCCACGACTGCTTGGCCGAAGACCTTCTGCCACGCCGTGAGCCCCAGACTGCGTTGCTTGGAGATCTTCGTAAAGTCGTCGAGGAAGCCCACGAGGCCCATACCCACCATGAGGAAGAGCAGCAGCAAGCCAGACGCCGTCGGCCCGGTGGCATGCTCTGCCGTGAGCATGCGGATCCCATGGGTCAGGAAGTACGCCACGACGACGGACAGCACAATCATGGCACCGCCCATGGTGGGGGTCCCCCGCTTGGTGTGGTGGGACGTCGGCCCGTCATCGCGGACAAACTGGCCGTACTGGCGCCGGACCAACAGGCGGATCAAGACGGGCGTGCCAATGAAGGAGAGAAGCAGCGCAATCGAAGCGCCCAAAAGTAGTGCAATCATTCTGAGCTCTCCTCGACAAGGGCGGCGTTCGGATGTGCCTGCGCTACCTGATCGCCCAAGTGCCGCAAGCCTGCCGAGTTGGACGACTTGAACAATACGATATCCCCGCTGGCGATTTCACGCTGCAGCAAAGCCGCAGCTTCGTCGCAGGTCTCGACGTAGTACGCCTCGTCCCCCCAGCTACCCTCCAGGACTGCCGAGTTGTACGCGGGCTTGGCCTCAGCACCGATGACCACGAGCTTCTTGATGTTCAACCGCACCGCCTGGCGGCCCAGAAGGTCGTGCTCGAGGAGGGATTCGTCGCCAAGTTCCAGCATGGGGCCCAGCACCGCCCACGTACGGCGAGCGGCGCCGTCGCCGTCGGGCAGTCCCAGCTCGGCGAGCGTCTGCAGAGCAGCGCGCATGGATTCCGGATTCGCGTTGTAGGCGTCATTGATGACGGTGACGCCGTCGGGCCGCTCCGTCCGCTCCATGCGCCAGCGGCTCGCTGGCCCACGGCCGTCAAGTTGCTCGACAATCGTCGCTGGCGCCACCCCGAGAGCATAACCGGCGGCCGCAGCGGCCAAGACGTTGTACACGTGGTGGCGCCCCATCAACCCTGACTGAACGTGGTGACGGGACCCATCGGGGAACGTCAGGTCAAACTCTGGGCATCCATTCGCGCCCACCGAAACATCGCTCGCTCCGAGGACCTCGTGCTCTTGTGGCGCCGGGTCAATGCCGAATCCGACGATGCGCGCTTGAGTTCGCTGACGCATCCGGGCGACGCGCGCGTCGTCAAGGTTCACGACGGCGGTGCCGTCAGCGCTGAGGGCCTCGACCAATTCACCTTTGGCCTGCTCAATGTTGTCCACACCGCCGAATTCGCCGGCGTGTGCCGTGCCCACGCAGAGGACGACGCCCACGTCAGGGACGACCATGTCCGTGAGATAGGTAATGTGGCCGATCCCTGTCGCGCCCATCTCAATGACGAGATTGCGCGTCGTCTCCTCCGCACGGAAGACCGTCAGGGGAACGCCGACTTCGCCGTTGTAGGAGCCAACGGGTGAGAGCGTTTCACCGTCGGTCGAGAGAACGGCCGCGAGAAGGTCTTTGGTGGTGGTTTTGCCCGCCGAGCCGGTAATGCCGACAACGCGCGCGCCGCGGGCCTTGAGATAGGCCACCTGATGGGCCGCGATGAGGCCCATGGCGTCCACGGCGTCTTCGACGATGACAGCCGGGTGCTCGTTGCCACTCGCATCCAGCGTGACGCGCTCGGTCAGCGCCAGGCGCGCGCCAGCTGCGAACGCTTGGTCAATGAAATGGTGTCCGTCAGAGACTTCACCGGGCTTGGCCACAAAGAGCCATCCGGGCTGCATCTGACGCGAGTCGGTATCGACGCCCATGATCCGAGCGGCTGGGTCCGCGGTAGCGCTGAGGCGGCCGCCGGTGATCTCGGCGATCTGGGCTGTGTTGAGTTCAATCATGGCTATGAGGACTTTACTCCCTCACCACGCTGGCCGTCGGCTTCTGAGGCGGTGGTGCTGGTCTCGTTGGAGGCGATCGGTGTGAATCCCGCGGCGACCAGCGCTGCGCTGAGCTCCGTACGATCGTCGAGCGCATGATCGACGCCGGCGACGTCCTGCACCGTCTCATGCCCACGCCCAGCCACGAGGATGGTGTCCTCTTCGGTGGCGAGCTGAACCGCGTGACGGATGGCAGCGGCCCGCGGGGACGCCTCGATCACGGCTGTGGTCAGGGACTGGTCCGTTACGGCCTGGCGCGCCCCGGCGAGGACGTCCGAGCGGATGGCCGCTGGATCCTCGCTATGCGGATCGTCATCGGTGATGATCACGACGTCGCTGCACTCGGCGGCGACCGCCCCCATCACGGGCCGCTTCGTGGCGTCCCGGTCCCCCGTAGCCCCGAACACGGTGATGACTCGGCCGGACGCTGGACGCACCGCAGCAATAGCACGTTGGAGCGCATCAGCGTTGTGAGCAAAGTCCACCACGGCGGCCGGCCGGTGGGAGATCACCTGCATCCGTCCCGGCACCGCAACGGAGAGCGGATCCTGCTCGTCGAGAGCCTGCTGGAGAGCGGCCACACCGATCCCAGAGGCCAAGATCATCGTCAGGGCCAGCGCCGCGTTAGAGACGTTGAAGTCCCCTGGCAGCCCCACCCGGGCGCTCACGGCGTCGCCTGTAGCGTTCCGCAACGTGAACTCGTGGCCTAATCCGTGAGCAGCCACGTCCGTCACCGTCCAGTCGGCCTCCGCGCCGTCGTCTCGGGTGGCGAGCGTCAGAACGTGGGAGCCGGTCTCTCGACGCCGCGCGGCCAGGAGCCGCCCCCACGCGTCGTCCACGGTGACGACCGCGGCGCGGCTCGTCTCCGGCTCAAAGAGGCGCGCTTTGGAGGCGAAGTACTCCTCCATCGTGCCGTGCAGATCCAAATGATCCTGAGTGAGTTGGGTGAAACCTGCCACGGCGTAGCGCAGGCCCGCGACCCGCCCGTAGTCCAAGGCATGAGAGGACACCTCCATCGCCGTGGCGTCGATGCCGCCGTCCCGCATTCGCGCGAGCAGCGCATGGAGTTGCGTCGCTTCGGGGGTCGTGAGAACTGACGGAATGGGGGTCTGCCCCGCGACGATCTCAATCGTTCCGATCAGTCCTGTGCTCCGCCCCAGAGCATTCAGGAGCGAGCGGAGAAAATAGGTCGTGGTGGTCTTGCCGTTCGTGCCGGTCACCCCGAAGAGGGCGGGCGCATCGGACTGGGTTCCGAAGACACACGCGGACACGTCACCGATCACCGCGCGCACCGACGTCGTGCTCACCACGGGCAAGCCGGTCGCCGCGGCTGCTGCAAGGCCCTCGTCATCCGTGAGGATCGCGGCCGCGCCGGCGGCGGCCGCCGCGTCGGAAAAGGTGGCCCCGTGCGCTCGGGCGCCGGGGAGCCCGATGTAGAGGTCCCCCGCTTGCACAGCTCGGGAATCGAGGCACACACCACTGACGACGGCGTCGTCCGTCACGGACAGAGCGGGCACGGCGCGGGCGATGTCGCTCAGGCGCACCCGCGGCGGATGAACCGGGCGAAAGGCGCGCTCGGCGGTAGAGAGGTCGGTGGGCATTCCCTACTCCCAGCCGTAGTCTTGGCGATCGCCGATAAAGACCTTGTACGGGTCCGGTGCGCTGTTCGACGGCGGGACGTCGTAGGTGTTCAGAGTCTGCTCCATGATGGTTTTAAAGGTATCCGTGACGCTCCAGTCCCTCCAGTTGCCCTGGGGCCGATGCATCGTGACAGCCACCACGTACTTCGGATCATCCAAGGGGGCGACGCCCGTGAAGGAACTGGTGTAGCCGTCGTAGCCGCCGTTGGGCCCGGCCGCCTGGCCAGTGCCCGTCTTGCCGCCGACCCGATAGCCGTCGATGGCGGCCCCCTGAGCCGTACCGTTGGTCACCACCGTTTCCATCATGCCGAGCAGGATGTCCGACGTCTCCTGAGAAACCACGCGCTCCGGTGCTGGGGATTCGGCTTCATGCTCGGTGCCATCCGGGTCGATGTAGGCGTCGACGAGCCGCGGCTGCACCTTGAGGCCATCATTGGCGATCGACCCGAACTGCATGGCCGTGTGGAGGAGGGTTTGGGTGTAGGCCTGACCAAACATGGTGGTGAATTGCTGCCGACGATCCCACACGGCCGGGTCGGCAAAAATACCTTGGCTCACCGGCAACCCGATCGGCAGATACTGGCCGACGCCGAACTTCTGGAAAAAGTCGTAGCGTTCTTCATTGCTCAGGCGATTACCGATCATCACCGTGCCGGTGTTGTAGGACCGGGCGAAGATTCCTGCTGCCGTCATGTCGTACGTCGCATGCTCTAGCGAGTCGTTGATCGTCTCATTTTGTACGGTGTAGGCATTCGGCACCTCGAACGCCTCTGTGGGTGTCACCTTGCCCGCATCGAGGGCCGCGGCGAACGTGGCCAGCTTGCCCGTGGACCCCGGTTCAAACGCGTGAAGTAAGGCCTTGGATCGGCGGAACTCACCCTCGGTAGCGGCCGGGTCATTCGGGTCGACGGACGTGGAATCAGCCACGGCAATGAGATTGCCCGTCTCAATTTCCATGACGATGGCCGCGACGAAGTCCGGATTGTATTGCTCTTGCTTTTGCATCACGGCGTTCTGTGCCGCCCACTGAATATCGCTATCGATGGTGAGCTTGACGTCCTGTCCGTCGACGGCAGGTGTCTCCGAATACGTCGCCATGGGAATGCGAATCCCGTCGGCACCGACTTCGAACGTGCGTTCACCGGGAGTACCGGCCAAGTGCTCTTCCTGAGTGAGTTCAATCCCCTCGGCTCCGGTCTCCTGCTCGGCCTCGTTCAGCGACGCGGCGCTGAGAAAACCGAGCAGCGTTCCCGCGAGAGACGCGTTCGGGTATTGACGGTCACTGCGCTGCTTGGTGGTCATGCCCGGGATGCCAAGTTCCAACACGCGCTCCTTGACCTCGGGCGTCACGCTTTTCGCGACCACCGAGTAGCGCACTGGGTCTTCCGGATCGGTCGGGATGAGCGAGGCGCGGAGCGTCTCAGCGTCGACGCCGAGGAGCGGCTCCAGCTCGCCGATGACGGAGTGAATTGTCACGTCTTCACGCTCCCCCGTCTCCTGATTACGCCGGGTGAATTCCTCCTCATACCACTTCTGATCGACGACGAGGTCGTAGCGAATCACCGACGTCGCGAGGGTCCGACCATGCGCATCAAGAATGTCCCCGCGGGCGGGGTCAATCTGCACAGTACGCGTACGGTTGCTAGTGGCTTCCTGAGCCACCGCTTCTGGATCTAGCCCCTGGAGGAAGAACAACCGTCCTGACAGCAGCAGCAACAGCACCAGACACACCGCGAGGCCAGCCCGGAGCCGAGTCACGCCGCGTTCACGTAGCCGAGGTTTCCGCGTGGGCGCCATACCTATTTCTCCCCGTGTGCTCTCGCGGCGATCTGCTCGCCTATCCGTCGTGTGCGTCCGATACCTGAGGTGCCGGAATCGTTCCGCCGTTCAGCTCCTCCGAGCTAAACGTTGGCTTGCTGCCCTGTGCAGGTGTTTGCGGTTCTTCGGCTGGCTTCTCAGCTCCGGCCGACTCGGATGCCGGGGACGATGACTCCGCACCCGAAGCCGGTGGATTGTCAGTGCCCGAACCGACGGAAGACACCGGGGCCGGTTCCGTGAACGGACGCTCCGGTCCGCTCAACAGCGACGTTACTGTGTCCTCGGAACCGGCCGCCGTAGCGACACCTGAAACTTCTCCGGTCGAGAGGTCGATGGCCGCGACGTTGCCAGCCGGCACCATGCCCAGTTCAGCCGCCTTTGAGGCGATATTCTGTGGCGCCTCCAGGTATTGCACCTCTTGAGTCAATGCCTCGTTTTCCTGGACCAAGGACGTCTGCGCGGAACGCAGCTTGACCAACTCGTACTGACCGCTCGAGACCTGAATGTTGAGCAGCAGTACCGATGTGAGCGCGGCGATGAGAAACGCAACGCACATCAGAAGGAACGGCAGGCGTCGATTACGCGTGACCGCGGGAACTATCGAGAGGACGGTTCGGCGACGCTGAGACTGCTCGACCGCTGGCTGCAGCGAAGGCTCGACAACGCGTGCCGTCGCCCCGTCGATACTCCCGCCATACACAGCTGCGGACTCACGCTGCTGGCGGCGGATGGTGGCTGGTGCACGCATTTCCATCAGTCCTTCATGATCCGTTCAACCGCGCGCAGCTTGGCGGATGCTGCCCGGGGGTTCTCTTCGATTTCGTCAGCGGTGGGCTTTTCGGTGCCCTTGGTCAGTGTCTTAAACCGAGCCTTGTGCTCGTCGAGCTCGACGGGGAAACCGGCCGGGGCTGATGACCGCGAGCCGGCCTGAAAAAATCGCTTGGTGATCTTGTCTTCGAGCGAGTGGTAACTCATCACCACCACACGGCCACCAACGTGAACGGCCTTCATGGCCGCCGGAATGGCTCGTTCAAGCACGTCCAATTCCTCGTTGACCGCGATGCGCAGCGCCTGAAACGTTCGCTTGGCGGGGTGTCCGCCCGTGCGGGCCGCCGCTGCCGGAACGGCAGATCTGATCACGTCAACCAGGCCAGAGGTCGAGGTAATGGGTTTGACCTCACGGGCAGTCAGGATCGCGGACGCGATGCGTGAGGCGAATCGCTCCTCTCCCCACGTGCGAATGATCCGGGCCAGCTCTCCGTGCGTCGCGGAATTGACCAGATCTGCAGCGGTCGGGCCTCGCGACGGGTCCATGCGCATGTCGAGCGGCGCATCGTAGGAATACGCGAAGCCGCGGTCGCGCTCGTCCAACTGCAGCGACGACACTCCGAGGTCAAACAGCACGCCGTCGACCCCTGGGAGATCCAACTCCTGCACGACGTCATAGATCTCGTCGTACACGGCGTGGACCAAATCCGTCCGGTCCGCCAGGTCTTTGAGCCGCTCTCCGGCGAGAGCTAGCGCTTGTTCGTCGCGGTCCAAACCAATGAGGCGAGCGTCGGGAAATCGCGTCAAGATCGCCTCTGAGTGGCCGCCCATGCCCAGCGTGCAGTCAACCAGTACAGGCGCTCGACCGGCGGCCCGAGCCGCGAGGACAGCTGGCTCGAGGAGGCCCACGCAACGGTCCAAGAGCACCGGCACGTGGCGCTCGTGGGTGGGCTTGGCGACGGCGGCAGACTCGGCCGCAACAACGGGATGCTGAGCACCCGCGCCGCGGGCGTCGTCTTCTGCCGTCATGGCGGCCCCTCTCTACACGTCGTGATGGCTAATCGGGGGCGGTGCCCCCGCCGTACCGTTCGCGGGCGGTTGTTGCGCTAAACGACCTGTGGTCAGATCCCCCACCGCTCCGGTGTCGCCTGACTCCGGGGAAGGTGAGTCAGGTGATCCGGGCGGTAAGAGATCTGGCCCAAGGTCGGTTCCGTGTCCTCCCCTGAGACCCTGATGGCCTAGAAGATTCCCGGAAGAACCTCCTCATCGGTCTCGGAGAACGCACTCTCCTTTTCCTCGAGGTAGGTGTTCCACGCCGCGCTGTCCCAAATCTCAGCTCTGGTACCAGCGCCGATGACGGTGACCTCACGGTCTAGGCCGGCGTAGCTGCGTAGCGAGGACGGAATCGTGACCCGCCCTTGCTTGTCCGGCACCTCATCAGAGGCGCCGGAGAGGAAAACACGGATGTAATCGCGGGCTTGGCGAGAAGACAACGGCGCCTGCCGCATCTGCTCGTGGACCCGTTCAAACTCCCGCTGACTGAAGACGTAAATACACCGCTCCTGCCCCCGCGTCAGGACGAGCCCGTTGCCGAGCTCTTCCCTGTACTTGGCGGGCAGGATCAGCCGACCCTTGTCGTCAAGACGCGGCGTGTATGTCCCGAGGAACATGCGCACCGCCTTCCCGACTGTGAGGCCCTCCGGTGGATTTACTCCTCCACTATCCTCTTCTGCGCCCCACTTTACTCCACCTTCTACCACTGTCAACGACATCCCGGGAATATTTGCTGACCTGAATGCCACCAAAACCCCGGAATCACGGCGATCTACGGGAATGGTTCAAAGTGGAGGAAGAATTGGCAGCTCGCACACAGGATCAAGACTGTCTCAAGCCTCCCGAGGCATCAGGGGGCCGTTAAACGACAAAACCCGCCGGTCAGGGCGGGTGTGGCGGCAGGTGGAGGCCCATCCGGTGGGCGCGTGGAGGGAAGTGGAGCGGCCGTGTGAGGGCAGGATTAGATCACGTCAACGCCGCGCGTCAGCGTGCGATCAGAGGTGTTCGTTCACAGGAGTGAAGCCAGACGTAGGCTCACCGCGGGAGACCCGACGCCGGACGCGAGACCCCAAACGACGGGGGATTGACCAGGAGGCAGCGGAGTTTAGAACCCTTGATCGCGTCGGCGCTCGTCCCACTTCGCTTCGAGATCTGCCATGAACGAGCTGTTGGACTTCGCAGCCCGTGGGGAGCCATTGCTAGCCTTCATGCTGGCACCGCCGCGCTTCGACAGGGCGACGTACACGCCGACGCACATCACGGCGAATCCGAGCACACCGACCACCAACACGTTGGCGGAGATGCCGATCAGTACCGCGACGATCCCGGCGATGCCAATGAGCACGCCAATCACCATGTTGCGCGTCGAATATCCGCCTCCGGACTTCATGGTCGACGCGAAGCGCTGGTCCTCGTGCAGCTGCTGTTCCAGTTGCTCGAGCAACCGCTGTTCGTGGTCGGAAAGCGGCATGTCCTTCCCCGTTTCTTTCAGTCGCTGGCGCGTCCCACGATCCCGAGACCCTGATCCGTTCCACCGACGTAGACACTTGTACCCCGTTTAACGCCTATTCGGGTCCTGTTGTTCCGGCCCCTCAGCCCGAGCACCTGGACTATCGAATAAGCGTTTACTAGGCGCTTGTTCATTAAGGATACTGGGCTGTCGGCGCAGACGGTAGCCGCAGTCACGTTCCGTCCTCGCGCTCCGTGGACTCGCGCGGTAGCAGGGAGGCCGGTGACAGCCCGGCTCCCTGAAATTTATCCCGAATCCGATCCATCGCGGCCTCGGCCCGGTCCCAGTTTGCGTCGGCTCGATCAAAGCTAAATTGCACCGACTCACTGCTCACCAGTTGCTCGGTCCGCACGCCGATGAGGCGAATGGCGTCGCCCGGCCGCCAGAGGGCATCGAAGAGCGACGTCGCCGCATCAGCGAGGGTTACGGCGGACGCTGAAGGATGCTGTAAGCGTCGGCTGCGACTCACCGTCGTGAAGTCGGCGTACCGCACCTTGAGCGAGACGGACGACGCCAGCTTGCCTGACGCGCGCAGTCGCGCCGCAACGCCGTGGCTCAACCGCAGCAACTCCACTCGCAGTGCGGATGGGTCCCGCTCGTCCTGCGCAAACGTCTCCTCCGAGCCAATGCTCTTTTCATTGCGCTCCGTGACGACTTCCCGTTCGTCCCGGCCCCACGCCAAGGAGTACAGATGCTTGCCCTGCGCGCCCAGCATGCGTTGAAGCATGGGAAGAGGACTCTGGGCGATGTCGCGCACGCTGTGGATCCCGGCATTCGCGAGGACCTCGGCCGTCCGGCGTCCCACGCCCCAGAGCGCGGACACCGGCAACGTGTGCAGAAACTCCACGGTCTGTTCGGGGCGGATGACGAGCAATCCGTCCGGTTTAGCCCGTTGGGAGGCGATCTTGGCCACGAACATATTCTTGGCGGCACCGACGCTTGCCGGCAGGGAGAGTTCCGACCGGATGCGGTCCCGAATATGCTCTCCAATCACGCCAGGTGCCCCCAGCCGGCGCATGCTGCCCGTCACGTCGAGAAACGCCTCGTCGACGGACAGCGGTTGGACCAGCGGAGTGATCTCCCGGAAGATCCCCATAATGCGAGCCGAAACCTCGCGGTACTTTCCTTGGCTAGGCTCGATCACCACAGCGCGCGGGGCTAGCCGCACCGCCGTCGTCATTGGCATGGCCGATCTGACGCCGAGCGCACGGCAATCGTACGACGCCGACAGGACCACGGACCGCTCCCCTGGCCGGCCGACGATGACCTGCCGATGGGCCAGATCAGGCCGTTGTAGCAGCTCCACGGACACGAAGAACGCGTCCATGTCGACGTGCAAGATGGCACGCTCGCGGCGGGTGGGGTTCATAGTGGCCACCCTATAGAGTGGAGATGCCCGTGGGCACCCGCGCGCATCGGTTCCACGAAGTACCTCACAGAATCGGACTCATGACCTCAGATTCACCGGCTCCCGTCGGATCAGTGGCCCACCAGGTGGCGGCATATACCGAACGTGTCAACGCTCTGATAGCAGACTTCCTGGCTGAACAACGCACCGTCGTGGCCCGCATCTCACCACACGCCGAAGAGCTCGTGGCCAGCATTTCCGACCTCTCCCGGCAGGGTAAACGCCTTCGTCCCCGCTTCGCCTTCCTCGGTTTCCTCGCAGCCGGAGGCGACCCCGCAGCGGAGTCCATCGTCCGCGTCGGGGCATCGCTCGAGCTTTTTCAAGCCGCCGCGCTCATTCATGATGATCTCATCGACCATTCCGATACCCGGCGCGGGGCCCCCAGCGTCCATCGCCGCTTCGAAGCCATTCATCGCGAGGCAGGCTGGTCACGAGATGCTGCCCGATTCGGCGAGGCCGCTTCGGTGCTCGCTGGCGACCTGAGCCTCTCTTTCAGCGAGCAACTCTTTGGAACCACGACGACGCCGCCCGCGGCTCGTGCTGTCTTTGACGCCATGCGCGCCCAGGTCATGGCCGGCCAGTTCCTCGACGTCCTCGAAGAGTCTGCGGGCCCAACCTACGGGATGGACTCCGCCGTCGACCGAGCGCGGACGATCGTCCGCTACAAGAGCGCCAAGTACTCCACGGAAAATCCCATGCTCCTCGGCGGCACCCTAGCGGGCGCATCGGAGCCATTGTTGGCGCAGTACTCCCGCTTCGCCCTACCACTGGGTGAGGCCTTTCAGCTCCGTGACGACGTCCTCGGGGTCTTTGGTGACCCCGAAACGACGGGCAAGCCTTCGGGCGATGACCTGCGGGAAGGCAAGCGCACCGAGCTCATTGCCCATGCGCTGGTGATGGCCACACCGGAGGCCGCGCGCTTCATCGATGGACGACTGGGCGCGGCTGACCTCACCGCAGATGAAATCAGCCGCATGTGCAGCATCCTGCGCGACTCTGGCGCCCTCGCCGCGACGGAAGCGACGATCAACACGCTCTCGGATCAGGGATTCTCAGCGCTCGTCACCCTCGACGTGTGCCCCGAGATCCGTGAGGCTCTGCGGGATCTAGGCCTCGCAGCCATTCGCCGCACCACCTAACGCGGCGGCTAGAAACCGGCAACCTGCGCGCGGCGTCGCACCTCGGTTTTGCGCCCTTGACGCAGCGCTTCGACCGGGGTACCGGGCAGCGAGTCGTCTGAGGTAAAGAGCCATTCGATCAGCTCGGCATCAGCAAAACCAGCATCGCGCAGCACGGTCACGGTCCCCTTCAGGCTGTCTAAGGGTGCCCCCTCGTGAATAAAGGCTGCGGGTACAGCGCGCAGGGCGCGTTCACCCACGCGGTGTTCAACCAACGCTCCATCACGGATCAAGCCGTGGACTTTGCGGATATCTAGACCAAGTTCTTCGGCGACATCCGGCAACAGCAGCCAGTCGCCCACCAATTCTTCGAGTGTGCTCACCCCACCAGCGTGCCACATTGCGGCCGCAATGCTGCTCTTGACCACCTCGCCGGCGCGGACAAATTCAGACACGACCACCGAAAGATTTCTCCTTGGTAACGGTTTCACGCCGTGTGGTTCGTGGTGTAGATTCACAACTGTCACATTCGCAACACAGGTCACAGAAGTATCACGGGGAAGATTCTTCTGTGTCGGCGACCGACTAGGACAGAGGATTCCCATGTCACAAGCCCGCGCCGCAAGCGCCCGCCCGATCCAGACGCTCCAAGCGTCGAGGACCCGCTTCGCCGTCTCCGGCGTCGCCGCTGCCACATTGCCTGCCGTCATGCTGACAGGCCTCGGCACAGCGGCTCCCGCGGAGGCCGCCGAATCCAGCGCCGCCCACTTGCTGGCGCCCAAGGCCGCGACGCCGTCGAACATCACGGCCGCCCAAAACAAGATTGCCGCGCACCTTGTGGCTGCTCACCTGCCCTCGCGGATTGCCGCCGTCGTCCCGGCCGCGCCAACCAGCAGCTCCGTGACCGTCTCGTCTGGCGACACGCTCTCACACATCGCTGCCCGGGCCGGCGTCTCCCTCAGCGCCTTGCTGAAGGCCAATGATCTCTCCTCGTCCTCGATCATCTACCCGGGCCAGAAGATCTCGCTTCCGGGCGATTCCTCCAGCGACTCTCGCTCGAGCGGCCAGAGCAGCTCGAAGGCCACCAAGCACACCGTGGTGCACGGAGACACCCTGTATGGCATTGCCGCAAAGTACAGCACCTCGCTCTCGACGCTGTTGAAGCTGAATCCGAAGTTGAAGTCGTCGGCCATCATCTACCCGGGCCAGGAAGTGACCGTTTCCGGGTCGAGCTCCACGAGCTCCTCGGCGTCGACGTCCTCAACCAGCACGTCCACGAAGACGACGTCGAGCTACACCGTGAAGTCCGGCGACACCCTCTCCGGCATCGCGGCCCGCAACGACATGGGCCTCTCCACACTCCTGAAGCTCAACAGCCTCTCCTCCTCGGCCATCATCTACCCGGGACAAAAGCTCCGCCTGTCCGGCAGCAGTACCTCCACATCCACGGCGTCGACGTCCTCAACCAGCACGTCCACGAAGACGACCTCGAGCTACACCGTGAAGTCCGGCGACACCCTCTCCGGCATCGCGGCCCGCAACGACATGGGCCTCTCCACACTCCTGAAGCTCAACAGCCTCTCCTCCTCGGCCATCATCTACCCGGGACAAAAGCTCCGCCTGTCCGGCAGCAGTACCTCCACATCCACGGCGTCGACGTCCTCAACCAGCACGTCCACGAAGACGACCTCGAGCTACACCGTGAAGTCCGGCGACACCCTCTCCGGCATCGCGGCCCGCAACGACATGGGCCTCTCCACACTCCTGAAGCTCAACAGCCTCTCCTCCTCGGCCATCATCTACCCGGGACAAAAGCTCCGCCTGTCCGGCAGCAGTACCTCCACATCCACGGCGTCGACGTCCTCAACCAGCACGTCCACGAAGACGACCTCGAGCTACACCGTGAAGTCCGGCGACACCCTCTCCGGCATCGCGGGACAGCACAGCGTCAGCCTGAGCAAGTTGCTCCAGGCCAACCAGCTCTCGAAGACGTCCGTGATCCACCCGGGTCAGAAGGTGACCATCCCGGGAGGTGGCACGGTCTCGGCGGCCGGCGATCAGCTCGTCCCGTCCACGTTCCTGCACTACACGTACCCGGAAGATACCGTTCGCAGCGCGAACGAGAACAAGCGCATCCTGCTGTCGCGGAATCTACCCAGTCAATCGGAGATGCGCAGCTTGATTTCGGCGACGGCTCGTCAGTTTGGCGTGGACCCCTCGCTGGCGCTAGCCCACGCGTATCAGGAATCTGGCTTTAACGCCGACGCCGTCTCCCCCGCCAATGCTATTGGCGCCATGCAGGTCATCCCGTCCTCCGGCGAATGGGCCTCCCAGCTCGTCGGCCGTCAGCTCAATCTGCTCGACCCGCGGGACAACGTGACGGCCGGCGTGGCCATCATCGCGGCGCTGCAGAAGACGTCGAAGAACGTCGAGGAAGGCATCGCCTCCTACTACCAGGGTCAAGGGTCCGTGCGCCGCAACGGTATGTACAGCGACACCAAGCACTACGTTCAGTCCGTCCTGGCTCATCAGCGCAGCTTCCGCTAAACCGACGGAACTCACTGAAAAGCACAAAAACGGCGATGGGCCGGCCCCTTGGGGGCCGGCCCATCGCCGTTCGTGCACCGACGTCGCGGTGAGGCGAGCTACGCCGTCGGGTCCACGGGGAGCGTCACAATCACGCGGGTGCCCGAACTCTGGCGTGGTTCCCACCGGATTTCGCCCCCCAACTCGCTCGTCACCAGGGTCCTCACAATTTGCAGCCCCAAGCCACTCTCGCCGGGCTCCTCGGTGATGCCCACGCCGTCGTCGGTGATACTGACCTGCAGCATTTCTCGACCAGAGTCGTCCCGAACGCGATCCGCGTCCAGGCTGACCGTCCCATCCCGCTCCCCGAGGCCGTGCTCAACGGCATTGGCCACCAATTCATTGATCACCAGAGACAACGGCGTCGCGATCTCGCTGAGCAACGCGCCGAAGGTCCCCGTGCGCTCCGTATGGACCACTTGACCGGGAGAGGCGACTTCGGCCGCCAGCCTGAACTGACGGTCAATGAGCTCGTCGAACTCAACGTTTTGCGTCAGCCCTTGAGACAGGGTTTCATGGACCAGCGCGATCGTCGCCACACGGCGCATCGCTTGATCGAGGCCGGCCTTGCCCTCCTCAGATTTCATCCGCCGCGACTGCATCCGCAGGAGGGCAGCCACCGTCTGCAGATTATTCTTCACCCGGTGATGAATCTCCCGAATGGTGGCGTCCTTGGTCACGAGTTCCATCTCGCGGCGCCGCAGTTCGGTGACGTCACGGCACAGCAGCACCGCTCCGTACCGAGTAGCTCCATCCCGCAATGGAATCGCTCGCAGTGACAGAGTGACACCATGCGCGGTCATCTCTGTGCGCCAAGGCATCTTGCCCGAAAGTACCAGCGGTAGCGCCTCGTCGGACATCCGCCGGACGCGCAACAGGGACGACGCCAGTTCGGGCAAAGAGCGGCCCTCGAGACTGTCGCTCCCACCGAGCCGCCGAAACGCAGAAACGCCATTAGGGCTCGCGTACTCAACGACACCATCGGCATCCAGCCGGATCATCCCGTCGCCGACGCGCGGCGCGCCTCGGCGGGACCCGGTCGGCGAAGCAAAGTCGGGCCAGATGCCCTGGTGGCACATGGCGAGGATGTCGCGCGCACACTGGCGGTACGTGATCTCCAAACGCGATGGTAGCCGCGAACCGCCGAGATCAATATGGCTCGTCACGACGGCTAAGGTACGCCCGGACCGGCGCAGCGGCACGGCCTCGATATGCATCGATCCGTCCCCGGTGGCTTCTTGAAGCTCACCAGTACGCCATGCTCGGTCCACCAAGGACTTGAGGTCCTTACGGATGCGCTCACCGACGAAGTCGGTATGGAACACCGTGTGGCTCGTTGAGGGGCGAACATGCGCTAGCGCAATGTACGAGCCATCCGGCCCCGGGTGCCAGAGCACCAAATCCGCAAAGGCGAGATCAGAGACCAGCTGCCAATCCCCCACGAGGAGATGCAGCCAGTCCTCATCCCCGGGCCCAAAGTCGGCATAGGGCCGGATGGCCTCCGTAATGATCGCCAATTTACCTCCGCACGATAGAACGCAACAGTCGCAAGGCTACCGAGAGCGATGCCATATCGTCCCGTTCTTGACGGTTGACCTCATCGAACACTTGGCGGACTCGCTTGAGGCTGTGTTCCTGGCGGGCCTCCCATGCGTCCACCTTCTCCTCCGGGGTTCCGGCCTCGCTCCCCTGCAGCGCCGATTCGGCGATGTCCAAGGCGGTCGTATAGACGTCGTCGCGGAGACCCGCGCGGGCCAACGACTGCCAACGGTCATCGCGTGGCAGGCTCGTGATGCGTTCAAGCAGCTCGTCAATCTGGAAGCGCTCGTAGACCGTGTAGTAAACCTGCGCGAGTTCGTCCGCGTCCAGCCCGGTTTCCTGAGCGGTCTGAGCGATGTCCAGCAGCGGGAAGGTCTCGAACTGCTCCGACCAGCGCTTGGCGAGGTTGGCCCCAACCTCCCACTGACGAGCGTCTTCGTAACGAGTCGCGACCCGTCCGGCGTCGTTCTCACCCAGCAACGACTGCATCTTGCCGGACAAGTGCTGGACCGCCGGACGGAGCGTATCGATCGATTCGGCGATGGGCTGGTCAGACACGTGGGCCAAGAACCAGCGCGTCGTGCGATCCAGCATGCGCCGCGTATCGAGTTGGAACTGGCTCCATTGCTCGGTCGAGAACGACACAGGCAGCTGGTGCACGTCGTCAAGAATCCGGTGGAACTCGTAGATCTCTTGGAGCGCCACGAACGCGCGGGCCACATCGAGTTCCGTCGCCCCAGTCTCCTCCATCACCCGGAACGCGTAGGTAATTCCGCCTTCATTGACAATGTTGTTGGCGACCACCATCGCCACAATTTCCTGCTTGAGGGGGTGGGTCTGAATGTCCTCGCCGAAACGCTCCCGCAGCTTGGTGGGGAAGTATTCCACTAAGGTCTGATCGAAGTACGAGTCATCAGCGATCCGGGCCTTGGTCAACGCAGCAGTGAGCTGAATCTTGGCATATGCCGCCAAGACGGACAGCTCCGGCGCGGTCAGGAATTGGCCCTCGGAGCGGCGCTGCTCGAGCTCCGCTTGCGACGGAAGGAACTCAATCTCGCGATCCAGTCCGGCGTGCTGCTCGAGCCAGTCCATGAGGCGCTCAAAGCTCGAGTTCCAGGATCCCAGACGCTGCTGATCGTTGATCAGCATGATGTTCTGCTCGATGTTCGTCTGCAACACCAGTTGACCGACTTCCTCGGTCATCGACTCGAGGAAGTCCGCGCGGTCAGCTGCGTCCAGACGACCGCGTGCCACGAGCCGATCGACGAGGATCTTAATATTGACCTCGTGATCCGAACAATCAACACCCGCCGAATTATCGATGGCATCGGTATTGAGCAGGACCCCCTTGAGGGCGGCTTCGACTCGTCCGAGTTGGGTGAGGCCCAGATTGCCGCCTTCGCCGATCACGCGCGCCCGGACCTCTGAGCCGTTAATGCGGATGGCATCGTTGGCACGATCCCCCACGTCGGCGTGCGTCTCCGCCTCGGACTTGATGTACGTGCCAATGCCACCGTTATAGAACAGGTCCACGGGCGCTTGCAGGATGGCGCGCAGCAACTCAGGAGGAGTCAGCGTCTTCGTGCCGGGCTCAAGCCCGAGCGCCTGACACACCTCAGCCGAAATGGGAATGGTCTTCGAATGCCTCGGGTAGATGCCGCCTCCCTCGCTGAGGAGGGATTCGTCATAATCAGCCCAACTCGACCGTGGCAGGTCAAAGAGGCGCTGGCGTTCGGCGTACGACGCCGCAGCGTCGGGACTTGGATCGAGGAAGATATGGCGGTGGTCGAAAGCGGCCACGAGGCGAATATGTCGCGACAGCAGCATGCCATTGCCAAAGACATCTCCACTCATGTCACCCACGCCGACCACAGTAAAATCTTGGCTCTGGGTGTCGTGATCCAGCTGTTTGAAGTGGCTCTTCACCGATTCCCAGGCTCCACGGGCGGTAATACCCATGGCCTTGTGGTCATAACCCACCGATCCACCCGAAGCGAAGGCATCGCCGAGCCAGTGGCCCATCTCTTCAGAAATCTGGTTTGCGGTGTCGGAGAAGGTCGCGGTCCCCTTGTCCGCAGCGACCACCAGGTAGGTGTCATCGCCGTCGAGCCGCACCACGTTGTCAGGTGGGATCACCGTCTGCGATCCGTCCTCTGCGATGTCCAAGTTATCCGTGACCGACAGCAGCGACCGAATGAAAATTCGGTAGGCAGACTGACCGGCCTCGAACCAAGCGCCGCGATCGACGGCCGGGTCCGGAAGCTGCTTGGCGTAGAACCCACCCTTGGCGCCATCGGGGACAATCACAGCGTTCTTGGTGACCTGAGCCTTGACGAGGCCCAACACCTCGGTCCGGAAGTCTTCCCTGCGGTCCGACCAGCGAAGACCGCCACGAGCAACAGCGCCGAAGCGCAAGTGGACACCCTCGACGCGGGGCGAGTAGACCCAGATCTCGAACTGCGGACGCGGGTAGGGCGCCCCGTCGATCTCACCTGGACTGAGCTTGAAGGCCAAGGCATCCACACCCTTGGCAAAGTAATTCGTGCGCAGGGTCGCGGAGATCACGTTTTCGAAGCGCCGCAGTAGACGGTCCGCGTCCAAGGTGGCGACTTGGTCAAGACCGCTGCCGAGCGTCTCTCGCGCCTCTCCGACGGCGGCATCACGCGAGGAATCACCCAGGTCTGGAGCAAACGTGGCCTCAAAGAGATCCACGAGTGCTTGGGCCACGACGGGGTTGGCCAGCAAGGTGTCGCCCATGAACTCGTAGGAATTCGAGTTCCCGAGTTGGCGTAGGTACTTGGCATAGGCGCGCAGGATCGTCACCTGACGCCAGGTCATCCCCTGGGCCAGGATCAGCCGGTCAAAGGTGTCGCTCTCCGCGTCCCCGAGGGCCACGGCGCGGTAAGCCTCGGCGAGCAGTTCATACGCGTTCTCTGTTTCACGGCCCTCCGGAAAGCGCAGGCCGAAGACATACAGGTGAAGTTCTACACCGTCACCTCGACGAATCACATAGGGGGTCTCGTCAATGACTTCCAGTCCCTGATTCGTGAGCACCGGAAGGATGGTACTGAGGGACATTGTTGAATCGACGTAGATTTTAAGGCGCGCGCTCAGACCACGCTCCAATTCGTCATCCACCGCCGGACGGATCCGTACGACGGGTCCCTCGTGATTCGCGGATTCGAGAAGAGTGAATTCAGCGATGTCATCCAGCGCGTCTTCGACTTCAAAAGCCACCCGATAATCAGGCGGGAAAGCGTCTGCCCAGAGCGCGGTCAGTTCCTTGGCCGTGTCCGGTTGCTGCTCACCGATCACTTGGGCTACGGCCTCTGGCCATGAGCGAACGGCCCGGACCAACCTGCCTTCGAGCTCACGCCGGTCGACTGATGGGACCTCGCCGCCACCCGTCAGACGGATCCGGAAGAAGACACGCACGAGCGAGGACTCGCTCATGTGCACCTCGAAGTCGAGGGATTCCGAATGGAAGGTGTCCTTCAGCTCCGCCTCAATGCGGCGTCGAACGTTCGTCGTGTACCGATCACGGGGCACGAATACCAGCGCCGACATAAACCGGCCGTACGTATCGGGCCGGAGGAAAACGCGGGTCACGCGCCGCTCTTGCAGCCGGAGGATGCCCATGACGGTCTCGTAGAGATCGTCTGTTCCGATCTGGAACAACTCGTCGCGAGGATACGACTCGAGGATCGTCACGAGGTCTTTGCCGGAGTGGGACGTTTCCGAGAACCCCGCGCGGGTACGTACCTCTTCGACCTTGCGCCGTACCACGGGAATTTCACGCACGGATCGGATGTAGGCGTTCGACGAGAAAAGCCCGATGAAGCGACGCTCCCCCGTGACATTGCCTTGGTCATCAAATGATTTGACGCCGATGTAGTCGAGGTAGACGCTCCGGTCGACTCGGGAGCGGCGGTTGGCTTTCGTGATCACGAGTGGCGAGCGCTCCCTCGCATGCTCGCGACTCAAGGCGTTGAGCTGTTGGATGCGCGACGTTGGGATGTTTCGACGCATCAGCCCGAGGCTGCTGTCGACAGAAATTTCGAGGGCGTCCTGCCCCTCGGACTGCGTCAGCGAATATTCGCGATACCCCAGGAAGGTGAAGTGTCCGTTGTCCAGCCAACGCAGTAGCTCCGCGGCCTCGCCAAGGCCGTCCACATTGATCCGGCTGCGCTGCGCCTCCAACTCGGCCACAATTTCCTGAACTTTGTTCCGCATCAACTGCCAGTCGTCAACGGAGACCCGCACGTCCTCGAGCGCGGCTCCGATGCCTTCGACGAGGGCTTCGGTCGCGTCGTCGTTCTTCTCGGACCCCAGTTGGACGGCGATCCACGACTCGATCTTGGTGTTGGCGTCTGCATCGCGCAGAAAATGGCTCATGCTCGGAAGGGTGGCCGTGTCCCCACTGGAGATTGGTGCCGAGGTCGCGATCGGATCCACCTTCGTCAGCTCGCCCGTCGCTTCCTTGCGCTGAACGATGAACGTGGGATGTGTCACGAGGGTGATCGCGTGCTGTTGCCGGACAACTTCAGAGACGACCGAATCAACCAGGAACGGCTTGTCGTCGGTGACCACATAGATCACCGTGCGCCCTTCTTCAGTGCGGGTTGTCACGAGGGATTGGGCCTCTTGCCGCTGGTATCCGAGTTCAAGGTGGTGCTCAACGCGCCGATGCAGATCGGCCTCGTCGTAACTTGCGGCGTCTTCCTCGGCAAGGTGTCCGTAGTAGGACTCGATGAACGAGGATGTAAGCGTGTCAGCGATGAACCGTTCGGCCATGCTGGACCCCGTCGACATAATGAAGGCCTCCATGTAAAGGTTTTCTGCCGCACCATCGCGGCATGGTAAGCCCCACACTATCGCCGGTTTAGCTCCCGGTCACCCTAGCTCCACGGCGCGGTGCAAAGAGAGATCTACGAGGCACCACATCATGACCCGCCAGTTGGGCGATCGCGATCCGGAGTGAGCTGTTGGGAGCACACTCGGCTAAGGCCGTACCGGCCAGCAACGCCTCCGCGGTCGTCTCTGGTTCCCACGGCAAGTAACCCCGAATAGGTGCGGCCGGACCGAATCTGTCCCACGTCTGCCGCAATTGGCGCTCAGGATGCGTCCCCACGCTCTCACGCCGCACCTTATTGAAAACCACCCGGGGAACGGATCCGGGAGACACCTCCTCCAATTGCTCTAGCGCCTTGATGAGACGAGGCACGCCGATCGCGTCGGCTTGTCCCACCGCGATGACCTCGTCCGCCTGTTCGACGACGACGGCGCTCGCGGCATTACGTTGCGGCGCCGCCGTGTCGAAAGACAGTTCTTCGTCCAGTTCCAGCGGTGCTGCCACGTCAATCACCACGAGATCCACCACCGTCCGCAGGTAGTCAAGCACTCGTTCGAGCGAGGCTTTACGCAATTCCGGCCAACGGTGCGGCCGCGGCAGTCCCGTCGCAACTCGTAGCCGCACCCCGGAGACGTGCAGCAGCGGACAAGCACGCTCGTAGCCTGACCGATCCAAGACGCCTTGGTCAGAGAGGCGGCACAGTTGGGCCATACCTGCCGATTCCTCCATCAGACCTAGATAGGCCGAAACGCTGGCCCCGTACGTGTCAGCGTCAAGAAGTGCCACGCGCGCCCCGGCGAGCGCTGACTCGACCGCGTAATTGACGGCGACCGTGGTGCGTCCTGGGGAGCCCACCGGACCCCAAACAGCCACCACTTGCCCTCGCGTGGCTGACGGTTCTGGTGGATGCGTCGGATGGTCGACCGCGGGCACCGCGGTTGGTTGGTGCCGCGGTAACGCAGCGAGGGTCAACTCGAGAAGGTCAGCAATGGCCTGCGGCGTCGACATCGCCGACTCGCACACGGCACCAAGTTCCTCGAGCCTCCGGCGCTCGGCGGCATCGTCCACGAGCACGAGCACGGCGGCTCCGCGCTCTCGCAAGCCATCAATGACGTGCGCGTCCACATCCGGCGAGGGCCCGGCCAAGACTGCGGCATCGGCCAAGCCTGATTCGACGAGTGCGATGGTCTCTAGGAGATCGTCACATTGACGGGCGATGGTGACCGAGGAGCGCAACGCTTCGATACCGTCGCTCATGCCGATGGTGTCGGCCCACACCACGACGGATGCGCTCATTGGTTAGCTCCCGCCGGAGCGTAGATCACCGTCATCTTGGCATCAGCGGCGAGTGCCCCGAGGAGGGCAGGGAGGTCCTCATCGGTGACCAACAGCTCCAAGGTCGTCCCCGACGTCCCGCCGAACCCCGTCTCCACTGGTTCAACAGCTGCCACCTCGAGTCCGGACAGGATCTTGGTGGGTTCACCGTATCCGCTGCCGGAATCGTGTGGCTGCGCGGCCCAGACATCGACGTAGGCCCCCGCAGTGATGGCATCGGCAACCGTTCCGGCAATCGGAACTGCTACCGGCTTGCGCCCCTGGGCTTCGATCCCTTCGAGGGCGCGCCGCGGGACGAGTTCGCCCGCCGGAACAAAAGCCGCCGCGCGCGCAGCGGGATCCAGCTCTTCGTCGGCAGGCAAATAATGGCCCTCGAGCCCATCAATGCGGACCGACACGACGTCGAGTTGCTCTGCTGTCACAGGGTCCCCGACGGTGAGCTCGGTCTTCGCCGCATAGACCGAAATGGTGCGATCCATGGCCGAAACGAGCGCGACGACGGCGACAACCGAGACGATGATGAGCAACAGGCCGATGAGAAGCCGTGGGTCCCTCCACCCAGGGCGCTGAAGTCGCCGCGCATCGTTGGAATTCGCTGCGGTCTCGGTATTCACGTTCCACCCTTCGCTTGATCTCGGGGCCCCGACGGGACGAGGCACCGACTATCACTCTATCGAGCGGAAGAAATCACGGTAGGCCAAGACGTTAATCTGTGGATAAGCCCGCTCAGGTAACCCGCTGGATGGCAGCAAGGGATCCGAGCGGAAGCAGCAGGCGCTGGCCAGCGCCCCTCGCGCCCAGAACGTCTCCCACGTCATGGGCAGCCAACTGCACGAAGTCCGTTCCGACGAAGTCGAGTGTCCCGGTCGCTGCTGGCGCCCCATCAACGGTAAAGACACGCACTGGGCTCCGATCTCGCGCGATAGCGCGCAGGGCCAGCTTGAGGCCGACTCGGGCGCGGCCCTCGTCAGTAGCGCGGGCCCCAATCCCCGTCACCGAACGAATAGCGGCCGTCAGCAGGAAATACTCCACTGGGCCAGCGGCGAGTGTCAGCCATCCCTGGCCCGAAGAGGCGAGCACGCCGGAAAATCGCTCACCACCGAGGATCACGACGTCTAGACGATGCCCAGTAGCCGCATCGAGTCGCCCCGCTAGGTGGGTCTGGGAGCGCTCATAGTTGACCAACTCCTGCACTTCGAGCTGCCGCAGCCGCGTCTGCTCGCTATTGAGCTGGGCCTCAAGGTCACCGAATAAGTTCTCCCACCGCATGAAACCACCCTAGATGGCTGGGCCACCACGCGAGAATGCCGCTTGTCACAGCAATCTCTGGACAGAACACCAAATAAATGCAAGCATGTTGCTCATAATCACCAAACCACACGAAACTGAACATTTCGAGGTAAAAAGTCATCATGCATAGCCGTAAGGAAGAACAGAGATTTCGGCCCGCCCCACCGACGGCCAGAGGCACCAGCAGCTCGCGCCGGTCCCGGGCCCACCCCTCCCATCCGCGGGGCCGCGACTGCGCAGTAGCCGCGTCCACGTGCGCGCTAGCGCTGGGTATCGCCGCGGGCGGCCTCCACTTGTGGCAACAGGCCGTTCCTGCGGGAGCCATGTGGCTCGAGCCCCGCTCGGTGGACGATGTCGCAACCGTGGTGGCTCTCGCCGCCGCCGCCTTGGGACTCGTCCTCGCCAGCTGCTGGCTCCTCGCCGTCGTGGCCGCCTTTCTCGGCGCGCTGCTACTCCGCCTCACCGGGCAGCGGACCGGCCGCGGGCTCACCGCTGTGGCCCCTCAATTCATTCAGCGACTGGCGCTCACCGCCGTAGGGCTCTCACTCGTGACGGCCCCGGTGGCGCACGCAGACCCCCTTCCACCTGACGGCACCCCAGTCGCAGCCGCGACCATCTCACCTGGGTGGACCTCTACCGCCACCACCGAGCCTCCGGAGTCAGCACCTGAACAATTGCGCACTTCACCGCCATCGCCCGCTTGGCAACCAGCGCGCCCTGCGCAACAGATCGACAGGCTCCTAGGAGGCACCGCTCGCACGTCGGCGGAAGAAATCGTGGTCCAGCCAGGAGACTCCTTGTGGACGATCACGGCCCGAGCACTGGGCTCCTCCGCCTCGGCCGCCGAGGTCGCCGAGGCGTGGCCCCACTGGTACCACGCCAATCGCGACACCATCGGGCCGGACCCCAACCTCCTCATCGCAGGAACCACGCTTCAGTACCCCAGCAAACAGACTGCAGCCGCCATCCCCTAGACCGCACCTTCATGTCACGCTTCCCAGCTCACGACAGGAGAAAAATAATGTCCGCTCTCACCAACAAATTGTCGGCCACACACGATCCGGCTACACACGCGCCCCGGGCGACACGACCGGACGTTCCCGACCTTCTCGACGTCTCACGGACGCCCAAGAAACTGCGCCTTGTACCCCTCACCGAACTCACAGGTCGACCGCCACGGGATCCGTCAACTGTGCGTCGATTCGCGGACCTCCTCCCGGCACCACCCACTCCATCCGCGTGGGGGACGCCCCAACCCGAGGACGCCCCCACCGCGGCCGCGCCGCTGCGAGACGCCACCAAGACCACGAGGCCCTCAGCTACCCCGGACGGAGAGACCCTCCGCGAGCACCAGGAGCTTTCCCGCCTAGCTCGCGTGGTGGCCCAGAGCGCCTTCGAGGTACTCACGGGTGGTCGGACCGCAACGCAAATGCGCCGCTGGCTGGACGGTCCCGTGCTTGAGCGGCTCCGGGAACGGAGCGAGTTGGCGATGCGAGAAGTCGCCACACAGCGGATGAACCGCACCATCACAGTCCGGCGTTCACGCATCTGCCGGATCACCAATGACATCTTCGAGGCCTCGGTGGCGGTGCAATGCCACGATCGCCACCGAGCAGCGGCGTTGCGGCTCGAGCGGCGCCGCGGCCAATGGAAGGTCAGTGCACTGGAGCTCGGCTAGATCCACGTCCGCAGATCTAGCCGAGCTCCTGCCGGGCTCGCCGGCGTTCCATTCAGCGGAATGGTTTAGCTGTTTTTCTTGCCCTTGCCCGACTTGCGGCGTTCGGCTCGATTCGACGGCTTCGACTCCGCCGATTTCTCCCGCTCGACGCGAGTAGCGGCTTGCCCTGATTCGCTAGGAGCCGTGTATTGCAGCGTCGCAGGCTTCGCCGGGGCCCCGAGGCCTGGCGTCTTGAGGCTTGGAGTCTGCGTCACGGAGCGGGCGTCCTTCACTCCCGGAAGTCCCACAGTCTCCTTCTGCTGCGTTTCAACCTTGACGTTGAAGAGCATGCCAATGCTCTCCTCGCGGATGGCCTCCATCATGGTCTGGAAAAGGACGTACCCCTCACGCTGATACTCCACCAGCGGGTCGCGCTGGGCCATGGCGCGCAGGCCAATGCCCTCCTTCAGGTAGTCCATCTCATACAAGTGCTCCTGCCACTTGCGACCGATAACACTGAGCACCACGCGGCGCTCCAGCTCACGCATGTTCTCGGACCCGATCGCTTCCTCACGGGCCTCGTACTGCAACCGCGCGTCGGAGGCCAGCTCCTCGTAGAGGAAGTCGGACGTCAGGTTACCGCGCCCACCGGCCTCTTCCGCGACGTCGTCAAGAGTGATGGACATCGGATAAAGCTGCTTGAGGTTGACCCAGAGCTGCTCCAGATTCCAGTCATCTGGGTTCCGCTCGCTGGTCGCTTCATCCACCATGGCCTTCACCACGTCTTCGAGGAAGTGCTGAACTCTCTCGTGGAGGTCATCACCTTCGAGAATGCGACGACGATCTCCGTAGATCGCTTCACGCTGTCGATTCAGCACGTCGTCGTACTTCAAGACATTCTTGCGCTGTTCGGCATTCGTCGATTCGACCTGCGCCTGCGCCGTCTCGATGGCCTTAGACACAATTCGCGACTCGAGCGCCATGTCGTCCGGCAGGTTCGGGTTACTCATGATGCGCTGGGCCGCCGCGGCATTAAACCGCCGCATCAGGTCATCCGTCATCGACAGATAGAACCGAGACTCCCCAGGATCGCCCTGGCGTCCCGAACGACCACGGAGCTGGTTATCAATGCGCCGTGACTCGTGGCGCTCCGTACCCAGAACGTAGAGGCCGCCCAGCTCACGGACCTCCTCCGCCTCAGCTTCGACCTTGGCTTTGGCCTGGTCGAAGACCTCGGACCAGACCTTCTCGTATTCCTCAGGTTGTTCCTCGGCATCGAGACCGCGACGGTTCATTTCTTCTACCGCCAAGAACTCGGCGTTTCCACCGAGCATGATGTCCGTACCGCGGCCTGCCATGTTGGTGGCCACCGTGACGGCACCCTTTCGGCCAGCCTGAGCGATGATGGATGCCTCACGCGCGTGCTGCTTGGCATTGAGCACCTCGTGGCGCACCCCAGCCTTCGCCAGCTTGCGGGAGAGGTACTCGCTCTTCTCAACGCTCGTGGTGCCCACCAAGACGGGTTGCCCCGCGGCGTGGCGCTCAACGAGGTCTTCCACCACCGCGTCGAACTTCGCGACCTCGTTCTTGTAGATCAGGTCCGACTGGTCTTTGCGCTGCGCCGGGCGGTTGGTGGGGATCTCGACAACGCCAAGTTTGTAGGTGCTCATGAACTCGGCTGCCTCGGTGGTCGCCGTACCCGTCATACCGGAGAGCTTCTTGTACAGGCGGAAGTAATTCTGGAGCGTGACGGTCGCCATCGTCTGGTTCTCCGCCTTGATTTGCACCCCTTCCTTGGCCTCGATGGCCTGGTGCATGCCCTCGTTGTAGCGCCGCCCCGCCAGCGTGCGGCCCGTGTGCTCGTCCACGATGAGGATCTCGCCGTTCATGACGACGTAGTCCTTGTCTTTCGTGAAGAGCTCGCGAGCCTTGATGGCGTTATTCAGGAAGCTGATCAGTGGGGTGTTGGTCGTCTCGTACAGATTGTGGATTCCGAGGTGATCCTCGACCTTCTCAATGCCCGGCTCCAACACACCCACCGTGCGCTTCTTGACGTCGACCTCATAGTCAACTTCGGGCTCGAGGCGGCGCACGATGCGCGCAAACTCCGTAAACCACCGGTTGATGTCGCCTTGGGCCTGACCAGAAATGATCAACGGCGTTCGTGCTTCATCAATCAAGATGGAGTCCACCTCATCGACGATGACAAAGTGATGTCCGCGCTGAACCAGCTCTTCCTTGGACCAGGCCATGTTGTCGCGCAGGAAGTCGAAGCCAAATTCGTTGTTCGTGCCGTAAGTGATATCTGCGTTGTACTGCTCGCGCCGGGTCGGCGGATCCTGCTTGGACAGGATGCAGCCGGTCGTCAGGCCGAGGAAACGGAAAACGCGCCCCATCAGATCCGACTGATACTCGGCGAGGAAGTCGTTCGTGGTAATCACGTGGACGCCGTCGCCCGTCAGAGCATTGAGGTAGGCCGGCAGGGTTGCCACCAAGGTTTTACCCTCACCAGTGCGCATCTCGGCGATGTTGCCCAAATGAAGCGCGGCGCCACCCATGAGCTGGACGTCGAAGTGACGCATTCCGAGCGTGCGTCGTGATGCTTCACGGACTGCCGCGAACGCTTCCGGCAAGAGCGCATCCAGCGACTCCCCGTCCGAGTACCGTTCCTTGAGACGGTCCGACTCTCCTCGCAGATCCTCATCGGACATCGCCATAAATTCGTCCTCGAGTGCGTTGATTGCACTGACGTATCGGCGGAGAGTTTTCATCGTCTTCTTGTCGCCGGTACGCAGAACGCGTTCTAGCAGTGACGCCACGTGGTAGCTCCATATTCTTCGGCACAGGAAATCTGGCTAGGTCAGTCTACGTGAGTCGAAGGCCAGCGCCGTGTCATGTGCAACGCGCGTGGTACGCCCAGACCACACGACGCCGGGTGGGGCACCCGTTTCAGGTGCCCCACCCGGCGCTCAGGGAAAGTGGTTAGACGGCCGCTGCCTCGCGGTAGTGACGCGTTTCCACCGTCTCTTCGTCATCGCAGGATTCATCCAAGGTGATGATGCCGTAGGCCCATCCCCTTCGGCGATACACCACTGACGTTTGCCCGGTTGCGTCGTCAACGAATAGGTAGAACGGGTGTCCCACCAGTTCCATGCGGTCCACGGCGTCATCAACGCTCATTCGTGTGGCTGGGAAGACCTTGCGCCGGATCTCGACCGGGTTGTCCTGATCCACCTGCCCGTTCGATTCAGCGGCTTCCTGGGCCGCCGTGACGTGGAGAGGAACGTCGGTGTCGACGGGCTCGAGGCCTCCGGTCGCCTCGAAGACCGCGGTGGGCGTGTGCCGGCCGTGATGCACTTTCTGCTTGTCTCGCGCTCGGCGTAAACGCTCAAGCAGTTTTGAGAACGCCTGATCGAAAGCGGCGAACTTGTCGCCTGCCTTGGACTCGGCGCGGATGGCGGGGCCTCGTGAAACGACGGAGAGCTCAACCGTTAGCTGAGTCTCGGGGCGCTTCGAGTGCGGCTCCTTTGTCACCTTGATGTCCAGCCGCTGAACCTTTGAGGCCAGCTGCTCCACCTTGCCAACCTTTTCCGAAACGTACTCACGGAATCGGTCGGAAACGCTGATGTTGCGTCCGGTGAACGTCATCTCCATGGTGTCCTCCTGCTTCTTCGGGTGACACGACAACGGGTTCGGGATCCCTCCCTAACCGCTGAAGATGGGTGCTTACCCTCGTCGATGAGGTGCCCATACTTCACCGTAATTCACCCCGGCCCAGAATCAAGGTTTTCGACAGAGATTTCTGTTTCACTCTCGGCGGACGTCGCCCGCGGGCTGTGCGTCGCGGCGACCACGGCGGCTCCCAACACCGTCATTCCCGCCTCCGTCACCACGCGATACACCTCGCTGAGTGTGGCACCCGTGGTGAGGACGTCGTCGATCAGCAGGCAGGGTTGCCCCTCGAGATCGTCCCCTCCCTCGCTGCCGATGCCAACCCAACGCATCGTGCCGCGCACCGCCGTCCTCGATCGCCGGCCCTGAACTTTCTGGCCCCGGCGCTGTGCGGAGACGCCACCGTCGAGGGCCCCTTCGATGGCCGAGCGCAAAGGCCCCTCAGGGATCGTTGCCGTCCATCCCTCCCTCACCCCGACCAGTGAGGCGACGCGGCACGAGGCGGGCAGTAGTCCCCGATGTTCTAGCGAGGCCAAGAGCACTCCGACGGGGAAGTATCCGCGGCGCAAGCGTGCCGAGAGGCGGCCGGGAACCGGAACCAGATACAGCGTCCGCCGCGGCCCGTGATCGCCGACACCGTGCCATGACAGTTGCACGCTCAATTCCGCGGTCAGCCGGTGAATTGACCGAGCCAGTGCCGGAGCCAGAACGTTCCGAAGCCCCAGCCGTCCGCGATCTTTGAACGCCAACAGGCATGAACTCAGCTCTTGGCCGTACTGTCCTGCTGCAACGACGGGCAGCGGCGCAAAAAACTCATCCAGGGGCAGAGATTCTGCCGCCGCTTCAACTCGCTCCGGCAAGACCGTCGCCCGACGCACACGTGAACGGCAAGGACCGCAAAGGACCGCATCGGCTGCGCCGCAGTGGACGCAGTCAGTGGGCAGCAGGAGGCCCATAAATTCGCGGGCCCACCCCGCGATCAGCGCCACTGCGGGCGAGGTAAGCGCTGCGTCGAACCGCACAGCCCACCCAGCAGACCGCCGTCGTATCCCGTACCCCATGCTGGCCCTCCTGATCCGGGGACCACGATGCCAGTGGAGGCCGAACGGTGAGTGTCCAGAACACGACGTGGTGGACGAACAGGGTCCTCGCCCCCCGTGTGGACGGCGAGTGCGTTACCCCGGGTAGGCCAAATCGCTGGCCGTGCCCTCCTGCTTTTTCCACACGCTGGAGACGCGGGAGTAGACGCCCTCCGGTGTCTGGCCGTACATGATGATCTGGTCTCCTGGAGCGCTGGAGAGGTTGGTCATGCCCAGCAGCGGCGTGAACTGTTCACGTGTTCCGTCCAGCCCAATCCGTTCCGGACTCACCGAGGCATCCGCCGCGGGCGCGTAAACGATCACCGCGTTCTCCGAATCCCACACGGCCCGCGTGGCCTCGACGGTCGTTTCCAATTCGATGGGCTCCGTGAACCCACGCGGGACACCCGTTGAATCCCGCACGAGGCCCACGATGAAGACCTCCGATTCGCTGCCCTGCTGGGTGACGACGACGGCGCGCGTGCCGTCGAGTGAAACCTTGAACGAGGTGACCGTCCGGTCCCCCAACCAGTCCGCAGCGATCGTCCGACGCTGATGGTCTTGCACGGTCCCTTCCGGCGGGGTGCGCACGACGTTGACCTGTCCGGTGGCCGAGTCAACCATCCAGTGCCACCCGTGGACGTCGATGCTCGGCCGAATCAGTTCCTCGCCGGTCACGACCACCTGGGCCTCGCCATTGACCACCATGACCATCTGGGTGCGGCTGCTGTCGAGGAACGAGTACTGATTCCCGTACTCCTGCCCCGCCGGAGACATCGCCGGATCCTGCGGCCCGTACTCGCTGATGTCCTGCATGTTGCCAATCGTCAACACGCCGTCTCCTTGGTAAAACACCAACTGACCATCCGAGACGGCGATCTGCGTGTCGGCCACCGACGGCTGGGTCTCGACGGTGCGGAATTCGCTCGCGTCGGTACCGACGACGACGGGCGCCTGGTTCACCGTCATCACCACGCTGCCGATGTCCGTCACCCCTTGGAGCGTGATCTGCAGTTGCTGTTCCATCCGCTGACGCTGCAAGTCGGGAACGCCCTCAAAGAGGTTCTCCGCGAAATCGACCTCCGCAGTGCCCGCCGAGACAGGCACCGAATTGCGTGCCAAGGCGCTGTCCGACGGAAACGCGCTCACGGCGGCGTTCTCCAAGTACGACGACGGCCCGTCGAGCAGGGCGGAGACCAGCGCCGCGGCGAGGGACTGCCGAGCGGCGAACCACCGGTAATCCGGCACGGCATAGCGGTAGGTCGGGTCATAAAAGTACAGCGGGTACGCCGAGAAGACGGCCTCAAAGCTGCTCCGCTCGAGCAGGGTACCGTCCGGCGACTCGGCGATTCGCCACTGCCCATCGACCTGACGCAGCACCATGTCCAACGTCTCGATCCGCGGGCGTTCGTAGCGTGTCATGCGGCCGAAGTTGTCGATCTCCGCCACCACAGCGACCTCGACGCCAAAGGCGCCTTCGCCGGTGTTCGCCGCAATGTTGGGCTGGTCCTCATAGATCAGCGTCCGCGAGCCCGGCTGCCAGCTCCTCGACAGCTGCGGGCCGAGGAAGGACCGCGCCGTGCTGTAATCATCCGCGGGACCAAGCCCCGCCGTGATGAAGCCGGAGATGATGTCCTCCGGCTCAGCGTCCTGCTCCGGGCCAGGGGGCGAAAACGCGTAGTCGATCTCGTCGGGACGCGAGTTATCCGGTGCGCTGGTCCCCACCGGGCCGGAAACGGGGATCGTCCCACATCCAGTCAGCAGGAGCGCCAGAGCCGCGACAAGGGCCAGCAGCGGGCGCCATCGGCGTACAGAACTCGTCACGAGGTGCTCCTTCCCTGCTCCGGCGCCGTTCCGTGGCCGGCTTCGAGTTCGCGGGGTGACGGTTCGACGGGCGGCAACGCCAAGGGCACGACGGCGATGGAACCACCCACTCGCTTGGGCAACGTCAAGCGGAAGCAGGCGCCCTCACCCGGCTGGCCCCACGCATCGAGCCGGCCCCCGTGCAATCGCGTGTCCTCGGTGGCGATGGACAAGCCCAAGCCGCTGCCGCCCGTGGTGCGCGCACGCGCAGGGTCTGCGCGCCAAAAGCGGTCAAAGACTCGCTCGGCCTGCTCCGCCGACATGCCGAGCCCGTGGTCCCGAACGGCCAAGGCCACAGCCGATTCGTTGCTCGCCACGTACAGATCAATGCGCCGGCCCTCTGAATGCTCGATGGCGTTCATGACCAAGTTGCGCACGACGCGCTCGATGCGCCGGGGATCCATTTCAACGAGGCAGGGGCCGTTGTGGTGCACGTGGAGTTCCGCTCCCGCCTGCTGAGCGTGCGGCTCGGCGGTCTGGATGACGCGCTTGACGACGGGCATGAGGTCGAATTCGTCCGTATCCAGTACGGCCGCGCCCGCATCGAACCGGGAGATTTCGAGCAAATCGTTGAGCAGGTTCTGAAAGCGCCCCACCTCGTTGTACAACAACTCGGCCGACCGTTGGTTCACCGGGTCAAAGTCCTTGCGCGCGTCGTGCAGTACCTCAGCCGCCATCGCCACGGTGGTCAACGGTGTGCGCAGCTCGTGGGAGACGTCGGAGACGAACCGCTGCTGCATCTGGGACAGCGTGGCCAGCTGAACAATCTGGTCCTGCAAGTTGCCCGCCATGTGGTTGAACGACTCGCCCAGGCGGGCCAGTTCGTCTTCGCCGGCCACTTCCATGCGCTCTTCCAAATGCCCGGAGGCCAATCGTTCGGAGGCGTTGGCCGCGGTGGAGACCGGCCGGACGACGAGCCGCGTCGTGTACCACGCGATGATGCCGATGACGATCAGGAGCAATCCGCCGGCCAGCGCCACGGTGCGGTGGAAGAAGCCGAGGGTCTCCTCCACACTGGACAAGTCGTAGATGAGGTAGAGCCCGTAGTCACGGCCCGGCGGCAGGGAGACGCGGGTGCCGAAGGCCAGGCCGGCGACGTCGACGTTGTCCTTGGTAAAGGACATGGACTCCCAGTAGACCCCGGACTGCTCGCTGACCACGCGTTCGAGGTCCACTGGGACCACACTGGTGGTCAGGCCCGGGCTGGTGGTCGCAGGCACATACAAGTCCGTGTCACCCGGGAGCGGGGAGAGCACGAAAGAACGTTGGACGTTCACGCCGTCGCCCTCGGCTTGCTGCAGGGTATCCATCACATCGGTCTTGACCTGATCGGAGTCGCTTGCCTGCAGAGATTCGAACGTGGCCTTGACGTAGTTGAGGCCACTGACGGCCTCCGATTCGACCTGCCGGAAGCGGTCGTCAAAAAGTCCGGAGGCAATCTGGTGGGACAAGAACAGTCCCGTGGCCCCGAGCGCGAGGACGGACAATGACAGCGTCATCGTCACCACACGCAGCTGCAGCGATCTCCGCCACAGCAGACCGGCTAGACGCCACACGATGCGCGGGCGCACGAGGAGCCGTCTGCCCCATCGGACGATGGGCCGGAACATCTGGGTCAGTTGGTCCCCGCCTTGTATCCGACGCCGCGTACGGTCATGATGACTTCCGGCTTTTCCGGGTCCCGCTCAATCTTTGAACGCAGGCGCTGGACGTGCACGTTGACCAGACGCGTATCCGCCGCATGGCGATATCCCCACACCTGTTCCAACAACTGCTCGCGGCTGAAGACCTGCCAGGGCTTGCGTGCCAACGCCACCAAGAGTTCGAATTCGAGCGGCGTGAGGGAGATGGGCTCTCCGGCGCGGGTGACCGTGTGTCCGGCCACGTCCACGGAAATATCACCGATTCGCAACGTCTCCGGGTCGTGCTTCTCCCCTGGCCGCAGCCGCGCCTTGACTCGCGCGATCAATTCCGCCGGCTTGAACGGCTTGGGCACGTAGTCATCGGCCCCGGATTCCAACCCACGGACGACGTCGGCCGTGTCCGACTTGGCGGTGAGCATGACAATCGGCACGTCACTCTCGGCGCGGACTTGCCGGCACACTTCGATCCCATCGATGCCGGGGAGCATGAGGTCGAGGAGCACGAGGTCAGGCTGGACCTCATGAAAGGTATCGAGCGCCTTCGCGCCGTCGTTGCAAAACACGGGCTCGAAGTCGTCGTTGCGGAGGACGATGCCGATCATCTCAGCCAGCGCGTCGTCATCGTCAACCACCAAAATTCGGGCCTTCATGGCTTCCCTTCGTCGCTCCCCACAGACACGGCTGCCACCGCGTACACCTGCTCCTCAGCCTAGCGCCTCGCGCGCCCAGCAGCATCTCGCGGCGCGCTAGGCGTCCGCCATGATCTGATTGAGCGCCTCCGCCGTCTGCTGCAATCGGGTCAGGACCGCCCGGACGTGGTGCGGTGCAACGTCGTCGAACCCATCCGTTGGCAGGAGTCTCAGGCGCCCGAGGGACGCGTCGGTCAGTCCCACGCTCCGCCACGGGCCGCGCACCGCCTCCACGCACCGGAGGACTCCGGGCGGCTCACGCCGCGGATCAATCAGCCCCAGCCAGAGCGAGGTACCGCCTTCAACCAGTTCGGCCAATTGCTCCCACGCGGGCATATCCAACGGGCTGATGGGCAGAGCAATTCCCGTGCACTCAGCCCCGGTCATGGCCTCTGCCACGGCGGCCAGTGAGCGCGGGGCGGCGTCCGTGGACAATACGACGTCGTCCGCTCCCGCCTCCCGCGCGGCCTGGATCACGGTCCGCCACGCCCGCAACATTTCCTGCCGGCCGATGGACCGCAGGGTGCGGTAGCCGCTGGCGGTAGGTACCGCACCCTCCAGGATGTCCGTCAGGCCCGGCTCATCGAGATGCACTGTAACCCGCGTGGCACCGGCCCCGCGCAGGGCCCCGAGGTGGTCTGTCAGCCCGGCCGCCAGCGACTCCGCCACATCCCGCCGGGCACCGTGATCTGACAAGGCACGCTCGCCCGTGCGCAGAAAGAGGTCTCGCGCTAGCGAGAGCGGGCCGCGCAAGCGTGTTTTGAGCTCGCGGGTGGGTGCGTCCTCAGCGCCCAGTGCATCGGCGAGAACGTTGATATCTCCGCGCAGCAGCGATTCGGCGCGGCGACCCTCGTGGCCCGGCGCATCGACCAACTGCCAGCCATAGGTTCGCACGTCCGCGGAGAGTTCGGACAGGACCGCGACGGTGCGCCCCACGGGGTCGGCACCGACTCCCCGGGCGGGCAGTTCGACGAGGTGCGGCACATGCGGCGCCCCCAGCTCGCCGCGGATCACGCGCGTCGCCTCCACGGGATCCGTTCCGGGCATGTCGCCATGAGCGCTCACGCGAACGGATGCCGACAGTGTTGACTCGCGTGTGGGGGCCGAAGAATGATCAGGCATGCCGATCAGGTTAACGGATCCGCGCCATCGCCGGCCCGCGAGGCGGAGATGGCTTGGTGGTGCCGGATGACCTCGGAAATGATGAAATTCAGAAACTTCTCCGCAAAGGCAGGGTCTAGCTGTGCATCCTCGGCCAGCCGCCGGAGGCGAGCAATCTGTGCCGCTTCCCGGCCCGGGTCTCCCGGAGGAAGGGCATGCTCCGCTTTAAGGTGCCCCACCCGCTGGGTGGCCTTGAATCGCTCGGCTAACAAATACACGAGGGTTGCATCAATATTGTCGATGCTGCCACGGACCGCGAGCAGTTCCTCCATCACGCCGGGATCGACCTCGCCCCGCAGCGAACTGGCGTGCGGGTCGTAGTCGCCGCTGTGGCGCTGGGCGTTCGGCGTCGGCTGCGTGTCGCTCATACCCACCAGTCTAGGTGGGCCTCCACTCCACGCCCGGTTCGGTTCCACAGTGTTGCGCGCATATGCTGGCAGCCTATGTTGACCCGCCGAGATGCCGCCATCGCCCTAGATATCCCCCTCGAGATGGCCAAGCGCCACGGTCTCCCCGCCCGGATGCAGGAGGCCGACGTCGACGACCTGCGGGCCAACCCTCCGGCGTGGCTTGCCCAATCGCAGGCCAATCGGACGGGAAAACGTCCCGTGTGGCTGCACCTGACCTGCACGGTCTGCGGTTTCACCGAGGCCGTCAGGCCCAAAAAGTGGTGGCCTGACTTCGACTACTTGTATTGCGCGGACCACGGCGACCGACTGCTCCCCGCCGTTGCTCCGTTGCACGTGCGCTGCGAGTATCCAGGGGTCGGCACGCGCCTCACCGGCGTCGTGGATGAACCGAGCCGCCCCGGGTCATCGGCTCCGTAGCCTCCTAGGACACGGCAGCCGGATCCCACTTGAGGCTGCGCGCTGAGTTGATGGTCGCTTGACCGAGCACTCGCGTGCCCTGATAGAGCACCATCGTCTGACCCGGCGCCACGCCCTTAAGCGGCCCCTCCAGGTCAACGACCAACTCGGTGGCGACGTCGTCGTCCTCCACGTCCTGCGTCAGGACGGCGGTGGCGGGCACGGGATCCGCGTGGGCGCGGACTTGCACCATGCAGTTGAAGCGCTCCCCCGTCTCCGCCTCCTTGATTGGCAGGCCCGCCCAACTGATCTTGATCCCCCGCAGACGGTCCACCTCGAGGAGGTCCTGGGGACCGACGACCACCTTGTTTTCCTTCGGCCGGACCTCGAGGACGAACCGCGGCTTGCCATCGGCGGCCGGACGGCCAATCTTCAGGCCGCGGCGCTGACCTACCGTGAACGCGTTGGCGCCGGGATGCGTCCCCAGAGACTGGCCCTCGTGGTCCACGATCTCGCCCTCGCTCATCTCGATGCGCTCCTCGAGCCAGCCGCGGGTGTCGCCGTCGGGAATGAAGCAGATGTCGTGACTGTCGGGCTTATTGGCCACGGTGAATCCGCGGGCCTGCGCCTCCGCCCGCACTTCGGCCTTGGAGGGGGTATCCGCCAGTGGGAACAGTGAGTGCTTCAGCTGCTCGTGCGTGAGCACGCCCAGAACGTAAGACTGATCCTTGGCCCAGTCCGCGGCCCGATGGAGCTCGCGCGAACCATCGGGATGTTCAATGACCTTGGCGTAGTGCCCCGTGCACACGGCGTCGAACCCCAGCGCCAACGCCTTCTCCAGTAGCGCCGCGAACTTGATTCGCTCGTTGCACCGCATACACGGGTTGGGCGTGCGCCCGGCTGCGTACTCGGCGATGAAGTCGTCGACCACGTCTTCCTTGAACCGTTCGGAAAAGTCCCAGACATAGTAGGGAATGCCGAGTTGATCGGCCGCGCGCCACGCGTCGTTCGAGTCCTCAATCGTGCAGCAGCCCCGACTGCCCGTCCGCAGCGTCCCGGGCATGCGGGACAGCGCCAAGTGCACCCCCACGACGTCGTGCCCTGCGTCGACGGCGCGTGCCGCGGCCACGGCGGAGTCCACTCCGCCGCTCATCGCTGCCAAGACCTTCATGATGAGAATCCCGTTCCTGCTGTTCGAATACTGCTTTCCGTGCTGGCCATCCCGGCCTTTTTAGCCCGCGCGTAGGCTTCCGCGATGGCGTCCACGAGGGTGTCAACGTCTTGCGGCGTCGTTGTATGCCCCAGGCTGAACCGCTGCGCCCCGCGGGCCTGGTCCTCGCTGTACCCCATGGCGAGCAACACGTGGCTCGGCCGCGGAACGCCCGCTGTGCACGCGCTGCCCGTCGAGGATTGCACACCCAGCATGTCCAAGACGAACAGCAGCGAATCACCTTCACACCCCGGAAAGGTGAAATGCGCGTTGGCCGGCAGCCGCTCCCCGCTGTGGCCCGCGTCCTCCGGGCCGGAGAGCCGCGCATCGGGCGCGGCGGCCCGCACGCCGGCGATCAGCCGGTCCCGCAGCCCCGCCAAGCGGGCGGACTCGTCGGCAAGGCGAGCGACGCCGTCGCGCGCGGCCGCGGCGAATCCGGCCGCCGCGGCGGCGTTGAGCGTTCCCGAGCGCATGGACCGCTCGTGACCGCCACCGTGGATCACGGCCGTCAGGCTGACATCGCGCCGGACCAGCAAGGCGCCAATACCCACCGGACCACCGATTTTGTGGCCACTCACGGCGAGCGTGGCCACACCAGAGGCAGCGAAATCGACGTCCACAGCGGTCACCGCCTGTACGGCGTCGGTGTGCACGGGAATGTCATAGCGCGCGGCGAGCTCGGCGATGCGAGCCACCGGCTGCACGGTACCGACTTCATTGTTGGCCCACATCACCGCAATGCAGGCGACCCGCTCCGGCGCGGCCGCGAGCTCGGCTTCCAGCCACGCACAGTCGACCTGACCGAGCGCATTAACGGGGATCCACCGCACCTGTGCACCCTCATGTGATTGCAACCACTCCGCGGTGTCCGTCACGGCGTGATGCTCGATGGAGGAGACGTAGATGACGTTGCGCTGCGGCTCAGCCGCGGTGCGCGCCCAATAGAGGCCTTTGAGCGCGAGGTTGTCGGCCTCAGTTCCTCCCGACGTGAAAATGACCTCCGTGGGATGACACCCCACGGCCGCCGCGAGGTCTTCGCGAGCGTTTTCCACCACTCGGTGTGCTCGGCGCCCCGCCCCGTGCAACGAGGAGGGATTGCCGGTGCGCTCCAGCTGCTCCGTCATCGCGGCCAAGGCCACGCGCGACATCGGCGTGGTGGCAGCGTGGTCTAAGTAGACGGGCTCGGTGGCAGTCACGGGGTTGCAGGCACCTCATACAGGCTGGTTCAGGGGCGCTTCAAGTGTAGCGCCGAGCCCGGCCACTCACTCAGCGGCTTCGCCTCCCGCGGTGTGGGCGTCCCGTGGATTGACCTCATCGCGATCTAGTCGAGTCCCTGCCTCGAGCCGAAGGGCCTCGACGGCGCCCCGCTCCCCAGCGCTCGCCGCGACGACCGCCGCGATTAGCTCGGCACTGCCGCCGAGAATCGTGGAATCCTCGAATAATTCGGTCGAGACAAACCAGCTGCGGTCGGCCGGCCACACCAAATCCGGCGCGCGCCGTTCGGCGGTCCGCTCCGACTCCGCCCACACCGGGTTGCGCAGGTCGGCGAATGTGCCCGAGAACACCCAATACTGCTGGTATCCGCCCTCGCCCAAGGTCAAGACGTCGGCCCGCTCGGCCGGGCTCAGGATCATCCGGGCGCCGTCGTTCTCTCCGCCGGCGAAGGCATATCCCGTCCACAAGGCGAAGTAGAGCTCCGCCGATTCCGTCTGCTCCTCCAGCACGTCGGTCAGCGCGGACAGGTCACTCAAGGGGAGCCCATCCGCGCGGGGAGGGTCTCCTTCCCAGGCGTCATCGGCGAGCGCAAACCCGTTCTCGTCGATGCCGGCGAGCGCATCAAATTGTGCCCCCGCGTGGAACGTGGCTCCGCGCGTACGGGCAATCTCCGCCCAGCGCACCGGCTGGCCGTCAAAGTCCACGGCCGGGTGAAACAGGCGCGCGTACGACTCGAAGGCGGCGGGAAGCTGGGCTTCCGGCGTAGGGGTGGGCCGAGCCTGTTGAGCGGCCGCGGCCACCCACGCGGCGGCATGCGCTCCGGCGAAGTTCATCGTCATACCTCCAGACTAGGTGCTCTCCTGATAAGAATGGGGTGGTCAACCCAAGGAGTCGCCGCCGTGTTCGAACCGCCATTGCTTCACCCCTTGCACCACTTCGGGCACGTCGAGCTCGACTTCTCGCGGCGGATTGCCGTAATGGCCATCGTGAACCGCACGCCGGATAGCTTCTACGATGCCGGCCGCACGTTTGCGCTGGACTCCGCCGTCGCCGCGGCGCTGACGGCCGTGGACGACGGCGCCGATTGGGTGGACATCGGCGGCGTCCCGTTCGCCCCCGGCCCCCCACTCGACGCGCACGAGGAAGCGGACCGGATCGTTCCGGTGATCCAGCAGGTCCGGTCGGCGTCGCCGACCATCATCTCGGCGGATACTTTCCTGCCGGCGGTGGCCGAACGAGCCATCGAAGCCGGAGCCGATGTCATCAATGACACCACGGGTCTCGCCTACCCGGAGCTCGCCCGCGTCGTCGCGGACGCGGGAGTGCATCTGGTCTTGACCCATTCGCTGGCCAAGCCCCGGACGGTGTACGCGCGCCCGGCCTATTCCGACGTCGTCACGGAGATCGTGGACTTTCTCCGGCAACGCATCGACGTAGCGCTGCACGCGGGCATCGCGCCCGAGAAGATCATCATTGACCCGGGACACGACCTCAACAAGAACACCCTTCATACTCTCGAGATCACGCGCCGTTTCAGTGAAATCGCTGAGCTCGGCTACCCAGCGCTAGCTGCCGTATCCAATAAGGATTTCATTGGCGAGACGCTCGATCTGCCGAAACCGGACCGCACGTCCGGCTCACTCGCGGCGGCGACTATGTGCGCGCTGGGTGGCGCCCGGATTGTGCGCATGCACAGCGTGACCGATTCGGTCCACGCCATGCGGCTCATTGAGGCCGCCCAGGGGTGGCGCGAGCCGGCGTATTTGAAACACAACATGGGCGAGATCAACGAACCCGCCCACCAGCCAAGGGACACCACGGATGCCTAACCAACACGCACTGACCGATGCCGACCTCCTCGCCGCCTATGCTCCCCCGAGCGGTCCCTTCGTTCGTTTCAACTTCGTCTCCTCCCTCGATGGGGCGGCCACGGTGGACGGGGTCTCGGCCGCCCTTGGAGGCGAGGCGGACAGCCGCCTCTTTGCGTTGCTGCGCTGGCACGCCGATGTGGTGCTCATCGGGGCCGGGACTCTTCGGGCTGAGGGCTACGAGGGAGACTTAGTCGACGCCGCGGCTCGTCAGTGGCGAGCCGATCGGGGGCTGCCCGCGCACCCGGGGATCGCCGTGATCTCGGGTGAGCTCCAGATCGAGGCGGACTCGGACTTCTTCGTGCACGCACCGGTCCGTCCCGTCCTTCTGACGACGACGGCTGCGGCCTCCTCGGAGCGGGCTGAACGTCTGGCCGAGCAAGCCGACATCGTGGCCGTGGGCGAGACGATCACGCCCGCCGGCATCTTGGCCGCGTGCGCGGACCGCTCTTGGCAGCGGATCCACGCCGAAGGAGGCCCCCACGTGCTCGGGACGTTCATCGACGCCGACGCAGTGGATTCATTCTGCCTCACCTTGGCCCCTTGGCTCACCGGCGGGCAGGCCTCCCGCATTGCCACCTCACGGGATTCCAGTCTGCGACGGCTGGCTCTGCACCAGGTGTTGGTCGACGGTGACGAACTGCTGCTCGAGTATCGGCGCGCCTCGCACGAGGGCGCGCTACCCCGCCCGTGAGCTGCCGACGAATCCGACTACAGCAGCAGGCGTAACGCCTGTGGCACCACGGTGACCGTCGCCGGCAACGCTGCCACGGGCTCGCCGTCCGCGTGAGCCAGGATCGGGGCTCCCGAAGCCAATTCAAGGCGGACGGTGCGCGCCCGCTGGATCCTGACTCCCGGAACCGTGAGGTGCGTCCCGGCGAAGACGCGCGGAAACACGGTAAGGAACCGGGCCACCATCCCCCAACGATGGGCAGCCAGCTGGTCCACCGTGAGGACGTCAAAACGTCCATCGGCCACGTCAGCCTGCGGAGCGATGCGCATGCCGGAACCGATGTATTGACCGTTGGCACACGCGGCGAGCAGGTAACGACGGGGCCGGGACGGGCGCCCGTCGAGCGTCATGCGGTACCGCCGGGGCACAAAGCGAACGAGTTCGACGAGGACGGCCACGTTGTAACGCTGGCCCGCCGGCACCCAGCGCAGGCGGTCCGCGCGCCGGTTCACGACGGCGTCGAATCCCGCTGAGAAGACGCCGACGAAGTACGACGGCCCGGCGGCTGAGTCGACGCGGCCGACGTCGACGCGGCGGCCGGGGCGCCGAGGCATCGTCTTCGTCGAGCAGACATCAGGGAGGGCGCCGACGAGCCGTGCGACGGCTTCGGCTGGCCGAGCCGCGCTCAATCCCATGACGCGCGCAAAATCGTTCCCCGTGCCCACCGGAAGCAGCCCGAGCGGCACGTCGCGTCCGGAGACCATCAGCGCGTTCACGACGTGGTGAACCGTGCCGTCACCGCCCACAGCTACCACGGCAGCCAGGCCCGGCTCGTTCAGGCGCGCAGTGAGGGCACCGGTCGCGGCCCGCACCCTCGAGGCGAACATGAGCTCGGGCCGATACCCCGCCCGCCTCAAGGCGAGCCGGGCGGCGTCGAGCGCGCCGCGGGCTCGTGCCCGACCTCGTGGATTCACCACCAACAGCACGTGTTCTCCCAGCGCGGATCCTCGCTGCTCGGCGGTGTCTGCCTGATTCACGTATGCAAAACTATCCCAAGATGATTCCCAGCCAAGGAGGGGGCCGTGGCCGCGCAGCGCACGCACTATGACGTTCTTGGCGTCTCACGCACCGCCACCGCGGAGGAGATCAAGTCGGCCTACCGCCGCGCGGCGAGAAAAACGCACCCGGACCACGGCGGCACTGCGGATGAGTTCCGGCTGGTCTCGCTCGCCTACGAAACGCTCGCGGATGCCGAGGCGCGCCGCGCCTACGACGACGCCACGACGGCCGGTCGAACCGCGGCAGAGGGAAGCCGCTCCGCGCGAGCGCGGCCGGCTCCGGGCCGCCCCCAACCCTCGGCACCGTCCGCAGGAGCCCCCCACCCGGCGGCTGGGCCCGTCGTCTTTGTTCCGCCGCTGGACGATCCGGCTGCGCCGCTGGCCAGCAGCGTGGCCCAACAACGCGTTCATGGGGCGCCACGCCGGCGCGGGTTGTTTTCCTCGGCCGCCCGTCTCGACCGCGAATCCGACACCATCGCTCTCGTGCAGCGTCAAGTGCTCTCCGTCTTGCCCGCGGCACGCCTCATCAATGGGCTACGGGTTCCGGGGGAACGGGACGTCGTGGCGCACGGCGTGCTCGCCGGCCATCGCCTCGCGCTGATTGACTCGGCGCTCGTACCCGCCGGGATGTATCGCTGGGATGGTCTTCGGCTCTTTCGCGACGGGCGGCCAACCAAGCACCAGAGTGCGGCAGCGGCCGTGCGCGGGTTCCAGAACGAATTCATGCCCGAACTCAACGTCACCGGATTCACGGTCCTACTCGCTCCCGGCGGCAGTCTGCACGAACCCGTGATTGACTACGCGCGCGGTTCCGAGCCCTCGTCCACGTCCGCCGCAGCACACGTGGTCAATGCCGCCAACCTCGTCCGTGAGCTCAAGCTCTTCTTGGGCACCGGACCGGACCCAGCCACCGTGAATCAGTCGGTTTTGGCGAGGCTGCTCGACTCGATGGCCTAGCCGCGCCAGCGACGCGGGCATCCTCCGGAGTCCCGAGGCGGATAAGATAGCAGGCGTGTTTCGGATCCTCTTCTATACCCCAGAAATTCCCGGCAATACCGGTAACGCCATTCGCCTCGCCGCGGTCACCGGTGCCGAGCTACACCTCGTCGAACCTCTCGGCTTCGATTTCGAGGATTCCAAGCTCAAGCGGGCGGGGTTGGACTACCACGATCTGGCGCACGTCACCGTCCATGCCACCCTTGATGCGGCCCTGACCGCGCTGGCTCCGGCTCGGCTGTTTGCCTTTACCGCCGAGGGAGAGACCCCCTATACGGACATCTCCTATGAGCCCGGAGATGTCTTGATGTTCGGACCTGAATCCGTGGGCCTGCCGGAGGACGTCAAACAGGATCCGCGGGTCACGGACCGCGTCAAGCTGCCCATGGTCCCTGGACGGCGTTCAATGAACTTGGCCAACACGGCCTCCATTGCCCTCTTCGAGGCCTGGCGCCAGCACGGGTTCGCCGGATCCGGCCCACGCGGCTAAGGGATCATCCAGCCAGGTTTCCGGCCAGACACACCGTCGGCACAAGCCGCCTAGGGCAACTTCACAGTTTTCTGCCCTACAGTGGAAGATCACAGGATGATAACGCTAGCCTGTGAATGTCGACGGAACGGACCAGAAGCATGACCACACACCCCGGGCGCCACGCGGGTCAGGACCATGACCACGACGAGGACCTCGGACTCGACCTTGTCGAGGAAGTGTCGACCTCACGCCGTCGCCGCCGTCCGGCCCCCATGAAGCGGCTGGCTCTCGTGGCCATCGCCGTGGCCGTGCTGGTGATCGGCGCCGTCGCGACCGTGGTCACCCTGATGCCCCGCGACGTCGTGGCAGAGGTGGCCTCCGCCGACGACGCCGTCTCGACCTCCGTTGACTATGAGGGCGGTACCGCGCAAGTCTCCGTCTCCAGCGAGCTCAACGCGGGCGCGCTGGAAGTCGCTGGCCTGCCCGCTCCACAAGGCGGCACGGCCTACCGCGCCTGGGTGGTCGACGCCTCCACCGGTTCCCACAGCCCCCTTGAGGCCATCGAGCCCGAGACGACGGACGGTTCGGTCGGCTTCACCGGGGCAACGGACATCATCAGCGTTGACATCACGCTGGAACCGATCAGCGAGGACTCGGACGTCCCGACCAGCGAACCCATCCTCTCGGTCGAACTCCCGCGGGGCTAGAAGCCCGCAATGGTGTCGGCCGCGTTGACCTCAACCACGTGGAAGGCCTCCGCCAGTCGACCGTCGGCGAGCCCCCCGGCGGCGCCTTTGGCCGCCAACTGGGTCCGGACGTAATCCTCCATGCGGCCCACGTCCGGGTGCTGAGTCAGGTGCTGCCGCAACGCGCGCACCTTGAGATCGAGGTGCTCGGTCACGTCCACCCAGTGGTTCTCCCGCTCAGCGGGACCGGCGTAGAGCCACAACCAGCGCAGCTTGAACGCCTCGAGTCCAGCCTCCGCTAGGTGCGGATAGGCGTACGGGTTTTCCACGGCCGGATAGACCGCGCGGGTCACGGCCTCACCACAGGCCAGATGATCGGGGTGAGATCGCTGCAGGCGGGTCCAGTCGCGCTCCGGATGCATGGCCATCACGACGTCGGGACGCACCTGCCGGATCACCGCCACCACGCGCTCCATGACCTCGTGGCTCGGCTCGAGGTAGCCGTCCTTGAAGCCCAAGAAGTGCACCTGCTCGACGCCTAATAGCCGCGCCGCGTCGAGCTGCTCCTGACGGCGCCGCGCAACCATCTCGGCACGGTGCTCCGGGTCGAATCCGCCGGCGTCGCCGTCCGTCATGAGGCAGTACTGCACGTCAACTCCGGCACGGCGCCATGCCGCCACGGTACCCGCGGCACCAAAATCCAAATCGTCGGGGTGCGCGCCGAAGCACAGCACCCTCCGGAGTTCCTCGGGCGCCGGCGGTGCGGGTGATCTCACCTCAGCCCTTTCGCTTCTTAATCTCCTCGGTGGCCTGCGGCAGCACCTCGGTCAGATCACCGACGATCCCGAGATCCGCGATCTCAAAGATCGGCGCATCCGGGTCATTATTGATGGCGACGATGGTTTGCGCGGTCTGCATGCCTGCCTTGTGCTGAACAGCGCCGGAGATGCCCGCGGCGATGTAGAGCTGAGGGGAGACCGTCTGCCCCGTCTGCCCCACTTGGTAGGAATGGTCAATCCACCCCGCGTCGGTTGCGGCGCGGGACGCGCCCACGGCTGCCCCGAGAGCGTCCGCCAAGTCTTCGATCGGGCCGAAATTCCCGTCGAGCCCGCGGCCGCCGGAGACGACAACGCGCGCGTCCGTCAGCCCGGGGCGGCCCGATGCCGGCTTCACTTCGGTACGCTCGATGATCGCGGCGGGGCCCGGATCCGGCGCTTCGAGGGTCCGCACCTCGGCGGACCGCTCCCCGGTGGCACCGGGCTCGACGCTATTGGCCTTGAGCGTGACGATGGCGAGGTGGGGCCCGGTCGTCGAACGCGTGGTGTAGGCCCCGGCCAACACGGACTTGGTGAAGACATCGCCCTCGACGGCCACAACGTCAGTGATCACCCCGGCCGTGAGCTTGACGCCCAACCGTGCGGCAATTTCCTTCGACTCGAGGCTGTTGGTGAGCAGGACGACATCTGCTGCGGCGTCGCGCGCCACAGCAGCGACGAAAGCGGCCGGACCGGCCGCCGGTGCAGCGGCGGTGTCCGCGGAGGGGACCACCACGGTCGTGGCACCATAGCGGCCCAAATCCGCGGCGGCGTCGTGCGGGGCCGACAGCGCGACGACGACGTCGCCCTCGCGTTGACCGGCAACGGTCAGCAGTTCGTGTTCGGCCTTGCCCAATCCATCGGCAGACAGCGAACGGGCATCGACATAGACGAGTGTGGTGCTCATGGTCTTCTCCCTGGTCTCTTAGAGGAGCTTCTGATCGGCGAGGAAATCGGCCAGCTTCACGCCGGCGTCGCCCTGATCGGTGATGACGGTGCCGCCCTGCCTCGCTGGCCGCTCTTCCGCGGACACGGCCACGGCGAGAGAGCCTGCGGTGCCGACCTGATCCGGCGTGAGGCCGATGTCGGCGACCGTTAGCGCCGTCGTTTTCTTCTTCTTGGCGCCCATGATGCCCTTGAAGTTCGGGTAGCGCGGCTCGTCGAATTGGTCCGTCACGGAGACGAGAGCCGGCAGGCTAGCCCGCAGGTGCTGCGTCTGGCCATCGGCGTCGCGCTGGGCCCGTACCTCTGCGCCGTCCACCTCCAGGGAGGAGACCAAGGTCAATTGCGGCAGGCCAAGGCGCTCAGCAAGCTGAGAGGGCACCAATGAGGTCTCGCCGTCCGTGGAGGACATTCCGGTCAAGATGAGGTGGTAATCCCCCGTGGCCCGGATCGCGGCGGCCAGCGCCAGCGAGGTCGCTGCGGCGTCAGACCCGGCCAGCGCCGCATCGTTGAGGTGTAGCCCCTGGGTGGCCCCCATCTGCAGCGACTTCTTGACCGCGTTCGACGCGGCATCCGGGCCCATGGTCAGGACCGTGACCTCGTGCCCAGCCTTGGCGCCTCCGTGTGCCTCGATGAGCTGCAGGGCCGCCTCGACGGCGTACTCATCCAGCTCCGAAAGAATGGACTCCTGCCGGTCCAATCGCGGGCTTTCCCCCGCGAGGTGTCGGTCAAACTGCGCGTCTGGTACGTGCTTGACGAGGACCAAGACTTTTAGCTGCGCCGGTGCGTCGCTCATTGCTGCCTTTCACTCAAGACGCGCGGATTCCCCGGTGGGTTCATCCGCGAGCCGTGGCTATGGGGACATCGCCGCCGACAGCCACAGACGGCTGCGGCGGGGTCAGGCACCATGCTAGCCCGAACCCGCCGCAGAAGTTAATGGTCGATAACTTGTCTCAGACCGATGACCCCTAGTTACCTTCCATCTGACCCAGTGTTACGTCCGCGGTCCGTTCTTGCCCGTTGCGCACATAGTGCACCGTGGCCGTCTCACCGGCGGCGTACTCACGCACGACGGCGGTCAGCGAGAGGCTATCGTCCACGAGGCGGTCATCGACGCCGGTGATGACGTCGCCTTCGGTGAGGCCCGCTTCGGCGGCCGCGGAGCCGTCAACGACCTCACGGACGACGGCCCCCACGCTAAAGGACGATGAGCCCGAGGTGCTGGCCGGTTGGGCCGTCACGGAGACTCCGAGCAGGCCGTGGCTCGCCTCTCCGTTCTCGATCAAATCCTGGGCAATCCTCTGCGCGTAGTCGATGGGGATGGCAAACCCGACGCCGATGCTTCCGGAATCACCGCTGCTGGTCGCTCCACTGCCGCCGGAGGCAATGGCGACGTTGACGCCGATGATCTGGCCGTTGACATCGACGAGGGCGCCGCCGGAGTTGCCATGGTTGATCGCCGCGTCGGTTTGCATGACATTGATGTGGATGGAACCGGCCGACGAGCTCTGCTGCTCTTGCCCCGGGAACTGGAAATTGAACTGGTCGGAGCTGTCCTCATTCGTCTCACCCTCAGCCGGCGCCTCGGGCACGGCGGAGGACTGGATGCTAATAGTCCGGTTGAGCGTGGAGACGATGCCGTCAGTCACCGTTCCGCTCAGGCCCAAGGGAGCGCCAATCGCCACGGCGGTATCGCCCACATTGAGCTCCGCAGAGCTGCCCAGCTCAGCCGGCGTGAGCCCCTCGGCCTCGATTTTGATCACCGCGAGATCAGAGAGCGGGTCGGTCCCGACGATCTGTGCCTGGTGCACCTGCCCGTCCGCCGTGCGCACGGAAAGGTTGGGATTCGCCGTCTCTCCGCCCAGAGTCACCACGTGAGTGTTGGTCAGAATATGGCCTTCGTCGTCCAAGATGATGCCGGACCCGGAGCCGCCTGAACTGTTGGTCGAGGCCTCAATGGTCACCACACTCGGCGAAGCCTTCGCCGCGGCCGCGCTGACGGCGGTGACATTCTCCGGGTTGTTGATCACCGTCTGCTGCCCACCGCTCTGACTGGTCACTGCCGCGGGTGAGGACTGGCCCATGAGGTAGTCCGCACCAACCGCGGAACCCGCGCCAACCGCGGCCGCGAGCACCATGCCGAGCACGAGAGTGGGAGCACCGAAACGACGCGATTTCTTGCGCTGGGGCGGGACGGAGGGCCCGTAGAACGAATGGCCGTCACCAGTCTGCCCGTACTGGTACGTCCCGGTGTACGACGGCGCCTGCGCGGTGGGCGCGCCGGATCCGCCAGGCGTGGACTGCTGGGACCCGTAGCCGCCATAGCGCGGAGGGTGCACAGGGAGCGGTTCGGTGGCCGAGCCGGTCTCTTCAGACGCGGGACGCTCAGCGCCTTCTGACGTCGAGCCATGCGGCTCGGCGCCGCCCGTCGATCCCTGATCGCGGCGCGGTTCCTCATTCGGGTACTGGCTCATGACGTCTTCGATGTCCTTTCATCCGTCTGTTCTGCCATCAACTATGACGGTGGGCCCTGTGTTCCGTTCCAGCTTGCCCTATGTGTTTCCTGTGAGCGAGCCGAAGGAGTTAGCGCACCCGTGGATACTTACGCTCTGAGCGCATCCCGTGTCATTGCCGCGTTCAAGCCTAGTCCCCCGCCCCTTCCCCGCCTAGAATTTCCACCAGACGCACCACATTGACGAAGGGTGACCCATGCTCCTCCGGCCAGCCGGATCTGCCAGAACCGCTCGAGTGCCGTGGGCAGCCGCCGTGGCCGCGTGGGCCGCCGTCGTCCTCCTCTTCACCGTGATGGCCTCACCGGCGCGAGCCGCCGACCCGGTGGACATCCCAGCGGGCGAGTACATCGTGGACACCACCGGACTCCTTGACGGTCAGGCCGAGGAAGTGGAGACGGCCCTGGCGGACCTCCGCCAAGATGCGGGCATCACCCTCTTCGTCGTCGTCGTCGACGCCTTTGAGAATCCCGATGACCGCGAGGCTTGGACGCAAGAGGTGGCAGAGTCCAAAAACTTTGGCAGCTCTGATGCCTTGTTGGCGATCGCGGCGACCGAGCGCCAAGGCCAGCTTGCGGCCCGCGAAGGTACCGACCTCGCCGCCCGGGCCGAGTCGGTGTGGAGCAGCCACGTGGTTCCCGAGTTGTCGAGCAATCCGCTGACCGGAGAGGACGTCGCGGCTGCGGCGATCGCTGCAGCCGACGGCCTGGCCGATCCGACGGCCGGCAGCGCCGCCTCCGCCCCACAGGGCGAATCAGAGAACGGAGGCTTGAACTCCGGATGGTTCGTCGTGATTTTGGTCGGCGCAGCGCTCGTAGTAGCCGTCGTCGTCGCGCAACGGCGACGGAAGGCACCACGCCAGCAGGAGGTTCCCTCCGGAGCGACGAGCGCGTTTCCCTCCCCCACTCCGTCACAGCACAGCGCGCCCGACCCGCTGGCTTCCCTGTCCCTCGATGAATTGCGACGACGCGCGGGAAGCCTGCTCGTGGCAGCCGATGACGCCATCAAATCCAGTGAGCAGGAGATCGAGTTCGCCCGTCTGCAATACGGGGAAGCCGCCGTCGCAACCTTCCAAGAGGACGTCGCGACGGCCCGGGGACATTTGCGCGAGTCCTTTGGATACCAGCAGCAGTTGGATGACCACATTCCGGACTCGGAGCAGCAACAGCGTCAGTGGCTCGGCCAAATCATTCGACTCTGTGATTCGGTCAACGAAACTCTCGAGGCCCATCACACGGACTTCGACGCGCTGCGTCGCTTGGAAACCGAGGCCCCGGATTCCATCAAGCAGCTGCGCCTCGAGGTACCCCAACTGGAGGAACGACTCGATCAGGCAGAAAACACCATGGCTGAGTTGCGGAACCGCTACACGGACACGGCGCTGGCCCACCTGAGCGACAACATTGATCAAGCCTCAGAGCGCTTGGAATTCGTCACGGCCAGTCTCGCCGAGGGCGAGGGCACTGAGGCCGGCAGCTTGGCCATGCTCGTGCGCCGGACCGAGGAGGCGCTGAGCCAAGCCCGCCTATTGATTGATGACGTGCTGCAGGCGCCTGATCTGTTCCAGTCCACCACCAGAGAGCTCGAGGCGGCGGTGGACGACGCTCGGCGAGACGTCGCTGCGGCGCACGCTGCCATGCAGGCGTCGCGGATCCCCGAACTCGCTGGCCCCGCGGCCGCCGTCGAACACGTCCTGACTAGCGTCGAGCGCAAACGCACCGAGCCACGGACCAACCCCGAGGCCTTACTGCGCGACGTCGAGGAGGCACGGGCGCAGTTGGATGCACCCATGGCGCAGCTGCACGGTGAGCACGACCGCCAACGGCGCGCGGCCGAACAGCTCCGATCGGCCCTGCATTCGGCCCAGATCAAGATCCAGAGCACGGAGCACTTCATCAAGGCCCGCCGCGGCGGTGTCCGCTCCACCGCCCGCACGCGCTTGGCGGAAGCCGAACGCCACGTGGATGAGGCCGTCCGCCTGTCCACGCAGGATCCCGCGACGGCCCTGAATCATGCGAACCAAGCACTGCACCTTGCCGAGCAGGCCTCACAGGCTGCCACAGAGGATGTTGACGGGTTCGGCCACGACATGCCTGATCTTTTCGGTGGCGGGTACCGGCGTCGCCGCGGAGGTTCCAGCTTTGGCGGCGGGCTCGGCGGCGCCATCTTGGGCGGAATCATTATCAATTCCATCTTGGACAACGATCACGGCGGCGGCGACCTCTTTGGCGGCGGTGGCTTCGGCGGCTTCTCCGGTGGCGGAGGCGGCTTCAGCGGCGGCGGCTTCGGTGGCGGCGGCGGAAACTTCTAAGTTCACTCAACAACGATTCATCAGACCAACCACGAAAGGTAGCGACCATGGAAAAGCAGTCCATCATCGGCCGTATCACTCAGCTGGCCAAGGCCAACATCAACGCTCTGCTCGATCAGGCTGAGGATCCGCAGAAAATGTTGGATCAGATGTTGCGCGACTATACGAACAACATTTCTGAGGCCGAGACGGCCGTCGCTCAAACCATTGGCAATCTCCGGCTGATGCAGCAGGACCGCGAGGAAGACGTCCGCACGGCCACCGAATGGGGCAACAAGGCCTTGGCCGCCTCCCGGAAGGCCGATCAGGAGCGCTCTGCAGGCAACGGCGCGGCGGCCGCGAAGTACGACAATCTTGCGAAGGTGGCCATCCAGCGACAGATGCACGCCGAGTCCGAGGTGCGCAGCGTTGAGCCAACGATCGCGTCCCAGGAGCAGGTCGTCGAGAAGCTCAAGGGCGGGCTGGAGCAAATGAAGACCAAGCGTCAGCAGCTCGTCGCCAAGCGCGACGAGCTGGTGGCGCGTGCCAAGGCGGCCGAGGCCCAGAACCAAGTGCACGACGCGCTGAAGAGCGTCAACATCATGGACCCGAGTTCCGAGGTCTCCCGTTTCGAGGAAAAGATTCGCCGCGAGGAGGCCCGCGTGCTCGGTGCCAACGAGTTGGCGGCCTCCAGCCTCGACGCGCAATTCGAGGAGCTCGAAGATTTGGGCGAGGACCTCGAGGTCGAGGCGCGGCTGGCGGCCCTCAAGCAGGGCCGGACCCCGGCCGAGCTGGGTCAGGCCTCCGCCGAATCGGAGGGCGCCACCTACCACGGCGCCTAGGACGCACTCGTCCTGAAAACGCACAAGGCCCCGACCTGATTCCTCAGGTCGGGGCCTTGTTTTCGTTGCGGGGAGAGGATTTGAACCTCTGACCTCCGGGTTATGAGCCCGGCGAGCTACCGAACTGCTCCACCCCGCGGCGCGAGATACCACTTTACAGCTCCCCGTCGGAATCACCAAATCATGGTCAACGGACGGTGACGTGCGGATGAACCGCGCCTACCGACTGACGCGGCCCATCAGATTGGCCAAGGGAGCAATGACCACGGGGCGAGTGAAGACCACCGCCGCCGCGCTCAACACCACGGCCCCAATAAAGAACCACACGCCAGTCCACCCGCCGTCATTGCTCGCCGCATACATGTGGTTCAGGTTCGCGCGCGCACCGGTAGCGAGAACGAGGGCCACGTGCGTGATCACGAAGATCACGAAGTACACCATCGTGGGAAAATGGACCGCCCGGGCCAGCTCGATGGGATAGAACTTGTTGATCCCTGCTTTTTTGGGCCACGCCCCGGACATCCGGACCCCCGTGAGGATCGCCAAGGGGGCGGCGATGAAGACGGTGACGAAGTACGCGAGCAGTTGCAGGCCGTTGTAGTTGACCCAGCCGTCTTCGACGGGCCAATCCAGCGCCAGGTACTGCAGTCCAGCGGACAGCGCGTTGGGGAAAACGTCCCAGCTGGTCGGCACAATGCGGACCCAATGCCCGGTGGCAAAGATCAACACGATAAAAACCAGACCGTTCAGGACCCACAAAGCATCAAGGACAAGGTGAAACCACAAATTAATGCTGATGCGCTGTGGCGCGCCTTTGGTCCTGATCAAGCCCTTGTTATTCCGCGTCCAGTGCGCTGGCGGCCGCTGCTGATTTCTGACCTGCCAGCCGGTCTTGATGATGAGGAAAAGGAAGAACATATTCAAGAAGTGCTGCCAGCCAAGCCAGGCAGGCAACCCTTCGGGCGCATCGTCTGGGAGCGTCGAGTGGCCCGGATACGTCTGGACGAATTGCTGCACCGAATCGAGGGTCATGAGCCACCGTGCGCCCAGCATGAGGAGGATCAGCAAGACGACGGCGATGCCCGCCGCTATGCCGAACTTCGCCCAAACTCCGCCCGGACGTGCCTTCGTTGGTGTCGCGCTCACAAGTTTCCCTTTCGCCGAATAACGCCACCTCAGAATACAAGGGTGCGCGCCGTCCGAGAGGCCGCCGGAGACCCGGCGACACATGGCGTGATGTCCATGTCACACTCAAGTTAGTGAGCATTAACTTACCGCAGGTCGGGGCACTTGTGAACTGACGTGACCGGCGTTCTCTCGAGCGTGCGCGACGGCGGCAATGCACAAGGCCCCGACCTGATTCCTCAGGTCGGGGCCTTGTTTTCGTTGCGGGGAGAGGATTTGAACCTCTGACCTCCGGGTTATGAGCCCGGCGAGCTACCGAACTGCTCCACCCCGCGGCGCAAGATTTAACTTTGCCATGTCACGCGGCCCGAAGCAAATCGACGGGGCTCCCCCGGGCCATGAAGTGCGTCACGCAACGCGACGGGGCACGATCCACGGTGGATCGTGCCCCGCGCGGGCGAGCAGCTGCGACGCTTAGTTGGACGTACCTGAGTCGGCCGGCTCCTCCGTCGCCTCGCCCTCCGTGGGTGCCTCGGCGTCGGTAGGCGTATCCACCGGATCCTCGCCGGCGATCACGGCCTCGGCCGCGATCGCCTCCTCGAGCGCCGCTTGGAGTTCCTCCTGCGCCTCGCCGTAGGCCGCAAAGTCACCCTCAGCCAGCGCCGCTTGTCCGGTCTGGATCGCGGTGTTCGCCGCATCCAGTGCCGCACGGAGCTGCTCCTCGACCGAGCCCTCCTGCGATCCGCCGTCCTCGGTCTCGTCCGGAGCGGCATCGGGGTCCTCACCCGTCTGCGCACCAGAGGATCCCTCGAAGAGCTGATCGAGCGCCTCGTTCAAGGTGTCCGCGAAGCCCACCTTCTCGCCGAAGGACACGAGGACCTTCCGCAGCGTCGGGTAGGAGGTCTCGCCCGTGGAGCGGACGTAGACGGGCTGGACGTGGAGAATACCGCCACCGACGGGCAGCGACAACAGGTTGCCGTTGATGACCTCCGACGCGCCCTGACGCAGCAGGTTAAGCTCCTGCGAGACGGCGGTGTTGGAGTCGAAGTTCTGCTGCGCCTGACCCGGCCCCGGAACGACGGTGCTGCGTGGCAGCTCCAACAGCCGCAGCGTGCCGTAGCCCTCGGCCTTTTCTCCCGCCTTATTGCCGGCGTCGGCTTCGGCGGACAGGAAGCCATAGAGCACGTTTCGCTGCTGGCCACCCGCCGAGGCGCGTGGGATGAACGTGGAGGTCAGGGAGAAGGTTTCCTTCTCCTGGCTCGGCATCTTCAGCGAGAGGTAGTACGGCGGCTGGGCCACCGTGCCACCCTCAACCGTCGGATCGTTCGGGACGGACCACGCATCGTTCGACTCGTAGAAATCATCCGCGTCCGTGACGTGATACAGGCCCAAGAGTTGGCGCTGCATCTTGAACATGTCCTCGGGGTAGCGGACGTGGCTCATCAGCTCGCCCGACATCTCGCTCAACGGCTTGATCGACTGGTCGAAGACGTTCTGCCACGCCTTCAGCAGCGGCTCGTCCGGTTCCCACGCGTAGAGGTCCACCGAGCCGTCGTAGGCGTCAACGGTCGCCTTGACCGAGTTGCGGATGTAGTTGACCTCGCCCGAGGTCGTCAGGTTGCGCTGGCCACCAGTCAGCGAATCCGTCACCGCAGTCTCAAACTGTTGCGACTGCGAGTACGGGAAATTGTTGCTCGTGGTGTAGGCGTCAACGATCCACTTCACGCGCCCGTCGACAATCGCGGGATATGCGTTCGAATCAACCGTCAGGTACGGCGCCACCTTCTGGACGCGCTCCTTCGGGGTGCGATCGTAGAGGATCTGTGATTCCTCATTGACATCACTCGAGAGCAGCAGGTCGGTCGAGCCGAACTTCAGCGCGTACACCAACCGGTTGAACAGGTTGCCGACGCTCGGGCCGCCGTCGCCGGAGAACGTCGTCTTCGCGTCGCCCTCGCCACCGGATTCATCCTGCGGACGGTCGAGCTCGCGCGGCGCCCATCCCTCGGGGCCACCCACCACGGAGTATTCCGGGGACTGCTCGCCGAAGTAGATCCGCGGCTCGTAGTCATCATCGCTGGCCAAGTCGCCTCGGGTCGGGATACCGCCGAGAGAGAAGTCCGGGCGGCCGCCGGCGGCTACCTTGGCCCCGTAGGCGGCGACGACGCCGTAGCCGTGTGTGTAGGTGATGTGCTGGTTGACCCACGAGTCAGTGGGATCAACGCTGACCTCGCGCACCGCGATCACCGTGTCCTGAACCTCGCCGTCGATCTCGTAGCGGTCCACGTTGAGGGTATCGGCAAAGCTGTAGTACGGGCGGAACTGCTGCAGCTGCGCGAACGCGTCGGAGACCAGGTTGGGATCCAGCAAGCGGATATTCGCCGTCGTCGCGCTGTCCTTGGCCAGAGCGTTCTTGGCCGTCTCCGTCGTGGCGTCGTAGTTCTCCGCCTCGACGGCGTCAAGCCCGTAGGCCATGCGGGTCATCTCGATGTTGCGGGCGATGTACTGCTGCTCGCGCGTCTTCTCCGAGGGCAGCACCTGGTACTGCTGCACCACGAACGGGTAGACGCCGCCGGCCACCAACGCGGTCACGATCAGCATGGCGGTACCGATAATCGGCAGCTTCCAGCGTCCCAAGATGGCGCCGAGGATGAAGAGCACCACGACGATGATGGCCGCGATCGCGAGGATCGTCTTGGTGGGGATGACCGCATTGACGTCCGTGTACAGGGCGCCGGCGACGCGGCCATCCTGGTTCAGCAAGGTCGAGTAGCGGTCCAACCAGTAGTTGCCAGCCTGCAGCAACACGAAGAGGGCTGCCGTGACGCAAATGTGAATGCGTGCGGCCTTCGAGACGGTGATACCACCGCGTTCCTCGATGCGAATGCCCCCGTAGAGGTAGTGCATCAACACGCCAGCAATACCCGCGATGAGAACCACCGAGATCAGGAATCCGACGACAAGGCCCAAGAACGGCAGCGTGTTAAGGAAGAAGGACAAATCCTTGCCGAACTCGGGGTCGACCTGCCCGAACTCTTCCTGATTGAGGAAGAGCAGCACGGTCTCCCACTGACCAGCAATCGCTGTGGCCGAGAACGCGGCCAAGATGCCCGGAATGCCAATCATCAGGAGGCGGCGGATGGGTTCCAGCTGCGTCTGATACTTACTCAGGATGTCTTGCTGCTGCGCGGCCGAGGCGTAAATCGGCCGGGAGCGGTAGGCCAGAGCGAGGCTGCCCCAGACCGCGAAGCCCATCACGAGGAACGCGACCACCCAGAGGACCACTTGGGAGATGCGCTCAGTCCAGAACACCTCGGAGTACCCCAGCTGGTTGAACCAGAGAACCTCTGCGTAGGTGTTGGAGATAAAAACGAAAACGGCAATCAGGATGCCGAGGACAACAATCGTCGCCACGAGGGGCGATCGACGCTGCGGCTGCCGCGGTTCCTCCCGTCCACCGTTCGAGTCGCCGTCGCCGGGCGGACGCCCGCCGAACGGGAAGTCAGTGCCAAATGTCATTCGAACCTCGCGCGTAGCTATGGAAGCGACACGAGGTGCGATTCGACATGCGAGTCACCGTGCCGCAGTGAACGTAGTTAGAGTCCATTCTGCCTGATCACACCTCACGTGGCGAACCTCATGCCGGGGCCTGAACCGACGGCGTCGCTAGCCGCACGAGGACAGGGCAGCCAAGTCCTCGTTCGCGGCCGCCGCCGAGACGGCGTCGTAGGCGTCCTCAAGGGTGCTGACGCTGAGAACGGTCATCCCGTCCGGGATGCGTCCGACGACGTCGCCGCAGTTGTCCTGGGGCGCGAGAAACACCTCAGCCCCCGCGTCGCTGGCGCCGACGAGCTTCTGGGCGATGCCGCCGATGGGTTCGATCTCGCCCTCGGCGGTGACCGCTCCCGTGCCGGCAATGTGCTTCCCGCCGGTCAGATCCCCCGGCGTGAGCAGATCAATGATGCCCAGCGAAAACATCATCCCGGCGCTGGGGCCGCCGATGTCTTCCAGCCCAAAGGTGACGTCGAGGGGAAACTCAAAATCAGTACGCAGGTAGATCCCCACCCGGCTGGTCCCGTCCTCTCCGGTCTCCGTTTCAACCGGTACCTCGACCGGTTCCCCGCCGCGCACCACGGTCAGCCGATGCTCGCCCTCGGCCTGAAGCCCATCTTGGAGCTGCCCCACGGTACGCATACGCTCCCCGTCCAGCTCGGTGACGACGTCGTCCTCCTCCAAGACATCGGCGTTGGTTTCGGTGGCAAAGCCGACCACACGGATGGTCGCGTCGTACTCCATGTCCAAGAACGTCAGGGCTGCCGCGACGGACGTCTCCTGGGACTGGTCCATCTGTGCCGTGTTCTGCTCGGAGATTTCCTCCCCCGTCACTCCGCGCGGGTAAACGCTCTCGGCGGGAAAGACATCCCGGTGTGGATCCGCCCAGGCGCCGAGCGCATCGAAAAAGGTCAGCGTGCGGTCGCCGCCCCCGCTGACGTAAACCGTGGTGAGGTCCAACTGGCCAGATTCCGGCCGGTAGGACTCAGCGCCATTAACGGACAGGACGGGCTCGCCGTCAACGTCGCCCACCGTGTTAAGGGTGGGGCCCGGCGATTCCACCACATAGGGAACGGGCAGGGCCATGGCGGTTAAAGACAACGCCACGACGACGGCGGTCGCCCCAATCAGCGTGCGGCGCTGCCGGTTCTGGTGGTCGGTCACTCAAAGTCCTCAGTGGGCGGTCGGGGAATCTCCGGCTCTGCCGGAAACTCTAGGCTACTCGTTCCCGCTGTGGCTGCCGGCCACCTTCGTCACCACGCCGCGGATTTGCCGTCAGCGAACCGGTGGCCCCAGCCCGGGACGCGGCGGCGGCAACGGAGTACCGTTGAATCATGGCTGACAATCACGAGAACAATCGCCCGGACGGATCCGACGACGACAACGGCAAGGATCCATTCGCTGAGATGTTCTCCAACCTCTTCGGCGGAAACCTTCCGGGCGGCATGAACCCGCAGGATTTACCGGAGGATGTCCAGAAACAGCTCGGCGACCTCCAGAACAACCCGCAGGCCATGCAGAACATGTTTCGCCAGATGCAGCAGTTGATGGGCGCGATGGCCAGCGGCGAGTCGGGCCCCGTGAACTGGTCACTCGCGATTGATTCCGCGCGCCAGGCCGCCGCCGGTGATGATCCCACCGTGACGGGCCCTCGCCAACAGGCTGTTGCCGATGCCGGACGGCTGGCCGAGATGTGGCTGGATCAGGCCACCGCGTTCGATTCGGCCGGAACCGACTTCACCGCGATCTCGCGCGCCCAGTGGGTGACCAAGACGATGGACACGTGGAAGGTGCTCACCAGCGACGTCGCCCAGTCGATGTCCGAGGCGATGACCCGGGCCATGACAGACCAGGCGCCTGAGGAAATGAAGTCAATGCTCGCCGGGGCCCAAGGAATGTTCCAGAATCTCGGCGGTGCCATGTTCGGCATGCAATTGGGAACGGCCGTTGGCGGGCTCGCCAAGGACGTTTTCGGCGGCACGGACATCGGGCTTCCGCTGGCGGGTAACAGCCCCGTATTAGTCCCGGCCAACGTCAGCGCCTTCGGAGAAGATCTCGAGGCGCCAGAACAAGAAGTACTACTGTTCATGGTGCTGCGCGAAGCGGCTCATATTCGCCTCTTCGCGCGGGCACCGTGGCTGCGCGGCCACGTAGTGAGCGCGATCGAATCGTATGCACGCGGCATCCATATCGACATGTCAAAGATCGAAGAGTCCCTCCGGGATATCGATCCGATGAACCCCGAGTCATTCCAGAGCCAGGCCATCGAGGGACTCTTCACGCCGCAACATTCAGACGCTCAGCGCAGCGCTCTCGAAAAACTCGAGACGGCGCTCGCCCTCATCGAGGGATGGGTCGATCAGGTCGTCGCAGAAGCGTCGGCCAACTTGCCAGCTGCCGGCGCCCTGCGCGAGATGCTGCGCCGCCGGCGCGCGACCGGAGGCCCGGCCGAACAGGCCTTTGCCTCGCTCGTCGGCCTCGAACTGCGCCCCCGCCGGCTCCGCGACGCGTCCGCGTTCTGGGCCGCGATGCGCGAAGAACGAGGCGTTGCGGGCCGCGATGACATCTGGTCCCACCCTGACCTGATGCCGACCTCGGAGGATCTGGACGATCCAGCGGGCTTTACAGAGCGCCGCCGCCTCGCGGAAGCCGCGGACAGTGAAATCGACGAGGCTCTGGACAAGCTGCTCTCTGGCGGTTTTGACGAACCAGACACCGGCGATTCCGACGGCTCAGCGCCGGAGGACCCGAAGGCCTGAACCTCAGGCATCCTGCGGGTTCTGCCACGCAAACGCAACGCCCTCGAGGTATGCGTCCGCCTCAGCCATCCGCGGATAGCGATTCGCCCACGAGGTAAAAATGGGTCCGTGGCCGTCCGTGGCAATGAGGTGCGCGAGTTCGTGCACCAACACGGAGTCTTGAACCCAGTCCGGCATCCGCTGCAGCCGATGCGATAACCGGATGGACTGGTCTCCGCGCGTTGCTGAGGCCCACCTCGTGTTTTGGTTGGTGACCCACCGAACGGCTTCGGGCTGGGCACGGCCCTCGAGGTACTGCTCGTCGAGGGCCCGCGCTCGCTCCAGCAGATCTTTGTCTGACCGGGCCCGCTGGCGATGCCGACGGGCCGTCATCTTGGTCACGAGCGACTGGGCGTGGCGGTCTTGGCCGGACCGGTCCATCCACGCCGGGACGGTGATCACCACGGCGTCACCGTCCCATTTTCCGCCGACGGTTTTAGTTCGCCGGGTCGACACCACGATCCGCACAGTGGTGCCGTCCTGATGCTGGTATTCACGCACTGTCCTTTGGGCCATGCCTCAATTCTCCCCCATCAATGCGCGCACGCGGGCCGTGGCGTCGACGGCCTGTGGATAACCTCTGCAGCCCCAGGCCCCCGCGTGGCACGATGCCACTATGAACAACGTCACAGCACTGCCACCCTCCGTCGAGACGGGCGCGTGCCCCCTCGCGTTCTCAGGCTCCCGCCGACGCATCAATCCCGGTCTGCGTCTCACCTCGCCCACACCAGATGCTCTGTGCCTCGGCCGCGGAGATCGCGGCTTTTGGCTCACCGGAATCGATGACGCAGATCGCGAGTACATCGCCCGGCTGGCCGCCGTTGACACGCAAGTGGGATATCCGACCACCGGTGCTCCGCTGCCGGAGACCGATCGATGCCTTGAGCTCGACGCGCTCATGGGCCCACTGTTGGTGACGGACGGCGATTATCGACTACCGGGCGTCGCGGCGGATGTTCTGGCCGCCGATGTGGCGGATTGGTCGCTCGCCTATGGCGTGCATGCCGGCCCCACGGTCCAGCGGCGCCGCGACGCCGTCGTTCGCGTGACCCACCTAGGCCGCGCCGGCCAGCACGTGGCCCACCTCCTCGCAACCGCCGGGGTGGGCACCCTCCTCTTCGACGACTCGACCCCAACATCTGCGGCCGACTTGGCCGCTGGCTACCTGCGGGTTAGTGATCTGGGCCGTTCGCGGCAGGCGGCGCTCCTGCATCGATTCGAGACGAGCCACCCGCACACCCGGGTGTTTTCCGGGGCGGATGAGACGGAAGCGGACCTCACGGTGGCCTTTCCCAGGTGGCCTTTCGACGAGGACGTCAGCGTCGCGCAAACTCAATTGCCGATCCGCTTTGGCGACGCGGAAGCCGTTCTTGGCCCCCTAGTCATCCCCGGGGCGACGCCCTGTTTGGCCTGTGCGTTGGGTACACGGCCGGCCGGCGATCCCGCGGAGCACCCGGGCGAAATCACGCTGGCCGCGAGCATCTCGGCCCTCGCCGCGACGCATGCCCTGATGGTCGTCGACCGCATCAACGCACCCGCAACGCTCGGCCATGAGCTGGTGCTCGACCTCGCGACGGGGGCCACGCGCTTGGAGCCGGTGACGTCGCCAGCGCCGGCCAGCTCGGCCTGCACGTGCGCCCAAGACCCCTAAGTTACGCGGGCGGAGCGCCCGCGGTTAAAATGTCGAGGACTTGCTGGCCATAGCGCTCCAGTTTGGTCCGCCCCACGCCGGAAACCTTGGACAATTCCGCGGGATCCTGTGGATTCGCCTCCGCAATCGCCACGAGGGTGGCGTCCGTGAAGATGACAAAGGCCGGGACAGAAGCCTGCTGGGCAGTTTCCAGTCGCCACTGGCGCAGGCTGTCAAAGACGGACTCATCATACTTGGGCGGGCAGTCGCCGCAGCGGCCGACTTTGCGTTCGGCCGCTGAGCTCAACAGGCTGCCGCAGGAGCGGCACGTGGGAGGCCCGGCGGCTCGGCGGCGGCGGGCCGCGCGAGCCCCCGCCCCATCGGCCGAAGCAGCCGCCACCGCGGGCCGCAACGCCGCGAGGAAGCGGGAGGCCCGGCGGCTGGCGCGGCCTCCGGGGGTACGTGAAAGGGACCACGACAGGCTGAGGTGCTTGCGGGCACGCGTGACGCCGACGTAGAGCAGGCGCCGTTCTTCGTCATAGTCGGCCTGATCCTCGGCGAAGGAAATCGGCATGAGCCCTTCGCTCATTCCCGCAAGAAATACGGCGTCCCATTCCAGCCCCTTCGCCGAATGCAGCGACGCCAGCGTGACGCCCTGGACGGTCGGAGCGTGCTGGGCGGCAGCCCGCTCGTCCAACTCAGCCACGAACTCGAGCAGGGTAAAACTCTCTTCCCCACCCGAACGCTTGCGTTCCAGCTCGCCGGCGAGCGCCACCAGAGCCTGCAGGGATTCCCAGCGTTCGCGCACGGCGCCGGAGGCGCTCGGTGCGGTCTCGCTGTAGCCCAGGGAGGCGAGCACATCCTTGACCTGCTGCGTCACGGATCCTTCCGCGTCGATGCGGGATGCGGCGCGCAATTGGAGGATGCCGTCGCGGACTTCACGGCGCTGAAAGAAGCGTTCGCCACCGCGCAGCTGATACCCGATGCCCGCCGCAGTCAGCGCCTGCTCGTACGTCTCCGACTGCCCGTTGGTCCGGTAGAGGATCGCGATCTGCGCCGGTTCCACCCCGGATTCGATGAGCTGGCCGATCTGCCGGGCCAGATGAGCCGCCTCGGCCTCGTCATCCGGGAACTCGCCGAACCGCGGCTCCGGCCCGTCGTCCCGCTGCGCCACGAGCTCGAGGGGCTCCGGCCAAGCGACCGTGCGGTCCGTGACGCCGGGCTCGATGCGTCGGGAGGCCAGTAATCGGTTGGCCAGCGTGACCACCTGCGGCGTGGAACGGTAGTCCCGCACCAGTTTTACGACCGGAGCGTGCTCGTACTTTTGGTTGAACGTCAGCAGGTGTGCCGGAGTCGCCCCGGTGAATGAGTAGATCGTCTGGCTCGCATCGCCGACGACGCACAGCTCGTCACGGTCGCCCAGCCACAGCCCGAGCAGGCGCTGCTGCAGTGGCGAGACGTCTTGATACTCATCGACGACGAAGTGGCGGTACTGCTGGCGCACTTGCGCGGCAATTTTGGGCTCAGCGTCGAGGATGCCCACCATCAACAACAAAACGTCTTCGAAGTCGATCAAATGCCGGTCCGTCTTGACGTCCTCGTAGGACTGGAAAAGGCGCGCCATCGTCGTACGGTCGAATCCTGCCGCGTCGGCCCGGCCCGCGGCAGCGGAGACGTAGCTTTCGGGCGTATGCATGGAGACCTTGGCCCACTCAATCTCGGCAGCCACATCGCGAATACTGGCCCGGTCCGTGGTCAGTCGAAGCCGGCGCGCCGCCTCGGCAACCAGCTGCGCTTTGTGATCGATGATGTTAGGCAGTTGACCGCCGATCGCTTGGGGCCAGAAGTATTGGAGCTGGCGCAACGCCGCGGCGTGAAAGGTGCGCGCCTGGACCCCGGGTGCCTCGAGTTCACGCAGCCGCGTGCGCATCTCCGCAGCCGCCCGCGCGGTAAAAGTCACCGCCAACACTTGGTTCGCCTGATAGGCACCGGTGTGCACGCCATAGGCAATGCGGTGCGTGATGGCGCGCGTCTTGCCGGTCCCGGCGCCAGCGAGCACGCACAAGGGCCCGTGCAAGGTCGTGGCGACTCGACGTTGTTCCGCGTCGAGTCCAGCGAGAATTCTCTCTTCAGCGGTACTCACGGGTTGTTCTTCTCCAGCTGTGACTGGGCGCCCCTTGGCGGTGCGATCATCGGCCGGCGACGGGCGGTCCGGCGCCGTCCGTCGCGGGGGACGCCTGCGGCTCGGGCAACGAACTACCGTACCAGTTTTCGATCAAGTGCCGCGCGACGGACAGCGGAGTCGGAGGCGTCACGTCGCCGGCACGCACGGCTGCGGCGAGCTCCGCACGGGTGAACCAGCGCAGGGCGATGATTTCTTCCCCGTCGGGGCGAACGCTGGTCTGCGTCGCCCGCGCAGTGAAGGCCAGCATGATGGACGCAGGGAAGGGCCACGATTGAGATGATACGTACGCTGGCTCGCTCACCACGATGCCGGCTTCCTCGCCGACCTCGCGGATGACCGCTGCCTCCAGCGTCTCCCCGGGCTCGACGAAGCCAGCCAAGGTCGAATAGCGCTGGCCACCCCACCGCGCATTGGCGCCGAGGAGGATTCGGTCCTGGTCATCGATCACCGACACAATGATGGCTGGGTCAGTCCGCGGGAAGTGCTGGGACGAATCCTGCGGACAGAGCCGCACCCACCCGCTCTGGACGACGGTCGTGGGTGCGCCGCACCGTGGACAGTGGGTGTGGCCCGCGTGCCAGGCTGCGATGGCGGTGGCCTGCGTGAGAAGTTCCGCTTCGGCTGCTTCCAGCACCGGCGCCAGGGCCCGCAGACCAGCCCACCGTGCCCCGCCGTCGTGCCCCGCGTCCTTCCACTGGCCCCACACAGCGCCCGGATGAACAATGGCGACCACGTGCCGCCCCGCCGCAGGTGAGGTGGACAAGTCCTCCACCCGACCCAAGTAGACGTGCAGGGTTGGCTCGCCCGCTGGCAGCACGGAACGCTCCACCATCTGCAGCGCCCGATCGGTCGCGAGGGATTCCACTCCGAGGGCGCCCTGGCCGGGGCGCAGTGGCAGGTACAGCGTCCGGTCGTCGGCGAGCACCTCCTCCATCCAGCCCTCGCGGGCGCGTTCCTCGCTCAATCGGTCAACGCGGTAGGGCGGTGCGTCGGGTCGCGGTTGTGACTGGCCGCTGGCCGGGCGGTGGCGTGGTGGCGTGGCAGTGGACTCCATGCTCTTACCGTACTCATCATGGGCCGGCGACGAGCGCCTCGTCGGCGCCCTGTGGAGCATTCCGCAATAGCCAACGACGGCGTCGAGGGCCGGATTCCAGCCGATACACAGGTGACGCTGTGGTTAACGACTCGCCGCCGGCTTCCGGCGCCGTACGCGCGTGCCCGCATACGGTGGAGGGGTGAAACGCTCTCCCATGGAACTTGCTGCCATCGCCACGGCCGCCGTCCCGGGCCTCTCCCCCGTGGGCGTGGGCCCCCTCGCTGACGACGTCGACGACTTCGATTCGGCGCTGGTGCGGGATGCGCAGCATCACCAGTGGCGGGTGCGCGCACCCCGTCACGATGAGGCGAGCATGCGCCTTGAGACGGAGCTTGCGGCGCTGCGGGCCTTCACGCCGGGCGTACGCGCTGCCCTCGGGTTTCACATTCCGTCCGTGGCCGGCACGGTGCGTCAGGGGTCCTTGCGGACATTCGTCTACAACCATTTGGACGGTCGGAGCCTCAGCCTCGATGAACTCGTGGGTGAGGGCGGAACAACAGCGGCGCACGTCGGCCGCGCCATCGCCGAAATCCACGGGCTCGACGATGAATTGGTCGAGCGCGCGGACCTGCCGTCCTATTCTGCTGAACAGTTCCGCCAGCGCCGGTTGAATGCCCTCGATCAGGCCGCGACGACCGGCCAGATTCCGGCTCGCTTGCTCCGCCGCTGGGAGCACGCCTTGGAGGACGTTAGCCTGTGGCGGTTCAACCCCACCGTGGTGCATGGAGATTTCCACGAGGATCACTTACTGATTTCTCAGGGCCATGTCTCCGCTGTGACGGGGTGGACCGATCTGCACGTGGGCGATCCGGCCGATGATCTGGCTTGGCTGGCCGCAGCGCATGAACAGTCATTTAGCGACGCCGTCTACGAGGCCTACGCTGAGGCCCGCGGCGAGAAGGCGGATCCGCACATCATGCGGCGAGCGGCCCTCTCGGCGGAGTTTGCGCTGGCTCAGTGGCTCGTGAAGGCGATGTCCACCGAGGACGCTGAACGGATCGACGAGGCCGTGGCTATGCTCGCGGACCTCGATCAAGATATTGCGGACTACGGGGGCCAGCCCATCAGCGTCGTGGAGCCTCCTCGCGTGGGTTCGGGCCCGTCTGCCGGCTCTGCTGCCGAAGCGGAAGGGGACGGATCCACCGCCGATGCGGTGGGCGAATCCTCTGCCGCACCGGACACCGTGACCAGCGCCGTCGTCGAGCTCGAACCGGTTGACGACGAAGCCGAGCACCACCGCGGACCGGAATCTGAACCGGGACACGAGGTGGAGGCACCCCCAGCCCGCGAGGAAGATGAGCCGCTCAATGGCCCGGAGCAGGATCCCGACGCTCCGGCCGCGCCCAGCCCACGCGACACGGACGCCGGCGCAGGCACCATCGCGACGCCCTCCGACGGCGCCGCCGAGGGCAACGACGCCGCAGAAGAGGGCAGCGACGTCGCTGCCGAGGAGATCACTGACGAGGATTCGGCCCCCGTTGGGAAAGAGTCCGCCCCGGCGGCAGGTCAGGACGAGGACGCGACCTCGGCCATCCCCGTGATTCAGCTCCCCTCAAAACGGGACGCCGACGAGCGCTAATCGTCCAAGCCCCCTCAGCCTGCGTGGTGGGAGGTGGGGTTCTCCTCCGCGAGGGCGTTGACAATGAGCGCTTGGAGTTCGGCCTCAGTAGCGAGCCGCTGGGGGCGCAGCGTCTTGCCATAGCCCACGTAGAAAAACGCGGCGTCAACGTCGGCGACGTCAAGCCCGTGCAACCGCGCAAAGCCCAGCCGATAGACGGCCAACTGGACGGCTTTGGCTTCCGCATCTCGCCCGGTGGGGACGCGCCCGGTTTTCCAGTCGACCAGCGTGTAGCGCCCGTCGTTCTCTTGGAAGACGGCGTCGATGCGCCCGCGCACGCTGACGGGGCCCACATTCGTCTCGAAGGGGATCTCGACGAAGTCCGGCTGCCGGTCGGCCCATTCGGACGCGAGAAAGGCCGCTTTCATCTCTTCGAGCCCGTACGCATCGTCCAGATGTGCGTCGGCCGCGCCCACGAGGTCGTCGAGGTCCAGCATGCCGGTGGCGCCGAAGCGTTCTTCGACCCATGCGTGGAAGGCGGTTCCCTTGCGCGCAGCGACGCCGGGGCGGCGCGGAACGGGGCGGCGCATCTGCGCGAGTACGGCGTCCCGGTCCGTCGCGAGGTCGACGAACACGGAGGCGCGCACGTGGTGCGGGGGTTCGTACCGTTTGGGGGCCTCGTTGGCACGCCGCTTCGCGACGAGGAGCCGTGCCTCATCGAGCCAGGCCCGCCCGGCCTCGGTACGCGGTTCGGCCGGGTCGCCGCTTCGTGCGGCGGTCAGGGCGTCCCGGACGACGGCGGCACTCGCCTCAAGGGCCGGGCGGCGGCTGCCGCTGGGTTCGGCATCGTCGTGGTCGCCGCGCAGTATGTGCGGGCCTTCGAGCGGGTCGAAGGGCCACAGGGCCTCGGTCGGCTCTTCACGGTGCGGATTTGCCTCGGGCGCTTCTTCGTCCGCGCACCACGTAACAATCCGCGCGGACTCGGAGGGATTCTCGGCCAGCGGCAGAAGGTCGTGGAGGAAGGGTGAGATGGCGACGGGTTTGCTCCGGGTGCCGGTCCACACCGAGCTGGAGCAGATGAGGTGATACCGGGCGCGCGTGAGCGCCACGTAGGCGAGCCGGCGTTCTTCGAGTTCACCGTGAGCCCTGACCTCGTCGGCAAATTCCTTTTCCGCGTCGAGCGCGGATTTCAGGTCGGGCTGGTCGGTGTCCCAGTGCGGCAGATCGTGCCGGTCCCCACGCAGGGGCCAGGGTAGCGCCGATGCGCCGGAGGTCCACCGGTCCTGCTGGCTCGTAGGGAACGTGCCGTCATTCAATCCGGCGACGGCGACGACGTCCCATTCCAACCCCTTGGAGGCGTGAATCGTCAGCAACTGAACGGCCTCGGGGTTGGCGTCGGCGGCCGGGATTTCCAGCCCGCCTTCTTGCTCGAGGGCCGCGTCCAGCCAAGCGAGGAATCCGATCAGGCCCGTCGCCCCGGAGGTTGATGCGTAGGTCGCCGCGGCGTCGGCGAACGCGTCAAGGTGTCGGCGGGCGCTGTGAGTCGTGGCCCCCGGTTTGGCGGCGAGTTCGAGCTCGAGGCCGCTAACGCGTTCGACTTCGTGGATCAGCGTCAAGAGGTCGTCGTCGACGAAGGTGCGCAGGTAGCGCACCTCGTCCCGCAACTGGACGAGGCGTTCCCGGGCGCCCACGGAGAGAGCCCGTCCGCCCTGACCGGTCCACCCGGTTGGCGGGAGAGTGTCGAGCGCCTCGATGAGGCTGGCGGCGTCGGTGAGTTCGGGCGTAGCGGCCGCGACGCCGTCGTCCTCCTCCCCCGCCACTTGGCGGGCCCGCTGGCGCTCGAGCACGCGCGACCACTCGGCGAAGGCGAGGAGGTCGGCGGGGCCGAGCCTCCACCGGGCTCCGGCGATGAGGCGCAGGAGCGCATCGGAGCGGTTCGGGTCGACGAGGACGCGGAGCATCGCCACGAGGTCCACGACTTCCGGCATGGCGAGGAGCCCGGAGAGACCGACGATTTCGTACGGTACGTCCCGCTCGTCGAGCGCGGCGGCCATCGCCGCGATCTGCGTCTTGGTGCGGAAGAGGACGGCTGAGCTGGGTTGCGGGCCGGCGCCATTGCGATGCTCCTCGCGGATCGCACGGCGCACCTCGAGGAGTCGGTCGGCGAGCCAGTGCGTTTCGGCATCGCTGGATTCGAGCCGGGCGAGCTCTACGCGCCCGGGGCCGGCAACCGGGCTGGGCTCGAGTTGGCGCACGCTGACGGACTCGTTCCCTGTGTGTTGAATGAGATCCTCGGCGACGGCGTTGGCGGCTTGGAGGATGTGAACGGAGTTCCGCCACGCGGTGGTCAGATGAGAAACCTCGGCGGGAGCCCGCTCGCCGGTGGACCCGTCGACGCGCGGAAACACTGTGGGGAACCTGAACAGCTGGCCGGCCGAGGCCCCACGGAATCCATAGATGGACTGGTTGGGGTCGCCGACGGCGGTGACGGCATGTCCGTCCCCAAAGAGGGAGGAGAAGAGGACCATCTGTGCGTGGGAGGTGTCTTGGAATTCGTCCAGGAGGACCACCTTGAACCGGTCGCGTTCTTCCTCTCGGGCGGCGGGGACGTCGCGGGCGATCCGGGCGGCCAACGCCACCAGATCGCCGTAGTCCAGGACGGACCGCTCCCGCTTCGCTTCGGCGTAGCGCTCGGCCAGTCGGGCGACGGCCCGGCGCGTTGAGAGGCGCGTGAGGAGCTTCTGCGCGGCCTGCGTTTTCTCCTTCTCGGTCCCGGCGATGTAGGGCAGGGCGTCGAGCCCATCCCGCAGGTTAGTGAGGTAGTCGATCGCCTCGGACGGTGTGCACAGGTGTTCAGCGCAGGCTGAGGCGAACTGCACGACGGCGTCGGTCAGGGTGGATCGGGCGCCGTCGAGTTCCGCGGCGTCGCCGTCGTAATCCTGCACCACCCGGTCGGCCAGCTGCCACGTTTGGGCGCTGCCGAGCAGCTCGGAATCGGGCTCGATGCCGATGCGGAGCCCGTGGTCGGCCACGAGCGAGTTGGCATAGGAGTGGTAGGTGGAGACGGTGGGCTCCCCGAGCTCTTCGAGTCCTTCCTCCATGAGGCCACGGTCTTCGAGCGTGAGCAGCTGGGCTCGGATGCGGTGGGACAGCTCGCCGGCGGCCTTTCGGGTGAACGTCACGCCCAGGATTTGATCTGGCCGAACGAGCCCGTTGGCGACGAGCCACACCACCCGGTCGGCCATGGTGGCGGTTTTCCCGGACCCGGCGCCGGCGATGACCAGCAGCGGTTCGAGCGGCGAGGAGATGATCGCCGACTGCTGCGGTGTGGGCGTGAACTGGCCGAGGATGTCGGCGAGATCTTCCGGGCTGTACCGTGCGGTCTCAATGATTTTGCCGGTCATGGCTGGGTCACCTGCCGTCCTTCGTCGCAGAGTGGGCACAGGCTGGGGAGCCGGCAGGGCACGGAGCGCCCCTTGCTCGGGTCGTGCCGAGCGAGAAAGTCGGCTGCTCCCATCAGCCCGGCGGCTTCGAGGACCATGGGCGTGGCCCAGTCCTCCTCCGCCACGGCGTCCTGTTCTTGCGGTTTGAGTCCCTTGGTCCCGTCTCCGAGCTGCACGAGGGCCGCGCCGGCGGGCTGTACCGCGAGATCGAGGGAGTCGCCGAGCGCGCCCGCGAGGATCGCGGCCTGGTAGGTGCCAAGCTGCGGATGGCGGGCGACTTCCTTCGCGGTCGGCTTGCTTTTGCCGGTTTTGAGGTCGACGACGTAGGGCCGACCATCGTCGCCAGCCTCAACACGGTCGATGAGCCCGGAGATCACGGCTGCGCGTTTCCCGTCGCCCACCTCAACGCTGAATTTCACTTCTTGACCCACGAGGCGGCGCCCGTTCTTGCGCATCTCCAGCCCGTAGAGCGCTAACTTGCGCAGCATCTCCTCGGCACGATCGCGGTCCTTCTGGGTCTCCCAGCCGGCGGGCAGATCCAGTTGGGCCCACCGCCGGTCGAGTTCTTCTTTGTACTGGTTGCCGGTCGCGTCGGGCAGATCCTCGGCGATCGCGTGGACGAGGGTGCCGAGGCTTCGCGCGAAGTCCATGGCCGGTTCTCCCCCGGCGGCCTGAACAAACCAGTTGAGCGGTGATTCGAGCACGGCTTGAACGCGCGACGGCGAGACGGTGACGGGGTGCTCGGGTGGGACGACGGGGCCGGTGCTTGTGGGAGGGACGAGTCCCCACCACGTATCCGGGTGGGCCCCACGGACGCCGGCACGGGCGAGCTCGGCGAGTACGAGCCCGGCGTCTGGAAGCACCTCGGGTGCAGGCTCCGCGGCGTCTTGCTCGGCCGTCTGGCGGAGGTGGGCGACGAGTGCGTCGAGGGTGCGCGGCCGCGGCACTGGCGTGATGGGGCGTTCACCCTCGATGGGGTCGAGGTAGTCCAGCAGCGCCGAGGGCTGCGCGTCGTCCGACTGGACGCCGATGCACACCAGTTCGTCGCGGGCGCGTGACGCGGCGGCCGCGAAGCTACGGAATTCGTCGGCGCGGACGGCCCGCACGCGCGCGGCCGCGTCGCGCTGCTGGGCTGCTTCGGCGCCGTCTTCCACGATCGCCGTGAGGGTGGCGGTTTTGAGGAGTTCGCCACGGAGTTTGGTGTTGGGCCACAAGCCCTCCTGCAGCCCCGGAATCAAGACGAGTCCCCATTCCTGACCGACGGCGGCGGCCGGGGTGAGCACGGAGACGGTGTCCGTGGAGGCACCGCGGCCGGCCAGCGTATCCATGGGCAACTCTTGCGAGGCCACGTGGTCGACGAATTGCTGCACGGTGGAGCCCGGCAGTTGGTCGATGAAGCGTTCGGCCGCTTGGAACAGCGCGAGCAGCGCATCGAGGTCGAGATCGGCGCGGTGACCGGCGCTGCCGCCGGCGAGCGCGGCGTCCCGCCACGTGTTTTCGAGCCCAGAAGCCTGCCAGAGAGCCCACAGGGCGGTTTCTGCGTTGGCTTCCCCCGCGGCCAGGTGCTCGCGCAGGGCCGCGAGCATCCGGACGATGCGCCGGGCACCGGCGGCCTCTCGTCCACAACCGTCGAGCCAGCTGGTGACGTCCGGATCACCGGCAAGTAGCGCGCAGAGCAGCTGCGAACTGGTGCGGCTTTTCCGGGGCTCGTGATCGGCGGCGTGGCCGGCCGCGTGTTCTGCCCGCCGCAACTGTTGGCGCAGTCGACGCACGTCGATGGCGGTCGCTTGCCCGTAGCGCGAGGTCAGGAGCTGTTCAACGATCGTCGCGTCGTCGACGGGCTCCGCCGCGAGGACGACCTGAAACAGGGTGATGAGGGGGCGCACCGCCGGTTCGTCGCGGAGCGGAACCTCAGCTGGCGGAACATCCACCGCAATGCCTTGCTGCGTGAGGTGCCGGGCAACGGAGCGGACAAGTCCGCCGTGGCGCACGATGACGGCGATGTCACTCAGTGGGCGGGAGGCCATCAGGTGTTCTTCGAGAATGCGGTGGGCGACGTACCGCAGCTCGTGCACGGGGCTGTCCACGACGTGGGCCGCGACGTGGCCCGGAACGTGAGCGGACGTGGCGTCGGGGGTATCGGCGTGAGCTGTCGACGGCTCGCCGCGCACTGGTTTGAGGGCGCGACCACGGCCGCCGGCCGACACCGGGATGCGACGTGCCACGCGCCCCCATGCCTCGGCGATAGCCGCCGGCAGACGAAAGGACTCCGTGAGTTCGACCGTCTGCAGGTCACCGAGGTACTGCTCGAGCCGGCCAAGGAAGTCGGGCCGCGCCCCGCGGAAGCCCTGCACCACGGAATCTGGAGCCGCACACGCCAGGACGTCGCGATCCTTGGTCAGGAGTGACAGCAGGCGATACTGAGCGGGGTTGGCTTCCTGCAGATCATCGACAGCGACGAGTCGTAGCCGGTCTCGCTCGGCGGCTAACAGGTCAGGATGCGTCTCGAGCAACTGGGCGGCCGCACTGATGAGCCCTGCTGGGTCGAACGCTTCGGCGTGCCCCAAGTCGAGCAGATCGCGGTACTCCTGGTAAACCCGTGCGGCGGCCTCCCACTCGGGCCTCAGGTGCCGCTGGCCGAGTTCCTCCACGTCGGCCGGTTCCAGACCGTGTTCGGAGAGGCGGTCGAACAGCTCGCGCAGTTGGTCCCGAAATCCTCGAGTCCCGATGGCCTCACCAAGGACCTCCGGCCATCCCGGCTCTGGCGCGAGTCCCTCCGCGTGGCCGTGCAGAATTTGGCCCAGCAGGGCGTCCTGTTCTGGCCCGGACAGCAATCGAGGAGCCCGCTCCAGATCCGGCAGATAGCCGCCAAGGCGCGCACGGCGAACGAGGTCAAAGGCATAGGAGGACCAGGTCCGCACGGCCGGCTCAGAAAAGGTCACGTCCACGAGGTCGGAGAGGCGATCACGTAGCCGTCCGGCCTGCGCGCGAGCAGAGGTGAGGATCAACAATTGCTCAGGGGCCAAATCTTCACGGAGGCGTTCCAGCACGGCAGCCAGGAGCGCCGTCGTCTTCCCCGTCCCCGGGGCGCCCACCACGAGCACGGGGCCGTGCCCACGGCGCAGTGCGGCAAGTTCCTGTTGCACGGCGCTGAGTGGCACCGCGCCTGACAGTTCGGTGGCCTGCGCGTGCCCTGCCGCTGCCGGAGCGGTACCTGTCACCTCTGCCACGTCCTTCCCTCCCGTTGCGGATCTACACCCATTCAATCGCTGACCGGTCACACTTTGGGTATGAGCCGCGCAGCGATCGCGTCGAGGGCCTCAAAGTCGGCCTCGCTCGGTTGCCATCGGGCCTCGGGAAATCGAAGTCGTTCCGGGTCACCTCCCCGGCAGGGAAGGCCTTCCGCTCGCCACCGCCCCGCCGCCCGCTCCGCAAGATCTTCCCGCAACGTTCCATCGGCGCGAACCACTCGCCACCACGGCAATCCTGCGGGGGCCGTGGACATCGCCGCGCCCACTTGGCGTGGTCCGCCCGCGCCTAACAGTTCTGCGACGTCTCCGTAGGTCACCGCGGTTCCTGCCGGGACCAGTGTGACGACGTCGTACACCGCCTGCGTGAATTCGTACCCCATTCGAGACAGCCTAGTGCCGCAGGCCGGGCCCGCGTTCCTTTCCTGTGGGGAGCCGCAGGTACGGTTAACCCCATGACTGCCACGACTTGGAATGAGTTGCCCCGCGCCGCGTTTGATCTGGAAACGACCGGGACGGATCCGGAAACTGCGCGGATCGTGACGGCTTCCGTGATCGTGGTCAACGGGCGTAGCGAGATCATCCACCACCGCGAATGGCTGGTGGATCCGGGCGTGGAGATTCCCGAGGCCGCGGCCGCCGTGCATGGGGTTACGACGGCGAAGGCGCGCGCCGAGGGGCAGGACGCCGCAAGCGCCGTGGCGGAGATCGCCGGCCACCTCAAGGACTTGTTCGCGACGATGCCGGTCATGGCGTTCAACGCCAGCTACGACTTCACGGTCCTGAACCGTGAGGCCGCCCGCTACGGCGTGGAGCCGCTGACGCCGGCCCCGGTCATCGACCCGCTGGTGTTGGACCGGCACGTGGACCGCTACCGGCGCGGCAAGCGAACCCTGACCGCGATGTCCGAGTTTTATCAGGTACCGCTCGTCGACGCGCATACCTCGCTGGCCGACGCCGCCGCTACGGTTGGCGTGGCGGATGCGATTGCCAGCCGTTACGCCGAGGTACGAACCGACCCGTTCGAGCTGCACGCGGCGCAGGTGAATTGGCAGCAGGCTTGGGCCGCCAACTTCCAGGAGTTTCTTCGCCGGAAGAATCCGGAGGCTGTCGTGGACGGAACGTGGCCTGTTAATCCCGCGTTCTCCGGCTAGGTGGGCGCCCGCTGGTCGCCCACGCGCCGCCCCAGCGTGTCTTCTACCACATTCGGGGCCACAATGGCCTGCACACGTGTCGGTTCGTTACGCCCCACCCCGGCTGCGGCGTTCTGAGGATGATTCAATAGAGCGCACCGCCTTGACTTCCCCCTGCCCGCGAGGAGCCAGTTGATCACCATTACCGACCTGCGCAAGGTCTACCGCCAGAAGGGGCGCGACGTCGTCGCGCTCGACGGCGTGTCACTCAGCGTTGCCAAGGGGCGCATCCACGGAATTATTGGCCATTCCGGTGCCGGTAAGTCCACGCTGGTGCGCTGCCTGACGCTGCTGGACCGCCCCACCTCCGGCTCCGTGGCGATCGACGGCCGCGAAATGGCGGACATTAGCGACCGCGACCTGTTGACGGCTCGCCGGCGCATCGGCATGGTCTTCCAACACGCCAACCTGTTCGATTCGCGGACCACCGCGGCCAACGTCGCCTACCCGCTCGAGCTCATGGGCACCCCGCGTGCAGAAGTCAAGGAGAAGGTGGATCGGCTCCTCGGCATCGTCGGGCTCAAGGAATTCGCCGGCGCCTACCCCGCGCAGCTTTCCGGCGGTCAGAAGCAGCGCGTGGGCATCGCCCGCGCCCTCGCGGCCGATCCGGACGTGCTGCTCTGCGATGAGCCGACCAGCGCGCTGGATCCCAAGACGACGGACGAGATCCTCGAACTCATCAAGGACGTCCGCGACCGGCTCGGCCTGACCGTGCTGATCATTACCCACGAGATGGGCGTCGTGAAGCAGGCCTGCGACTCGGTGTCCCTGCTGGAGGCCGGACGCATCATCGAGCACGGCGACCTGGCCGACGTCGTCAGCGACCAGCAGGGGCGGCTGTCCCACGCGCTGCTGCCGCTGCCGAACGAGCTGCCGCATGACCTGCCGCCGGGCACGGTGATGGAGCTGCTGTACTCGGGCCAGCACGCCGTGGAGCCCGTGATCTCCGCCCTGTCCCGGCGCTTCAACCTCGACGTCAACGTCCTCGCCGGGTCGATCGAAGATCTGGGCGGCTCCCAGTTCGCCCACCTGCGGATTCAACTTCCCGAAGGAACGGACATTCCTGCCATCACCGAGTACTTGACGTCCGCCGGCGTCTCGACCACCACGAAGGAGGCCTAACCCATGGACTGGCTGACCTCCCTCCTCGACAATCCGGGGATCACCGAGGCCCTCCCCGAAGCCGTCGTCGAAACCCTCATCATGATGGTGATCGGTTCGCTCGCCACCGTCGCCATCGGACTACCCCTCGGTGTCGTGCTCTTCACGAGCGCCCCCGGCGGATTAGCCCCCGTCCGGTGGCTCAACGTGGTCCTCGCCGGCATCATCGTCAACATCACCCGGTCCATCCCCTACGCCATCCTGATGCTGGCGCTCATCCCGTTCACCCAGTGGATCGTCGGCACCGGCATCGGCCCCTACGCGGCCTGCGTTTCCCTGACCATCGGTACGGTGCCGTTCTTCGCGCGCCTCGTGGAAACCTCCTTGCGGGACATCCACTCGGGCAAGATCGACGCGGCACTGGTCATGGGATCCACGCGTTTCCAGGTGGTCCGCAAGATCCTGCTGCCAGAAGCCCTGCCGGGCATCATGGCCGGCATTACGACGACGGTCGTCATGTTGATCGGTTATTCCGCGATGGCTGGCATCATCGGTGGCGGCGGCCTCGGTCGCCTCGCCTACAACTATGGCTTCCAACGGTTCGATAGCCAGGTCATGGTGGCCACCCTGGTCGTCATCGTCGTCATCGTTCAACTGGTCCAGGCGCTGGGCGACTGGACGACGCGCCGCGTCGATCATCGTTGATCACTCAGACGTCCGCCACGGGAACCTCGTGGCGGTGTGCAGCTGGTAGCCGCTGGCTGCACCACACTGCCCGCTAGCCGGCGGGCCGGAATGAAAAGGAAACGCAGACATATGCGTCAGAAGCTCTCGCTCGCGGCAACCGGTGCGGTTGCCCTCTTCGCGCTGACGGCTTGCGGTGGAGACACCCCCAGCGCGGAGGAAAACACCAATGAGAATGGGGCCACCATCGTCACCGTCGGTGCCAGCCCGGTTCCCCACGCGCAAATCCTCGAATTCGTCGACGAGAACCTCGCCGCCGACGCCGGGATCGATCTGGAAATCGAAGAGTTCGACGACTACCAGACCCCGAACATTGCGCTGGATGAGGGCAGTATCGACGCCAACTACTACCAGCACCTGCCGTGGCTCGAAGACCAGGTCGCCACCAAGGGGTACGAATTCGAGCACGGCACCGGCGTCCACATCGAGCCCTACGCCGCGTTCTCCCAGCACGCCAGCGTCGAGGACATCCCGGACGGCGGCGTCGTGGCCATCACCAACGATCCGGCCAACCAGCTGCGCGGATTGAAGCTCCTCGAAGAGGCCGGGCTGCTCGAGAACATCGACGACGAGACCACGGTGCTCTCCCTGACCGACTCTCAGAACCCGAAGGGTCTGCAGTTCGAGGAGAACCAGCCGGAGGTCCTCGTTCAGATCGCGGGAGATCCGAAGGTCGATCTGGCCATCCTCAACGGCAACTTCCTGCTGCAGGCCGGCATGAAGACCTCCGACGCCCTCCTCGTGGAGGACGTCTCCGGCGAGAACCCGTATGCCAACTTCCTGGCCTGGCGCGCGGGCGAGCAGACCGAGGCGATCGCCACGCTCGACGAGCTGCTGCACTCGGACGAGGTGCGCGAGTACATCACGGAGACGTGGCCGAACGGCGATGTCAGCCCGACCGAGTAATTGATGCGACGAAGGGTCCGTTCCCTACGGGGAACGGACCCTTCGTGTGTCCTGCGTGACGAGCCGCGTTACGCGGGCTGTGCCGACGCCGCCGCGCGGGCGGCCGCCGGCAGCGCCTCGTACACGCGCTCCATGGCGACGTCGTCGTGTGCTGCAGAGAGGAACCAGGCCTCGAAGACGCTGGGCGCCAAGTAGACGCCGGACTCCAGCATGGAATGGAAGAACGGCGCATAGCGGTACGCGTCTTGGGCCTGAGCGTCCGCATAGTTCTTCACACCGTGCTGGCTCGTGCCAAAGGCCACCGAGAAGAGGTTGCCCGCGGTTTGGATCGAGTGGTCGACCCCCTCGGCGTTCAATGCCGCGGAAACCGCCTCCTGCAGCTCAAGGCTCAGCGCGTCAATGTGCGCGTACACCTCCGCTGTGGCGTGCGTCAGGGTGGCCACGCCGGCGGCCATGGCAATGGGATTCCCGGAGAGCGTGCCCGCCTGATACACCGGCCCCGTCGGAGCCAAGTAGTCCATGACCTCCGCCCGGCCGCCGAGGCCCGCGGTGGGCAGTCCGCCGCCGATGACCTTGCCGAACGTATAGAGGTCGGGCGTCCAGTCCTCGACGCGGCCCGAAAGCCCCCAGTACCCAGCGTCTGAGGCGCGGAAACCCGTCAACACCTCGTCGACGATCAGCAACGCGCCGTGCGCGTGAGCTGTGTCCAGCAGGAACTTATTGAACCCCTCCCCCGGAGTCACCACGCCCATGTTCGCGGGAGCCGACTCGGTGATGATCGCGGCGATCCGGTCACCGTATTCCGAGAAGACCTCGGTCACGGCCTCGGGGTCGTTATAGGGCACCACGAGAGTTTCCCCGGCGGTGGCCGCGGTGACGCCCGCAGACCCCGGCAACGCGAGGGTTGCGACGCCGGAGCCGGCCGAGGCCAGCAGGCTATCGAGGTGGCCGTGGTAGCAACCGGCGAACTTCACGATCAGATCCCGGCCGGTGTAGCCACGCGCCAGCCGGACCGCCGTCATCGTGGCCTCGGTGCCCGTGGAGACCATCCGCAACCGGTCCACCCCACCGAACCGCTGCATGACCAGCTCGGCCAGCGCAGATTCATCCGGCGTGGACGTTCCGAAGGACAGCCCCTTGTCGACGGCGGCGTGGACCGCATCCTGAACGGCCGGGTGCTTGTGCCCCAACAGCATGGGGCCCCACGAGCCGACGAGGTCCACGTAGTCGCGTCCGTCGGCGTCGTGCAAGTACGGCCCCTCCGCGGAGACCATGAAGCGGGGCGTGCCGCCCACGGACCCGAAGGCACGCACGGGCGAGTTCACGCCGCCAGGCATGAGGTTCTTGGCGCGGTTGAAGAGTTCCTCGGAGGTGGTCATTTATTTCCCTTCTGTGAGCCAGCCCGCGAGCTCGGTCGCGGCGTATGTCAGCACGGTGTCAGCCCCGGCGCGGCGGATCCCAAGCACCGACTCGGTGATGGCAGCACGGCGGTCGATCCAGCCATTCGCGGCGGCCGCCTCGATCATCGCGTACTCGCCGGAGATCTGGTACGCGGAGACCGGCACATCGGAGAGAGCCGCCACGTCGGAGAGAATGTCGAGGTAGCTCATGGCGGGCTTAACCATCACCATGTCCGCCCCTTCAGCCAAGTCCAACTCGACCTCGCGCACGGCCTCACGGCGGTTAGCGGCGTCCATCTGGTAGGTGCGCCGATCGCCCTTCAGCTGCGAGTCGACCGCCTCCCGGAAGGGACCGTAGAACGCCGAAGCGTACTTCGCTGCATACGCCAACACAACGGTGTCGGTCCATCCCGCGGCGTCAAGCGCCTGCCGAATCACGGCCACTTGGCCGTCCATCATCCCGGACGGCCCCAGCACGTGCGCCCCCGCGGCCGCCTGCTGAACGGCCATCTCCGCGTATATCTCCAGCGTCGCATCATTGTCCACGCGCCCGGCATCATCCAGCACTCCGCAGTGCCCGTGATCGGTGAACTCGTCCAAGCAGACATCGCTCATGACGATGAGGTCATCGCCGACCTCGGCCCGGACATCGCTAATCGCTTGGTTGAGCACGCCCTGCGGATCCATACCCGCGCTGCCCACGGCGTCGCGCTGCTCCGGAATCCCGAAGAGCATAATCCCGCCGAGGCCGAGCTCCGCCGCCTCAGCCGCGGCCGCCTTCAGCGTGTCGCGGGTGTGCTGGACAACGCCGGGCATCGACGTGATCGGGTTAGGCTCGCTCAGGCCCTCGCGCACGAAGGCGGGCAGGATGAGGTGCCGCGCCTCCAAGGAGGTCTCGGCGGTCAGACGGCGCATGGCCGGGCTGGTGCGCAAGCGGCGGGGCCGCTGGGCAGGAAAGCTCATCGTTACTCCTGGTCTCGATCCTTCGGGGTCTCGCGTGGTCAGTCTAAGGAGGCAGCCCATGCGTCCACCATGGCCGCGGGCGTGGGCGCCTGAGCCGTGTGGACGCGCTGAAACCCGAGGCGGGTCAGCTCCGCCGCCGTAGTCCCGCCGATGGCGATCGCTGGCCCCGGAAAGTCGGTCCCGGCGAGCTGGGCGAAGCGGCGGACGATGCTCGGGCTCGTAAACAGCACCGCGTCGATCTCGCTGATCCGCTCGGCGAGGTGCTCTGGCGCTACGAGCGGCGCCGCGGCGGCGGGCGCCCCGTGGTCGCCGAGGACAGGGACCTCAAGGCGCCGGGTGGGGTCTGCAGGGGCGTCCACCGTGCGGTAGGCCGTGACGACGTCGACGCTTAGTCCCCGCTCGGCCAGACCGGCCTCCACCGTGCGCGCGGCGATATCCGCTTGAGCCACCAAGACCCGCTCCCCGGCAGCGGCGGGTAATTCAGCGACCAGCCCTGCGCCCGTCTTCTCCTGCGGCACGAAGTCAACCGCCAGTCCCGCGGCCTGCGCGGCCACGGCGGACGCCTCCGCGACGGCGGCAACCCGGGTTTTCGACGCGCGCGTGAGGTCGAGCCCGAGCGTCACCGCGCGTTGCTCAAGCGCCCGCAGGGTGGTGAGCGACGTCAGGATCAACCAGTCATAGCCACCGCTGGCGAGCCGCTGCACCCCCGCGTCGAGCGCGGCCGTGTCGGACGGCAGCTCAAAGTCGATCACCGGACACACCACCGCATTCGCCCCGCGGGCCGCGAGCTGCTCCACGGTGCTGGAAGCTCGCTCCGGCGACCGCAGGACCAACGCGGTCCGCCCGGCTAGTCGTTCCACCTAGAGTCCCGCCAGTTCCGCAGCGCCCTCGCGCAGCAGCTGCTCGGCAAGAGCCACGCCCAGCGCTGCGGCCCCGGCATCGGTCACCTCGGTGGTCGTTGCCCGGCGCCGGATCACGTCGGACCCGTCCGGAGCGCACACGACGGCATCGAGCGCCAGGACATCGGCCTCGAGAGTGGCGAGGGCACCAATCGGGGCCGCGCAGCCGGCCTCCAGCCGGGCCAGCAGCCCGCGTTCGGCGGTCACGGCGAGCCGTGTGGCGTCGTCGTCCAGCTCGGCGAGCGCTCGGTTCAGCGCAGTGTCCTCGGCAAGGGCCTCGCTCCGGCATTCGACCGCCAAGCTGCCCTGTCCGGGCGCCGGAAGCATCACGGTGGGGTCCAGATACTGCGTGATGTGGGCCTGCAACCCCAGCCGCTCGAGGCCGGCAGCGGCGAGGACGACGGCGTCCAAGTCTCCTTGGGCGTCCCGGCCGACGCCGCCGTCGTCGGCCTGTTCCGGCGAGCCTTTGACCCGCCCGAGCCGGGTGCCGACGTTGCCTCGGATGTCGACGATCTGCAGGTCGGGGCGCGCATACTTCAGCTGGGCCGAGCGACGCGGCGAGCCGGTGCCAATGGTCGAGCCAGCCGGCAGTTCCTCCAGGGTCAGGCCATCGCGGGCGCACAGTGCATCGCGAACGTCCACGCGCGGCGGCGTGGCGGCAATGCTCAGCCCTGCGGGCTGCTGCGTCGGCAAATCCTTGAGGGAATGCACCGCGAGGTCACACCGGCCCTCCATGAGGGCCACCCGCAGGGCTGCGGCGAAGACGCCGGTACCACCCAGCTGGGCGAGCGAGCCGGAGGTCACGTCTCCCTCGGTCTTGACCAGCGTCGTGTGCGCCGTTAGCCCGGACAGTTCCGCCAGCGCGTCAGCCACCGTCCCGGTCTGGGTGGTCGCCAACGCGGAGCCGCGCGTTCCGATCGTGAAGGTCGTCATCAGGCTCCGGACGGCCCCGTCCTGCTCTCTTCACGGCGCGGAGCGGCCGAGCGGGCCGTCAGCCGCGGCCGGCAGCCGGTCACGCAGCAGATGTCATCCCACGTGCCCGGGACCTTCTGGTTGGCCTGCTGCTGGGGCGCCGCGCCTTCCAGCTGCCGCGCGACGATGTCGACCAGTCCGGACACGAAGGCCGCGTGGATGCCGGGCGTAGGGGCGCGGTGGAACGCGAGCCCCAACTCGCCGGCCGTCTCCTTGGCCTCGGTGTCAAGGTCCCACTTAACCTCCATGTGATCGGAGACAAACCCGATCGGCATGACCACCACGCCGCGAGTCCCCTGCTCGGCGTACTCCTCGATGGCGTCATTAATATCCGGTTCGAGCCACGGTGTGCTCGGCGCGCCGGAGCGGGACTGGAACACGAGCGAGTGCTCCAAGCCGGCTGCCTCCGGAACCGTTTCCATGAGCGTGCGCGCCACGGCCAGGTGCTGTGCCGAGTAGGCGTCGGTGCCGAACTCCTCCTTGACGTGCTCCGGACCCTGGGCTTCAGCGATGGCCGTCGGGATGGAGTGCGTGACGAACACGATTTTTGGCTGCGCCTCGGACTCCCCCTGAGCGGCTAGCTGGGCGCGAACGTCCGTGATGCCGGTGGCCAGAGCCTCTTGGAAGGGAGTGATAAAAGCGCGGTCGTGGAAGAACTGCGGGATCTTGACGATCTCGAGCTGCTCGCCGAGGCCAGTGGCTTCCAACCCCTTGTCGATATCTTCGCGGTACTGACAGCAGCTGGAATACCCGGCATACGCGCTCGTGACCAGCATGAGCACGCGGCGGTGCCCGTCGTCGTACATTTGCTGGAGTGCATCGGGGATGTATGGATCCCAATTCCGGTTGCCCCAATACAGCGGCAGGCTCCACTCGCGGCCGGCGATCTCCGCCTCCAGCGCGGCCAACAAGTCCCGGTTCTGTTCGTTAATGGGGCTCACGCCACCGTTGGCCCGGTAGTGCGTGGCCACTTCCTCCAGGCGCTCATCGGGGATCCCGCGGCCAGCCGTGACGTTGCGCAGGAAGGGAATGACGTCTTCCTGTCCCTCGGGGCCACCGAAGGATGCCAGCAAGACGGCGTCGTATCCCAAGCCTGGCGTGCTCTGGTTCTCTGCGCGGCTCATTAGCGCAGCACCTCCGCGATCTGGGCAGCATCAATCATGCGGCCAGTGTAGAACGGGATTTCTTCCCGTACGTGGTTGCGGGCGTCGGTGTACCGCAGGTGACGCATCATATCCACGAGGTCGATGAGCTGGGGTGCCTCGAGGCAGATCATCCACTCGTAGTCGCCGAGGGCAAAGGCCGCCACGGTGTTGGCGTTGATCTCCGGGAAGTCGCGGCCCAGAATGCCGTGATCGCGCAGCATCGTGCCACGCTCCTGGGGGTCCAACAGGTACCAGTCATAGGAGCGGACGAACGGGTACACGGTCATCCACTCCTTGGAGTCGACGCCGCGGGCGAAAGCCGGCGAATGCGTCTTGGCAAACTCGGCCTCGCGATGCACGCCCATCCCGGACCACACGATCGAGGTCTCGGCGAAGAGGTCGGAACGGCGAATTTGGCGCACCGCATCCTGCAGATCTTCCGCCTGGGTTCCGTGCAGCCAGATCATCACGTCCGCGTCGGCGCGCATCGAGGAGACGTCGTAAGCTCCGCGCAGCGTGATGCCGCGGGCCGCCAGATCGGCCACGAGCGCCTCGAACGCGGCCACGCCCTCGGACCGGTCCAGGCCCGACTCGCGCTTGAAGACCGTCCACAGGGTGAAGTGCATGGTGTCTCCCTCGCGCTCGCGATCGGCGAGCACGGGGCTGTTTGAACGATTCTCGTTCATGGTGCCTCTTTCGTAGAAGGAGTTCTAGGTCTAACGATCTAGCGGGCCGTAATGCGGGTTCTTGCCCGGGCATCGGCCACGACGGCGGCCAGACCCGTGCCGGACAGCCAGCCACCCACGGCGTCCAGCCTGCGGTGCTTGGCCAGCGCCGCGCGGAACGCGTCAACGCGCTGACGGTGGCCCGTCGTTGCAAACGGCAAGGCACCCCGGTGGCGGATCACGTCCCACCCGAGGACGTCCTGTTCCGTCACGTCGACATCAAGTAGTGCGGACGCATCGGACACGGCTGCGTGGTACAGCGTCTCGTCGTCGGCATCGGCCAGCCGGGCGTGACGCTCGGAGAGGCGCCCGTAGGACAATCGCAACACCTGCGTTCCGGGCCCTGCCTCCGCAGCCAGCCACTGCCATTTCGCTGTCGCATGGGTCAGAGCCTTGGCCCCAATCCCCTCAGTTTCCGGGGCGACCAGGACGCCGTTGCCCCGTGGGGCGACGTCCAGCTCCGGATAGTCAAGAACGAGCGTCACGAGGGAAACGCCCGCGCCGGGCTCGGGACGGTAGACCGCCAGATCCGGATCCAGCTGCGCGGCGAGGTCGACGGCGGACGGCCCGTCCGTCGCAATCACCACGCGGGAGACGGCCAGCGCTTCCTCCGTCTCGGACCACACCACGGTGTATTCGTCCTCGCGGGCCGCCAGCCGGCTGACGCGCGCTCCGGTGCGCACGTCCACGCCGCGGTCGGTCAGCTCCTCGACGAGCGCGGCGGTCAGCCGGTGCATGCCTCCCGTCAGGGAGCCCACGGCCGACCCGGCCGGGGCGGCTTGGCGCATCGACCCCACTGCGCGGGCCAGCGACCCGTGCTTGACGACGGCGGCGCGCAGCCCCGGAGCGACGGCATCGACGTCGAGGGCATCCGGATCGGCCGAATGCACCCCGGAAACCACCGGCGTCACCAGCGAGTCGAGCACGGCGTGCCCCATCCGGTTGCGCACCAGCTCCCCGAGGCTCATGGCCCCGTCGGTCAGGTGCTTGCTGACCGGTGCGGCGAGGTCCGCCGCGGCCCGGAGGGCGGCCGTTTGTCCGATCACGGCCTTGACGTCTGGGGCCAGAGGATCCGCGGGAATGCCCAGAACGCCCGTGCTCGGGAGTTTGCGGACGGCGTTGGGGGTCTGCAGCCACGCATCTCCGGCGGCCGGGTACTCGATGTCGTCGGCCAGCCCCAACTCCTCCAGCAGGTCCGCGACGGCCGTCGTGCGGGTCGCGAAGGACTCCGCCCCCGCGTCCAGGGACAGACCGGCGACTTCATGGGCGTGAACACTCCCGCCGAGGCGCTGGGACGCCTCGAGAACGGTCACGGCGAAGCCTGCCGTCGCCAGTTCGCGCGCAGCGACGAGGCCGGACATTCCGCCGCCAATGACCGCGGCGGCTGGCTGAGCTGGGGTTCGTTTCACTGTCCTCCAGTCACATCTATCGAGTGAATGAGGCTCACCAGTCGGGTCAACACCTCAGGATCAGTCGTTGGCGGGACGCCGTGTCCCAGATTCAACACGTGGCCGGGCGCAGCCTCACCCGCCGCGATGACCTCACGCACGTGGGCCTCGAGAACCTCCCACGGTGCATCCAGCAGCGCTGGGTCGATGTTGCCCTGCAGCGGCACGGTACCGCCCAAGCGGCGATTGGCCTCGTCCAGCGGCAGCCGGTAGTCGACGCCTACGACGTCGACGCCGACGTCGCGCATGGGCTGCAGGATCTCCGAGGTCCCGGTGCCAAAGTGCACCAACGGCACTCCGGTATCCCGCACCGCGTCGAGGGCGCGAGCGGAGGCCGGGGCGACGTGACGTTCGTAGTCGGCGCGGCCGAGGCTGCCGGCCCATGAATCGAAGAGCTGGGCGGCGGACGCGCCGGCTTCCACCTGCGCGCGGAGGAACTGGCCGGAAACCTCAGCGGCCCAGTTCGCCAGGGCGGCCCAAGTCTCGGGTGCGGCGTGCATCATGGTCCGCGGGCCCAAGTGATCCCGGGACGGGCGGCCCTCGACCATGTAGGCGGCCAAGGTGAAGGGCGCACCCGCGAAGCCGATGAGCGGGGTGTGCCCCAGCTCGTCCACCGTCCGGGCGACGGCCTCGCGGATGGGGTCGAGCGCCGCATCCTCCAGCGTGGGCAACGCCGCGACGTCGGCGGCGGTCCGGACGGGGCGGTCCAGCACGGGCCCGACTCCGGAGACAATGTCGACGCCCACCCCGGCCAGCTTCAGCGGAATGACGATGTCGGAAAAGAAGATCGCGGCATCGACGTCGTGGCGCCGCACGGGCTGCAGCGTGATCTCAGCCGCCAGCTCGGGCTGAAGGCAGGACTCGAGCATGCCGATCCCCTCGCGCACCCGGCGGTACTCCGGCAGGGAGCGCCCCGCCTGACGCATGAACCACACGGGGCGGCGCGACGGCGTCTGACCGCGGTACGCGGAGATCAACGGGGAATCAGCAGTACGGCCATCCATCAGCGGGTGGCTAGCGCTCAAGGTCATGGTGGCAATTCTGCCAATCGGGCGTGCATTGCGCTAATTTGAGGAGCCCTTCGGGCCACCATCGTGGCCAACAACACGCCGTCACAGGGCGCTGCACACCCCGGTTCTTAGGGGAACCTTAGCGGCCACCAGCGATACCATGGGAACACTGTGGTTTTTGTATCGCTCGTGGCTTCCCATTCTGACGTCGACCTCGAAACCGTGGCGCGCTTGAGCGCTGGCGCCTCCGAGGTCGCTTCAGGCGTTCTCGATTCCGCCGGCCCGATGACGGGTGCGGTGGTTCTGGCCACGTGCAATCGCTACGAGATTTACGCCGAGGCCCGGTCTGAGGACGACGTCGAGGCAGCCCGCGCGGCCATCATCACCGAGATCGCCGAACTGTCCGGGCTGGACGAACATACGGTCTCCATGGCGCTCACCACACTCACCGGCGACGAGGCCGTGAACCACCTTTTTAATGTCGGCGCAGGCCTGGATTCGGCAGTCATCGGCGAGCGAGAGATCGCTGGACAGGTGCGGCGGGCCCTCATCGAGGCTCAAGAGGCCGGGACGACGACGGGCCCGCTGGTCCGCCTCTTCCAAACGGCGTCCCGCACCGCCAAGGACGTCGGCTCACAAACCGCGCTCGGCGGCCGGGGGCTGTCCATTGTGTCCGTGGCTCTGGATCTGGCGGAGGACCTGCGCGACGCCGACTGGCGCACCAAGAACGTCGTCGTCTTCGGCACGGGGGCTTACGCGGGTGCCACCATGTCCTTGCTGCAGCAGCGCCACGCCGAAAACGTGGCCGTCTACTCCAATTCGGGCCGCGCTCCGGCCTTCGTCGCCACGCGGGGTGGCACGGCCCTCACCGAGGAGACGCTGCGCGAGGCACTCGCCGACGCCGACGTCGTCATCGGCTGTTCCGGTGGGGATCACAAGCTCACGGCGGCTGATCTGGCCGAGGCCGGCCGAGGTAACCGGGAACTGGTCGCCATCGATTTGGCCCTGACCCGGGACTTCGATTCCTCGCTCGAGGACCTCGAGCACGTGGATGTCATCACGCTGGAATCCGTCCGCATGGCTGCCCCGGCTGAGCAGGCCGCGGCCCTCGAGCAGGCTCGGGAGATTGTGCAGACGGCCGCACAGGACTTTGCCTCGGGCCAGCGCGAACGTTCCGCCGATGCCGCGATCGTCGCCCTGCGCAAGCACACCCAGAAGGTCCTCGAGACGGAGGTGGAGCGCGTGCGCAAGCAGCACGGCTGCACGGCCGCCGCCAAGGAAGTGGAGTTCGCCATGCGCCGCATGATGAAGCAGTTGCTCCACGAGCCGACCGTGCGCGCCCGCGAGCTAGCCGCCGCCGGACGCGCCGATGAGGTGGAGTCGGCCCTCGCCTCGCTCTTCGGCATCACCGGCGAGGATATCGCCGCACAGGTGGCCGGCCAGGGCGGTCCCCGACCCGCGACAACCGCCGCGGCGCCCCTCGTGCCCGGGCTCACCACGGGTTCACACCAACGCACCGCGTGAACTGCCGGCGCCCGGCGCGCCTCGCTAGTAGCTCGCCCGGTCAGGTTCGATGTCCCGCACCCACGCCAGCACGCCGCCGTCGAGGTGCTTCACGTCCGTGTAGCCCTGCCCCTTGAGGTAGCGCAGCACCTCGGCCGAGCGTCCACCGGACTTGCAATGCAGGATGAGCGGTGTCTGGCGCGGCCACGAAATATCGCCGCCAAGGATCTGCCCGCGCGGGGCCAACTCGGCGCCGTCGATGGCGACGATCTCCGCCTCCCCTGGCTCCCTCACGTCAATCAGCCGGAACTGCGCGCGGCCCTGCTCACGCGCCGCAAGGAGCTCGGCGAGCTCGCGGGCCGCCACGGCGGGCACGTCCTCCTCGGCGGGCGGCTGCAGGCCGCAAAACGCCGGGTAGTCCGCTAAGAGTTCGGTGGGCTGTACCAATTCAGGGTCCGGCTTGAGGCGAATCTCGCGCCACGTCATGGCCAGCGAATCGAGGATCTGCACGCGCCCGATCAGCGGCTGCCCCACCCCCGTGATGAGCTTGATGGCCTCCGCCACCATGACGGAGCCGATTTGTGCGCACAGCACGCCGAAGACGCCGCCCTCCGCGCAGGAAGGAACGGTTCCAGCGGGCGGAGCCTCGGGGTAAAGGTCCCGATAGGTGGGCCCGTGGCCGTTCCAAAAAACACTCACCTGCCCGTCGAAGCGCAGGATGGATCCCCATACGTACGGCTTGCCGAGGATCGCGGCGGCATCATTGACCAGATAGCGGGTCGCAAAATTGTCCGTGCCGTCCAGAATCAGGTCGTACCCGCTAAAAATCTCGAGAACGTTCTCGCGGCTCAGCCGGGTGTTGTGGAGGACGACGTTGGTGCTCGGGTTGATCTCCCGGATGGACTGGGCGGCGGACTCAGTTTTCAGCATGCCGATCCGGGACGTGCCGTGGATGATCTGGCGCTGGAGATTGGAATCGTCCACGACGTCGTCGTCCACCACGCCCAAGGTCCCAATGCCTGCGGCGGCCAAATACATCAAGGCGGGCGAGCCCAACCCGCCGGCGCCGATCACGAGCACGCGCGCGGCCTTGAGGCGCCGCTGGCCCGTCAACCCCATCTCGGAAATGATGATGTGGCGCGAGTACCGGCGCAGCTCGTCATGGGTGAGCTCCGCGGCCGGCTCAACAAGGGGCTCGAATCGGTACGACGGCGTGTCCATGCCTTCACTGTAGTGCGGCAGCTGACGCCCTGACACCCTCCGTGACGCGTAGACTGTGGTGCCAGATGCGCCACCGTCAGGAGGAATAAGCCGTGGATCAGGTCTCCGCCCCAGCGGACCAGGACAAGCGCAGCGGCCGCTTGCCCCGTGAACAACGCCGTGCGCAATTGCTCCAAGCCGCGCACGGGGTGTTTGTCACGCACGGCTATCACGGCGCCGCCATGGATGAAATTGCCGAGGCGGCGCACGTGTCCAAGCCGGTGCTGTATCAACACTTCCCGGGCAAGCGGGAGCTCTACCTCGCCTTGCTCGATCACCACCTTGATGAGCTGACGACGGCGATGCTCACCGCCCTGCGATCCACCGATGACAACAAGGAGCGCGTCACCGCCGCGATCCGCACCTACTTTGAGTTCGTCGCGGCCGATCATCAGGCCTACCGCCTGATCTTCGAGTCTGACTTGCTCAACGATCCGGACGTGAGCGATCGGTTCGAGCGGTTCAATGCCGCCATTGCGGATGAGATTGCCTCCGCGATTTCCGGAGACACGAGTTTAGCGCAGGCCGAAGCCCTCCTGCTGGGGCGGACCCTGTCCGGCATGGCTCAGGTATCGGCGCGCTCGTGGCTCGAAGTCTCAGACTGTGTCGATCAGACCGTCGCGAGCGATCTGGTGGCGCGTTTAGCTTGGCGCGGAATTAGCCGCTTCCCGAAAGAATCCTGAAGTAGGTTAGGAACCATGGACGTACGCATCGGAATTCAGAATGTTGCCCGCGAGGTCGTCATCGACTCGAACGAGGCCCCGGAGGCTGTCGCCAAGACGGTCTCCGACGCACTGTCCGCCGGCGGTCTGCTCACGCTGACCGATGCCAAGGGACGTCAGGTGATCATCCCGACCAACACCATCGGGTTCGTCGAGGTGGGCTCCGAGACCGCGCGGCCCGTCGGCTTCGCTCAGTAGCGTCGGCGCAGCCCGTCAACCGTTGGGGCTCGCCCGCCCGCCGCTGGAGCAGCGAGCCCCAACGCTGGCCTGACTAGGCCGTGAGGCCCAGTGCGCTCATGCGCTGGGCGTGATGCCTGACCAACTGGGCGAAAAGCTCCTTCTCCTCCTGTGGGGAGAGCAGCGTGCCGAACACCGTGGTGGCCAGCAGCGAGCGTGATCGTGTCAACGCCTCTCCCATGAGCCGGCGCCCCCAGAGCGCGAGGCGCGAGCGCAAGCGTTCATTGTCCAGATCCGCGCGGAGGCGCTCCGTCAACCAGGTCGCCTGCGCGTCGAGCTCCTGAATTCGCTGGGCCACGCGGTCCGCCTGATCGCCGATGCGGGCCCCCAAGGCGCGGTAGACATCCGCCACCACGGAGTCGAGGACGTAGGCCTTCATCAACGATTCGTGCCAGTCCCCCGGCCGCGTGCGCTCGTGCAGCTCATCGATGACCTCGACGAACGGCAGCATGGCCTCCTGCGGATCTCGTCCGGCGGCCACCAACTCAGCACACACCACCTCGAAATGCTCGAACTCGGCGACGGCCAAGCGCGCCAACTCGGCCCGATCCGCCAAGCGCGGCGAGAAGCGGGCATCCGAGGAGAGGCGTTCGAAGGTCGTCAGCTCTCGGTAGGCCATGAGCCCAAAGAGCGCATCGCGCAGCGCGGAATCGGTGTGGGTCATGCCCCTTACCCTATCGCCGCCCGGCGACGACATTCCGCCGCCGGGACTACCCGTGGCAGGCCCATCACCCGTTAGACTGACGGGCGTAGGCAAGGATGCCCGATCGTCAGAGTTTATAAAGACCCTTCGCAGCGTTTCCCAGCGAACCTGCCTGATCCTCGCGCCCCGGCCGGCACCGCGCCGGCTCCACGTCCTCCACGGCGCGAAGCACGAAAGCCCGCGATCGGCTCCGCTGGACGCGTTCGCCACGATACAGCGCGAACGCCTGAATGAAATGGGATGGCATTGACCACCGATATTGAGAACACACCGGCCGAAGCAGTCGCCGCGAGCCAGACGTTCGCCGACTTCACCGTCCGAGGCGACATTGTCGCCTCGTTGGCCGACAAGAACATTTTGCACCCCTTCCCGATCCAGGCCATGACGCTGCCGATCGCCCTCGGCGGTCACGACATCATCGGCCAGGCCAAGACGGGCACGGGAAAGACCCTCGGGTTCGGCATCCCGGCCCTGCAGCGCGTCGTCGCCCCCGGTGACGCCGGGTTCGAGGACCTGGCGACGCCGGGTGCCCCGCAGGCACTGATCGTCGCCCCGACGCGCGAGCTCGCCGTCCAGGTGGCCGAGGACCTGACCGTGGCGGCGAAGCGGTCCTCGGCACGCATCGCCACGATCTACGGTGGCCGCGCCTACGAGCCGCAAATCGAGCAGCTGCAGGGCGGCGTCGAGATCGTCGTCGGCACCCCGGGACGCCTGCTGGACCTCTACAAGCAAAAGCACCTGAACCTGAAGAACATCCGGATCGTCGTCTTGGATGAGGCCGACGAGATGCTGGACCTCGGCTTCCTGCCCGACGTCGAGCGCATCCTCGCGGCCGTTCCCGAGGTGCGCCAAACCATGTTGTTCTCCGCCACCATGCCCGGCCCCGTGATCGCCATGGCCCGCCGTTTCATGTCCCAGCCAACGCACATCCGCGCGCACGATCCCTCCGATGAGGGCGTGACCAAGAAGGACATCCGTCAGGTCGTCTACCGCGCCCACCCCATGGACAAGGACGAGGTGGTCGCCCGCATTCTGCAGGCCGAAGGGCGCGGGCGCAGCATCATCTTTGCGCGCACCAAGCGCGCCGCCGCTCGGTTGTCCGAGGAACTGACCGACCGTGGTTTCGCCGCCGGGGCCCTGCACGGAGACTTGGGGCAGGGGGCCCGAGAGCAGGCCCTGCGTGCGTTCCGCAATAACAAGGTTGACGTGCTCGTGGCGACCGACGTCGCCGCCCGAGGCATCGACGTCGACGATGTCACCCACGTCATTAATCTGCAGTGCCCGGAGGACGAGAAGACCTACCTGCACCGCGTGGGGCGCACGGGCCGCGCCGGCAACAAGGGCACCGCCGTCACCCTCGTCGATTGGGAAGACGTGCCGCGTTGGGGCCTGATCAACAAAGCCCTCGGCCTCGATCAGGCCGATCCCGTGGAAACCTACTCCTCCTCCCCCCACCTCTACACGGACCTGAACATTGCCGAGGGGACCAAGGGGCGCCTGCCGCGGGACAAGCGGACGGCGGCCGGCCTCTCGGCGGAAAAGGCGGAGGACCTCGGCGAGACCGGCGGCAAGAAGCCCTCCCGCGGAGGCCAGGGGCGGGGCGGCCGGGGCCGCGGCCGCTCTCAGGACGGCGAGCGCCGGCATGGCCACAGTCACGGACGGGCCGACCGCCCGAACAAAGAGGCGACGGGCGAGGGCCGAGGCACCCGCGCCGATGAAGCGGAGAAGACGGACCGGCCCCGCCGCCGTCGCCCCCGGACGCGCCGCCGCAACGGCGAAGTCGTGAACAAGCGCGACGACCAGTAGGCGTGAGCCGCAGAAAGGCGGAGTTCTCGCTCCACGGCCCTAACCTCGTGGTCCGGGCCGATAACGCCGAGGTCCTGCCGCGCCTGCCGGACGGAGCTTTCACGCTGATCTACGTGGACCCGCCGTTCAACACGGGTCGGAAGCAGTCCCGGCAGACCACCACCAGCGTGCGGGCTGCCGAGGGCGAGGGCGACCGCGTGGGGTTCAAAGGCGTCGCCTACTCAACCCTGCGCGGTGCCCTGCGCAGCTACGACGATGCCTTCGACGACTACTGGGGCTTCCTTGAGCCGCGGCTCCGCGAAGCGTGGCGTCTCCTCGCCGAGGACGGCACGCTCTACGTGCACCTCGACTATCGGGAGGTGCACTACGCGAAAGTCATGCTGGATGCGATTTTCGGCCGCGAGTGCTTCCTGAACGAGATCATCTGGGCGTACGACTTTGGGGGGCGGTCCAAGAGCCGTTGGCCGGCGAAGCACGACACGATTCTGGTCTACGTGAAGGATCCCGACCGGTATCACTTCGACTCCTCGGCGGTGGATCGGGAGCCGTATATGGCCCCCGGCCTCGTCACGGCGGAGAAAGCTGCGCTGGGCAAGCTGCCCACGGACGTCTGGTGGCACACCATCGTCTCCCCCACCGGCAAAGAGAAGACGGGTTATCCCACCCAGAAGCCCCTCGGTGTGCTGCGGCGGATCATTTCCGCGAGCTCGCGCCCCGGCGACTGGGTCCTCGACTTCTTTGCTGGCTCGGGTTCCACCGGGGCGGCGGCGCATCAGCTCGGGCGGCGGTTTGTCTGCGTCGACACCAATCCGGAGGCGATCAAGGTCATGCGCCAGCGCCTGGGTGACGCGGCGGAGGTCGTGCCCGGAGTGAAGAAGCCCTAAAGCCCGACGGCGGCGCTGCCGGATCCGGCGGCGAGGAGGCGTTCCAGCTGGGCCGGCTCGGTGAGATGTTCACCGAGCCGGTTGGGCTTGCCGGCGCCGTGATAATCACTCGAGCCGGTCACGATGAGGTCGTGCTCGGCGGCGAGTTGCCGGAGGAAGCGCCGCCCGTCCTCCGGATTATCCCGGTGAGCGATCTCCACCCCCAGCAAACCGGCCTCAATCAATTCGGTAAACACCGGCTGGCCCACCACGCGCCCCCGCGCGGAGGCGACGGGGTGCGCGAACACGGGCACGCCACCGGCCTGCCGCACCAACCGCACGGCTCGGGCGGCGTCGACCGCATAGTGTCCGACGTAGTACCGGGAGCGGGGCGTGAGGATCGTCGCAAAGGCGTGCGAGCGATCGACGACGACGCCGGCCGCGACCAGCGCGTCCGCGATGTGTGGGCGCCCGATCGTGGCGCCGTCGTGCGTCTGCTCTTGCACCATGTCCCACGTGAGCGGGAAGTCCTCGGCCAAGATCTCCACCATGCGCCGGGCTCGGGTCTGGCGCGAGGACCTGGCCGCGTCGAGTTCAGCGACCAGCTCCGCGTCCGCCGGGTCATGCAGGTAGCACAGCAGGTGCACGCTGATCCCGTCGGAGCTGCGGCAGGAGATTTCCATGCCGGGAATGAACCCGATTCCGGCAGACGCCGCGGCCGCGGCGGCCTCCGCCCAGCCAGCCGTCTGATCGTGATCGGTCAAGGCGACGACGTCGAGCCCTGCTGCTGCGGCGGCCCGCACCACTTCGCCCGGCGATTCGGTTCCGTCGGAGACGCACGAGTGGGTGTGAAGGTCGATCCGCATGCCCCCACCTTACGACTATTGGTGCCCTCACGAACTGTTTGAGACACTGGGTCAGTGATGACTGAAGAGAACAACACCTCCCAATCGCAGCCCATCGAGGACCGTGTGAACAACCGTTCGCAACGCCCGTCCTCGGACGCCTTCAAAGAGTTTATGGCCAGCCAGTGGGCACCGGCAGACACCACCCTGCCGCCGCAGGACGCCGTCGCCCCCTATGCGGCCCAGCGCCGCCTGAAGCTCTCCCAGCGCTTCCCCGGCGAGCGACTAGTAATCCCGGCTGGCCCCCTGAAGGTCCGCTCGAACGACACGGACTACCGGTTCCGCCCGCACTCGGGCTTCGCCCACCTGACGGGGCTGGGGTTGGACCACGAGCCCGATGCCGTGCTCGTGTTTAACCCCGTCGCTGAAGGCGCCGGCGACGACGGTGGCAACCACCACGTGAGCCTGTACTTCCGCCCCATGGCAGGGCGGGACACCGAGGAGTTCTACTCCAACGCCCGCAGTGGCGAATTCTGGATCGGCAAACGGCCGACCCTTGCTGAACTGCAGGCCCGCCTGAACATCCCCACCGCCCATATGGACGAGCAGCTGGAAGACGCCATCACCGAGGGCGCCGGCAATACGGCACTCGGCGGCTTGCGCCTGCGGCTCCTGCGGGACGTCGACCTGAACTGCGATGCCCTGGTGGACACCTCGCGCATCAACACGGCAGTGGATCTCGAGGAGTCCGACCGCCTCGATGCCGAGCTCGCTGAGGCGCTGTCCGAAATCCGCTTGGTCAAGGACGAGTGGGAGATCGAGCAGATGCGCGCTGCGGTCGAGGCGACGATGAACGGGTTCCATCAGGTCGCCCAGGCCCTGCCGCGGGCCGTCGAGCACAAGCGCGGTGAGCGCGTCGTGGAGGGCGCGTTCTTCGCCCGTGCCCGCGAGGAAGGCAATGACCTCGGCTATGACACGATCGCGGCCTCCGGCAACAACGCCACGGTGCTGCACTGGATGCGCAATTCCGGTCAGGTGAACTCCGGCGACCTCATCTTGGTCGACGCCGGCGTGGAAGCCGACTCGCTGTACACCGCCGACATCACGCGCACGATGCCGGTGAACGGCAAGTACACGGACATTCAGCGGAAGATCTACCAGGCCATTCTCGACGCGCAGGACGCCGCCTTCGAGGTGGCCAAGCCGGGCCGCAAGTTCCGCGAGTTGCACGAGGCCGCCATCACGGTCCTCGCCCAGCGACTCGACGAGTGGGGCCTGCTCCCCGTGTCCCTCGAGGAAGCGCTCTCCCCAGAGGGCCAGCAGCACCGGCGCTGGATGCCGCACGGCACGAGCCACCACTTGGGGCTCGATGTGCACGACTGCGCGCAGGCCAAGCGGGACATGTACTTGGACGGCGTGTTGGAGCCGGGCATGGTCTTCACCATCGAGCCCGGACTGTACTTCAAGGAAGAGGATCTGGCGGTGCCCGAGGAGTACCGCGGCATCGGCGTGCGCCTTGAGGACGACGTGCTGGTTACCGAGGACGGCTGCGTGAACCTTTCCGCGGATCTGCCGCGCACCCCGGATGAGATCGAGGCGTGGATGGCGGCTGCTCAGGCGAGCTAACGCCCGAGGCCACCCAGCTCCGAACGCACCGGCGCCCGGCACCAGATGATGGTGCCGGGCGCCGGTGCGTTGGTGTGTGCGTGCTACCGCCAGTGGCGGGTACCGCAGACCGCGGTCTCCGGTTTACGACTCCCGCCGTGGCGAGTCGGTGTCCTCCGACGTGTCCTGCGTTGACGCGCTGTCCGTGCCGGACTCTGCCTGTGGCTGTTCTGCTGCGGGCTCCCCGGAGGTCTGCTCCGCCTCGGGTTCGGCCTGAGGCTCGGTCGGCTCCTGGGCCGGCGTCGGCTCCACCCGGACACCAAACTGCGGACGGCCGTCGGGCAGATCGGCGTAGCCGCTGCGGCGTGACTCGACCCCCGCTGGGGCGGAGTCGGCGGCCGGCTGATCCGAGGACGACGGGCTCGCGGGCGTGGCCGAGCCGGCGGACGGTGCGGACGCGGACGAACCAGTCGAGGACGCATCCCGCGGGGGCGCCCACGCCGGCGTGACGCTTCCCGCTTGGCCGCTGCTCATGGGCAACGACGACGCCAGCTGGCGGGCCGCGTGGATGTGCTCAAACCCAACGACGACGTCGTAGTAACCGGCCATGATCTGATTTGATGACTCGAAGTCCCGCTTGCCGCGACGCATCGCGTAGCCGATGACGGCCACGATCATCCAAATCGCGACGCCGAGACCCACTGAGGAGAAGATCTGTCCCAGCGGGTTGCCCTCGTTGAAGAGGCTCAGCAAGAGGCCGACGAACAGGCCAAACATGACGCCCTGGGCGGCGCCGCGCAGGGCGACGCGCGGGTAGCTGAGCTTCATGGTGACCCGCTCGACGGTCTTCAGGTCACAACCGACAATGCTGACGTTGGAGACGGGGAAGTCGTTGTCCGCCAAGTAGTCCACGACCTTTTGGGCGTCGAGGTAGGACTCGTAGCGGCCGAGGACCTCGCCGCGCGGCAGGGTCATGAGGTCTTGAACGGACGTGGGTGCACCGAACGGAGTGGTCATGTTCCCATGATGCACTGCTTGGCTGTAGATCGCAGGAAAGCGCGCCCGAGTATCGCTGCGGGTGAAAGGTGACGTCATGGCACCACGGCGCGGTCTGGGCGAACCAGTAGCCTAGTGAGCATGAGCAGCAACCTCTCCTCCAAGGTCTTTGTCTCCCGCCTGCTCGGCCTTGATGTCTTCGACCCGCTCGGTGACCGCCTCGGCCGGTTGCGCGACGTCGTCGTCCTCGATCGAGGCAAGGCGAAGGCCGCGCAAGTGGTGGGCCTCTTGGTCGAGGTGCCCGGAAAGCGCCGCGTCTTCGTTCCTGTCACGCGCGTTCAGGCCATCGAGGCAGGGCAAATTATCTGTTCCGGCCTGGTCAACCTGCGCCGCTTCCAGCAACGCGGCGCGGAGCGCCTCGTCGTCGGCGAGCTTTTTGATCGGCGCGTGGTCTTCGCGGACGGTAGCGGCGCCGGCGTCGTGGAGGACATTGGCATGCGGCAAGAGCGCAACGGGGACTGGTTAGTCACGTCCTACTTTGTCCGCCGTGGCGACGCCGCGGGCAGCTTTCGCGCCCTGCGCCGCCTCAGCCGCGGTGAGCGCCTCGTCGTTGACTGGAACGAGATCACGCACCCGGAAGAGACCGAGCCGCAGGCCGCCACGCAGTTTGTGGCCGCTCACGAGGAAATGAAGCCCGCTGACTTCGCCGAGGCCCTCCACGAGATGCCCGGCAAACGCCGCCTCGAAGTCGCGACTGAGTTGCAGGACGATCGCCTAGCCATGGTGCTCCAAGAGCTGCCGGACGAGGAGCAGGTCCAGATCCTGTCCGCGCTGGACATGGACCGCGCCGCCGTCGTCCTCGAGGAAATGGACCCGGACGACGCCGCTGACTTGCTCAACGAGCTGACCGACGAGCAGCAGGAGGCCCTGCTGCAGCTGATGGAGCCCGACGACGCCGACGACGTCCGGCGCCTGTTGGAGTACGAGGAGAACACGGCCGGCTCCCTCATGACGCCGGTGCCGGTGATCCTGCCGCCCGAGGCGACGGTTGCTGAAGCCCTCGCCTATGTGCGCCAGGAAGAGCTCAGCCCGGCGACGGCCAGCGCCGTTTACGTGTGCCGTCCGCCACTCGAGACCCCGACGGGCCGGTACCTCGGCGTCGTGCACCTGCAGGCGCTCCTGCGCACTCCTCCCCCGGAATCGCTGGGCACCATCATCGACACGGACCTTGAACCGCTCAACGATATGTCCCCGGCGTCCGAGGTGGCCCGCACCTTGGCCACGTACAATCTCACCAGCGCTCCGGTGGTCAATTCCCAGGACCGGTTGGTGGGTGCCGTCACCGTCGATGACGTGCTCGACCACCTCCTGCCGGATGACTGGCGGACCCAAGACGACGACGAAGCACAGGCGGTGTGAGTATGGCCGAAAAATCACGACTCTCCCGCGCCCTCGACACCCCGATGGCTGCGCGCGCCAGGTTGTTCCCGCGAACGCGCCCCGACCCAGACGCCTTCGGCCGCGCCACCGAGGGCTTCGCCCGATTCATGGGCACGCCGCAGTTCCTGCTCTACATGACCATCTTCTGTGGGCTCTGGGTGGTATGGAATACGGTGGCGCCGGAGGCGTGGCGGTTCGATTCGGCAGCCCTAGGGTTTACGGCACTCACGCTCATGCTGTCCCTGCAAGCGTCCTACGCCGCACCCTTGCTGCTGCTCGCCCAAAACCGCCAAGACGACCGGGACAAGGTCTCCCTCACGGAAGACCGGAAGCGGGCCGAACGGAATCTGCACGACACCGAATACCTGACCCGCGAGCTGGCGTCCCTGCGCATCGCGCTGCGGGACGTCGCCACTCGCGACTTCGTCCGCTCCGAGCTCCGGAGCGTGCTGGAGGAGATGATCGAATCGCACGAGGGTGAGGAGATTCGCCTGCGCCGCACGGGCGCGAAGAAGAAGAAAATGTCCCTCTCCGAGGCCACGACCCAGATCCCCACGGTGACTGACGAGCGGGCGGAGCGCCCATGAGCGACCCGCTCTGGGACGCTCTGGCCCGGGTCCAGGACCCCGAGCTGCGCCGCCCGATCACGGACCTCGGGATGGTTGAATCGGCCCGCGTGGATGACGACGGCGTGGCCCACGTCAGCGTGCTGCTCACCATTGCGGGATGCCCCCTGCGGGGCACGATTGAGGCCGACGTCGCCGAGGCCGCCCGGACGGTCGACGGTGTGCATTCCGCCGAGGTCAGCCTGGACGTGATGACACCGCAGCAGCGCCAGGAGCTCAAGGACAGCCTGAAGCAGCGGACGGTGCCCTTCATGGAGCCGAACTCGCTCACCCGCGTGATCGGGATCGCCAGTGGCAAGGGCGGCGTCGGTAAGTCCAGCCTCACGGCGAATCTTGCCTGTTCGATGGCGGCTCAGGGGCTGCGGGTCGGCATCATCGACGCCGACGTCCACGGGTTTTCCGTCCCGGGATTGATGGGTATCACGCAGGCGCCGACGCGGGTGGATGAGATGATCCTGCCGCCGGTGGCGTACGGCGTGAAGGTCATCTCGATCGGGATGTTCGTCGAGTCGAATCAGCCCGTCGTGTGGCGCGGGCCCATGCTGCACCGAGCCCTCGAGCAGTTCCTGACGGACGTGCACTTCGGCGATCTGGATGTGCTGCTCTTGGATCTGCCTCCGGGAACGGGAGACATCGCTATCTCCGTCTCCCAGCTGCTTCCCGGTTCCGAGTTGTTGGTGGTGACAACGCCGCAATCGGCTGCCGCAGAGGTGGCGGAGCGGGCCGGAGCCATCGCCACGACGACGGGCCAGAGCGTCGTCGGGGTCGTCGAGAATATGTCGTGGCTCGAGCTACCGGATGGCACGCGCATGGAGCCGTTCGGTTCCGGCGGTGGCGAGCTCTTGACGCAACGACTCAGCACTCGCCTCGAAACGGACGTGCCACTCCTCGGCTCGATTCCCCTCGAGCCTCGGCTCCGCGCGGGCGGGGACGCAGGCCAGCCTCTTGTGCTCGCCGAGGAGAGCTCGGCTGCGGCACAGGAGATCACGCGCATTGCCCGGCAGCTGACGCATCGACCGCGCGGTTTGGCCGGCCTGAACCTCGGCGTCAATCCGACCTAAACCACCACGTAGGGCGTCGCCGCCCGGTTAGGTGGCGTCGAGGTCGAAGGGCGCGCGTTCGCCGGCTTCGAGCCGCTGCGCCGCTGCTGGCAGCGTGGGCGTCACAGCCGGCGTGGAGGACGGAATCGACTTACGGGCCGTCGGCACGGAGGGCGATTCCTTGGCGGCCCGGGCCGCGTCCTCGAAGTCGTCGAGAAGGGCTTCCTTGATGATGCGGCGCGGATCGTATTGGCGCGGGTCCAGTTTGCGCCATTCAATCTCCGTGATCTCGTCGCCGACTTCCTCGCGGAGCTGTTCTTTGGCACCGTTGGCCATTCGGCGCACGTTCTTGACCAGTTGGGCCAACTGCTGTGCATACCCCGGGAGCTTGTCCGGGCCCAGAATGAGGACAGCCAGAAGCGCGAGGATGATGAACTCGCTGCCATTTATGCCAAACACGCTTCGAGACTACCCGGTTCCGGCGCGTGATTCGTAGTCGAACACGTTATTCGGACACTTCCAGCAACCCCATGCGGCCCAGGCCCCGGCCGATGCGCGAGAGCAGCGAATCCTCCGTACCCGAGGCATGTTTCAGCTGCGAATTCTCCGTCAGGACGATCCGATTGATGACGGCCTCTTGGCCGCCGTCGTCCGACGGGTAGGTCAGCGCATAAGCGGCGTTCTGCGTATCGATCCGAGACGTCTCCACGTCAGACTCGACGCCGGCCGCCATGATGCCGACGGGCGCCAGCGCGATGCCTTCCTCGGCCTCGGCGGCGTCGTTCGTCTCTTCACTTCCCGTCCCGAGGTCTACGCCGGCGCCCAAGAGCGCACTGGCCGCCAGCGTTTCCTGCGTCTTCCGCGCCTCACTGACCAGAATCGTGCCAGCAGGACCGTTGTAGGACACGGTCACGCGGGGCAACCCGTCAATGACGGCACCCACCGCGTCTTTCATCGTGTACCCCAGGGCGGCGAGGCCCGGGAGATTCCATCCGGCTCGGCGCAGATCCGTCACGTCTTGCGCCGAGAGCTTGCGGCCATCCTCGTCCCACTGCGCGGTCACCGCGGACGCGGCGCGGCTCGTCGTTGTGGTCCCGCCGGCGTACCATGCCGTACACACCAGCGCGATGAGCAAGGCAAACACTCCCACGAGTCCCGCGAGGGGCAGCAGATGACGCCGGGACCCCGAATCGTCGAGCCCCAGCTGGCCGGCGGGATAGGTTGATCCCCGCTGGGCCCCCACCGCCACAACATACGACGAGTGGCTCACGGCGCCGTCGTTCACCACGACGGGCAGCGAGGACGTGTAGCGAGCATTGCGGCGCACCCGGCGGCGCCGGTCGTCCAACTGGACGCGGCAATCCGCGCACCGAGCAACGTGCGACTCGAAACGCTCGGCCCGTTTGGCCGGCAGCTCACCGACGACGTAGTCGTCAATCCAGCGGCGCATCGAATGCATGAGCGGCCCCTAGGACACCGCCCGCTTGATGCGGGGCAGGGACATGGTGGGAGTCTTCACGCGAGCCGGGTTCCGGTGGGCCAGCCGTTCGCGCAGCATGGCGCGGCCACGGTGAATCCGTGAACGGACGGTGCCGAGCTTCACCCCGAGGGCCGCGGAGACTTCCTCGTAGGAGAGCCCCTCCAGGTCACACAGGACGACGGCGGCGCGGAAGTCGGCAGGCAGGGTCTCGAGGGCTTCCTGAATGTCAATGTCCAGATTGTTGTGCTCGAAGGTCCGCTCAGGCCCGGGCTCCCGTCCCGGCAGTCGCGACTCGGCGTCGTCAGCCAGCGCATCGAAACGAATGCGGGACTTGCGCCGAGCTTGGTCCAAGAACAAGTTGGTGGTGATGCGGTGAAGCCACCCGCCGAGGGTCCCCGGCTTGAAGGTATCGAGGGAACGGAATACGCGCACAAACGTTTCCTGCGTCAGGTCCTCCGCGTCCGGCGCGTTGCCGGTCAGGCGGTACGCCAGCCGGTAGACCTTGGTGGAGTGTTCCTCCACGATGGCTTCCCAGCTTGGCACCGAGTCCACGGGGTCCACGGACGTCAGGTCCATGGGCGCGGTTTCAGGGTGTACGGTAGCTCGTTTCACGTCATCCATGATGGCAGTCCAGACTGTGAAATCGCTGTATAGCACGCCTCAAGCCGCTGAGTGAACTCCCGCTAGACTAGTGAGGCCCCCGCAGCCGTCCAACCGAAGGAATCCCCCGAGCAGCATGAGCACCGACAAGCACAGCAGCTGGTCCTACGCCGAGGCCCTGCCCCAGGAGGATGAGGTGCTCGCGCGTGCCCGCGAGCGCGGGTACGAGCTCGGCGTCACCCCGGTCGGCACGGGGACAGCGGCCCTCTTGACGGTGTTGGCGGCCCATTCTTCGGCGCGGACCGCCGTGGAGATCGGAGCTGGAGTCGGCGTTTCCGGCGTCAGCCTGTTGCGGGGATTCTCCGCGCAGACCGTCTTCACCAGCATCGATATCGACGTCGATCACCTGTCCGCCGCCCGCCAGGCTTACGCCGAGGCGGGGATCCCGGCCTCCCGCACCCGCACCATCGCCGGACGGGCCCGCGACGTGCTGCCACGTTTGACCAGCGGCGCCTACGACTTTGTCTTGATTGATGCAGATCAGGCGTCGGTCGTGGACTACGTCGAGCACGCCATCCGACTGCTGCGCGGAGGTGGGATGCTGGTGCTCCACGACGCCCTCGACGCGGACAGGGTGCCACTGCCGGCCGTGCGCCAGCCCTCGACCGTGGCGGCGCGGCAGGCGGGGCGCCTCCTCCGGGAACACGACGACGTCGTCTCCGCATTGGTTCCCACCGGCCCCGGGCTGTTCCTCGCCGTCAAACGGTAGGCTCCGCCGCGCGCCGCGCCCACACACGCAGCGTGGCCGGGCGGAATCCCGCCCGGCCACGCTCGAATCAAAGCTAGGCGGTCACGTCAACCAGGCACGCCTTGAGCTCTGCCGCCTCGTCAGCGTTGAGCTCGACCACCAGGCGGCCGCCGCCATCGATCGGCACCCGCATGATCAGGCTCCGGCCCTCCTGCGTTACTTCCATGGGTCCGTCGCCCGTACGCGGTTTCATAGCAGCCATTGGTGCTGATTTCCTTCCTCGACAGACGGAACCCCTGCGGCCCCGCCACGCGGTGCGGCCGTCGCCGAAAGGCCCCGTCTGATGTGGGCAATCGACTTTCAGCCTGCCTTTCTCATTATCCCTAACAAACGCCCGTGGCGCTAATCACAACCCGACACGCGTGGCTCGTTTCGGCCCAGTTCACTGCTTGGTTGTCCCGTGGGGCTGACGTCGTGCGGCCTCGAGCTCGTGATTCAATCGCTCGATCTCCTGCGCCAAATGATCCAGTGTCTCATCCACTTGGTCGCAGCGGTATCCGCGCAGGGCCACAGAGAATCGGACCGCGGAAATGTCCGCCTCCCGCGGGGATTCCGGCAGCACCACGGGAGGCAGCGACGTCGTGGCCGGGCCCAGCCCCCGGGGCCCGGAGGTGCGGCGCCCGATCACAGCGAGGGCCGTCACGCCCAACACCCCCAGGGCCAGTAGAAGCAGAACATATTCCATGCGATTACTCCGCAGCGTCGGGCCGGTAGGTCGTCGCGAACGCGACGGCGTCGTCCGGGTCGTCAGTCAGGTGGAAGAGGTCAAGATCGGACCCGGAGACGGTGCCGCGCTCGACGAGCGTCTGGCGCATCCAATCGACCAAGGGACCCCAGAACGCGGAACCGAATAAAACAATCGGAAAGTGCGTCACCTTCTCCGTCTGGACGAGCGTAAGGGCCTCAAAAAGCTCGTCCAAGGTTCCGAATCCACCCGGCAGGACGATGAAACCTTGGGAATACTTCATGAACATGGTTTTGCGGGCAAAGAAGTACCGAAAATTGATGCCGAGATCTACCCATTCATTCAGGCCGGTTTCAAAGGGGAGCTCAATGCCGAGACCGACGGAGGTCCCACCGGCTTCGACGGCTCCCTTGTTGGCGGCCTCCATGGTCCCCGGCCCGCCGCCGGTCATCACCGCGTAGCCTGCGTCGACGAGGAGCCGACCGATCGCCTCGGCCTGGGCGTACTCCACCGATCCGCGGTGCGTGCGCGCCGAGCCAAAGACGGAGATGGTCGGTCCGAGCTCGGCCAACGTACCGAAGCCCTCCACAAATTCGCTCTGAATCCTCAAGACCCGCCACGGATCCGAGTGCACAAAGGAGGAGTCCCGCGGCGCCTCGAAAAGGAACTGGTCGGCCTGTCGAATCTCCGCCTGCTTGCGCCGCAACGTGACGGACCCCCTGCGGCGTGCAGGGTCCGGTAGATCATCGAAGTTCTTCGCGGAGATGTGGTGGTTTCCCATACGCCCACCCTATGCCCCGCGCGGCACTGATCGCCCTGCATTGCAAACCAGTAAATTTCTGCGTGTTCTGAATCATCAGCCCTTGTGGCGGGGGCAACATCAAGTAAGGTCATGGACATGAACGAATCACTCTCTGGCGCCGCGACCTCATCGGGTCCAATTGTCCGGATGGAAAACGTGAATAAGCACTACGGCCCGCTTCACGTTCTCCAGGACATCAACTTGGAGGTAGCGCGCGGCGAAGTCGTCGTGGTGTTGGGGCCTTCGGGCTCCGGCAAGTCCACGCTGTGCCGCACCATCAATCGATTGGAAACGATCGACGATGGGGCAATCTACATCGACGGCCAGAAGCTCCCAGCGGAAGGCAAGGCGCTCGCCCAATTGCGTGCCGATGTGGGCATGGTGTTCCAGTCCTTTAACTTGTTCGCCCACAAGACCATTCTTGAGAACGTCACGCTGGGACCGATCAAGGTCAAGGCGGTCAAGCGCGCGGAGGCGGATGCGCAGGCCATGACCCTGCTCAAGCGCGTCGGTGTCGCGAATCAAAAGGATAAGCTTCCGGCCCAGCTCTCCGGCGGTCAGCAGCAGCGCGTGGCGATCGCGCGAGCACTGGCCATGAAGCCGAAGGTCATGCTCTTCGATGAGCCGACGTCGGCGCTGGACCCGGAAATGATCCAAGAGGTCTTGGACACCATGGTCGAGCTGGCCGAGGAAGGCATGACGATGATCGTCGTCACCCACGAGATGGGCTTTGCCCGAAAAGCCGCCCACCGTGTGGTCTTCATGGCGGACGGCCAAATCGTGGAACAGGCCAAGCCCGAAGAGTTCTTTACCAACCCGCAATCCGCTCGCGCCAAGGACTTCCTGGGCAAGCTCATCACTCACCAGTAAACCCGGCCCCGCCGGGGGCACCATTGACAAGGAGAAAACATGCGTAAGAACCGCATTGCGATGGCCTCGATGGCCGCGGTCGCCGCTCTGACCCTGTCCGCCTGTGGCGGCTCGGACGAAGGCGGCACGGGGGGCGAAGGCTCCGAGGGCGGCGAGAGCGTCCGCATCGGCATCAAGTTCGATCAGCCGGGCCTGGGCTTCCAGGAAGGCGACACGTACACCGGCTTCGACGTCGACGTCGCCAAGTACGTCGCCAACGAGCTCGGCTACTCCGAAGACCAGATCGAATGGGTTTCGGCCCCGTCCGCCAACCGCGAGACGTTGCTCGAAACCAACGGCGTCGACATGATCTTCGCGACCTACTCCATCACCGACGAGCGCAAGGAGCGCGTGGCCTTCGCTGGCCCGTACTTCCACGCCGGGCAGGACCTGCTGGTCCGTGAGGACGAGTCGGAGATCGCGGGCCCGGAGGACCTGGAGGGCAAGAACCTCTGCTCGGTCACCGGCTCGACCTCGGCGACCAAGGTCAAGGAACTGCACCCGGGAATCAACCTGGTCGAGCAGAGCGGCTATGCCGACTGCCTGGGCCTGCTGGAGACTGGCGGCATTGACGCCGTCACCACCGACGACATCATCCTGGCCGGTTTGGCCGCCACCGAGGCCAACCAGGGCAAGTTCAAGGTGGTCGGCAACCCCTTCTCGGACGAGCGCTACGGCGTCGGCCTGAGCCAGGACTCGGACATGTGCGAGGACATCAACGCCGCCATCCAGAAGATGTACGACGACGGTGCGTGGGAAGAGGCCATCAGCGCCAACACGGAGGGCACCGGCTACACGCCGAACGACGAGAAGAACCCGCCGGAGCCCGACGCCTGCGCGTAGGCCCTGAGCTTCTGACGGTTGGAACCGGCGGCTCGGCACGCGCCGGCCGCCGGTTCCTCCCTTTCCGCACCACCTGTAAAGGAGTTAGGCCGTGGACGCCTATCTTTCCCTCTGGGAGACCTACGGGCCGCAGATGCTCTCGACGTTCTGGACCAACATCCAGCTCACGTTCTGGGCAGCCATCGCCTCGGTCACGCTCGGCGGTTTCTTGGCGCTGATGCGCATTTCCCCGATCCCCAGCCTGCGCTGGTTCGGCACCGCGTACGTCAACATTTTCCGCAACACTCCCCTGACCATCATCATGACCTTCGGCGTGCTGGTGCTCTTCGGGGTCTTTCAGGTTCAGCTCGCGAGCGACTTCAACCTGAATTTCTTTCGCATTGCGATCATCGGCTTGACGATCTATCACGCGGCCTTCTTTTGCGAGGCGATTCGCTCCGGCGTCAATACCGTCCCGCTGGGCCAGGCGGAGGCCGCACGCGCCATTGGACTCAGCTTCCTGCCGGCCGCGCGCCACGTGATCCTGCCGCAGGCGCTCCGCGGCGCCATCGCGCCGATGGGCAATACCCTGATCGCGCTCATCAAGAACTCGACCGTGGCCACGGCCGGCTCCGTGGCCGAAATTTCGGGCACCATGAAGACCATGATCGAGTTCCGGCCCGACGTCGGCATTCTGGTCTTCCTGACCGTCGCGGCGTTCTTCGTGATCGTGGTCATTCCGATCGGACTGTTGAGTACATACCTGTCTAAGAAGCTGGCGGTGGCACGATGAGCTCCTCGGTACTTTTTGACGAGCCGGGCCCCAAGGCCCGGCGCAGGATCCTCATCCTGAACATCATTGGCATCATCGCGTTCGTCGCCCTCATGGGGTGGGTCCTGATGGTCCTCAACGACTTCGGGCAGTTAGCCCCGGCCAAGTGGCTGCCGTTCACCGACTCCAGTACGTGGCAGAACTACCTGCTTCCGGGACTCATGAACACCCTGAAGTCGGCGGCGATCGCCGTCGTCACCTCGCTGGTTTTCGGCATGATCTTCGGCATGGGCCGGCTCGCGCAGAACAAGCTCATCAACGGGATTAGCTCCGTGGTGGTGGAATTCTTCCGCGCCGTACCGGTGCTGCTCATGATGATCTTCTTCTGGATCTTCCTCGGCCGGATGGGCGTGGTCTCGCCTGACGACGCGCCGTTTGTTGCCGTCGTCGTCTCACTGACCCTGTACAACGGCTCCGTGGTGGCCGAGCTGGTCCGCTCCGGGGTGCACGGCCTGCCGAAGGGCCAGCGTGAAGCGGGCACAGCGATTGGCCTGACGCGAGGACAATCGCTGCGCATCATCGAGGTCCCGCAGGCGTTGGTGGCCATGATGCCCGCGCTGCTCAGCCAGTTCGTGGTGATCCTCAAGGACTCAGCTCTGGGCCAGATCATCAATTACAACGAACTCTTGTTCAACGCCAAGCTGGTGGGAACGGCCAATGCGAATGTCTTCCAGGCCCTCGTCGTCGCAGCCGTCATCTTCATCCTCATCAACTTCGCCCTGACGTCCTTGGCCCAAACGGTGCAAACCCGCGTTGCCCGCCGCCGAGGCAACGCAGCGGCCACGGAGGACGATGAGGACGCGGCCGAGGCGGCTCCCGTGGGGACCACCGCCACGATCGATGCGGATCAGGGACCGGGATCAGGCAAGCAGTAGCTCCCCGGCACCCGCAGGACGGCTGAGGCCGGTCACGTTCGTCGTGACCGGCCTCAGCCGTTTCCATGCTTGCCGCGACCGTGCGGCCGGGTCTACGCCGCGCTCAGCCACCGGTGCAGGGCGCTCCAGCAATCGCGGATGGCCTGAGCGGGCACGTGCTCGTCATCGGAGTGCGCCAACAGCGGATCCCCGGGACCGAAGTTCACGGCCGGGACGCCCGCCGCGGAGAAGCGCGCCACGTCCGTCCAGCCGTATTTCGGCTTGGGCGGCTGACCGACCGTGGCCACGAAGGCGGCGGCGGCCGGATGGTTCAGGCCCGGTCGGGCTCCGGCGGCGGCGTCGGTGCGTTCGAGGGTGAACCCCGGCAGGAGGGCCGCGACGTAGGCCTCCGCCTCGTCCGGCGTCCGGTCCGGGGCGAACCGATAATTGATCTCCACCTCGCACCGATCCGGAATGACGTTGCCGGCGATACCGCCGGAAATGCGCACCGCATTAAGTGACTCGCGGAAATCCAACCCATCTACCGAGGTCGTCACGGGTCGGTGGACGGCGAGCTTCGTCAGCACCTCGGCCATACCGTGGATTGCGTTCTCCCCCATCCAGGCGCGGGCCGAATGCGCGGCTCGGCCTTCGGTCGTGACCCGGAATCGAATCGTTCCGTTACATCCGCCCTCCACCGTGCCGTTCGTCGGCTCGAGCAGGATCGCGAAGTCCCCCTCGAGCAACTCGGGACAGTTGCGGTACAAGCGCCCGAGGCCGGACTTGGATCCCTCGACCTCTTCATGGTCGTAGAAAACATACGTGATGTCCCGGTTCGGATCGGTCAGGGCCGCGGCGAGGGCGATCTGCACGGCGACGCCGCCCTTCATGTCCGTGGCGCCCCGGCCGTAGAGCACCTCCGCGCCGTCGTCGTTCAGTTCCCACACCGAGGGGACGGTGCCGCGCGAACCGGGCGTGGTCGGCAGCGGGACGGTATCAAGATGCCCGGCGAGGATCACGCGCTCGCTGCGACCCAGCCCGGTGCGGGCCACGATCGAATCGCCGTCGCGGTGAACACTCAGGTGGTCCATGGCACGCAGCGCGGTCTCCACGGCATCGGCGATCCGCCGCTCATTTCCCGACACGGATTCGATGTCGATGAGGGCTTGGGTCAGCAGGGCCACGTCGGCGTGCGGGTCGATGACCGCCGGTGGGACGACGGCCTGGTGAGGCTGGTTATCGTAAGTCACGCGAAAAGCCTACCGCCGGGGCGCGCGGCTACGATGGTTCCATGACTTCAGCAACGCCTTCTCCGTCCGACGTCCGCACTGCCGCTGGTTACGGCCTCGCCACGATCGCCGCCGATGATTCGGTCCTCGATGTGTGGTTCCCGGCGCCGTCGCTCGGCGCGCTAGCCGACGCTCAGGACCTCACCGCTGACCTCACCACCGCCGCGACGGATGATGCCGCCCGCGGAACGCGCCAGGAGGTGGTCTCCGTGGAGACGAACCTCGACGCCGCGCCGACCTCCACCGCGGACGCATGGCTGCGCCTGCATGTGCTCTCCACGCGTTTGGCTGCCCCCAACAGCATCAACCTCGACGGCGTCTTCGGACTGCTGACCAACGTGGTGTGGACCAATTTCGGCCCGTGCTCGGTCGCCGATTTTGAGACCACCCGCCTCAAGCTACGCTCCCGCGGTCAGGTGACCGTCTACGGCGTGGACAAGTTCCCGCGCATGGTGGACTACGTCATCCCGACTGGCGTGCGTATTGGCGACGCGGGCCGCGTGCGCCTCGGCGCCCACCTCGCCGAGGGCACCACCGTGATGCATGAGGGCTTTGTGAATTTCAATGCCGGCACGCTCGGCAACTCCATGGTGGAGGGCCGCATTTCAGCGTCCGTGGTGGTCGGCAACGGCTCCGACGTCGGAGGCGGAGCCTCCATCATGGGCACGCTGTCCGGCGGCGGCAAAGAAAAGATCGTCATCGGTGAGCGCGTGCTGCTGGGTGCCAATTCCGGCGTCGGCATTTCCGTGGGGGACGACTCGGTGGTCGAGGCCGGCCTGTACGTCACGGCGGGTACCCGCGTCTCCGTCAGCGGCCAGACGGTCAAGGCCGCCGAACTCTCTGGCGTACCGAACCTCCTGTTCCGCCGCAACTCCAGCACTGGCGCCGTCGAGGCCCTGCCGCGCGAGGGGCAGACGGTGGAACTCAACTCGGCCTTGCACGCCAACTAAGGGCGCGCCCGCTGAAACGGAAAGTGAAGGAACGACGGCGGCGCCGGCTGCGGGCGGCGCTCACCCTCATGCTGAGCGTCGCCGTCGTCGCCGCGGGCGTCGTTGGCCTCTGGCGTTACGCGGAGAGTAGCCAAATGTTCGTCCGTGAGCGCTGCACCGCGGTGGCCGGCGGGGACGCCGTGCACCTAGCCCCGGATCAGGCGGCCAACGCCGCACTCATCAGCGCCGTCTCGGTCCGGCGGGGCCTTCCGGCGCGGGCCGCGACCATTGGTCTGGCCACGGCCATGCAGGAGTCGAAGCTCCGCAATATTGACTACGGCGATGAGGCCGGGCCGGACTCGCGCGGTCTCTTCCAGCAGCGCCCCTCCCAAGGGTGGGGAACGCAGGAGCAGGTCATGGACCCCCTCTACGCGGCCAACCGGTTTTACCAAGAGCTGGAAACGTTCGATTTCACCGCCCTAGAAGTGACCGAGGCGGCGCAAAAGGTTCAGCGTAGCGCGTTTCCCGACGCCTACGCCCAACATGAGCCGATGGGCCGGGCTTTCGCCTCCGCCCTGACGGGTTACTCCCCCGCGTCCCTCAACTGCACCTTGCGCGCCGGAGAGCAAGCCGGCGATCCAGACCGCATCAGGGCCGAACTCTCCGCGCAGCACAGTCCCCTCCTCGCGGAGGCGGCTCAGCTCACGGGGCGGCGCCTAGCCGTCCCGACGCATCTCTCCCCCGGGCTGGTCTCCAGCAACGACGTGACGCAGCGGACCGGCTGGTCCATCGCGCAGTGGGCTGTGGCCAGCGCGCACAGCCTCGATATCGAGTCCGTCGCCTTTGGAGGACTCATTTGGAACCGCGCGGAGAACGCGTGGGTCCAAGGCACGACGACGGATGGCCACGTCATCATCACGGCGCTGCCGGAGGCCTAACCGCTCACGGCCCCACGCCTAGCCGATCAGCCGAATCATGGGCTCGAGGTAGCTGCGCAGCAAGGTCTGGTCCGCCGCGAGATCCTGGCTCAGCAGGACCGTGCGGCGGCCGGTCAGCCACGCCCGCCGCTCCGCCAGCGGCAGCTCCACCAGATTGATCTCGAGGTCCTGCCCGGCGGCGCCCTCCAGCGATCGCTCCTGTACCAGAGTCTCCACCACGCGCCTCCGGCCGGCGGCCGCGTGCTCACGCGCTACGGTGTTGTACTGCCGGCGCCGCTCGTTAGCCCAATCATGGGCCGCCCCGTAGTGCGCGCGCAGGAGCTTCTGCAGGGCCGGAGACGCCCTGAATGCGTCAAAATCCGGTTGACCCAAGAGCGCCGCCTCCGGAAGGTCCGCCGCCTCCGGAGAGCCGTCGACGTCGTACCGGAGGACCATGCGGCGCCACCACTGATGCCACTCCTGGCTCAACTCCGCCAGCTCGGAGTGGCTCAGTTCCGTGGCTGCCCGGGGCTTGACGGCTGGCTGGACCGCGCAGAGCACCGGGCCCGCGCCGTCGTCGAGCGGCACCGGGGTGCCGACCACGCCGGCCAAGTCACGCAGGTAGAGGGCGATCAACATGCTCAGGTGCGTACGCGCCGACACGCGCCACCCGGCACCGGACTTTTCAAACACGGCTCGCCTCGCTCTCCTGCCCGTTCCCTTTAAGGTAAACCCGAGGCGCAGCGCAGGCCAGCATTCGTCTGGGAACAACGACGGCGCGGTGCCTGGCGCCCCGAGGGGCAGGAGGCACCGCGCCGTTGCAGGGTGGCGGGGTTAGACGCCCGGGTAGTTGCGCTCCGGGTGACCCACGTACAGCTGGCGCGGACGGCCGATCTTGAGCTTCGGGTCCGCCATCATCTCGCGCCACTGGGCGATCCAGCCCGGCAGGCGCCCGATCGCGAAGAGGACCGTAAACATCTGCTCCGGGAAGCCCATGGCCTTGTAGATCAAGCCCGTGTAGAAGTCGACGTTCGGGTACAGCTTGCGCTCGATGAAGTAGTCATCGGCGAGGGCCTTTTCCTCGAGGCGCATCGCGATGTCGAGCAGCTCGTCGTTGCCGCCGAGCTTGCCGAGGATCTCGTGTGCCGTCTCCTTGACCAGCTTGGCCCGCGGATCGTAATTCTTGTACACGCGGTGACCGAAGCCCATGAGGCGGACGCCGTCTTCCTTGCGCTTGACCTTCTCCATGTACTCCTCGGGCTCGATGCCCTCGGCCTGAATATGGCGCAGCATCTTCAGCACGGCCTCGTTGGCGCCGCCGTGGGCCGGACCAAACAGGGCGTTGATACCGGCGGAGACGGACGCAAACATGTTCGCGTTCGATGATCCGACGAGGCGGACCGTCGAAGTGGAGCAGTTCTGCTCGTGATCAGCGTGCAGGATGAGCAGAAGGTCCAGGGCCTTGACGAGCTCCGGGTCCATGTCGAACGGCTCGGCGGCGGTGCCGAACGTCAGGCGCATGAAGTTTTCGACGAGGTTGTGCGAGTTGTCCGGGTACAACAGCGCCTGGCCGATCGACTTCTTGTAGGCGTAGGCGGCGATGACCGGCATCTTGGCCAGCAGGCGAATGGTGGACAGCTCCACCTGCTCCTGATCAAACGGATCCAGCGAATCCTGGTACCACGTGGACAGGGCCGACACAGCGGAGGAGAGCACCGGCATCGGGTGGGCGTCCCGCGGGAAGCCATCGAAGAAACCCTTGAGCTCCTCATGGAGCAGGGTGTGGCGGCGGATCTTCTGATCAAACTCTTCCAGCTCGGTGGCGCTCGGCAGCTCACCGTAAATCAGCAAGTAGCTGGTCTCGAGGAAGCTGGAGTTCTGGGCCAACTGCTCAATGGGGTACCCGCGGTAGCGGAGAATTCCGGCGCCGCCATCGATGTACGTAATCTCCGACTTCGTGGCTGCCGTATTCATGAAGCCCGGATCATAGGTCACGTTGCCCGTGGACTTCAGCAGCGGGGCGATGTCGAAGCCGGCGTTGCCTTCGACGGCCGGAACGACCGGCAGCTCAAGGTCGGCGCCGTCGAATGCTAGGCGCGCAGAATTCTGTTCCGTCATAACCTCTCCTTGGTTCGGAGTGAAGGTGGATCGAGCGTCGACGCAGGTTCAGCGTCAGCAAGTAATCAGGAAACACGGTACCGGCATGACGCACAACATATCTAATCGTCGATTGTAGGTTTACAACTCCTCGGCCGCCGCAGCCAGGCGCTGAACGGCAGCATCGACGCGCTCGTCGGGGGCCGTGAGGGCGACGCGCACGTACCCCTCACCCGCCTCGCCGTAGAAGCTTCCGGGTCCCACCACGATGCCCAGATCAGCCAACCGGCCCACCGTCCGCCACGTGTCTTCGCCGGCCGTGCACCACAGGTACAAGCCGGCCTGCGAGCCCTCGATCCGCAGCCCGAAGCCTTGCAACGCCGGAATCAGCCTCTCCCGGCGCCCGCGGTAGAGGTCCTTCTGCCGCTGCACGTGCGCATCGTCGGCCAAACCCACGCGCATGGCTTCCTGCACGGGGAAGGGAACAATCATGCCGGCATGCTTCCGGTTATTGATCAGGTTCGGCAGGAGGTTCGGCGCGCCCCCGACGAAGGCGGCGCGGTAACCGGCCACATTGGACTGCTTCGACATGGAATACACCGCGAGCAGGTCCGTGTAGTCTCCCCCGCTGACGGACTCCTCGAGGACGGACGGAACGCCCGATTCAAAGTCGCCCCAGCCGAGCTCGGCGTAGCACTCATCGGAGGCGACGACGGCGCCGATGGACCGGGCCTGGGCAACGAGTTCGGCCAACGCCTCGGCCGTGCGCACCACGCCCGTCGGGTTGCCCGGCGAATTAACCCAGACAAATTTCACGCGCGCGGCAACGTCGTCGTCCAGCTCGGTGAGGGTGTCAGCGGCCACGGCCGTGGCCCCGACCAATCGCGCGCCGATGTCATAGGTCGGGTAGGCGATCGTGGGACGCACGACGACGTCGCCCTCGCCCAACCCCAACAGCAGCGGCAGCCACGCCACGAGCTCCTTCGAGCCGACGGTGGGCATTACGTGCTCCGGGCTCAGCCCGGTGACCTGGCGACGGCGCGCAAACCATGCGGCGATGGCCTCGCGTAGCCCCGGCGTGCCATGCGTCGTCGGGTACCCCGGAGCGTCCGCGGCGTGGCGGAGGGCGTCCTGAATCAGCTGCGGCGTCGGGTCGACGGGCGTGCCAATAGAGAGGTCAACCGTCCCGTCAGGGTGCTGAGCGGCCCGTTCGCGGTAAGGGCGCAACGATTCCCACGGGTAGTCGGGCAGCGTCAGCACGGCTCAGGCCTCGTTCTGCGGAGGTAGGGCGGAGACAAACGGGTGATCCTTCCCCGTGTTGCCCAGCTTGGCTGCACCGCCCGGGGAACCGATCTCATCAAAGAACTCGACGTTGGCCTTGTAGTAGTCCGACCACTCCTCGGGGACGTCGTCCTCGTAGTAGATGGCCTCCACCGGACAGACGGGCTCGCACGCACCACAATCGACGCACTCGTCCGGGTGGATGTAGAGCGAGCGCTCGCCCTCGTAGATGCAGTCGACCGGACATTCGTCAATGCAGGCCTTGTCCTTAACGTCCACGCACGGCTGGGCGATGATGTAGGTCACGTAAACCCCGCTTCTCTTTCGGTGGTGATGACGGGCGCCCACGAAGGGACTGGCCCGAAAACGGCTGGCTTCCAGCTTAGTACCTTGAGCGGGCCAGGAAAGCCGCCTACCCGGTGTGACGGTAGGCTACTCCATGTGACTCTCCGCGCGTTTTCCGACCTGAGCCCCGGCGAGCGCATTGTGGTGCGCTACCGCCACGCCGAAAATGGTCCCGGCCCGCGCTTCTCCGACGCCCTCGGCACCTTCACGGCGCTGGAGCGGCAGGACGACGGCGACGTCGTCGTCATCGACACCCGGCACGGCACCGCGCGCATCGCCGTGGCGGACGTCACGCACGCCAAGCGCGTGCCGCCACCACCGGTTCGCCGGAAGTAGCCGCTCAACCCATCGGTCACGCTGGCCGAACATCTGGTTTGATTTTGCCAATCACTGGCGAATTTTCACGTATGCTGGACGGCATGTCATCTGCGAACCCCGCCACCGATGATCAGGTTCAGGCCCGCGCCCGCGCCCTGAGCTCACCCTTGCGCCTGCGCATTCTGAGGCTGTGCCTGCACAAGGCGCGCACCAACAAGGAGATCGCAGACCTCTTAGAGATCAATCCCGCCACCAGCCTGCATCACGTCCGCACGCTGTTGGCCAACGGGTTTGTTGAGGCCGAAGAGGCGCGCCGGGGCAACCGCGGCGCCAAGGAGGTCCCCTACCGTGCCACGCGGATGTCTTGGGGAACCAAGATCCCGGACGCGGCCCCCATTTTGGTCGACACGTTCCTGCAGGAAATCGACGGGCTCGCCCCCGACGAGATTCAGGTCATGCGGATCGGCCTGAAACTCAACGAGGCGGATCAGAAGGAACTGATCGGAAAGATCAAGGACCTGCTCTCCGAGTATGCGCTCCGCCCGGCGGACGACGACGGCGTGGCCACCTCACTGTTCCTGGCCCACCACTTGGACCAGACCGCAGGTTAGCGCCGACGCCTCAGCACCGCGGCCGCGAGGAACAGCGCGACGACGGTCGAGGCCACCAGGCCGAACGTCCAGACCGCACCGGCTAGCGCGGGCCCAAACATGACCTGCCGCTGAGCCCAGGCCACAATCAGCCAATTCGTGGTGTCGAAGGACATGAGCGCCACCGTCCCGTACGCCACGGTGCCGGCTAGCGCTGCCGCCCAGATCCGCTCCGAATAGACGGCCGCGAGCGTGAAGAAGGCTGCAGCTAAGACCAGCGCGGCGACGGCTCCCCAGATCACCGGGGTCTGCCCCACGTAGAGGATCTGGGCGTGCAGCAACGTCCCCAAGACGGCCGTGAGGAGCCCCGCGACCAGCGCGGCGATCCCACCGATGGTCGTTGCCTGCCGCGCGGCGCGGGCGGTGGCCTGCTGTTCGCTCATGCGTCCTTCCGTCAAAACGAGGTCACTTCGCCTCGAGTCTACGCGTTGGTGGAGCGCCCCCGGCACGGGGTGGGCACCGAGACACCAACGGCTCCGGTGCCACCCCGTCGGGTGGCACCGGAGCCGTCGCCGAGTGGACCTTAGGCGCGGGCCCGGGCGCGGGCGGCCTTCACACGATCGTTAGCGTTGAGGATCACCTTGCGGATGCGGATGGCCTCCGGCGTGACCTCGACACACTCGTCCTCGCGGGCGAACTCGAGGGATTCCTCGAGGGTCAAGATGCGCGGCGGAGTCAGGTTCTCGAACGTGTCCGCAGCAGCCGAGCGCATGTTGGTCAGCTTCTTTTCCTTGGTGATGTTCACGTCCATGTCATCGGCGCGCGAGTTCTCGCCGACGACCATGCCCTCATACACCTCAGAGGTGGGCTTGACGAAGAACGTGCCGCGCTCCTGCAGGTTGATCATCGCGAACGGAGTCACGACTCCGGCGCGGTCCGCGACCATCGATCCGTTGGTGCGGTACTCGATGGCCCCGGCCCACGGCTCGTAGCCCTCGGAGTAGGAGCTGGCGATGCCGGCGCCACGGGTCTCGGTGAGGAACTTGGTGCGGAAGCCAATCAGGCCGCGAGCCGGGACGATGAATTCCATGCGGACCCAGCCGGTGCCGTGGTTGGTCATGCCCTCCATGCGCCCCTTACGGCCAGCCATGAGCTGCGTGACCGCGCCAAGGAACTCCTCGGGCACGTCGATGGTCATGTGCTCCATCGGCTCGTGGACCTTGCCGTCGATCTCCTTGGTGACCACCTGCGGCTTGCCCACCGTCAGTTCGAAGCCCTCACGGCGCATCTGCTCCACCAAGATGGCTAGCGCCAACTCGCCGCGCCCCTGAACCTCCCAAGCGTCCGGGCGCTCGGTCGGCAGAACCTTGAGGGAGACGTTGCCGATGAGCTCCTTGTCGAGGCGGTCCTTGACCTGGCGGGCCGTCACCTTGGCACCCTTGACCTTGCCGGCCATCGGGGAGGTGTTGATACCAATGGTCATCGAGATCGCGGGCTCATCGACGGTAATCAGCGGCAAGGGCTTCGGGTTGTCGATGTCGGTGAGCGTCTCGCCAATCATGATGTCCTCGATGCCGGCGACGGCGACGATCTCGCCGGGACCGGCGGTTTCCGCCGGGACGCGGGTGAGGCCCTTCGTGGCCAGCAGCTCCGTGATCTTGACCGACTTCAGCTGGCCGTCTTGGCGGTACCAGGCCACCTGCTGCCCCTTCTTCAGGGTGCCATTGAAGATCCGCAGCAGGGCTAGGCGGCCGAGGAACGGCGAAGCGTCGAGGTTGGTGACGTGAGCCTGCAGGACCTCGGACTCGTCATAGGCCGGGGCCGGGACGTGCTTCATGATGGTCTCGAACAGCGGCTCCAGGTCCTCGCTGTCCGGCAGGTCGCCGTCGCCCGGCTGCGTCGTGGAGGCGCGGCCAGCCTTGCCGGAGGCGTAGACCACCGGCAAGTCGAGGACAGAGTCCAAGTCGAGGTCCGGAACTTCCTCCGCCAAGTCGGACGCCAGGCCGAGCAAGAGGTCCATCGTGTCGGACACGACGCCGTCGATGCGGGCGTCTGGACGATCCGTCTTGTTGACCACGAGGATGACGGGAAGCTTCGCGGCGAGCGCCTTGCGCAGCACGAAGCGGGTCTGTGGCAGCGGGCCCTCGGAGGCGTCCACCAGCAGAACGACGCCGTCAACCATGGACAGCCCGCGCTCAACTTCACCGCCGAAGTCGGCGTGGCCGGGGGTGTCGATGACGTTGATCAGGATCTCTTCGCCGTCGGACGCCGCGCCCTGGTAGAACACGGTGGTGTTCTTGGCGAGGATCGTGATGCCCTTCTCGCGCTCCAGCTCGCCGGAGTCCATCACGCGGTCTTCCGTCTCGCCGTGAGAGGAGAAGGCGCCCGTCTGCGCCAGCATCGCGTCAACGAGGGTGGTCTTGCCGTGGTCAACGTGCGCAACGATCGCGACGTTGCGCAGGTCTTCGCGTCGGGTGATGGTTTCAGACATGCGTAAATGACTCGCTTCAAGTAGAGGGAGCGGGCGCGCGTGAGGCCCAGACATGTCCATGATAGGGGCTGAAGTCGATTCTCTCCGCATCGAGCGCGGAAATTTGCCGCGATTTCACGCGGCAGCGGCCGGGGACCTGTGGGTCCCCGGCCGCTGCGCGACGCCGCTTAATCTAGGGTGAACCCCTGTTCTTTGAGCAGCTGCCGGCGTGCTTCGCGCCGGTCACGCTGCTCATCCGGGATGGGTACCGGAGCGGCGGCAATGAGCCGCTTGGTGTAGTCCTGCTGCGGGTGATGCAGCACGCGCCGGGTGGGGCCCTGCTCCACGGTCTTGCCATTCTGCATGACGACGACGTGGCTGGCGAGCATGTCGACCACGGCAAGGTCGTGGCTGACGAAGAGGCAGGCGAACTCGTACTCCTCCTGCAACTCCCCGATCATGGCGAGCACCGAGGCCTGCACCGAGACATCGAGCGCCGACGTCGGCTCATCCGCGATGAGCAGTTCCGGCTTGAGCGTCAGCGCGCGGGCGATAGAAATGCGCTGGCGCTGACCTCCCGACAGCTCGTGCGGGTACCGGTTCAGGACGCTGCGCGGCATGCGCACGGCATCCAGCAGCTCTGCGGCGCGCGCCTGACGCTCCTTACGGTTGCCCACCTTGTGAATGATCATCGGCTCGATGATGCAGTCGCCGATGGGGAACCGGGGGTTCAGTGACGCAGCGGGGTCCTGGAACACGACGCCGATCTTCTTGCGGACCTCGCGCGCCTTCCGCGGGCTCAGCTGGGCGAGGTCCGTGCCGCGCACCGCCAGCGTCCCGTCGGCGACGGGCAACAGGCCCAGCACCGCCTTGGCCACGGTGGACTTACCGGACCCCGACTCACCGACGATGCCGAGGATCTCGTTGGAGGCCAAATCGAAAGAAACACCCTCAACGGCGCGGAATTTCTTGCCCCGCATGTCGTACTCGAGCACCAAGTCACGGGCCTCAAGCACCAACCGTCGGCCCGTGGCCGTCGCATCGTCCTGCTCGGCCTGAACGGATTCTTCCTCCCGAACCTCGGAGAGCTTCGGGACGGCGTCGAGCAACTTCTTGGTGTACGGATGCTCGGGCTGGGTCAGCACCTCCCCCGCCGCTCCCGTCTCAACGAGGTTGCCCCGGTACATCACCGCGACGCGGTCGGCGAGGTCCGCCACCACGCCCATGCTGTGCGTAATGAGCAGGATTCCCGTCCCCAGCTCGTCCTTCAGCCGGCGCAGCAGGTCGAGGATCTCCGCCTGCACCGTGACGTCGAGCGCCGTCGTGGGCTCATCCGCGATGATCACTTTGGGGTCGCAGGAAATCGCCATTGCGATGACGATGCGCTGGCGCTGGCCACCCGAGAACTGGTGCGGGTATTGCTTGATGCGGCGCGCCGGATCCGGCAGGCCCACGAGCTCCAGGAGTTCGATCGCCCGCTTTTTCGCCTCCGCCCCGTAGGCCATGCCGTGCAGTTCCAGCGCCTCGGTCATCTGCTTCTCGACCGTCAGGACCGGGTTCAAGGCGGTCATCGGTTCCTGAAACACCATGGCCACCTCGGTGGCGCGGAGCTTACGCACCGCTTCCGGGGCCATGGAGACGACGTCGTGGCCCACAACGCTGGCGCTACCGGTGATGTGCGCATTGGCGGGAAGCAGGCCCATCGCCGCCGTCGACGTCACCGACTTACCCGAACCGGATTCGCCGACCAGGGCGACGACCTCACCGGCATGAACGTCGAGGCTGAGGCCCTTGACCGCGTCCACGCTGCCGAATTCGGTGTCAAAGCTGACCTTGAGGTCGCGGAAGCTCAGGACGGGCGCGGCCGTCGTGGTGCTGGCGTTCATGCGTTGTCCTTCGCTTTCTTCTTCTTGCTGCGCTTGTGCGTCTGGCGCGGATCAAACGCGTCCCGCAGGCCGTCACCGATGAAGTTCACCGACAGGGCGATCACCAAGATGATCATGCCCGGCCACCAGAACAGCCACGGCCGGTTGGTGAACGCGTTCTGGAACTGACTGATCAGCAGGCCCAGCGAGGACTCCGGCGGCTGCACGCCGAACCCCAGATAGCTCAGGGATGTCTCCAACAGGATGGCCGCGGCAATCGCGAACGTCGCGTTGACCACGATCACGCCGATGGTGTTGGGCAGCAGGTGCTTGAAGATAATGCGGCCTGAGGTCGCGCCCATGGACTGGGCGGCGGCCACGAATTCGCGTTCACGCAGCGACAAAATCTCGCCGCGCACCAGGCGGGCCAGTCCCGTCCACGTTACGAGGCCCAAAATGACCGCCAGCAGCATGATGGACCCGCTGGTGTTGCCGGCGATCTGACCCAGCACGGCAGCCAACACGAGAAGCGGGATGACGATCACGAGGTCGGTCAGACGCATCAGCAGCGAGTCGACCCACCCACGGAAGTACCCGGCGACGGCGCCAATGACCGCGCCGATGACCGTAGTGACGAGTCCCACCACGAAGGCGATGATGAGCGACTTTTGCGTTCCCTGCATCACGAGGGCGAAGTAGTCCTTGCCCGTGTTTTCCTGGCCGAAGGGGTGCTCACCCCACCGAATGCCTTCGCCCCCGAGCCACGTGGGGACGAGGCTCAACGTGGGCTTGCCGCCGTTGACCACCGTTCCGGCATCAAGGTAGCTCTTCCCCCACCAGCCGGGAATGCCCGCAAACCCGATCGAGGTGAACGCCATGACGGTAATGAAGACCAGGACCACGATGGAGATCATGGCGCCCTTGTGGTTGAAGAAACGCCGGCGGACCAATTGGCCCTGCGAGAGCGAGTCGCCAGACTTCGCCGCCAGCGCCGCGTCCTCCGCTTCCGCCAGCGAGAACTCGTCGGCGGTGGGAGTCTTGTTCTCATTCATGTTGGTGCTCATACCCTGATCCTCGGGTCAAGAATTGCGTAGAAGATATCCGCCAGCAGGTTGAAAAGAATCGCCGCCGTACCGGTGACCAGGAAGAACGCCATGACGGGCGCCGGGTCGACTTGGTCCAGACCCGTGCGGAAGAGCTCGCCCATGCCTTTCCAACCGAACACGCTCTCCGTGATGACGGCGCCGCCGATGAGGCCAGCGAAGTCGAACGCGGCGATGGTGGCGATCGGGATGAGCGCGTTGCGGAACGCGTGGCGGAAAATCACCGTGCGCTCGGCCAGGCCCTTGGAACGTGCGGTGCGGATGTAGTCCTGCTCATTGACTTCCAACATCGACGAGCGCGTGTAGCGGCTATAGCTCGCCAGCGACACGAGCGTCAGGACCAGCGTTGGCAGCAAGAGCTGCGTGCCCTGGTCCAGCACGGTTTCCCAGAAATTGCCGCCAAAGTTGGGCGTTTGCGAGCCAATCGTCGAGATGGGTCGCGGCTTCATCGCCAAGAAGTTGTCCCAATTGCGGAACAGGTGATCGACGACGGTGAGTCCGGCGCCAACGAATCCCGTCGCCGCGGCCACACCCGCGGCCAACGAGGCACGCCGTCCTCCCATGGCCCGCCCGATGAAATAAGGAATCACGACGGCGAGGATGCCGCCGGCAATGATGATCCACCAGTTGATGTAGTAGATGAAGACGTTGACGAGGACGATCTGCAGCACGCTCGCCAACGCGGCCGTGATGAGGGCCGGGCGAAGAACGCGCTGGTCCTTGAGGCCGGCGGCGGCGGCCGTCGCCCCCAGGGCGAAGACGAACGTCAACACCGCGACGCCGATGTAGCCCAGCTGCGGATTGCGGTAGAAATCGAGAGCCGTGAGCGTGGGCAGCGCGACGGCGACGAAAATGGCCGTGGCCGCGAAGGTGATGATGCGCCGTCGCGTGGATCCGGCGAGGAAGACCTGCATGAGGAAGCCGACGATTAGCCCCGTGACGATCAATTGAACGGGTGTAAACGACGGATCTCTGATCCAGTCGTTATAGCCGATGGCCAGGTACTCCTTGAGCAGCACGGCGGCCCAGAAGATCGGCAGCGAGAAGAAGAGGAACGTCATGAACGTGACGCCGTAATCCAGCCCGGAGTACTGGCGCACTGCCGTCAGGACACCGATCAGAATACCGAGGACCAGAGCGATCACGGTCGCCAAAAGCACCAGGCGCAGCGTCGAGCTGGCCGCGAGTGCCAGCAGTGAGTTCACCTCGACGCCGGATCGGTTGGTTCCGAGGTCGCATTCGAGTTTGAAGCACTTGCCGACGCCGATCAACCAGTCTAAATAGCGCTGGTACCACGGCATGTCGAGGTTCATGTATTCAACGCGTCGCTCGATCAGGAGGTCGCGGTTTTCGGCATTGGACTCGCGAAGGTCCTTCAGCGGGTCCCCGGAGTTAATGACGAGGACGTATAGCAGCACGGATGCCGCAAAGAGGACCCCGATCGAGGCGCCGAATCGCCGGAGAATAAATTTAAGCACGGGAAGTCAATCCTTAGAGGTCGCCGCGGGGACTGAGCGCAGGCACCGTGTGGGGCCCGGCGCGGATGCGCCGGGCCCCACACGTGGCTGTGTATCGCCTCAGCTACCGATTACTCGGCGCGGTTCCATTCGTAGGCGTTCCAGACAATGCCGTTCTGCGTCGGCGTGCCCTGAACATTCTCGATGGAGGCGCTCGAAGCACCGACGCCCGGGTGGGCGAACAGCGGGATGCCGAAGAGGTCATCCCAGAGGATCTTTTCGATATCCTTCTTGGCTTCCATGTGGACCTCAGGATCGACCGAGGTGCGGACTTCCTCCCAGAGCGCGTCCACTTCTTCATTCGAGTACTGGCCGTAGTTCTGCGGGTTATCCGTGGCGTAGATGTTCTCGCCGGAGACGATCTGGCCGGAGCCAGCCCAAGCGAACAGCGCGACCTCGTAGTCGCCGCGCTCCTGCGTGCCGCCCGGCTCGAAGAAGTCGGCGTTGCCGGCGTCCTCGATCACAAAGCCGGCCTCGTCACAGGAGGACTTGATCATGGCGACCTCGTCGGTACGGCGGGGGTTCGGAGCGGAGTAGCCGATCCGCACTTCGGTGCCCACGGCGTCGTTCGCCTCGAGGATCTCCTTCGCACCCTCGACATCCGCCTCATCATAGCGGCCGTCGTAGGCGTATTCCTCCACCTCGGAGTACTCGTCCTGGAACGGGAAGTACTCGCGCAGGTTCATGACCTGGGCTTCGGGGTTCAGCGGCTGAATCAGGTTCTCGACGATCTGCTGACGCGGAACGCACATAGCGAACGCTTCACGCAGTTCGAGGTTGTCTGCAAACACCGAACCCTCACCGAAGTTGAAGTCCAGGTGCTCCCAGATCAGGGTGTCGTACTGGTGCACGTTGACCGCGTCACCAATGCCCTCGAGCTGATCGAGCGTATCGACGGTGGCCTGCGGTTCGATGACGTTCACGTCACCGTTCTCAAGGGCCTGGACCATGGCGTCCGGAGCGACGAAGCGGAAGACCAGCTCGTCGTTCTGCGGGGCCATCGCCTCGCCGTAGTACTCCTCGTTGGCCTCAAGCGTGACGGACTGGCCGGGCTCCCACGACTTGAGCTTGTACGGTCCGGAGACCGGAACCATGGATTCCTCCGGCAGCTCGCCCGGGTTCGTGTTCCAGCCGGTGTTCCAGAACTCAGCCACCGGGGCCAGCGCCTCGGCATCGCCCTCGCGGATGGCCGTGACCAAATCCTCGGTGCTGATCCCGGCCTGCTCGGCCACCACGTGCGCCGGGTCCAGCAGCCAGGTCAGCAGCTGCCAGTCCGGGTTCGGGGCAGCGAATTCCACCGTGAAGGTCTTGCCATCTGGCTCGCCCTGCGGCCCCTCGGGGACATCCGTGCCCATGTCCTGCGACACCGAGTTGAACAGCGGATCGCCGTCGGCGTTGGTCATCTCGGCGTTCTGAACGCCCCAGGCCATGACGACGTCGGCCACCGTGATCGGTGTGCCATCGGACCACGCGGCGTTGTCATTAATGGTGTATTCGATGACCATCGGGTCTTCGCTCACCATCTCGTACGAACCGAGGTCGGTGTTCGGCTGGAGGACGCCCTCGCCATCGAAGTACGAGAAGCCGACCTTGAGGCGATCGACGATCGCCGAGTTGTAGGTGCTGTACGTCTCGGGGGTAAAGCCGTTGTAGCTAATGAACTCGTTCGGACCAACGGTCGTCGCGATCGACTCGACCTGCGCGGTCTCTCCGCCGCCCTGGCCGGCCTCGCCGCCCTCATCCGCTGGCGCACACGCGCTCAGCATCAGCCCGAGTGCCGCGCCGGCGGCCACTGCCTTGGAAATACGCTTCAGACGCATTCCGCCTCCTTGTTTCGACATGTGCTTCCACATGTGTGGTCGATACGGAACGCTCCCTTCAGCGTTCCGCCGAGCAACACCCCCGATGCGGGTGGCGTGCCTCACAGTAGGCAGACTAGTCCGTGAAACGTTTCTTGAATATGAATTTTCTGGCCCCGAGCCGAACGTTATCGACTCGCAACTTTTCATGGCCTAGGTCACATCTTTGCCGGATGAGCAGCCGGACCCCGGCTGAGCCGCGGAAAATCAAGGAAGTCTTTCAGGTTGGGGTGTCCCAATCAGTACTCCCCCACGTTCTCGGGGTTACTCAAGCGTGTAACAAGAAGTTTTCAATCAGTCCCGGCGTGGCGTCGCCTCACGTCTCGAGGCAGTGAAGGGGCGGCTGGTCCCGATGAACGGTCACCGGGGCCAGCCGCCCGTCGTGATGCGCCGTTGTTGTCAGCGACGCGTCGTACAGAAGCGTTAGAGCTCCCGCTCGGCCTTGCGTTCCGCCTTGTTCAGCGTCCGTGCCGCGGCCTCACGACCGCCGAGCCCGAAGGCCAAGGCGGCGGCTAGCGCGCCGCCAATCACCACGGCCCCGAAGGCCAGGTTGATAATGGAATCCGCCAGCCCCATGTAGCGCAGGCCCATGGCAATAAATAGCGCAATCGCCGAGTAGCGCAGGACCTTCGAGGCCAGATCGTGGGTGACGAACTTGCCAACGATGCTGGCGATCAGGAAGCCGGCCGCGATGATCGCACCACCGAAGAGCACGTTGCCACCGAGCTCCAGCACTTCATTGAGGATGCGGGTGATGACCTCAAAGCCCAACAGCTGCGCCGCCATGATGGCGAAGAAAATCATGATGGCCACTTGAACAATCTTCGTGATCACGGAGGAGGCGCTAGCACCAGCTGGGACAACGCCGAGACTACCGAGTGTCCGGTCAGTACCCACACCCCGCAGCAACTCCTCCAAGAGGCTGCCCAAGAAGGAGGCGATCACGAAGCCCAGAGCCAGCAGGACCGCCGCCGCAATGATGGACGGGATCGCCGCCAAGAACATCGACAGCATCTGCTCGGCCGGCTGGGAAATGGACTCGATCCCCAGAACCTGCAGGGCGGCAATGGCGACCACAATGATGATGACACCGAACAGCAGGTTGCCGATCACCGAGGAGACTTTGGCATTAATCTCCGCCGGATCGCGTGGCTCGGCGTCTTGAGACCGGAATTTACTGGTGATCTTGGTCAAGTCGACGGTATTCAGCGCAGTCTGCACCAACTGCCGAACAATCTTGGCAATCACGAAGCCGATAAAGAAGATGAATCCTGCGCCCACCAGGTTGGGCAAGAATCCAAGAATTCCGTCCAACAATCCCTGCACGGGCGTCAGGACCCGTTCAAGATTGAACAGCTGCAAAATGGCCACGAGGCCAAAAAGCCAGACGAGCAGCGAGGCAATGGTGCCGATCGAATCACCGATCTGCGCGCCGTCGTTGCCCTCCTTTTGCAAGGCTGGGACTTTGGCGACCGCCTTACCAATGGCCCATTTAACGGCCTTGGCGATGATCCACGTGACAATCAGGATGATGATCGCGAAGACCACCTTCAGCAACATCGACCCCCAATCGATGTCTGCGAAGAAGTTGGATTCCATGACTTTCTCCTCCCATCTGAAGCGCATCAGCCAAGCGCCGAAACGCGTCTCGTGATGCGAGCCTAAGAAGATCCGTTCATCGCCACAAGGGTTATGAGCGCACCAATCGCAGAGAATGGAAGCATCTTGAGCTTGGCGCCTCACGGACAAGCCAGGGAATGCGATCATTTTGCTTGTTGGATCAAGCATTCTTTAGGTACGGCCCAGCGCCCGGAAAAGCCTTGCCGTTCCACCGCGCCTCTGGTGCACTGTCCGCATGAGTATCCAACGGATCGTCCCTCTGCTGACCGTCGATGATCTGGCCGAGGCGCTGGAGGCACACTGCCGCGCGCTCGGGCTCACGGTGCTCATGAACCATGGCTGGGTGGCGTTCATCGGCGACGAGCGCGGGCATCAACTGGGCCTCATGACCCGGGATGCGTCGGCGCCCGTCAACCCGGAGGTCTCCGTCTTCGTCGACGATGTGGAGGCTACGCACGACGCGGTGCGCGCCGCTGGCTTGGAGATCGTGCATCCGCTGACGCACGAGCCGTGGGGCGTGTATCGCTTCTTTTACCGCGATCCCTCCGGTCGCGTCATCAACGTGGGTACCCACGAGTGAGCCTCGCGGCGGCCTGTGCGACCACCGCGAGGCTCACCCCATGATTGAACGCTTAGCGCGTGGTGTCGATGAGGACTTTTCCTCGCGATCCGGCCTGATTAGCCCGCATCGCGTCCGCGGCCTCAGCCAGCGGGTAGGCGCTGTCAATCTCTACCCGGAGGTCACCGGCGGCCACCTTCCCGAGGAGCTCTTGCAGGCGGGCGCCATCAGGGCGCACCCACACCCACTGGCCGCCCTGCTCTTCCACCGTCGGGTCAGCGATGGACACGTGCCGGCCGTCCGCAGCGAGAACAGCGAGCGTCTGTTCCCGGACGCCACCGACGAAATCGGCAACGGCGGTCACGCCAGCCGGCGCGGCCTCGCGCACTCGCTCCTCCAGGCCCTCGCCGTAGGTCAAAGGCACGACGCCGATCTGGCGCAGCTTGCCGTGGTTGGCCTCGGAGGCCGTCCCGAGGACGGTGGCCCCGACCTCGCGGGCCAGTTGGGCCGCGAGGAACCCGACCCCGCCCGAGGCCGCGTGAATCAGCAAGGTATCCTCATCCGTCAGTTCCAGGGTCTCGAGGGACCGCAAGGCGGTGAGGCCGGCCAGCGGCAGCCCGGCCGCGTCGTCGAATCCCACCCCGTCGGGGATTCGCGCCACTGACGTGGCCGGGAGCGACATGTATTCGGCATAGGAGCCGCCGGAAACGACGTCCTTGCGCCCGTAGGCCGCGACGCGGTCCCCCACAGAAAATTCCGGGGTGTCAGGCCCGGTTGCCTCCACGATGCCCGCGACGTCCCAGCCCGGGATGACCGGGAAGTGGGCCTCGAGCATGGCGTCCAAGCCGCCCGTCATCAGTTTCCAGTCCACGGGGTTAACGGCCGCGCGCTGCACGCTGATCAGGACGCTGCCCGGGCCCACCTTGGGGGTGGGCTGTTCCGTGAGTTCGAGGGTCGTGGTGTCCGTGTATTCGCTATAGGTCATGGCTCGCATATCTGGGGCAACCACGCGCACCGCCGGCTCATTCCCGGCTGGCCGCCTCCACCAATCCCTCCACCACGGCGTCGAGCCAACCACCCACGTGCTCGCGGGCCAGGAGCGTGTCCGGGTAGCGGCAACGTAAGTGGAGCCCCGTCTGATCGGAGATAAACCACAGCATGACGCCATCCGTGGTCACGGGTGCGCCGACGTAGTGGGCGTCGTAGTGGTGGGAGGCGAACGAGACGGGCAGCCGGCGCAGGTCAAGCCAGGAAATCGCAAACATGCCCGGCGCCTGCGGCATCCCGCCCCAGGGCGTGAGCACGTCCTCCAACGGGTGGGACCCGAGCTGCACGGCCTCCTTCACGGCGGCGGCACAGGCCCGCGGCGATGCGTCGGCGGACTCGAGCACCGAGTTGGTGATAAACCACCCCACCGACTCGTGCCAGGTGTGGTCATACCGGCTATGCACGGGAAATACCGCGCGCAAGGGCCGTTCGGCGATCCGGGCCGTGACCCGCGTCATCACGGACACCGCGAGCGCCAGCGCAGAGACTCCCTCGCGGGCGGCCGCCGCAGCCAACGCTTCATTCGCGGCCACGTCCAGCACCTCACGGACCTCCACGCGCTCCGGCCGGGGTGCTGGCGCGTCCAGCTCAAGGGGGAAGACGGGCATCACCGAGCCGCCAGCGTCCAGAATTTCTCTCCACCGAGCGTGGATGCGCTCCGAAGCGCTGCCGCGCTCGCGCAACGCTGCGGTGTGCTCGGCAAAGGGCGGTGCCGTAGCCAGGTGCACTGCAGCGTCCGACGGCGTGCGCGCCGCCTCAGCGTGGGCGGCCACGAAGTCCCGACCGATCACCACCAGCGACCACATGTCCACGTGCGCGTGATCCGTCCCGATCAGCACCGTGGTGCTCGCCGCGGTCTCGAGCAAACACAGGTAATGGGACGGCGCCGCGTAGGGTCTGCACTGGGCGTCGAAGACACCCCGCACGGCGTCGCTCACCGCCTCTCCAGACGCGATCTCGTGTTCCACCCACTCCCCCGGTGCCACGTCTACGGCCCGCAGGCGCGCACCGTCGTCGTGCTCCGTAAACACCGAACGCAGCGTGCCGTGCCGGCCGACGACGGCCAGCCACGCACGCTCGACGTCGGCCCGAGCCGCCCGGCCGGGCAGGGTGAGGGACAACGCCATCCACGACCCAGGGCGGTCGCCGGCCTCAACGTGACGTCGCTGGTCGAAAGACACGGGCAAGTCCCTGCCGAGTCCCGAAACGGCGGGGCGGTATCCGACCAGCCGACCGAACGGCAAGCGCATCTGGGCAAGGTGGGTGAGCCGCATGCTGGTAGCTTAACCGTCATTCCAGCACCGGCGAGAGGAGTAGCCCCATGACGGCCATCGAGCAGCCAGCGTTCCCCGTGGGTTCCCCGGCAACGGCAACCGCACAGCTGGCGTGCTCGCTGAGTGACGAGGGCGGTCACCCCGTCGTGCAATTACACGGCCTCACGTCGTCGAGGCGCGTCGATAGCTTGCTGGACTTGGATCTGGGGCGGGGGCTGAGCGGGACCCGTCTGTTGCGCTACGACGCCCGCGGCCACGGCACCTCGACGGGTCGAAAAGTTCCTCAGGACTACGCCTGGCCGCAGTTGGCCGACGATCTCCTCCAGCTGTTGGACGCCTACTTTCCCGGCGAGCGCGTCCACGGGGTCGGGCCCTCGATGGGTGCCGCCACGCTTCTGCACGCCGCGGTGAGGGACCCGCAGCGCTTCGCCGGGCTAACCCTCTTGGTCCCGCCGACGGCCTGGGCGACCCGCACCGCCAAGTCTCAGGACTACCGCACGGCGGCCACGCTCATTGAGAAGCGTGGGGTGGGGACCTTCGTGGCCGCCAGCGCCGCCGTCGCACGTCCACCAGCCACGGTGGGCTCCCCGGCCACTGAGCCCGATGTCCCGGAGGGCCTTCTGCCGTCCGTGTTCCGTGGCGCCGCCGTGAGCGATCTGCCCGCAGCCGCGGACATCGCGCAGATCCACTGCCCCGTGACGATTCTGGCGTGGATCGGCGACCCGGCCCACCCCGTGTCCACCGCGGAGGCTCTGGCCCAGCTGCTGCCGCACGCCGTGCTCCACGTGGCGCGCACGCCCGCCGACGTCCGCGGCTGGCCCGCCATGTTGCGGAACGACGTCGCCGCCCACGGGCGCTCCCGCCTCGCCGAGGGCTCCTAGGCAGTGCTACCGCGCCGGCTCGTCGGGCGAGCCGGCCTCCTGCCACACCTGCTGCCACTTGGCCGCGAGCGAGTCGATCGTCTCGTGCGCATTAAGCCCGCTGGGCTGGGGAACCACCCAGAGCGCCGTGCCATCCGGCCACTGGTGCCGGCCCACATCCGTCCCGAGGGTGGCCGGATCTTGCCGCCCGAGCTGCGCCTGGGGCACCTTGAAGGCACTGCGGAAGGCCGTAATCCCGGCGATGGCCACAGCCCGAGGCCGTAACTCGTGCACGCGGGCGACGAGCCGCTCCCCCGCCGCGCGAAGCTCATCGCGTGTGAGTTCATCGGCCCGGGCCGTGGCCCGACCCACCAGGTTGGTCAGTCCGATGCCCCGGCGGAGCAACTCGTCCTGATCCTCCTCGCGGAGACCACGCGAGGCGTCCACCACGTGGCTGGTCAGCCCGGCTCGATGCAGCGACGGCCAGAACCGATTACCCGGCCGCGCAAACGGCGCGTTCACGGCTGCGGTCCACAGCCCCGGATTGATGCCGACGATTAAAAGCCGCAGCGCCGAGGAGTCCGCGGGCAGGATGTCATCCAGCACGTCGGGATCATCGGTGGCGAACGGGGCCAAGTCGTCGCGGGTGGGTTTACGTCCGCCCAGCGGCGACGGCCGCCGCGGGCGCGCTGGAGGCGTGACGTGCATAGCACGAAGCATAGCGGGACACGGCCCCGCGATGGCACCTCAGCAGGCGTGCGCGGTCTGGACGCTCACATGACTTTTCCGTGGTCAACGCGAAATTTCCCCCTTGTTGTGGACCCGCCAACCGACTAAGTTCAGACACATGGTGACTTTGCACGATGTCGACGCACGGCCGTTGGCTGGGCTCACCAAGAAGAACGCTCCGCGTGAAATCGCCGCAGGCGTCACCCTGCTCGCCATTGCCGTCCCGCTCAACATCGGATACTCGCAGATCGCCGGCCTCGATCCGTCGGCCGGGCTGTACGCCCTGGTTATTCCCACGATCATCTACGTGCTGACCGTCGGCTCGCGGCAACTCGTCGCCTCGCCCGACGCCGCGGCCAGCGCGCTCGTCGCATCCTCACTCGGCGGATTAGCCGTCGCCGGATCGGGAACCTATGCCGACATGGCGCTCGCCCAGGCCATGATCTGCGGCGTACTCATGATCCTCATGTCTGTGTTCCGGCTGGGGTTTATTGCAGACTTCCTCTCCAAGCCCATCCTCATTGGGTTCGTCGCGGGCCTGGCCTTCGACATCCTGGTCAGCCAAGTCATTAAGATGCTGGGCATCACCGGCAGTCATGGGCACGAATTCGTGAGTAAAGTGGCCACGCTCGTCACCGGATGGACGGACATCAAACCGTGGTCCGTGGTTCTGGCCGCTGGCTGCGTGGCAGTCCTCGTTGCCGGGCGCCGCCTCAACCCGCTCATCCCGTGGGCCTTGATCACGCTCATCATCTCCTCGATCGTCGTCAGCGTCACGGGCGTCAGTGCGGATCAGGTGGCCATCCTCGGGCCGGTGGAGGCGGGCCTACCGGCGCTCACGTGGCCCGCCCTGAGCTGGCAGCAATGGCTGGCCATCGTTCCCTCCGCGCTCGCACTCGCCGTCGTCGGCGCGTCGGAAGGCCTGCTGGTGTCCCGCTCCTACGCCAACCGGCGCGGCTATCCCAATCGCCCCAACAAGGACCTGATGGCCTTCGGCCTATCCAACGTGGCCGCCGGGTTCCAAGGCAGTTTCACGATCGGCGCGTCGACGAGCCGCACAGCCGCGGTGGACCAGATTGGGGCGAGGACGCAGCTGCCCTCGCTCATCCTCGCGGCAGGCACCCTCTTGCTCTTGGTGTTCGGCACGGGCGTCTTGGCGCACATTCCGTCGCCGGCCATCGGCGCGATCGTCGCGGTGGCCGTGGTGCGCCTCTTGGCGATTGGCGAGTTCCGCGAGCTCGCGCGCACGGATCGCGCCGAATTTTCGATCGGCGTCGTCTGCTTCGCGGTCACCCTGATCGTCGGCGCCATCCCCGGGATCTTGGTGGCCTTCGTCCTCGCCCTGATCAACTTGGCGCGTCGAGCCGCTCAGCCCGCCATCGACGTCGTGCAGGCCGACGGCGCGGCGGAGGCCTCTCTGCTGGACCGCACGAGCAAGGCCACGGTCAGCGCCCCCGGAGTCCTCGTCGTGCGCGTCGCCGCGCCCCTGATCTTCGCCAACATCGTCACGGTCGTCGAATCGATCCAACAGCGGATCACCGCGGAACCGGAGCATCCCATCCGGCACCTGGTGCTGGATATGGAGGCCGTGACGGACGTCGATGTCACGGCCGCCGAACAGCTCTTGACGTTCAAGGCGTGGCTGGCCGAGCACGGCGTCGAGCTGTCCTTCAGCCGTTTCCGGCCGCAAATGCAGCACCGTATGCGCCAACACGATCTGCTGGAGGATGAACGAATGTTCGCAACCAACCGCGCCGCGGTCTCGGAGCTCAGCGCCGACGCCGCATCGAGAGGACAGGACAACTGATGAGTGAACTCCTCGGCGATCTGCTGCCCACGGCGATTGGACTCGCCATTAGCCCGATTCCCATCGTGGCCATCGTCCTGCTCCTGCTCATGCCGCGGGCGCGTGTCAAGAGCGTGCTCTTTTTGATCGGCTGGCTGGCGGGGATCATCGTGCTCGCTGGGCTCTTCGCCGTGGCCGGCGGCTCGCTGCCGGAGCCGGATCCCGAGGCCAGCAAGCCCCTGCTCGGCTCGCTGCAGTTACTACTCGGTGGCGCCGCCCTGTTTTTCGCCATCACACAATGGCGGGCTCGGCCGCGCGGTGACGCGCAACCCGCCGCACCGCAGTGGATGGCGAGCATGGAGGGGCTCTCCCCGGCCGCCATCTTTGGTCTGGGCGCTCTCTTGGCCTCAGTCAATCCCAAAAACTTGATCCTCAATGCCAATGCTGGCCTCTCGATCGGCTCCGGCGCCGCGAGTTGGGGCCAAGCGCTGGCCCTGCTGGCCTTCGTCGCCGTGATCGGCGGCATCAGCGTGTGGGTCCCCGTCCTCGCAAACCTGATCTGGGAGGAGCGCCTGCGGCAGCCTCTGGCCCGCCTGCGGGATGAACTTCAGCGCTACAACGCCATCATCATGGCGGTGTTGCTGCTGATGATCGGCGCCCAGATGATCGGCAAGGCCCTGCATCACTTCTGACTCAACCCACCTAGTGAAATGATCACAGTGTCGACACCCGGAAAGAGGTACACCATGTCCACCACCGAGACCATGGGTCGGCTCCACCTGCCGATCCAAAAAAATCGCCTTCAGGCCGACACCCCGGTCGACGCCCGGCAGGCAACCGCCCCGCGCCCAGCTGCGGCCCTGCGACCGCCGGAAGGCGCCCCGAATGTCCTCCTGATCCTGGTGGATGACATGGGCTTTGGGGCCAGTAGCGCCTTCGGCGGGCCGTGCCAGATGCCAACGGCTGAGCGTATGGCCGCGGAGGGCGTCCGGATGACCCGATTCCATACGACGGCGCTCTGCTCGCCCTCTCGGCAGGCCCTGATGACGGGCCGCAATCACCACTCCGCCGAGATGGGCGCCTTGGCGGAGGTGGCCACCTCCTTCCCCGGCTACACGGGCGTCCGCCCGGATGACTGCGCTCCGCTGGCCCAGGTCCTGCGCATGAACGGCTACTCGACCGCCATGTTTGGCAAGCATCATCAGACCCCGCCGTGGGAAACCAGCCCCTCGGGGCCCTTCGATCGCTGGCCCACAGGCGAAGGGTTTGAAAAGTTCTACGGCTTCATCGGCGGCGACACGCACCAGTACTCGCCCGCGCTGATCGACGGGACCAATCCCATCGAGCCTCCCAGCAGCTACGAAGAGGGCTACCACCTGTCCGAGGACCTGGTCGATCAGACCATCAAGTGGATCGACAACCTGCAGGCGCTGACGCCGGACAAGCCATGGTTCACCTACCTCTCCTTCGGTGCCACCCACGCCCCGCACCACGCACCGCAGAGCTATCTCGATGAGATGCGGGGCAAGTTCGACTACGGGTACGACGAGCAGCGCGCGCAGACCTTCGCCCGCCAGAAGGAACTCGGCGTGATCCCCGCCGATGCCGAGCTGACCGCGCCGAATGACAAGATTCCAGCTTGGAAAGACCTCTCCACGACGGACCAAGAAGTCGGTGCCCGCCTCTTCGAGGCCTACGCCGCGATGGCCAAGCACATGGACGATCAGGTGGGCCGCCTGCTGGACACCCTCGAGGCGCGGGGTCAGCTAAAGAACACCATGGTCGTCTACATCATGGGTGACAACGGCGCCTCAGCGGAATCCGGCGCGTACGGCACCATCAACGAGATGGCCTATCAGAACAACGTGCTCATGACCACGGAGGATATCCTGCCGCGCCTCGACGAGGTCGGCGGCCCCAAGTCCTTCAACCACGTGCCGTCGGGCTGGGCCCAGGCCATGAACACCCCGTACCAGTGGTCCAAGATCGTGGCCTCCCACTGGGGCGGCACCCGGACCGGCATGATCGTGAGGTACCCCGGCGAAGTGCCGGCGCATGAGAACCGCCACCAGTTCGCCCACCTGATCGACGTCGCGCCGACCATCCTCGAATACGCGGGCATCCCGGAACCGCTCAGCGTCAACGGCGTGCGGCAGCGGCCCATGGAGGGCACGAGCTTCAAGTACGCGATGCAGGATGGGGACGCAGCCGAGCGTCACGTCACGCAGTACTTCGAGATGGCCGGCAACCGAGGGGTGTACCACGAGGGGTGGACCGCCGTGACGCAACACCTCCTCCCCTGGCCGGACCCGGACGACTTCGTGCCGGCCCTGACGGACGACGTGTGGGAGCTGTACGGGCCGGACGACTGGACGCAGTCCAACGATCTGGCCGCGCAGATGCCGGACAAGCTGCGGGAGTTGCAGGACCGATTCCTCATCGAGGCCGCCAAGTACAACGTCCTGCCGATCGATGATCGCGAGCGCGAACGCTTCGACCCGGCCATTGCCGGGCGTCCCGACCTGATGGGCGACCGCACGACGCAGACTCTGCGCCCGGGGATGACGCGGTTGAATGAAAACACCGTGCTCAACGTCAAGAACCGTTCCTTCTCTGTCACCGCCACCATCGAAACGCCGTCCGACGGCCCGGCGCGCGGGGCCCTCATTGCCCAAGGCGGCGGATTCGGCGGATGGGCCCTCTACTTCGCCGACGGGTTGCTGACCTACGCGCATAACTTTGTGGGCCTCAACATCTACCGCGTGCGCGCTGAGCAGGAGCTCAGCCCCGGAGCACACACAGTGCGCATGGAGTTTGCGTACGACGGCGGAGGCGCAGGCAAGGGCGGGACAGTCACGTTGTTCTGTGACGACGAGGCCATCGGTTCCGGGCGCGTCGAGCGCACCATTCCGGCGCTCTTCTCCTTCGATGAAGGCCTCGATGTGGGGCTGGACAGTCTGGACCCAGTGGTTGATGACTACGGCGTCCACCGGGGCGAGTTCAACGGGAGCATCGAGCAGGTGGTCCTCAACACCGGCGAGGATGCGGTCCCCGATCCGAACCTGGTGCTGAAGGCACGCTTCCGGCGCCAGTAACCCTGGCGCACGCGAACACGAGGGGTGCCCGGTGCAGTGACCGGGCACCCTTCGTCCGTGTCTAGAACGCGTCGGCGCGCGCCTGCCCGGCGCGGGTTTCCCCCTCCCACCAGCGGAGCACGCGCAGCGCCCTCAGGGTCACGCCACGCGAGGGCTCGCCGACGGGAGCGTCCTCCTCGAACCACACTTTGCCGCCGAGCCGGCGGCCCTGGAGCCAGGTTCCGTCGGGTTGCCGGGCTTGGCGGACGACGTCGATCGCTTCGGCAAGGCGAGGATCCTCGGCGCCGCCGTCGTAGACCGTGGCCTCCCGGAAGTAGTCCAGGGCGCGCAGGGCTGAGTAGGCGTGACGGTGAGGGTGGCAAAAGGTCGTCGTGGTCGCGGTCAGCGGCTCGCCCGTCCTGAGCCGGCGCAGCAAGTGACGCCGCAGCAAGTACTCCTCGCCGGCGTGGCGGGCGGCGCGGACGTCGGGGCTGCCGCCGGTGACGCGCTCGAACTCGAGCAGGGCCTCGAGCGCGTTGAGGGTGGAATGAACCGACGCCCGGCTCGAACCTTCGACCCATTCGCAGTTCCAGCCGCCCTCGGCCATCTGGTGATCCACGAACCAGTCGGCGTTGGCCTGCTTCGTCCGGCCGAGCCAGAGACCGTTGAGAAGAGTGAAGGCATTAATGCACACGTCCACTTCCCCAGCCCAGTAGGGCAGGTCCTCATACTCCCAGCGGGCGTTGGCTTCGAGCCGCTCCGCCGTGTGGCCCAGTGCAGCAGGCGGCACACCCCACGATCGCAGGGCGTTGAGGGACCACGTGGTCGCGGTCCACGGCTGGCCCTCCCGATCACGCGGAGCATCGTCCGCACTGGGGTAGCCGGCGGTGCCCTGCGCAGGAAAGTAGGCGCCACCAGACCACTGGCCGTCCGCGTCTTGTTGCTCCAACAGGCGCCGGCCGAATCCCTCCGTCGCCGTGCGGGCACGCGTCTGCCGCCAGACCTCCTCGGGCTTTTCCGTCAGATCACGTTCTACCTGCCAGCGCAGTGACGGGTCCGAATCCAGCAGCCAATCGATGACGGCCGCCTCACTGGCATCAGCCGGGCGAGCGGCCCCGTGCGGAGTCTCCATGCCTTGGAGAGTACGCAGTGTTGGTCCGGCGCGCTAGGGTCCGCCGGTACCGACTAGATCAGGAGGTTGATGGCGCCGACCCCTGTCAGCACCAGGACCACCACCTCGAAGGCCTTCTGCGGGATGCGCTGCGCGATGAGGCGCCCGGCGAAGGCACCGACAATCACGAGCGGGATGAGCGCCGCCGAGGTGGCGGCCAAGTGCGCGTCCAACAGGCCAAAGCCGATCTGGAACGGGAGCTTGGCCAGGTTCAGCGCAAAGAAAAAGTAGGCGGCCGTCCCCAAGAAGGTGGTGACGTTCAGGCGCATCGAGAGTAGGTACAGGCTCATCACGGGCCCTCCCGCATTGGCCACCATGGTGGTGAATCCGCCCAACGTTCCGTAGCCGTACCGCGTGAGGCCGCTGGGCTCGGCGGCCGCTCCGTCCGCGGCAGGCGTGCGGCGCGGGGCCCGACGCCGCCAGATGGAGAGCGCCAGCAAGCCCAGCAGGATCAGGCCGATCACCCGCCGGACCGCTTCGTCTGTGGAGGCGTAGAGGAACAGCGCGCCGAACGCCATCCCGATCAGCACGCCGGGGACCAACCGGCGCAACGTGCGCCAGTCCACGTCGTGACGGTACATCCACACGGCGAACAGATCGCCGACGAGCAGGAGCACCAACAGCGCACCGGTGGATTCCCGCGCTGGCAGGACGGCGGCGAAGATCGCCACGCACAAGGTTCCGGCCCCTGGCAGGGCCGTCTTGGCCAATCCCACCAACAGGGCACCGGCACCGAGAAAGGCCCATGCGGCAACGCCGAGTTCCATCAGGTCCCTTCCCGCTCGATCCCCGGAATACTCTAGCGCCCGGTGCCGATCGGCGCCGGGTGGGCCTCAACAATGCGTCGTACGCAGTCCCCGTGGCGCACACTGGAACTATGGATGATCTGCGCGTACCCCCGGGCCGAGGCGCGCCGCACGGCCTCCGCGTGCCCGCGGCGGAGCTCGCCGAGCAGTTCACCCGGTCCTCGGGACCCGGCGGGCAGGGCGTCAACACCACGGATTCACGAGTCCAGTTGAGCCTGGACCTCGGCACGACGACGGCGCTTGACGCCACCCAACGCGAGCGCGTGCTGGAGCGGCTCGCGGGCCGCCTGGCGGGAACCGTCCTGACGATCGAGGCGTCCGAGCACCGATCGCAATGGCGCAACCGGGCCGCTGCGCGGCAACGACTCGCCGAGGTGCTCCGCGACGCCGTCGTGCCTGAACTCCCCCGCCGGCCGACCCGACCCACGCGCGGCTCCCGGCTGTGCCGGCTGGAGGCCAAGCGCCGCCGCGCGGACATCAAGCGCAGCCGGCAAAATCCCCGTTTCGACTAACGGCGCGGAGGCTCGGCCTGCGCCATCGCGATCTCCTCACGCGTGGCGGAGGATCGACACCGCGAAGTCGGCGTCGTCGTACCAAGGCCCTAGCTCCCACGTGGAGAACCGGTGTTCCAGGCGCAGCCCGGCTTCTTCCGCGTAGGCGTCAAAGTCGGCGAGCGCGAGGTGCCGATCCGTGTGGAATCCGACGGCCACGAACCCTGCCGCGCTCAGGCACGCGGCCACCCGGCGCAGGACTTCGACTTCAGTCCCGGGCGCCAAAAAGACCATCACATTGCCAGCCATCAGCACGGCGTCAAACGGCTCCTCCCGGCCGAGCGCGGCAAGCTCCAGCTCGACCAGGTCAAGGACGGCGTACTCTGGGCCCGCATGGTCCTCGCGGGCCGCCGCAATCAACTCCGGGTCGGCGTCGATTCCGACGACGTCGTGTCCACATGCGTGCAAGTATCCGGCGTGCCGGCCGGGGCCGCACCCGGCGTCAAGGATCCGTGCGGCGCGCGGAACCATCGCATCGATGAGCCGGGCCTCGCCCACCAGATCGGCGCCGTCGGCCGCCATCGACCGGAAGCGTTCGATGTACCACTGCGAGTGGCCGTCTGTGGTTTCGGTTGCCCACCGGGTTGGTTCTGCCATGTGGCCAGCCTAGCTCCCGGAGGAACCGGCCCCACGATCGGTCACCTTGTAGGGGGCGCCCTGAGGGTCATAGGTGATCCACTCACCGACCGGCTCACCGGCTTCAAAGTGCCCGGAACGCTTGAGCGTGCCGTCCTTGCGGTACCACTCCCAATAGCCGACGGGTTGCTCGTTCTCCACCTTGCCCTTCGACCAGCGCGACTTTCCGTCGGCGTGATACTTGATCAGGTAGCCATCGATGACTTCGTCCGGCTTCTTGTGCACCATGCGATTCCTTCTTCATGCGGGGCGATTCCATTGCCTCGTGCACAGGCTATCGCTTCGCGTCCGGCGTCTTCAGGCCAGTGCGACGAGCTAGGTCGATCCTCATGCACGGGTCGGTGCTGCGATCTGCCCATCGACCACGGTGATCAGGTCGTCCAACGCCTCACGATGCACCAAGTCATGCGTCACCAACAGCGTCGCCGTGAGCCGGTCTCGGGTCAGCCCGGCAATCAACTCCATGATCTCGGCCCCACGCTCTTGGTCCAGTGCGCTGGTGGGCTCGTCAATCAGGAGTATCTCCGGTTGGTGGACCAGCGCCCGGGCAATGGCGACTCGCTGGCGCTGCCCTCCGGAGAGCTGGTGGGGGCGTTGGTGGACGTGCGCGGCCAGCCCGACGGCGTCGAGCAGCTCATCGGCCCGGGCCTCCAGCTCGCGGCGCTGACGTTGGCCCCATGACCCGCCGAGCCGCCCCATCACGTGGAGTTGTTCGCGAGAGGTGAGCGCGGGAAGGAGGTTGGACTGCTGGAAAACAATGCCGACGCGCTGGCGGCGAAGCCGAGCCGCCTCACGACCGGAGAGCTGCGCTGCGTCGACTTGGCCTGACCCCTGACCGAGGAGAACCTGACCAGCATCCGGCCGGATCAACGTTGCGGCGACCGCGAGAATGCTCGATTTTCCTGAGCCGCTGGGCCCCGTGAGGCCAGTGACTCGGCCGGCTTCAGCTCGGAGCGTCACGTCGTCGACGGCGGTCTTGCGCCGGTCCCCGTCGGGGAACGTGAGGGTGACATTCTGTAGTTCAATCATCGATTACTTCCCAGAGCGGTAAGGGGGTCAGAGTGCGTCACGGAGCGCAAGGCAAAAGAGGCTCCGGCGAGGCCCAGCACAGCCATCACGACTGCTGGGACGAGGGTGGTCACAGGACTGAGCACAAACGGTAAGGCTTGTTCGGACAGCGCTCCCAAGGCCACGACAGCGGCGAGGCCTACCGCAATACCCGCCCCCAAAACTATGCAGGCCTGGCCCAAGCTGTCGCGGATCAGCGAACCCGTCGTCGCACCGAGCGCCTTCAAGACGGCAATATCTGCCGTACGCTGCATGGTCCACACCGTGAAGAACGCTCCGACGACGAGCGCAGAAATGCCGAACAGCATAACCACCATCAAGCCAAGGGACCCGATCTCCGACTGGAACGATTCGAGTCCGCTCAGACTAGCGAGCGGGGTCTCGGCAACGGTGCCGGTGGCCGCGCCGACGGCGGCCCAGTCGGTCTCCCCTGTCACAGAGAGAAGAGTCGCCTCTCCGGTGCCACCGACACGCTGGCTAGCTTCGCTCCAGTCTCTCGCCGTTAATACCGCGACCGGGGTGTGGCTGTACCACAGGTCCGCACCGATAGAGGCGACGGTGAACTCCTGCCCCGTGATCGACAGGCGGTCACCGACGCCGACGCCTAGGTCGTCAGCGATGCCCGCGGACAGCCCTACCTGGCCGTCGACGTCAGGCGACATCTCGAGGAGGGAATTCTTCCCTGGGTTCTCTTGTGTCCTCCCGAATCCGTACAGGGCGACTGCTGTCTCATCGTCGCCGGCGGTGACTCGAGATTGAGTGACGCCGACCGGGATGACCGTGTGGACCCCCTGCGCCTCATCCCACTGCCGAATCGTGTCCGCATCAAGCGACGACGTCGAAAAAGCAACGTCACCGTCCTCACCTTGCTGCAGCACCAACCGGTCCCCGGGCAGCTGAAGTACGGACGAGACGTTTTGTGCCGCGAGGCCGCCAGCGAGCCCCGCGAGGAATCCAACGAGAAGGGTCAGGAGAGCAACGACCGCCCCGATGAGCACGAACCGGCCACGGGCAAACCGCAGCTCTCTCCATGCGACGAACATTTTGCCATCCTTTCCGCTCTAGCACCATGCCGGAGCTTCCCCACAACTTTCGCTGCAGCCGGGCCGGCGGCACATCGCCCAAACCGTGGGATTCGGGATCCAACTTTTGGTTGATGGCCCGGATGCGGGCCTCGCCTAAGCTGAAGGGGTCATGCCGCACACAACTCTCTCCCCGATTTTCACGGGGCTCCGCGTGGGCTTGCATGCCTTGCTCCTAGGGCTCGCGGGATTTGCCGTAGCACGGTCGTTTGCTGTTGCGTCGCCCGCAGCCGTGTGGTCGCTCGTCGTCGGCGTCACATTCGTCACCGTGTACCTCCTCGGTGTGTGGGCTGGCCACCGGCGGCGGGGCGCGCAGGTCGTCCGCCGCCCACCTGCGATCGGATGGGTTGCCGCACTCACGGTGCTGTGGGCTCTCCTAACGTGGCTGACCCCGGAGGGGGCTTTTCTCGTCTTCCCGCTGTTCTTCCTGTATCTCCATGTCGTTCCCGGCTGGGGCGGCGGCGTAGCGATCGTGCTGACGACGACGTATACGATCGTGGCGCTCGGGCTGCACGTGGGGTTCAGCGTTGGCGGGGTCATTGGTCCCCTCGTAGCTGCCGGCGTCGCTCTACTCATCGGGCTGGCCTACCGTACGCTCACCCGCGAGGTTGACGAGCGGGAGCGCCTACTGGCTGAGCTCATCCAGACCCAACAGCAGCTTGCCGAAACGGAACGCCAACAGGGCGCCCTCGCGGAAAGGGCGCGTTTGGCGCGCGAGATCCATGACACGGTCGCCCAGGGACTCTCCTCGATTCAGATGCTTCTGCACGCTGCGGAGCGTCACACATCCGGCACCGCGACCGAGTACCTCGGCCTAGCCCGGGGCACTGCTGCGGACAGCTTGGCGGAAACCCGACAGATCATCCGGGAGCTCACCCCAGAGCGGCTCGAAGACGGGCTCGCCGCCGCGCTCCGCAGGCTAGGGCGTGAGCAAGCGGACCGCACCCGCGTGAACATTGAGGTGAGGGCGAAGGACGACGTCGTACTGCCCATGACCTTTCAAACAGCTCTCCTGCGCATCGCGCAAGGAGCACTCTCCAATGCCGTCCGCCACGCGGCCGCACAACGCATCGTCGTCGAGCTCACCCAAGGGACCGATCTCTACCTCAGCGTCGTCGATGACGGACGCGGGTTCGACGTGGACGCGGCAGGAGCCGATCCGCATGGAGCCGGTTCGTTCGGGCTACACGCCATGCGAGAGCGCGTGGAGCAATTGGATGGTCATTTGGTCATTGCCTCAGAGCTCGGGAAGGGCACTAGGGTCACCGTGCGCTTGCCGCTGACGCAGCTGAGTGAGGAGGACGATTGATTCGGTTACTCGTAGCCGACGACCACCCGGTGGTCCGCACCGGTTTGCGTGCGATGCTCGCCGAGGAACCCGGCCTCGAGATCGTCGGTGAGGCCTCAACTCCGTCCGACGCCTTCGTCCTCGCGGCACAGCTTACGCCTGACGTCGTCCTGATGGACCTCCAGTTTGGTGTCGCTGACACGGGCGCTGACGCCACCCACCGGATTCGCGGACTGCCCACACCGCCAGCCGTATTGGTGCTGACCAACTACGACACGGACGGCGACATTCTGGGCGCCGTCGAGGCCGGAGCGAGCGGATACCTCCTCAAGGACTCCCCACCAGCGGAACTTATCGCGGCGATCCGGGCAGCAGCCGCGGGCGAGACGGCCCTTGCTCCGGCCATCGCGGGACGATTGATCGCGCGCCTGCGCGACGGGCGGCCGGAGCTGACACGCCGGGAGCACGAGGTTTTGGCACTCGTTGCAGACGGTGCGGCGAATCACCAACTAGCCGCCCGCCTACACATTAGCGAGGCCACCGTGAAGTCCCACCTCGTGCACATCTTCACCAAGTTGGGTGTTTCCTCCCGCACGGCTGCGGTCGCCGTCGCTCGCGCGCAAGGGATGATTCGGTAGAGGTACCGCTGGAAAGAGTCCGTGAGCCACGCAGGCGCAATTGCACGACACCCCATGACCAGAAAGGCACTGACACATGACTCCACACGCTGATCACGATTCCTACATTGCCGCGGCACCGGAGCCGTTCCGGCCAGCGCTTCAACACCTACGCGGGGTCCTCGCTCAGGCACTTCCCGACGCCGAAGAAATGACGGCCTACAACATGCCCGGTTTCAGCGTGCAAGGCCGCGTCGTCGCGAGCTACGCAGCGTTCAGCAAGCAGCTCGGGCTGTACGTTCTGGGCCCCGCCATCGCTACACACGCCGAGGAGCTCCGCGCTGCGGGCCTCAAACCGAGCAAGACCGGAGTCACCTTCCCGGCGCACAAGATGCCGGCGGACCAACTGGTGGAGCGGCTGGTCAGGACGTCACGCGAGCACCTCGACGGGTGACGTCCTGACCTGCCGCGACCACTTCAGCTGTCTAGGACAGAGCGAACAATCTCCGCGATGCGCCGCTCCGTGTCCTCATCTATGGACTCAAAAAACCAGGCGGCGGGCATGAGGGCGCCGTCTGCCCCGCCCGCCGAGGCAAACGGGGCTTTCTCGGTAAGAGCCAGGTTCATACGATCGTCATTGCGGAGCGTCACGAGGGCGGGGGTACTGGCGGAGGCCGCATAGGCAGGCATGCCGTACCAGATCCTGGGTTTGAGGGTTGGTGCCGCCGCCATAATGATGCGGTGAACGTGCTGGATGATGGACCGCCGCGGCTCGTCCATCTTTGCCATCTTGTCCAGTACCTGCGCGAGATTCTTCTCATCTTTCAACGCCATGTCATGTCCTTTCCTGTGCCGATAGTGCGCATCGGCATCGTGCAGTCGGCGCATTGTGCACCGCACCCCATCCAGACATGTCCTGAGCTATTCAGGCCTCTCCGCAATGATTCACGCGTTCTTCACGTGGAAGTGCTCGCGGTGGCCACAGCCACCACATTGAGGATAACCGAGAATGACCAGATGACGCCTCCTACCATGGGGCGTGCTTCCAGCGAATTCGGGGCATCCTTGTTGTTCCGGGTCAGGCCTGCACTGATGCGAACATCACGATCAACTGGTCGCCGCGCGCCCCGATCGCCAATAACCCGCAAAGTCGATATTGCGCTTCGGAACACCCTGTACCTCGACGAGGAAGCGGCGCGCTCCGGTGGCTAGCCGGGACTCTCCAATGAGGTGAGCATGCACGGCACCGTCCTGCATCGGCGTCTCCATCAACGTACGGAGAGCCAACGCCCCCGGCCTGTCATGAACCTCTGACGATTGATCACGAGGAAGCCACACCAGGTCCATGCCAAGTGGAGCCTCGATTTCCTGCCTGTCGTCAGCCGTTGGAACCTCGATCAGGGCAATACCTCGGGAAGCGGCGGGCAGCGAGCGGCAAATTCCTGCGATGGCGGGCAGTGCCGTTTCGTCGCCCACCAACAAGGTCCAGTCATGAGGGTGATCAGCAGCGAAAGCAGCGCCTTGATCGAGGAATCCCACCCTGTCCCCAGGAACTGCATCAAGCGCGAACTGGGCCGCGGGACCCATCGTTCCGTCACGGTCACCGTGAATGACGAAGTCGATATCGACTTCGCCCGACTCCGGCCTCGCGGCACGCACCGTGTAGGCGCGCACCCATGGCCGTCGGGCTCGAGGCGTCGCTAGGTACTGCAAGTACCAGCCCAATTCAGTCGTCCGAGTGGGTAATTCGAGGACATCCTGCCCCTGCCTCGAGAAGAAGAGGCGGCACCAATGGTCAGTGCCACGAACTTCCAATCCTTCGAGGCCGCCTAGCGTTAGTCTGACGAAACTGGGGCTGATGCGCACACGTCGGATCACCTGTGCCACCATCAAGCGCCGGTCGGGCGGAGTATTCTTCTTACGGCTCACTCAGGTAAGCCTACCCTTACTGCGATGGTCGATGATGGCGCGACCACGGTTCCGTCAACGCCGAACGCGAGCAGCAAGTCAGGACGCGCAGGGAGCGGAACCTAGACGTTGAAGCGGAACTCGACCACGTCGCCGTCGCGCATGACGTAGTCCTTGCCTTCCATGCGGGCTTTACCCGCAGACTTGGCCGCAGCAACGGAACCCAGCTCCACCAGGTCGTCAAAGTTAATGACCTCGGCCTTGATGAAGCCACGCTGGAAGTCCGTGTGGATCACGCCGGCGGCCTCGGGCGCCGTCGCCCCCTGACGAATCGTCCACGCGCGGGTCTCCTTCGGGCCGGCCGTCAGGTAGGACTGCAGCCCCAGCGTTGAGTAGCCCACGCGGGCCAGCTTCTCCAGGCCCGACTCGGCGTAACCGGCTTCATGCAGCATTTCGGCCGCCTCATCCTCGTCCAGCTCCACCAGATCGGCCTCAAACTGGGCGTCGAGGAACACGGCCTCCGCCGGGGCCACCATGTTGGTCAGCTCCTGCTTCAGCTCGTCGTTCGCCAGGCCCTCCTCGTCCATGTTGAACACGTAGATGAACGGCTTGGTGGTCATCAGCTGCAGCGGCTTCAGCGCCTCGAGGTCCAGCTTGGCCTCGCCTGCGCCAGCAAAGAGGGTCTTGCCCTCCTCCAGCACCTTCTGCGCGGCCTTGACCTCGTCGATGAACGACGCCTCGATCTTCTTGGCCCGCAGTTCCTTCTCCAGGCGCGGCAGCTGGTTCTCGATGGTCTGCAGGTCCGCCAAGATCAGCTCGGTCGCGATCGTCTCAATGTCCGACGCCGGGTCCACCTTGCCGTCGACGTGCACCACGTCCGGATCGTTGAAAACGCGGGTGACTTGGCAGATCGCGTCCGCCTCACGGATATTGGCCAGGAACTTGTTGCCCAGCCCCTCGCCCTCGGACGCGCCCTTGACGATGCCGGCGATGTCCACGAAGGACACGGTGGCGGGCAGGACTTTCTCCGAGCTGAAGATATCCGCTAGGACCTTCAGGCGGGAGTCCGGCAGGGGCACGACGCCCACATTCGGTTCGATCGTTGCGAACGGATAGTTCGCCGCCAGGATCTCGGCGCGGGTCAGTGCATTGAACATGGTGGACTTGCCAACGTTGGGCAGTCCGACGATTCCGATAGTAAGAGCCACGGGAGTCGAGTCTACCCGTCACTGCCTCGCCGCGCAGTTCGGGCTCCGGGACCGCACGTCTCGTCCTATTTTGTGGGGCGCATCAGTCAGACTGGCCACATGGATGCACTCACCGTTGTGATGACACTGCTCGCCTTCGTGGTCGGGGCGGCCGCTGGCGCCTACCTCTGCTGGCGCTTCGCCGCCGGTAGCGGCCAGGCCGGGAACGACGCCGTCGCGCGCCTGCATGACGCCGAATCCAGTTTGGCGGCCGTCACTGCGGAGCGGGACGCACTGCAGGACCGCCTGGTGGATGAGCGCGAGCGTTCCGGGGAGGAACGCTCGGTGATGCACCTGCTAGCTCCACTGGCGGACCGGCTCCGGCAGGTCCAGCAACAAGTGGGCGTTCTCGAACGGGATCGAGTGGAGCAGTTTGGCCAGCTGAGTCAGCAGCTCGCCACCGCAGCGGAGCAGGACGCGGCCCTGTTAAAGACGACGTCGTCCCTCGCCAGCGCTCTGAGCAACAGCGCCACACGTGGCACGTGGGGCGAGGTCCAGTTGCGCCGCGTCGTGGAAGCGGCCGGCATGCTGCGGCACGTCGACTTTGCCGAGCAGGTCTCCGGAACCACGCACCGGACCGCAGGAACCCGTCAGCGCCCGGATTTGGTGGTCAACCTTCCGGGCGGTAAGTCTGTGGCGGTGGACGCGAAGGTCCCGCTCAACGCGTACCTCACCGCGCAAGACGAAGACCCATCCCACCGGGGCAACCTCATGCGGGCACACGCCAAGGCACTGCGCAAACACGTCGATGATCTGGCCGCCAAGGAGTACTGGGAAAACATTCCGGGCAGCCCAGAGCTCGTGATCTGCTTCTTGCCGGCCGAATCGTTCTTGGCTGCGGCCCTGGAAGCGGACCCTGGCCTCCTCGACGACGCCTTCTCGCGCAACGTCGCCCTAGCCGCGCCCAGTACCCTGCTCTCTATCCTCAAGGGCTTGGCCTATGCCTGGCGGCAGGAGCTACTCACGGAGAATGCCAAGGCGTTGTTCGATGAATCGCGGCAGCTCTACAAGCGGCTCGGCACCCTCGGCAGCCACATCGATGACCTCGGAAAGTCCCTGAAGAGCTCGGTCGAGCGCTACAACTCGTTCGTCGGCACCCTAGAAACCCGCGTGCTGCCGTCCACGCGCCGCTTGCAAGAGCTAGATCCCGGCCTGACGTCCAACGCCGCCGAGGCGACGCCCCGGACGGTGGAGTCCACCCCGCGGGTGCTCAGCGCGGCGGAACTCCTCCCCACGAGGAGCACAGAAAACTAACGGCACCACCGCGGGCGGCGGCTTCAAGCGGGGGCGCCGCTTAGCGGCTGGGCCCCTGACCGCGGCCGCCGAGGCCCACCGAGGTATCCCCCGATTCCTTGAGCTTGGCGCGCAGCTCCTTCGGGAGAGAAAACAAGATGTCCTCTTCCGCGGTGACCACTTCCTCCTGATCGGCAAAGCCGTAGTCGGCCAGCAGCCGCAGCACATCCTGAACCAAGACGTCCGGCACCGAGGCCCCTGACGTGACGCCGACGGTGGCGACGCCCTCAAACCACGATTCGTCGACCTCGTTAGCGAAGTCCACGCGGTGCGCGTCCTTGGCACCGTACTCCAGGGCCACTTCAACGAGGCGGACCGAGTTGGAGGAGTTCGCTGACCCCACCACGATCACCAAATCTGCCTCCGGAGCGATCTTCTTAATCGCCACCTGCCGGTTGCTCGTGGCGTAGCAAATGTCATCGCTCGGCGGGTCCTGCAAGTTGGGGAAACGCTCACGGAGGATGTTGACGATCTCCATGGTCTCGTCAACGGACAACGTGGTCTGGGAGAGCCAAATGAGCTTGTCCGGGTCCTCAACCTGAACCGTGCGTGCTTCCTCCGGGTTGTTCACAATCGTGGTGGATTCCGGCGCCTCACCGTACGTGCCCTCGACCTCCTCGTGCCCCTCGTGGCCGATCAGGAGGATCTGGTTCTTCTGCTTGGCAAAGCGCACGGCCTCGCGGTGAACCTTGGTCACCAGCGGGCAGGTCGCGTCAATAGTGCGCAAGTTGCGATCTGCAGCAGACTGCACCACGGCCGGGCTCACGCCGTGCGCCGAGAAAACCACCAGCTCTTCTTCCGGGACCTCGTCGGTTTCCTCCACGAAGATGGCGCCCCGCGCCTCCAGCTCGGAGACCACGTGCCGGTTGTGCACGATTTCTTTGCGGACATAGACGGGGGCACCGTAGTGCTCCAGGGCTTTCTCCACGGCGATCACCGCGCGGTCCACGCCGGCGCAGTACCCACGAGGGGCGGCCAGCAGGACACGCTTCGGCCCGTCGACGGGCGCTGCGGCGGCCACCTCTTCGGGCGAACGTCGCTGGCGAGGGACCTGCGGCATCGGCACGGATACGGGGGCGGGCGCGGTAGTGCTGGTAGGCATAGGCACCATGCTACGCGTTTCGCTGTGCACACTTCTGCCGCCCAGATCACTTTCTGCGGGGTGAAACTGATAGGAATAGTGCAAGATGCCGCTCGAGAGGAACCAGATGGAGCAGCCCGCACCCACCGAGGCACCACAGGCCATGGCCGCAACCGCCGGGGAGACCAGCCCGGAGAACCCCTGGCCGCTCAAGCACTTTGCTCAGATCCTCAAGCAACACATCGAGCGCGCCCCGGAGACCTGGATCGAGGGCCAGCTGCTGGAGGCCAATGTTCGCAACGGGCATGCCTACCTGACGATGCGCGACGTCGACGTGGAGAACTCCCTGTCCGTGACGGTCTGGCGCTCCACGCTCAGCCGGCTGGAGGCCAAGCCGGAGGTCGGCTCCCGCGTCGTCGCTCGGGTGAAACCGAATCTGTGGCTGAAAACCGGCCGCCTCTCCATGAACGCCTCCGACGTCCGGCCCGTGGGCCTCGGCGACCTCCTCGCCCGGCTCGAACGCCTGCGCCAAGCCCTCGGCGAGGAGGGGCTGTTCGACCCGGAGCTGAAGCGCGCTTTGCCTCTCCTCCCCGAGCGCATTGGGCTCATCACTGGGCGAGACTCGGATGCGGAAAAAGACGTCCTGCGCAACGCCACCCTCCGGTGGCCAGGCGTTGAGTTCGAGGTCCGCAATACCGCCGTTCAAGGCGTCAATGCCGTCGCCGAGGTCATGGCGGCGCTGGCCGAGCTCGACGCCGACCCGCGAGTTGACGTCATCGTCATCGCTCGCGGCGGCGGGGCGCTGGAAGACCTCCTGCCCTTCAGCTCGGAGGAACTCGTCCGAGCCGTCGCCGCAGCGTCCACCCCGGTGGTCAGCGCCATCGGGCACGAGGCGGACCGGCCCATCCTCGACGACGTGGCCGATCTGCGGGCCTCAACGCCCACCGACGCGGCCAAGCGAATCGTGCCAGACGTCGCCGAAGAGCGCCTCGGCATCGAGCAGGCCCGCCGCCGGCTAGACCGCTCCGTCGAACAACTCGTGGCCCGCGAAAGCGAACGCATCGCCGCCCTCCGCAGCCGGCCCGTTCTCGCCGCCCCCGACAGCATGATCCGCGAGCGCGCAGAAGACATCGAACGCCTCGCCGTCCGCTCTGACGCGGCGGCACAGGCCGCAGTCAACCGCGCCGACGCCGAGATCTCCCATTTGCGCGCCCGGGTCCGCACCCTCTCGCCCCAGCACACCTTGGATCGCGGCTACGCGATCGTGCAGGTGTCCGCGGACGGCGCCCGCGAGGCCTCGGCGCCGGTCGCCAGGGATGCCAGCGACCTGGCCGCCGGAGACCAGCTGCTCATTCGGCTGGCTCGCGGCAGCCTAGATGCCTCCGTGACCGGCACACACGCCAGCAACTCCAACCCGCGCTAAGCACAGCACAGCCAGCTCCGCCCTCGTCCGACTCCATCCAGCACACCCTGTCCATCAATCCACCACTTTTGGGAGACATCATGACCACGGATCCGAACATTGACACGCCCCACGAATCCACCGCGAACACTGACGTCGCTGAGCTGAACTATGAGCAGGCCCGCGAAGAGCTCATCGCCGTCGTCTCCCAACTCGAGGCCGGTGGTGCCAGCCTCGAGCAGTCACTGGCCCTCTGGGAACGCGGAGAAGCCCTCGCGGCGCGTTGCGAAGCGTGGCTCGACGGCGCACGCAAACGACTCGAAGCGGCACGGGCCCACACTGAGGACGAAGCGTAGGCTAGCGCGACGCCGCCAACCGGGCCTTCTCCGCCTCGACGTCGAACGTCGCGGCCGGCCACTGGGGATTGAGTCCCTGGAGCGCGTCAATGAGCAGCGCCTGGACTGAAATGCGGGCAAACCACTTACGGTCCGCCGGAACAACGAACCACGGTGCGTGATCGGCATCCGTCGCCTCAATGGCCGCCTGGTACGCCAGCTGGTAGTCCTCCCACATCGCCCGTTCGTCAATATCCGACGGGTCGAACTTCCAATGCTTCTCCGGACGGTCCAGTCGGGCAGCCAATCGCTCAGCCTGCTCCTCGCGGGAAATATGGAGCATGACCTTGACGATGGCGGTCCCCGCCTCGGCGAGGCGGGCCTCGAAATCGCGAATGGCGGCGAACCGACGTTGCACCTCATCATGATCCGCGAGGCCACGGACGCGAGCAATGAGCACGTCCTCGTAGTGGGACCGGTCAAAGACCCCCAACATGCCCTCTTGCGGAACCTCCCGCTCGATCCGCCAGAGGAAGTCGTGGGCCAGTTCCTCCGCCGTCGGCGCTTTAAAGGCCGCGTGATGCACGCCTTGCGGATCCACCGAACCGATGACATGACGGACGATGCCGCCCTTGCCGGCCGTGTCCATTCCCTGAATGATCAGCAAAACCCGCTGCGCGGACCCGTGCCGGGAGGCCGCAAAGAGCCGCTCCTGCCAGTCAGATAGCACGGGATCCATACCGGCTAGCGTCTCCTTGCTCTCCGCCTTGGACCCGGCATAGCCAGCGGTGCCCCGCGGGTCGATCTCCGCCAGCCGGAGGGGGATGCGCGCGCGCAGCGTCGTCGTGGGGCTGGTCTCAAAGGCAGGAATCCCGGCGGCCGGCTCCACCGGATTAACCGCTGCGTAGACGTCGTGCATCTTCCATCCCTTCCTTGGGACACCCCGGCCGAGGTGCTTAGCCGCGTTCGCGCAAATACTCCAGGAAATCTGCGATCCGGTAGATGGCGTTCTCCAAATCCCGCACGTTGGGCAGCGTGACCAGACGGAAGTGATCGGGCGCCACCCAGTTGAACCCCGTACCGTGCGTGACGAGTAGCTTCTGCTGCTTCAGCAGATCTAGCGCGAACTTCTCGTCATTCTTGATCGGGTATACCTCGGGATCAAGCTTCGGGAAGAGGTACATGGCTCCCTGCGCCTGCTGCACGGACACCCCGGGGATGTCATTGAGCAACTTGTAGGCCAGATTGCGCTGCTCCAAGAGGCGCCCGCCCGGAAGAATCAGGTCATTGATGGACTGGTAACCGCCCAGCGCCGTCTGAATGGCGTTCTGCCCGGGCACGTTGGCGCAGAGGCGCATATTCGTCAGCAGGTTGATGCCCTCAATGAAATCCTGCGCGTGGTGCTTGGGCCCGGAAATGGCCATCCAGCCGGCGCGGAAACCGCACACGCGGTAGGCCTTGGACAGCCCGGAGAACGTCAGGGTCAGCACGTCGTCGGACAGGGCCGCTGTGTTGTAGTGCACCGCGTCGTCGTACAGGATCTTCTCGTAGATCTCGTCTGAGAAGACGATGAGGCCGTGCCGCCGGGCCAATTCCAGAATGTCCTCGATGACGTGCTTCGGATAGACCGCACCGGTGGGGTTGTTGGGATTGATCAGGACAATGCCCTTGGTCTTGTCCGTGATCTTGGAGGCCATGTCCTCCAGATCCGGCATCCACCCCTCCTCCTCCACGGTGAGGTAGTGCACGGGGCGCCCCCCGGCCAGGGAGACCGACGCAGTCCAGAGCGGGTAGTCCGGCGCCGGTATGAGGACCTCATCCCCGTTTTCCAGCAACGCGGTCAGGCTGAGCGTGATGAGCTCGGACACCCCGTTACCGAGGTAGATGTCATCCACGCTGATCGTGCGGATACCGCGGGTTTGGTAGTACTGGGACACCGCGGTGCGGGCGGAGAGGATGCCGCGTGAATCCGAATACCCCTGCGCGTTCGGCAGATTCCGGATCATGTCCACCAGAATCTCGTCCGGCGCCTCGAAGCCGAACGGTGCCGGGTTACCAATGTTGAGCTTCAGGATCCGGTGCCCTTCGGCCTCCATGCGCTGGGCGTGCTCCAACACCGGGCCACGGATGTCATACAAGACATCGCGAAGTTTGGAGGACTGCGTATACCGCTGAGTTTCGTTGGAGGAACCGTTCCGAGCTGACATGAACCTAGCTTGTCACAGCTACTGCTCGAACCCGTGTTCCGTTAACCACGTTTCCGCCGCGGCCGATGCGCTCACGGGGGCGTCGCCACCGCGCTGGATATTGAGCTGAATCAGGTCCTCGACCGTCAGCTCCGCCGTCACCCGATTCAGGACCTCGCGGGCCTCCTCACCCACGGACTCTTGGTGCACCACGGGCACGATGTCATCCGCCATGAAGTGCTGACGAGAGCCCTCCAACACCACCAAGCCATGGGCCTCCAGGCTGGGATCCGTATTGACCAACTCAGCGACCTGCACGCGGTCGTTGATCAACGCCTCCAAGCTCGCTTGGCTGGTCTCGAGCTGCGTAAAAGAAGACGGATCGCAGTCATAATCCTCCCGCAGCTCGGGGATGCCGTCCGCGCGGGTCAGGAGGGGCTGCGGGCCGCCGAAACCCAAGTCCTCGCAAACCTCGCCGAGGTCAGACAGGGCGGTGACCTCATACTCCGCGCTGCCCGCCTGCGTCATGGCCAGAAGTGGCTGCCGGCTGGCAGGCCCGGTGTCTAGCACCGCCAGCGACTCCGGCAGGGCTTCGCGCAGCTCGGCCGAGACCTCCCCTGACTCGCGCGCCGTCGTCGTCGCATCGAAGGCGTAGAGCAATTCCCCCGTGTATCCCGGGACGACGTCGATCCGCCCCTCCCGCACGGCGTCGCCGTATTGCTCCCAGTCGGTCACGTCGCGGCGGGCCTCGACGGGAACACCAGCACGCGTCAGCGCGCCGATGTACAGCTCGGCAACGATCGACGCGTCAAGCGTCCCGTTCGGCACGGCGACGATGAGCGGATCAGCGACGCTTTCGGACGCCCCCGCCGTTCCGCTCCCGGAGGAGCCGTCGGGCTCGGGCGAGTTCGACGGCGTCGTCCCGGTTCCGCACGCGGCAGTCGCGACCAGGACGGCCGTCAGCGCTACCGCGCTCAGCGCCCGGCGCGGTCGGGGAAAATTCACCAAAGGCTCCTTCATTGTCTTCACGGGCAGCGCCATCCTGTCTGCGGTCTTCACCCGGCGGCTTTACGGTACAGCTCGAGCGCCGCATCGACGCGGGAGACCCGATCGAGTTCGGCCACACCTTCCAGCGGAAACCACGCTGCTTGGGAGGTGGAGCCTCCGACCTCGTGGGTGAGCCGCCCGCCCGTGACCTCGGCCTGGTAGAGAACAGCCACGGTTTGCAGCGGGCGCGGTTCACCGCGCAGGCGGTGCCCCACTTCCACGACTCCGGAGTCCACACCCAGCAGCCGCCCAAGCCGCACGGTATAGCCGGTTTCTTCAGCGACCTCACGCACGGCTCCGTCCTCGATGCGTTCGCGGAGCTCGATGCCCCCGCCAGGCAACGTCCAGCGTGGGCGGAGGTCGGCACTAATATCGCGCGCATCCCACAGGGCGAGGAGAATCTGCCCGTCGCGGACCACCACGCAGTAGGCGGCCAGCCGGGTATCGAAGGCGCGGGTCGGTTCGGTCATAACGGCCAGTCTATCCGGCACCACACGGCCCTCCCGCAGGGCGGTGACTAGGGCGCAGGAGACGATGCGGCCCGACGGCGGCGCAGCCACGCATACGCGGCCAACACGGTGCAACACACCAGCACCGCGCCCGCGAAGACGATGAAGGCGAGGTCCAGCCCAAACTGGTTGGCGAAGGCGCCGAGTCCGAGCACAGGGATGGCGCTACCCGCATACGTCACGACATAGATCAGGCTGATGACCTGAGCGTGCTGCTCCGTGGGAATCGCGGATGCAGCGTCATTGAAGGCACCGCGGAACGCCAGCCCCTGCGCGGCACCGGCCAGCAGACTGCCGGCGATCACGAGGTGCAGGGACGTCAGGTGTGCCCCGAGGGCCAGGACCCCGACCCCGAGGCCCATAGCAATCAGCGCGGGGGCCACCGTGGCTGGCGTGGCCCGGCCCAGTAGCTGGCTCACCGCGGACGCCATGAGGGCGAGCGCCGCGAGTGTGCCAAGGAGCACCCGGGAATCAATCCCAAACAGATCGGCGTAGTAGCCAGGTGCCAGTGACAAAACGAGGCCGAACACGGCGAAGCTCAGCAGACCCGTCAGCGCGGCGATCCAGAATTGGCCGGCCGCCTCGCGCGCCAAGTGCAGGCGCCGCGGGCGCAGTGCTTGGCGTGCCCGTCCGGGCGCGGGGTCCAACGCCGGGCGGGCGCGCAGGAGCCACAGCGGCAGTAACACGGCGATCAACGCGGCGCTGTGGATCACAAACGGCGTCACGGTGGGGTTCGGCAGCAGACTGAGCGCGCCACCGATGATCGGTCCGGCGGCCACGCCACCGGCGTTGAGAAGGAGGGTGAAGCGGCCGGCCCAGTCCTGGTGGCGCGGCAGGAGCTCGCGTAGCGCCGCGCTGGAGGCTCCGGTGGCGGCGGCGACGGCGGCGCCTTGCAGCGCGCGTCCCAGAACCAACGCCCAGAGGCCCGGGGCAAAGGCGAAGATGAGGCCGCCGATCAGGCCAACGACGACGGCGATGACCAAGGCGGCGCGGCGCCCGATGTGATCGGACCAGTGGCCGTAGCAGACCAACCCGACGATCAAGGACATGACGTAGGCGGTGAACGCAACGGTCACGCCGAAGGGGCCGAGGGCGAGCTTCTCCTGCAACAGCGGGTAGAGGGGCGTGGCGATGTTGACGCCGATGAACAGCAAGGCCATGACGGCGCCGGTGAGCACCACCCGCGTGCGCAGCGAGGCGTCCCAGCCCCCGCGGAGCGAAAGGTCGCTGGCCGCCCGCATCCGCAATTCGCCGATGACTGTCATGCCCACTTCCTTTCGCCCGCGTTGACCACTACCCAGCCATGATGCGGCCAGTTGATGTTTCTGCTTTGTGACAGTGGCGCAGATTGAGCGTAAAGTTCAAAATTGATGCGCAAGCAGAGCCGAAAGGAAGCAAAATGCCAAGTTCAGTCGGCGTGTTAGATGCCACAGACCTGCGCCTGCTCGCGGCGATGATCGAGGACCCGCGCGCACAGATCAGCGACCTCGCCGTGTCCCTGTCGCTCGCGCGCAACACGGTGCAGTCCCGCATGCGGCGTTTGCTGCGCTCGGGGGCGGTGCGCGACGGCGGTCGCGACGTCGACCTAGCGGCCATCGGGTACGACGTCCTGGCCTTCATCACCATGGAGGTGGACCATCGCGAGCTGGACTCGGTGGTCCAGTCCCTCGGTACGTCACCGCACGTCCTCGAGGTCTTCGAGACCTCCGGCCGCGGCGATGTCTGGTGCCGCGTCGCCGCGCGGGACACGCATAACCTGCAACAGGTCTTGCGAGGCATCCTCAAGCTCCGCGGCGTCTTGCGCACGGAGACCTCCTTGGCCCTGAGTGAACACATCCCCTTCCGCGCGGGACCGCTAGTACAACGAACGCTCACGGATGCGTAAGCTCGAGGGACGACGTAGCGCGACGGCGTCGTACCGTCCCGGTGACCCGCGCACAGCAAAGGAGGATTCGTGTCAGCTCTAACGGACCGACTCGGCCGTATCCTCCACAGCGCACCCGCCCACCCGCTGGGCGATCCGGCCAGCGCCACCGAGTGCCTCGATCTGGCGTACGAGCGCGCGTACGCGGAGGACCACTCCGGCGCGCTGCGAGCGGCCATGCGCGGCCTTGAATTTCCCGACGCGGCGCTCACCACGCGGCTGTCCCTGTGGGGCGTGACGGCCTCCATCCGTCACCTCTCCGGGGACGACGACGGCGCCCGGCTCGCCGCGCACGCCCGGCAGGCGCTGCTGCGCGCCGAGGGATGGACGCACCAAGCGGACATGGAAGAAGACCTCGGGTCGCTGCTATTTCGCGAAGCGACGGAGGAGGAAATGCCGCTGCTGGAGGCGGCCCTGCTCACGCACGAGGGCGCGGGCGCCCCCGATGACGTGCTGGCGGACATCAAGCTGGCCCTCGCGGTAGCCCAACACACCCAAGGTTCCGCTGCCGCGCTGGAGGCCCTGCAGTGGTGTGCTAACGCGTATCAAGCGGCGGGACGCGCGGAGTCGGAGGGCGGAGCGTTGTTGTATCTCGCACACGCCTACGCCGGGATGGAAGAGGCTGAAACCGCACTCGGAGTGGCCGAACGCCTCCTCGAGCTGAACCTCAACCGGGCGATGGGCGCGGCCGTCTGGATGGTCAAGGCAACGGTCAACGGCGAGCGCGGCCATGCCATCGAGGCCGAAGGGTGCGCGCTCGAGGCCCTGGAGCTGTACGCCTCGGCTGGCATCCGCAAGGGCGCCGTCTCGGCGGCCGCCGCCGTCGCTCAGCTCGCGGCATCGGCGGCGGATCATGAGGCCGCGATTCTGGCGTGGAAGGTGGCGATCGAGCAGGCCGAACGCGGTGAATTTGACCAAACGTGGGCGCTCCGGCTGGCGCTCGGTCACCAATTGCTGGACGCCGCCGAATACGTGCTTGCGGAGGAGCTGCTGAGCACGCTCGCGGAGCAACTCGGCGCTACTGGCCACGCGACCGAACGGGCGCGAGCGCTGGTCTCGTGGGGGCATAGCGTGCGCCATCAGGAACGGTTTGATGAGGCCGCACGGCTGTGGCGTGAGGCGATCATGGTGTTCGAGCAGTCCGGGCTCGCTGGCGAAGCGGCGCGGACACTCCTCGCGCTCGCCACGCTGCTCGGCCAACAAGATGAGCCCGCCGAGGCCCGGGCTGGCTACGAACGTGCGGTGGATTTGGCGCGGCAGGCTGACTCCGACCCGGCGGCTCTGCCCACGGCCCTGCACGCGTTGGGGCATTCGCTCTGTGAGGCGGGTGATCCCGACGGCCTGAGCGCCTTGGACGAGGCGATCCGGCTGGCCGACGAGCACGGTGCCGCGTGGCACGCGGCCGATTTCCGGGACACGCACGCGCGCAGCGCCTGGGCTCTCGGGGACGGACGCGGCGCCGTCGCCGAGGCGCTCGACGCGGCGGACCGCTTTCGCGGGGTGGACGACGCCGATGCCGCCGGCAACGCGGAACTCTTCGCCGCACATGTGCTGACGGAATCCGGCCGCCTCGACGAGGCCGCGGCCCTGTACCGCATGATCTCCGCCGATCACGCGGAATCGGTGGCTCACGTCAATGCCGCACAGCGCGGCCTCGCCGAGGTCTTGGACCAGCAGGGACTCTCGCTGCAGGCGGAGGAAGCGCGGAGTAAAGCCCAAGAGGTCGTGGACACTGCCCTCACCGAGGCCGAGGACTCGGCGCGCGACGCCCTCGCCGCCGAAGAGGCGGCCCTCGGAACGCCCCGCTCGGTGGACGATCCCGGGCCGCCCGTCGACGAGGAGGAGGCGCCCGCCGTCGAGGACGAGGCGCCCGCCGACGGGGACGAGGTGCCCGCCGACGGGGACGACCCGGAGGACGGGGATTCCGGCAGCGGTCCACGTGACCAGACCGGACCCGACGGGAAGGACGGGTAGGGCCGTGAACGTGCGGTGGCTCTCCCGCGTCCGCGCGCTCTCTGTGCGCACCCGCATCATGGTGGCCCTGATCGCGCTCTCCGGGTTGACCTTGGCTATCGCGGGAACCACCAATTACGTGGTCCAACGGGGTGATCTGGCCGCACAAATCGATGACTCGTTGCGGCGGGAGGTGACCGAATTTCGCGCCCTGGCCGAGACCGGGATTGATCCGGAGACTGGCGAGGACTTCACGACCGCGGCGGAACTGACCTACCTCGCCATTCAGCGCTCCTCGCCGGAGGAAAACGAGGGCGTGATCGTCCTGCAGCGCGGCGAGGTGCGGTGGACCGCGCCCGAGCCCGTTCCCCTCCGGTTGGAGGCGGACCAGGAGCTGATCCGCCAGCTGATCGACCGCCCGGCCACCGACCGCGTGGAGCTAACTACGCTTGACACCTCGACGGCGTCGTACCGGGCCGCCCTCGTCCCCGTCCAGCTCAGCGACGATACCGAGCCGGCACAGCTGGTCTTGGCGTTCGATCTGAACCGGGAATTGGCTGGTCTGCACCGCAACGTGTGGATCTGGGTCGCCGCTGGGGCCATAGCGCTCGCGGTGAGCGCCATTCTCTCCTTCGGCGTCCTGCAAACGCTGCTGCGGCCGCTGCGCGCCCTGCGACGGACGGCGGCCCGGATCGGCGCTGACGATCTCGACGAGCGGCTCGTCGTCGAAGGTAACGACGACCTCGCCGAGTTGTCCGAGACGTTCAACAACATGCTGGACCGGCTGCAGGAGGCCCTCGCCTCCCAGCGGCAGCTGCTGCGCGACGTCGGACATGAGCTGCGGACGCCGGTGGCGATCGTGCAGGGGCACCTTGAGCTGCAAGATGCCTCCGATCCACAGGACGTCCGCCAAACCCAAGCGCTCGCCTTGGACGAGCTCTCCCGCATGTCCATCCTCATCGATGACCTCTCGACGCTCGCCTCAGCGGATCGGGACGACTTCGTCCAGCCCCGCCCCACGGACGTCTGCGCGCTCTTGCGCGACGTGCACGAGAAGGCCACGGGACTCGGTGAGTTCGACTGGCGACTCGAGGGCCGCGCCACGGCGACCGTCAACGTGGACCCGCACCGCATCACGCAGGCCCTGCTGCAGCTGTGTCAGAACGCCGTGAAGTTCTCCGAGCCGGGCGCCCCCATCACCATCGGTGCCGAGATCGCCACGGGCCCCGCGGGCGCTCCGGCCGCACGCATACTACGGCTCTGGGTCCGGGATACCGGCATCGGAATCGCCCCCGAGGACGCGCAGGAGATCTTTGAGCGCTTTGCCCGTGGCGCCAACGGTAGCCGAGCCGCCGGATCGGGGCTGGGGCTGACGATTGTTCGCGCGATTTGCGAGGCGCATTCGGGACACATCACGGTGGCCTCCACGCCATCCGTAGGCTCCGTCTTTACGCTAGAAATACCCGTGTGATGAGGGACTTAAAGGAGAAGCCGGCGTGAGCCAGATTCTGATCATTGAAGACGAACCGCGGATTAGCGCCTTCGTCTCGAAGGGCCTGCGCTCCGCCGGGTTCCAGCCAGCGATCGCCGCAACGGGCCGCGAGGGCCTCAGCCTCGCCATGACGGGTGACTTCGAGCTGATCCTGCTGGATGTCGGCCTCCCGGACATCGATGGTTTCGAGGTCCTCAAGGAGCTTCGCGACGGTCACAACGACGTCCCCGTCATCATGCTCACAGCCCGCACGGGGCTCGACGACACGCTCACCGGACTCAGCGGTGGGGCCGACGACTATCTAGGCAAGCCGTTTCGCTTCGAAGAGCTGATCGCCCGCATCCGTTTGCGTCTGCGCCCAGCCGCGAACGGGGCCAGCCCGGCGGCGGAGCCGGATCATCGGCTCAGCAGCGACGGATTCACCCTCGACCTGCGCACCCGTCAGGCGGAAGTCGATGGGCGGTCCGTGGATCTTTCCGCACGCGAATTCGCCCTCGCCGAAGCGTTTCTGCGCAACCCCGGCCAGGTGCTCACCCGTGAACAGCTGCTCTCCCGGGTCTGGGGGTACGACTTCGACCCGGGCTCTAATGTGGTGGACGTCTACGTCCGCTACCTCCGCAACAAGCTCGGTTCCCAACGCATCGAGACCGTCCGCGGGGCGGGTTACCGGCTCGTGTAGCGGGTTATCGGCTCGTGTAGCGGGCCGCGGGACCTGCGGCGTTGACGTCGGTCGGACGAGGCTCCTGCCCCGCCTTAGTCGTCGTCAGCATCGTCGTCGTCATCGTCAACCTCGTCATCGTCGTCGTCGAGGTCATCCCAGTCATCGTCGTCCGCCGGGGCCTGCGGTGGGGCTGGCTGAACCGTCGTCGTCGTGGGCTGCGGGGCGGGGTCCGGAGTCGGTGTGGGCGCCGGCGTCGATGTCGGGCTGTGGGTAGCTCCGGCCGACGGAACGTTCGAGGAGGTGCTGGCGGGCTCCTGCGGAGTCCGCGTTGCCGCGGCATCGCTCGCGCTCGACGCAGATCCGGCCGGATCTACGGCTTGGCCTGTGGCTGGCGCCTCGCGTGAGGCCCCCGCGCTCGCGGCCGCGTCTTCGGTGATCACGCCCTGGCCCAGATCGTCGTCGGCCCCGATCATCTCCGTCGCCACGACGGCGCCGCCGCCGGCCACGATGAGGCCCATCGCCGCCGCCATACCCCAGATTTTGGTCTTCACGTCACTACCTCCAGCGCTGCCGATTCCCCGTCCCCACCATGGTGGCTCCCGGGCATGAGAGCAACAGGAGATGAAGATGAGAGAACTCTCATCTGGACATCTTTCTTGCCGGCCGCGTCCTAACGCTTGGCGCGAGCCAGCAGCGCCTCGGCCGCTTCTAAGCGGCCCACGGCGGCCGGGGCCCAGACGTCCTCCTCGAGTCCGGGGGCCCGCGCCCCCGCGATGAGGGATAGCGCCACACCGGCGGCGCTCCCCCACACGGCCCGCGGGTCCTCGTCACGTGTGAAGGCCGCGCCAAAGTGCTCCAACGCCGTGTCGATGAGCTGGTACCGCTCGTCCACGGTCGGCAGCACCGCGACGTGACCGAGTAGGCACGCGTAATCATCGGCCCGCCGTCCCGGCCCCACGTTGTCGACGTCGAGCAGGCCCACGATGCGGGTCCCCTCCATCATCAGGTTCGCTTCATAGAAGTCGCCGTGGGTCGGCACCACCGGTCCGCGATCGGCCTCCGCGAGGCACGTCCGCACCCCCTCCTCGAGCTCGGTGATGCGTCGCGAATAGTCCGGCAGAGCGGCCCGTGCCGCTTCCGCGTAACGATCGGCGCGGTCAGCCCACGCGGCGCGCACCGGCAGGTCCACGACGGCGGACGGCAGCCGGTCCAACAACCTGATAAGGTCCCGCGGGTCCAAGCTCGCCGCGCCGTCGTCCATAATCAGCCGGGAAAGCGATGAGCCGGGGACTTCGGCAAACGCCGCCACGCCGTCGTGATGATGCGCCAGCACGGGCGGCACGGGCAGGCCGGCCTCGGCCAGAAGGCGACTGCGCTCCACGAGCGCGTCCGCCTGATCGGGCCGCATCACCTTGAGGTAGACGACTCGCTCGACGACGGCGGGCGGCCGGGTACTGAACGTGGCCCGCAGCACGGCGCGGCGCAACGGGCGGTAGGCAACGGTTTCCAAGCGGGTCAGGACATCCCCTTGGCCCAGCGCACTCTCGGCACGCTCCGGGACCGCGGCGGTGGCCAGCCCCGGCAGCCGGGGGTCGTCCGGGTGACGCCACACGGTCACCGTCAGCGGGGCGTACCCCACCGGTGCGAGTTCCCAGCCGGGAATGCGTAGCTGCGTGTAGGCGTCGGATTCCGGCAGGCGTTCAGTCGTCAGGCCCACGAACCCGCTCCCGTCACGCAGGCTGTACAGCGCGCTCACGCCGGCGCCAGGGCGGTGTTGGAGCTGCACTTGCGTGGGCTGCAAGGAGTCGTAGTAGCTCGGATCCAGCCCGATTCCCGAGGCGACCAATCGGCTGGCGTGCGCTGTCAGAAAGGTCAGCTGGCTCTCTTCTGGCCACGGCGATTCGCCGCCGTCGGCCGGTGCCTGATGTGCTGTCGCCTCGCTACCCATCAACGCACCCTGATTCTGCCCGGTTGGCTAGCGCCGCGTCAGGCGCTCTTCCTAGGCGCCGCGACGACGCTGGAGCACGTCGTCGAGATTGATGCGTTGGGCAGATTCTCGTGCTGGTGCGGGCTCGGCGCTCGGCGCGGAGAGCGCCGAATGAGACTCGCCCGAACGGGTGTCAGCCAAAATACTCTTCACGCGCTCCGGCTTTTTGGACTGAGGAACTGGCAGGGGCTCAGGCTGGGGGCGTTCGGCCTTGGCCGCGTCCACGTAGGTGGGCTTCGGCACGGCGACGGGTTGCCACTGGCGGGACGTGTCTAATGCGTGCGTGCTGGAGACCGGCTTCGTCGCGGCTTGTGCCGCGGCCACGCGCCGGGCCTCGGCGCGCAGCTCCTCAACGGACAGGGCACGCTCTGATTCGCCGGAGCCGGGCTGCGCGTCGAAGACCTCACTGCTGCCGTGATGTGCCTGCTCGCGCACTGCTGTGGCCGCGACGGCCTCGGCGTAGGTGCGGTTAATGCGCTCGATGACGCGGCGGCGACGGTCGCCAATGGCGAGCGCGCGCAGTGCGACGACGGAACCGACGAACGCTAGTGCGGCGATCAGCGGCCACAGGCCGGAGACGACGCCGAAGGGTGCCAACACACCGGTGACGACGAGGGTCAGCAGGCCAACGAGGCCGGCAACGGCGAGCGCCAAGCGTGGGTAGCGAATCCGCAGACGGCTCGGCTCATCACGCGTCTGACCCTGCTGCTCAGGCGATTCAGTCGAGTTCATTGGAGTCCTTAGGGCTGCGGTTTAACTACACGCTTGACGTTACGCCGCGGCGCGCTGTGGGGGGCGGATTATTCCCGGTGTGTCCGCAAGGAAACTCACACCGTTGTGGTTTACGGCCCTCTAGGCCCCGTTCAACCTTGTCAGCAGCCCATCAGTAACCTCGTCACGCGTCAAAGCGAACGTCCGGTGGTCCGCCCACTGCCCATTAATGTGAAGGAACCGCTCGCGGACGCCCTCGTCGCGAAAACCCAGCTTCTCGACGACGCGCAGGCTGGGGCCGTTTTCCGGCCGAATGTTGATCTCTAGCCGGTGCAGTCCCAACGTCGAAAAACAGAAGTCCCCCGCCAGTGCGACGGCCTGCGGGACAATCCCCTGCCCGGCCCGGGCCTGATCGATCCAGTACCCAATCGAAGCGCTCATCGCCGAGCCCCACATGATGGTCGAGACGGTGACCTGGCCGGCCAGCGCCGGGTGGGGCGCACGGGGATCCGCCACGGTAATGGCCCACGGCAGGCACGTCCCGGCCTTCGCCTGACGGTTCAGGGATCGCACCATTTCCCGGAAAGACGGCATACGCCCTCCGCCAGGCTGTGTGGCTTCCCAGTGCCGGAGCCAGTCGGCGTTGCGGTGACGCACCGCCGTCCATTCGTGTTGATCCGATGCCCGCAAGGGCCGCAGGACGAGGTCGCCATGGTCAACAGTGGCGGGCCACCACGGGGCAAGTCGGGACATGACACCCCAGCATAGTGGGCCAGCCCCGCCCCGCGCTCTTCGCAGGTGAGCCCGAACGGCACCTCATAGCGAGCACACGCCGGTGCTGGCTACGATGACGTTCATGGTGAAGTCACGCTTGCGGGCCGAGGTCAGGCGCCGCCGGCGCGCCATGGACGCGGCGGAGCGTCATCGCGAGTCGGCCGAACTGTGCACGGCCCTTGATACGACTCTCACCGGGGCTCGCGTCGTCGCCGGCTATTCCGCGACGGGAACGGAACCGGACCCGTCCGCCGCTCTGGAACGCGCGCATGCAGCCGGCACACAAGTCATCCTGCCCGTGTGCCGCCCCAACTTTCAGTTGGGGTGGGTGACGTGGCACCCAGACATCGAGCTGCGGCCGTCCGCCTTGGCGCCGGTCAACGAGCCCGTGGGTCCCGTGGCCGAGGCCATCGCCGCAGCGGCCGCTGACGTGATCCTCCTGCCGGCCACCAGCGTGGACCGCAGCGGAACCCGACTGGGTCAGGGTGGGGGATATTACGACCGGCTGATTGCCGAGGTACGGCGCCAGGGCAGCGCAGCTCAGCTCATCGCGGTGGTCTACGAACACGAACTCCTGCCGGCCGGCTCGCTACCGCGCGAACTGACCGATCAGCCCGTCGACGCCGTCGCCACCATGAGCGGGCTGACCTGGTTGTGACGATGCTAGAATTGGCACTCAGACTATCCGAGTGCTAGAAGGAAGCCTATGCCGACCTACGCCTACGCCTGCAAGAGCTGCGGGGATGAGTTTGAGATTTTTCAGTCCTTTAGCGATGACTCGCTGACCACCTGCACGTCCTGCGAAGGTCCACTGCGCAAGAACTTCAACGTCGGCGGCATTACCTTCAAAGGCTCAGGTTTCTACCGGACCGATTCGCGCGCTGCCGAGTCGTCAAACTCGTAGCTCCTCCGCTGCCCGTTGACTCGCTGTCCACAAGGATCAGCGACTCGACCTTCCGCCCACAGCCGCGCTGTGGGCGGTTTTTTTACGCGGTGGGAGGGTTTTGACTGCTGGCATGGGCCAGAGACGAACACCAGCAACAGATCCGCGCGCCGGCGGCGGTGACCAGCGGCAGGAACGGCGCGACGGCGGACCGCCGACCCCTCGGCAGCCGCGCCTCCGGTCGAGCCGTAGCCGGTCCGGGTCCGTCAGGTATCGACGCACGTGGCGGGACGTTGCAGCGAAGTATCGGCGACCCCTAGCCGCCGCGCTCGCAGCGGTCGCGGTGGCGTGCGCGCTGAACGCCGTCGCGCCGGAGCGCGCAGACACGCTGCGCATCACGGTAGCGGCCCGGGATTTGCCCGCAGGCCACGTGCTCGGCGCCCAGGACCTCGACGTTGCGGAGGTCTTGGCGCACGCGCTACCGCCGGCCGTGCGGGCCGCTGCCCGGGACGGCGGCGGAGCTGACCCTCTGACCGGACAATTGGCCATTGCTGCTCCCGCCGGGACCCCGCTCCATCAGGGCCTTCTGGTGGGCGAGCATCTTCTCGCCGGCACCGAGCCCGGCACCGTTGCTGTGCCTGTGCAGCCCGTCGATACGCAGACGGTGGAGTTGCTCAGCCCCGGCCAGCACGTCGACGTGGTTCTCACAGAGGGCAACGGCTACGAGCAACCGGTGGCCTCCTCGCGCGTGGCCACCGGGCTCACCGTGTTGTGGGTACCGAGCGCGGAGTCGGCCGGTGGCGCCTTGACCTCCACGGCAGGTCCGCAGGAGACCGTCGTCGTCGCGGCGACGTCGGCCGAAGCCGAGGCGCTCACGGCCGCGGCCGGGCGTGGCACACTGCATGTGTTGCTGGTCGCCGCCCCCGGGGCCTCGGCGAGCTAATTACCCCCAGTGCGGAGGCCGCTGCTCCTTGAGCCACGCCTCACGATCATCGGGCCGGTCCGCGCCGTCACCCCACGCGCGCGGGTCGTCCTCGCTCGCGGTCTGCGGCAGGACGGGGTCCGTGAAGAGGGCCGGCTTCTGAGCGCGGCGACCACTCGGTTTCGCGGCGGAGGACTCTGGGTCCGGCACAATACTTCCTTCCGGCATGGTGAGGTTCAGGTACTCGGCGAGGGCGTCAGCGATGCGGGCCGGGTCGCTAAAGACGTCGATGGTCCACAGCGGAACATAGCGCCAGCCCAGTTGTTCCAGCAATTGCGGCCGCAGCCGCGAGCGCTGGCGGACCGTGAGTCGGCGGTAGGATTCGGTCCCGTCAGACACCACGGCCAAAGGCGGGATGGTGCCAGCGTCCTCAGCTGTGTCCGGGGCCTGGATGGCCAAGTCCAGCTCGTCCCGGTAGCGCTGGCGTACCGTTGCCCCTCGGGAGACGAGGCGATTGCGCAGGTCCGCCACGAGCGGATCCTCGTGCGGCCCCTCGTCCGCGCCACCGACAACTTCGGGCTGCATGGCGCGGCCGATGACATCCATCAGCACGGTCGTCCCCGACGAGAGACGATCCGCGTCCAGATCTTCCGGCTTGACGGCGGTGACGATCGTCAGCAGTTGGCGGGCGCGGGTCAGCCCCGCCGCGACCAGCTGATCCCCATCGGGGCCGGACAGGGCACCAAAGTCGTGCACGGCGCGCCCGTGCGGGGTGCGCCCATAACCCACGGCGAAGAGGACCGCGTCCCGTACGATCGCCGTCGAGCGCTCAATCGTCGAGACCTGGAACCGTTCCGTGCCGCGAGCGAAAAAGTCCCTCGCCCACGGGTAGTTGGGAAGTTGCACCTGGATGGCCTCGGCGATCCGGGTTGCGTGCCGCTGGTTCGAGGCAATCACGGCGAGGGACAGGTGCGGCCGACGACGGATGTGGGAAAACACGAGGTCAACGACTAGGCGCACTTCACCGACAGTCGTCTCCACGGCCTCGGCACCGGCATTCGGCAGGCCAGTGCCGTCGTGGACATACTCAACGCTGAGGCCCGGGCGGGCACCGCTCAACGAGCGTGCCACGGGCAAACCCGACAGCTCGTCGTCGTAGTAGGCGGCACTAAGGAGCTCGGTGAGGGACTCGTCGACGCCGCGATACACGGTTTTGAGCCTGCGGACCGGCAGGATCTCGGCGAGGGAGGTGAACGTGTTGACGGGCCGCTGCGGCGCACGGAGCGACGCGGTCGGGTCCACGGAGACGCTAAAGGACCGGGGCGACCCCACCTGGTCGTCGCCGAACGCGATGACTTGATCAGCACGGCTGATCGCACCGACCGCACTGCGCAATGACAAGGCATCCGCGTCGAGCATTAGCACGGCGTCGAACCGTGCGGAGTCCGGAACAACGGACGGGATCATCAGGGGTGAACCGACCCAGATCGGCACGAGGGAGTTAATCAGCGGGGCGCCGTATTCGGCCAGCGCAGCGACGGACGGGGAGCCTTCCTTGAGCAAGGACTTCAACTCTCGGCTGCCGGCCCGATGATCGCCGAGGGCGGCCTTCCACCGTTGGGCCAATTGCCACTTCAGCCGGGACGCGCCCGAGGCAATGTGGGCGTTGTCGGCGAGTCGGTACTCGGCCTCCAGCTGGCGCAACTGGTTCCCGTCGGACATCGCCAAGTAGTCGTCACCGCTGATCATGGCCTCGAGCACCGACTGCCACCAGGCCAGTTCGAGCTCGTGACCGACCTCCGTCGGTGCCACCTCTCGCTCACGCAGGTCGTCCATCAGTTCGGTCAGGCCGGACTCGCTGAGCTGCTCCACGAGCAGCGTCCGCTCCGGAAGGGTTTCGAGCGCCTCGCGATCCTGCACCAAAGCGTTGACATGTGCGACGACGTCGTCGACCGGACGTTGGATCAGCGAACGATCCTTGCCGTACCCGTGCACCCGGTCCAGCGCCTGGAGGCGCTTGTAGGTGGCGTTGTACTCCGTGTTGAGCTCCAGCAGCCCGCTCGGCACGGCGGGATGGCGCTGGCTCGTGGCGTAGCTCTTCCACGCCTCGCGCTGCTGCTGCACCTCCTGCAGCGATGTGTGCAGGTCCGAGATGTGAACGCCGGGGCGAATATACTCCTTGGCCACCCGGCGCAGGCGGCTGCGGGTAACCGAACCAAGCTCGATGCCGCGCTCGCGGCGCCAAGACGACGGGGCCGTAGCCGCGATGAGGTCATCGACGGCGCGATCAAAAATATCTGATTCGAACTTGTCGAGGCTCTCACGCACGGCCACGAGGAGCTCCAGCTGCTCCCCCCACTCGGCGAAGGTATTGCCGAGCTTGATGTGTGAATGTTCGGCGACCTGCTTCATCCGCTCGTGCAGCGGCGCCAGATCCCCGTCGAGGTCCCGAGCCAGCTTGAGTGCTTCTTCGGATTCTCGGCTATTGCGCAAGCGCGCGCCGAACCACGGGCTGTTACCGACGCGGTGGGTGAACGCCCCGATTTCAGCGGCACGGCGTAGCTTGGCACTGGTCTCGTGACGCGTGACGATCGAATCGAGAACGGAACGCTTCAGGCGAACCGTGGTGGAGGGCGGCGGCAGCATGGAAGTCAGGCGAGCCAACTCCTGCATCGCCTGGTACGGCGAGCACCCCCAGCGCTCACGCACGTTGTGCAACGATCGGACGTGGTCCAAGAGCGCGTGCCGATGGCGCGTCAGGGTCTGGTGCAGGCCGCCGAGATCTGGCTGTTCTGCCCGCTCATTGCGCAGAATGGCCTTGGTCAACTGCCGGCGCAGGGCCTCGGCGTCGACCTCGGGGGCGATACGCAGGGCGAGGCTACCGAGCTCCAGCTCCTCGAGGCGCTCAACGAACTCGGCCGCGGTTTGCCGGCGCTCAGCAACCACGAGGACGCGCTTCCCCTGCCCCGCCAAGATCGCGGCGGCATTAAGCACCGTCTGGGTTTGGCCCGTTCCTGGTGGCGCGGAGACGGCGACGGATTCGCCCGCTTCCACCACGTCGAGCACCTCTTGCTGGCTCGCGTCGGCGTCGAGGACCAACAGTTCGTCGGCCGGGTTGCGTTCGTCGCTGCTGACGACCTCGATGTCTGGCTCGGAGACAGGTTCCGGAGCGGACCCGTCGTCGTGCTGCGCCATGAGGCGAGAAATCACTGGGTGTTCGGTGTTGATGGTTTCCGGATTGGCCGGATCGGCGACATCCGCGAATGTTGAAGCCAACAGGCGATGTTCGACGACGACGCCGGCCGCCTCGGAGAGCTGGCGCCGCAATTCGTCCATGGCCTGACGCGGATCGAACCGAGCGGTCATGTACGCGGCGGCATAGAGCGCGTCGACGTCGATACGGATGCCCTGCTGATCCGAGAAGTAGCGAATCAATGCCGGGTTGACTTGGGCTCGTCCAGAAATCTGGATGTCGAAGTCGTCCCGATCGCGTGCGGCGAGGCCGATGCGCACCAGCATGACGGGTGCACTGAACTGCTCGGATCGTCCGTCAACGATAGCCCGCCACGAAACGACGCCTGCGGCGAGGTAGCCCACGTCGATTCCGCGTTCGTCGGAGAGCTCTTGAATCTTGCCCCGCAGGGCTCGAGCCGTGCGGAAACCGGGGGCGAACGCTTCGGGGTCGCGCAGGAGCATGGAGAGACGCGTGCGGCGCCCGGCCATGAACTGAGCGAGTCCGGACGGGTGGGCATGGGTGATGTCGATGCTGTTGGAGGCGGATCCCGCAAATCGCAGGAGCGTGTCGGTTCCAGCGCCGGGCCCGAGCGTCTCGAGCCAGTCGGCCACGTTCGGCCCACTCTCTTCAGTCCCTGCCAACGGATTCCGCCTTCCATCGCTTGCGTCACCGCCATCATGAGAGACCGGCGGCCCTTCTAAACTACGCCAGAGGGCCGCGGGTTAAGGCCAGCGAAACACGACGACGCCCGATTCAGAAGCCCGAGGTTCCGCGCCACGGCGCCGTGCGAGCGTTGCGGGACGCCATTCGTTCCGCTGAGGAGACGACGCCCCTCATTCAGAAGCCAACCAAGGCGGGGTGGTCTGCCACACGTCATCACCACAGGCCCACCCTGTTGAGTTCGTGTCACACCCCTCGGCCACGAGTCGGGACTCGATCTTCCACACGGTGGTCAGCTGAACCTCAAGATGACCCGTGCCCTCGTACACCACGTCAGCGGCTGCCGGGTCGGTCTCCGGGTCGGCCTGCTCCGGACGGCGCGCCCCGGGGCCGGCTGCCGTTCTGGCGACCCCATGGCCGTCGTCCCACCAATACTCAAGCGGCGTCGCCCGCACTTTCACTGCTGTTCCCAGCACCGTCGTTTCGACTCCGTGCTCCGAGCTCTCCGCCCACTGATGGGTCCGCTCCCCCACCAACGACATGGCGTAGTACGGATGGTCTTCCACTGGCTGCTGCATCTTCAGCTCGGATGCAGGTAGGGGAAGCGACCTGAACTCCTCGTTGGTCACCGTGATGACGTCACTCGGAGGTGCGGCCCCGTCGCCCGGGCTCGTGGGCACAGCCTCGGCGTCACCTCAACACTGAGTGCTGGCCGTCAAGACACCTTCCGGCTCTTCCCGAGTGTGCAATCGGACCTGATCGAGCCGCTCCCCTTCACCGGAACATCGCGAGTTGGCACCGCCACAACAGTCGACGTGCTAGTGGCCGGTTGTGGCGTTGGCGAGGCGTCCGCACTCGTGGTCAGCGCCGAGGAGGTGGCTGGCGAAGACTCCGCCGGCTCCGGCGTCGTACCTCCACACTCGCTGCCCCCCCGCCCGAGCGCTACCCCCACCACGACTGCCGCCCACGCGAACTTCTTCACCACAGCTCCTCGCTGCTTGCGGCCCCAGCGCCACCACCGCGCCTCGCTGGTTAGTCCATCCGCTGCACGAGTTATCCACAGGCCCCCGATCAACAAGAAGCCCCGCCACGGATTCCGTGGCGGGGCTTCACGCGGGATTACTCCCACTCGATCGTTCCCGGGGGCTTGCTCGTCACGTCAAGCGCAACGCGATTGACCCCGTCAACCTCGTTCGTGATGCGGTTGGAGATGCGAGCCAGCAAATCGTATGGCAGGCGCGACCAGTCCGCCGTCATCGCGTCCTCGCTGGAGACGGGGCGCAGCACGATCGGGTGGCCGTACGTGCGGCCGTCTCCCTGAACGCCCACCGAGCGGACATCGGCCAGGAGGACCACCGGCATCTGCCACACCTCCTGATCCAGCCCGGATGCCGTGAGCTCCGCGCGCGCAATGGCGTCAGCCTTCCGCAACAGCTCCAAGCGGTCCTCGGTCACCTCGCCGATGATCCGGATGCCGAGCCCGGGACCAGGGAACGGCTGGCGCTGGACGATCTCGTCCGGCAAGCCCAGCTGAGAGCCCACAGAGCGCACCTCATCCTTGAACAGCGTGCGCAGAGGCTCGACGAGCTCGAACTGAAGGTCCTCCGGCAGGCCGCCCACATTGTGATGGCTCTTAATGTTGGCCGCGCCTTCGCCGCCACCGGATTCGACGACGTCCGGGTACAGGGTGCCCTGCACGAGGAATCGCACTGGCTCGCCTTCCGCTGCGGACTCGCTGACGATGGCGGCCTCAGCGGCTTCGAAGGCCCGAATGAATTCGCGGCCAATGATCTTGCGCTTCTCTTCCGGGTCCGTGACGCCGGAGAGCGCGCTCAGGAACCGTTCCTGCTCGTCGGCAATGTAGAGCTTAGCGCCGGTGGCGGCGACGAAGTCCTTCTCTACCTGCTCGGCCTCGCCTTCGCGCAGCAGGCCGTGGTTGACGAACACACACGTCAGCTGGTCGCCGATGGCACGCTGCACCAGAGCCGCCGCCACCGCAGAGTCAACACCGCCGGACAGGCCGCAAATGGCGCGCCCGGAGCCAATCTGCTCACGAATGCGCTCCACCTGCTCTTCGACGATGTTGCCCGTGGTCCAGTCCGGGGTCAGGCGCGCGCCCTTGAAGAGGAAGTTCTCCAGCACCGTCTGGCCATGAGTCGAGTGCTTGACCTCCGGATGCCACTGCACCCCGTACAAGCGACGCTCCTCGTCAGCGATGGCCGCCACCGGGGCGCCCTCGGAGGTGGCGAGCACTTCAAAGCCTTCCGGCGCACCGTGCACGGAGTCTCCGTGGCTCATCCACACGCTCTGGTCCTCGGGCGTGCCCGCCAGAATTGAACGGGCCTCACCCGTTGCCTTCACGGCGGTGGAGCCGTATTCGCGCAGCCCAGTCCGGGCGACGTCGCCCCCGAGGGCATTGGACATGGCCTGGAAGCCGTAGCAAATGCCGAGGACGGGCACGCCAGCTTGGAAGAGGTCCGCGCCGACACTCGGCGCCCCGTCGGCGTAGACGCTCGACGGGCCACCGGAAAGGATGATCGCCGCTGGCTTCTTGGCCAGGATCTCCTCGGTGGACATGGTGTGCGGCACGATCTCCGAGTACACGCGGGCCTCGCGTACGCGCCGGGCGATCAGCTGCGCGTACTGGGCCCCGTAATCGACGACCAGAACCGTCTGGTGTTCTTGGGAGGCGGGAGAGATAGTCACGGGTTCCACTCTAGTCGACTTAGCACTGGCCTCACGACGGCCAGCTCGGGTCAATACCGCTTCTCGGCGGCCGGAGCATCCTCAATTTCACGCTGCACCTCGCGGTGAATCTTGGACTCCACGTAGAAGGACAGGAACGGTACGACGCCGCCGAGCGCGATAAAGAGCAAGCGCGGGAACTTCCAGCGCATCAGCATCCAGAGTCGGAAGTCACACAAAAGGTAGAGGACATACATCCAGCCATGCGCGATCTGAATGGCGAGCGTGATGTTGAAGCCGCCGTCGTACCCGTCCACGGGCAGGAAGCCGAGGGCGTTGCTGGTGCCGTCATACAGCGTTCCGCCAGCCACGAGTTCCACTCCGAAGCCATACTTGGCCGTCATTTCCACCACGAGCAGCAGGAGGAACACGCCGGTGATGTAGGCCGCAATCTTGAACCAGGTCGCCGCATTCTGAATCTGCGCGTGCGTCCCGCCGAGGCGACGCCCCTGTGGTTTGGTCACTCTCTTGCCTTTCTGAGTCCGCTTGTAGTCGTCGGAGACCAGCCGGGTCCACAGGAAGAACGCGAACCCCGCGAAGACGGCCCACTCGAGGCCGTAGAAGATGTTGAGCCAGTTGGTCTGCGGCTCAGCTGGCTGCGGGTCCACCCACACCTGCTCAAGGTCCGCCGCCATGGCGTCGGCGCCATCCGCCCCCGTGGCCTCGAACGCGACGATGAAGGCGCTGTAGGAATCGACGTCCCAGAGGTTGATGAGCTGCGCCACGGACAGCGATTCCAGCACGCCGTCGCTGGCATCGTCCGCCTGCGGGGTTTCGGTAGGCAGCAGGCGACCCGTGACGGTGACCGTCTCCTCGCTCGGTTCGGCCGGCGCCCGGGGCTCCTCGGTCCACCCCCGCACGACGGGGATGACGACGTCGCCGCCCGTAGCGGCCGCGGAACCCTCCGGCGCGCTTTCGCCGGCCGGCAGGGGCTCATCGAGGACGAACGCGGCCACCGACCAGTAGCCGACCCGATCCGACTCGTCGCTATCGAGCCGGCCGGAGACCAGGACCTGGCTGTCCGGCATGAAGTGACCCGTTGCCGTGACAATCTGGTCCGCGTCTGCGGCCATGAGCGGACGGTAGGGCCCAAAGTGGGTGGTCAGCTCCACCGGGTTCTCCGTGACGGAGGCCGGCGGCGGAGGGGCAGTTTCGGCGCGCCCAAACTGCCAGACGCTCAATCCAACGAAGATGCCGGAGAGCGCCATCGCCAACAACAGGGCGAGCAGCCATTTGGGCTTGAGGGCAGTTTTGAGCACCTGTCTAGCCTACTTCGATGCTTTGTAGAAGAGCGAGTTGGCTCAGTCCTCGCGGACCGGCACGATGTCGTCCACGTTCATGCGCGCGGCGTCAGCAGACACGTCGTCTGGCTGTTCTTGGCTCGCCCGCTCCGCCTCGACCCGGGCCAGATAGTGCTTGACCTCACGTTCGATCTGCGGCTCGGACCACCCGAGGATGGGCGCCATCAGGCGGGCGGCAACCTCCGCCGCGGAGACGCCTCGATCCCACGCCTCGATCGAAATGCGCGTGCGCCGGGTCAGGACGTCGTGAATATGGCGGGCGCCCTCGTGCGTGGCCGCATACACGACCTCGGCGGCCAGGTAATCGTCCGCCCCGGGCAGCGGCTCGGCCAGCTCGGGGTTGGCACGAATCGTTTCCAGCACATCCCGCGTCATCGACCCGTAGCGGGACAGCAAGTGCTCCACGCGCGCCACGTGCACGCCCGCCCAGCGCGCCAACCGGTGACGGCTGTTCCACGCCGCCCGGTATCCCTCCGCCCCGAGCAACGGGATGGTCTCCGTGCAGGACGCCGGCGCGGCCGTATCAATACTCCGCACGGCCTCGTCGACGGCGTCGCGGGCCATAACCCGGTACGTGGTGTACTTTCCGCCGGCAACGACGACGAGGCCCGGCACCGGGTGCGCCACGACGTGTTCGCGGGAGAGCTTCGCCGTGGAATCGTTCTCCCCCGCGAGCAGGGGCCGCAGTCCCGCGTACACGCCTTCGACGTCTTCGCGGGTCAGCGGCCGCTTGAGCACCCGGTTGACGTGTTCCAGCACGTAGTCAATGTCCTTGCTGGAGGCCGCAGGGTGTGCCTTATCCAGCTTCCAGTCGGTATCCGTGGTGCCGATAATCCAGTGTCGACCCCAGGGGATCACAAAGAGGACCGACTTCTCGGTCCGCAGGATCAAGCCGACCGTGGACTGGAAACGGTCCCGCGGTACCACCAAGTGGATGCCCTTGGACGCACGGACTTTCAGCTGGCCGCGGTCGGTGACCAAGTCTTGAGTTTCATCCGTCCACACGCCGGTGGCGTTGATGACCTGCCGCGCGCGGGCCTCGAATTCCTCGCCCGTCTCCTGATCCTGCAGGCGTGCTCCGACGACGCGCTCGCCCTCCCGCAGGAAGTCGACGACCTTGACCCGGTTCGCGGCCTGTGCCCCGTACTTGGCGGCCGTGCGGACGACGTCGACGAGGAGGCGCGCGTCATCCACCTTCGCGTCGTAGTAGCGGATCGACCCCACGAACGCGTCCTCCCGCAAACTGGGGGCCGCGCGGAGGGTGCCACGCTTGGAGAAGTGCTTATGCAACGGAACGCTGCGTAGCCGACCAGCGGCCATGGACATGGCGTCGTACAGCGCGATGCCGGCGCCGACATACGGCCGCTCGACGAACTTCTTGGTCAGCGGGTACAAGAACGGCACCGGGCGGACGAGGTGCGGAGCGATGCGTTCCAACAAGAGCCCACGCTCTTGGAGTGCCTCATGGACCAGCGAGAAGTCCAGCATCTCCAGATAGCGCAGACCACCGTGGATGAGCTTGGAGGACCGCGACGAGGTGCCAGACGCCCAGTCGCGCGCTTCCACGATCCCGACGCTCAACCCGCGCGTCACGGCATCGAGCGCGCTGCCGGCGCCGACCACGCCGCCACCGACAATCAGCACATCGAGTTCCGCACCGGGCTCGTTCGTCCCCTTGAGGACCTCAATGGCCTCGGCACGCTCGGCCGGGCCCAGCCGCCCCTGGCTGGTGGGAGCCCCACCGGCCGATGACGGTGCCTGTTGCGTCCGAGCCCGTGCCATGATTCAGCCCGCCTGGTAGGGGGAAACGACGACGTCGACGCGCTGGAACTCCTTGAGGTCGGAGTATCCCGTGGTCGCCATGGACCGGCGCAGTGCGCCCACAATATTGGACGTCCCGTCCGTGTGATGGGAGGGACCGTACAGAATCTGTTCCAGCGAGCCGACCGTGCCCACCTTGACGCGATCGCCGCGCGGGCTCTGATCGTGCGTGGCCTCGAGGCCCCAGTGCCACCCGGCCCCCGGGGCCTCCTCGGCGCGAGCCAACGGCGTGCCCAACATGACCGCGTCCGCGCCCATGGCGATGGCTTTGACGATGTTTCCGCTGTGCCCCAGGCCGCCGTCGGCGATGATGTTCACGTACCGACCGCCGGACTCTTCGATGTAATCGCGGCGGGCCGCGGCGACGTCGGAGAGCGCGGTGGCCAGCGGGGCATGGATGCCCAGCGCCCGGCGGGTCGTGCCTGTGGCGCCGCCGCCGAAGCCAACCAGCACGCCGGCGGCGCCCGTGCGCATGAGGTGCAGTGCCGGGGTGTAGCCGGCAGCCCCGCCCACGATGACCGGCACATCGAGTTCGTAGATGAACTGCTTGAGGTTCAGCGGCTCGTGGTTCTGGGACACGTGCTCCGCCGAGACCGTGGTGCCGCGAATGACGAAGATGTCCACACCGGCGTCGACCACCGTGCGGTAAAACTCTTGGGTGCGCTGCGGCGTCAGCGAGGCGGCTACCACCACACCGGAGGCGCGGATTTCCTCAATCCGAGCCGTGATGAGCTCCGGCTGGATGGGCGCCGCGTACAGCTCTTGCAGGCGGCGGGTCACCGCCGGGTTGCTGCCGTGGCGCTGTTCGGTTTCCAGCGCAGTAATTTCTGCGAGAACAGTGTGCGGGTCCTCATACCGGGTCCATAGGCCCTCGAGATTGAGGACGCCGAGCCCACCCAGCTGGCCCAGGGCGATCGCTGTGGCCGGGCTCATCACCGAGTCCATCGGGGCGCCGATAATGGGTGCATCGAACGTGAAGGCGTCGATCTGCCACGACACGGACACGTCCTGCGGGTCACGGGTGCGGCGGTTCGGGACAATCGCCACATCATCCAGCGAGTACGCGCGGGTACCGCGCTTGCCGCGGCCAATCTCAATCTCGTTCATCACGGCTCCAGCCTATCAGCGGCCCCTGCCAGGATCTCGGCTGCTGCCTGCTCGGCGTCGGCCAAGGCCGACACCGACTCGGCCAGTTGCGCGCGGTGGCTGGCGGCGTCGTCGTACTCCGCAGCCAGCAGGGCGATCAGCCCCTCCCACTGGTCAGCGAGGTCTCGATACGCGTCGACGGCGTCTGCCAGCGGGGCGAGCCCCTCTCGCGGGGCGGCCTCGGCCAAAAAGTCGGCGTACAGGCCGCGGAATCCACCCTGGCCGCTGTGCCGGCCAGCCGCGAAAAACCCGTTGACCATGTTCAGCGCGGACGCGTAGGCCTCCGGGTCCGCGAACAGGGCGGGCCAGTCCCGCTTTCCGGTGCCCACCAAGCGCTCGGCCCACGTGCGCAACCCCGCGACGCCGAAGTTCTTGGCGAAGTGATCCGGGATCCCGGTCAGCTCGCTGGTGCCCAGTAAGCGCCCGGAGGTGGCGCGAACAGCCTCCGCGATCGCCGCATTGACTGCCCCCGGTTCGGGGGTCAGGGCTTCCGGGACCCACGCTTGCCAGTGCCGGTCCTTCTTGCGCCGCCCACGCGCGGCGGCCAGCTGCCCCCGGCGCAATTCACGCAGCGCACCGGAGCCGTCATCGATGAGGAACTTCTCCTCCTCCCCCAGGACCGCGAGGTCGACGGACTCCGCCTCCGTGTCCGGCGCCGTGGACTTCACCCACGGCAACAGCGTTTCCGTCACCCGCACGACGACGGCGCGGCCGGCCTCGAGCCCCTCGTCGAGCCGCGCGGCGGCGGCCTTGGCGCTGGTGGTGTGGGCCTGCCGCACCGGAACCGGCAACCGCTCGATCAGCGTCTCGACGTACGGTTCCGGGTGCGCACGGGTGACGACGGTCGCCGTCGCGCCGGACTCGTAATCGAAGGTGAACACCATGAACCCGATCCCGCCCGCGAGACCGGCCAGCATGGCTTGCGTGAACGGCTGGCCCGTCGCCGGGTCTAGCACGCCCGCCTGGGTGAGCACTCGTTGCCACAACGCCGCGTCGTACTGCACGACCGACTCGGGCGCCGGGTACTCCGGCAGCTGGGCGGCGTCGTCGTGCTCCGCCTCCACTGGCGCCGCGCTGGGTTCCGCCTGACCGGCGAGGACCGCCTTGCGGGCCTGCGTGTAGGTCTCCCCCGTGCGCCCCATGCGGGCGCGCGCGAGCTTCTGGACCTGCTTAGCGGACAGCTTCGGCGCGGGCGTGGACATTTAGCGGGACCGGTAGTTCGGGGCTTCGACGGTCATCATGATGTCATGCGGGTGGGACTCCTTGAGCCCAGCCGCCGTGACGCGCACGAACTTGCCCTTGGCCTTGAGCTCCTCCACCGTGTGTCCGCCGACGTAGAACATGGTCTGGCGCAAGCCACCCACCAGCTGATGGGCCACGGCCGAGAGCGGGCCGCGGTAGGGCACCTGCCCCTCGATCCCCTCGGGAATCAGCTTTTCGTCGCTGGGCACGTCGGCCTGGAAGTAGCGGTCCTTGGAGTAGGACGTGTTCTTGCCGCGGGTCTGCATGGCCCCCATGGAACCCATGCCGCGGTACGTCTTGAACTGCTTGCCGTTCATGAACACCAAGTCCCCGGGGGACTCTGCGGTGCCGGCCAGCAGGGAGCCCAGCATGACGGAATCAGCGCCGGCCACGAGGGCCTTGCCGATGTCCCCCGAGTGCTGCAGGCCGCCGTCGGCGATGATCGGCACGCCCGCCGGAATGGCGGCCTTGGCCGACTCGTAGATCGCCGTGACCTGCGGGACGCCGACGCCAGCGACGATGCGGGTGGTGCAAATGGATCCGGGACCCACGCCGACCTTGATGGCGTCGGCGCCGGCGTCGACCAGCGCCTGCGCGCCCTCGCGCGTGGCCGCCTGGCCGCCGATGACGTCGACGTGCGCGGCCGCCGGGTCCTTCTTCAGGCGCGCGATCATGTCCAGCACACCCTGACTGTGCCCGTTGGCGGTGTCCACCACCAGCACATCCACGCCGGCCTCCACCATCGTCATGGCGCGGTCATAGCCCTCGCCAAAGAAGCCGACGGCGGCGCCCACGCGCAGTCGGCCCTCGTCATCCTTGGTGGCCTGCGGGTACTGCTCCGCCTTGTCGAAGTCCTTGACCGTGATCAGCCCCTGCAATACGCCCTGATCGTCGACGAGCGGCAGCTTCTCGATGCGGTGCTGACCGAGCAATTCTTGGACGGTGTCCGGCTTCACGCCGACCGGAGCGGTGATGAGCGGCATGGCCGTCATCTTCTCGTAGACCTTGGTGGTGGCGAATTCCGCGCGCGGAACAAACCGAATGTCCCGATTGGTGATGATGCCCAGCAGCTTGCGGTCCTCATCCACGACGGGCAGGCCGGAAACGCGGTAGTGAGCGCAGAGGTTGTCCAACTCCAATAGCGTGGCACCGGGGGTGATGGTGACGGGGTCGGTGATCATCCCGGACTCGGAGCGCTTGACCTGATCCACCTGCTTCGCCTGGTCCTCAATGGACAGGTTGCGGTGAATGATGCCGATTCCGCCCTGGCGCGCGAGCGCGATCGCCATGGGGGCCTCGGTGACGGTGTCCATCGCGGCGGACAGCAGCGGGACGTTAAGCCGGATGCGCTTGGACAGGCGCGTCGAGGTATCCGCGTCCGAAGGAATCACGTCCGTGGGGCCCGGCAGCAGCAGAACGTCGTCGTAGGTGAGGCCTTCGAGGGCAAAGGGATTGAACTCAGACACGGATGGGAGCCTTTCGCGAACCAGATCAGGGTGCTTACATCCTAGAACGCGCGCCGCCCCGTCCGCATTCCGAGTGGCTCATCCCACGTTGTTACCAGCCCAGCGCGTCCCGCAGCCGGCGCTCGAACACCGGCGCCAAGGTCTGTGCGTAGGTGCGCGTGACGTGGTCTTCGTCCCGAATCGTGATGACATTGCCGATCACGGCGCGGCACCGGCCATCCACGCAGAACTGGTCCGTCATGTCGAAGAAACTCAGCTCAGACGGGAGTTCGCCGGCCTCGACCTGCGTCTGTAGTTCATCGAGCGGGTTCTCCGGCGCGAGCACGTAGTCCTGATCCAGCGAACATTCCTCGCCTCCGCGCACATCCACACACTCCGGCACGGAGTAGGAATAGCGCGGGGTATCCCGCAACCCGACCACCTGAATCCCGGCGTCAGTGAACGGCGTGACGGCCTCCACGTAGCCGTCGGCCACGCGCTCCTGGTCCCCCGGCGTCAGTTCATCCGTGGGATGTGTGGCGGTCTTGGAGGCCACGGTGAAGACCGCGTCGGGCTGCTGCTCAAGGACGTACGACTGCGCCGCGGTCAGGAAGTTATTGCAGCTTTCCGTGCGCTCTGGCCCCGGCGTGCCGTACCGGCAGGCGGGCTCGTGGATCAGGATCCACGCCCAGTTGTTCTGCTCGGCTGCCGGATGCAACGCCGTGCTCCAGTGCTGGGCGTGAGAATCCCCCAGCAAGACGATCGTCTTCTCCGCCGTCGCCGGATCCCCGTACTGGCGGCAGAAACGGATCGCCTCATCGGCGGGCCGGCGCTCGTCGTCGCAGGTGCCCCCGACCGAGGCCCACTCCTGATCCAACGTCGTCGACAGGGGCAGGGTCGCCGCGGCGGGATCGATGCTCGGGACATACCCGTCCGCCAGGGCGGCGGCGCCCGGGTTGTCCTGCGGGGACTGGGCCGCCGCGGCTTCCTCAAATGCCTCCACTTTTTCCTGCCAGCCATTCAGCGGCAACAGCACGGCGGCCATCAGGGCGGCCACGACGATGGACAGGCGGCGGCGGCGCTGGGTGGGCCAGCGCCAGCTGTGGAACGGGGTCTCCACCATGCGCGTCGTGGCCCACGCCAGCAGAAGGGACACGGCGATGATGGCGGTGCCGGAGAGCCAGCCGGCGGCGTCGTGACCGCTGTGGATGAGATAAATCACCAGGATCGGCCAGTGCCACAGGTAGAGGGCGTAGGAAATCGATCCCAGCGAGGCCAGCGGCTGAGAGGAGAGGAGGCGGTCCACGCCGTAGCGGCTACCGGTCTGCCCGGCGCCAATGATCAGAGCCGCGGCGAGGGTCGGCCACAAAGCGACGTACCCGGGAAAGGAACCCTGCACGGTCAGCACCAGGCCGCAGGAGAGCATGGCGATCATGCCCACCCAGCCCATCACCACGCGCAGGGCCACCGGGGCTTTTTCGACGTACGGCAGCGCCAGGACCAGCAGCGAACCGAGGGCGAACTCCCACAGCCGCGCGCCCGTGTCGAAGTACGCCCACGCTTGGCGGGTTGCCGTGATGTACACGGAGTACACGAAGGAGGCCGCGAAGACGAGGCCGAAGGTGACCGCCAGGACCGGCCGGAAGCCGAGGTCAGGCCGGCTTTGGCGGATGAGGTGCCAGATCGCGGCAGCGGCCGCGATGATCAGCGGCCACAGAACAAAGACTTGTCCCTGAATAGACAGCGACCAGAAGTGCTGCAGGGGGCTCGCGGCCGCCTGATTCGCCGCGTAGTAGTCCACCGAGTCAGAGGCCAGCTGCCAATTCTGGAAGTAGAAGAGGGAAGAAACCGTCTGTTCGGCCACTTCCTCCCAGCGCGTGCGCGGCAGTAGAGACACGGTGGCTCCGACCACGGCCAACAACACCACAATCGCCGCCGGCAGCAGGCCCCGCAGCCGGTTCAACCAGTAGTGAACCAGCGCCAGCGGCCTGCCCGATTCCACTTTGTAGAGGAAGGAGACCGTCAGCAGGAATGCGGACACGAGGAGGAAGACGTCGACGCCGCCGGAGACCCGCCCCAACCACACGTGGTAGAAGACCACCATCAGCACGGCGAAGGCCCGCAGGCCTTGGATCTCGGGGCGGAACGCCGGCTTTTCCACGGAATGAGACGCGCTCATATGCCGTGGCGCCGTGTGCGTTGCCGCCATCGCGTGGGCCTTCCTGCCGGGGACAAAGGTCATGGAGTCGCGACGGATGGGCCGCGGCTCGATCTTCCAGTTTAGCAGCGGCGCCCTCATTTCAGATGAAGGCCCTCCTCAGCGGCGGGAGCAACTCCTAGACTGGGCGGATGCAGATTGCACTGACTGGAGCTTCAGGAAAACTGGGCCGCGTCGTGGCCCGCGAGCTGCGCGCCGCTGGCCACCGCGTCATCGGTTTGGACCGCGTGGGAGAGCGCTCCCCCGACTTCGTCCGCGTCGAAACGACCGACTACGGGCAGGTGATCGACGCACTCACCGCGGTGAACGACACCCACGATGGCGTGGACGCGCTGGTGCACCTGGCGGCGATCCCGGCACCCGGGGTGGCCCCCGACGTCGCGACATTCCATAACAACATGCTCACCACGTTCAACGTCTTCTGGGCCGCCCAGCGGCTGGGCATCTCCAAGATTGTTTACGCCTCCTCGGAGACCGTCTTGGGCCTGCCCTTCGACGTCGACCCGCCCTATATCCCGGTTGACGAGGAGTACAGGCCTCGCCCGGAGTCCGTGTACTCGCTGACCAAGGTCCTCGAGGAGCGCCTCGCCGATGAGCTGGTGCGTTGGCACCCCGAGCTGTCCATCACGGCCCTGCGCTTCTCCAACGTCAAGGTTCCGGAGGACTACGCCGAGTTCCCGTTCGACGCGGACCCGCGCGAGCGTAAGTGGAACCTCTGGGGCTACATCGACGCGCGCGATGGCGCCCACGCCATCCAGTGCGCGCTGGAGGCCGCGCCGCCCGGCTTCGACGCCTTCATCATCGCCGCCGCAGACACGGTGACCACGCGCCCCAACGCCGAGTTGGTGGCGGAGGTCTTCCCGAAGGCCCCGTTGCGTGGCGGCATCAGCCCTGCCGACCTCGGTGTGCATGACACCCTGCTCTCCATCGACAAGGCGCGCCGCCTGCTGGGGTACGACCCCCAGCACTCGTGGCGGGACCACCGGTAGGGCGCTCGCTTCCGCCCGGCGGCGACAGCCAGCGCTGCGTCGTCCAGTTCCACGGCGCGCGGCCTTCCATCGTTCCCACCAAACGACGCCGGCGCTCACCTCGCGAGGTGAGCGCCGGCGTCGTACTCGACGGGCCGCGTTTAGCGGACGGCGCCCGCGCGGCGCTTGTTGTAGATATCGAAGGCGACGGCCAGCAGCAGCACGAGGCCCTTGATGATCTGCTGCGTCGACTGATCCACGCCCATCAGCTGCATACCGTTGGACATGACGGCCATGACCAAACCGCCAACGATCGCGCCGGTGACGCGGCCGACGCCGCCTGTGGTCGAGGCGCCACCGATGAAGCAGGCCGCGATGGCGTCCAGCTCAAACATGTTGCCGGCGCCGGGCTGAGCGCCGTTCGAGCGCGAGGAGAACACAGCCCCAGCGATGCCTGCCAGCAGGCCCATGTTGATGAAGATCCAGAAGTTGACCTTCTTGACGTTGACGCCGGACAGGCGCGCCGCGGACAGGTTGCCGCCGATGGCATAGATGTGGCGGCCGAACACCGTGCGGGTTGTGACGATGTGGTAGGTGATGATCAGGCCGCCGAGGATGATCAAGACGATCGGCATGCCGCGACTTGTGGCCAGCTGCCAGAAGAACCACATGACGACGACGCCGACGACGGCGATCTTGATGATGAGCATCGGCAGGCCCTCGACCTGCTGGCCGTACTTCACCTTGGCCATCCGGCCGCGGATCTGGCTCCAGGCGAAGCCGGCCACCGCGACGACGCCGATGATCACCGTGAAGAGGTCGTACCCATACCCGCCGAGCAGGCCATTGAGGAAGCCGCCGGCCACCTGCTGGTACTCGCGGGGAAACGGCGAGAGGGACACGTTTTCCAGGGTGAGGTACGTCAGGCCGCGGAAAAGCAGCATGCCGGCGAGGGTCACAATGAAGGCCGGAATGCCGACGATCGCCACCCAGAACCCATGCCAGACCCCGGACAGGATGCCGACGACGACGGCTGCCAACAGGCCCACCCACCACGGCATGCCCTGTTTGATGACCAACACCGCGGACACAGCGCCAGTGAACGCCACGAGGGAGCCCACCGAGAGATCAATGTGGCCGGCGACAATCACCATGATCATGCCCAGCGCCAGGATCAGGACGTAGGAATACTGCAGGACGATGTTGGTCACGTTGATCGGGCTGAGCAATAGCCCGTCGGTCAGTACGGCGAACAACGCGATGATCAGCACAAAAGCGATGTAAATACCGCTGGTGCGCAGGTTCTTTGTGAAGAGGTCCTTGAGCTCGGATGCGACGCTCATCAGACGGCCTCCTTCTCCATGGTCATGAGCTCCATCAGATTCTCCTGAGTTGCCTCAGCGCGATCGAGCTGGCCGGTCATGCGGCCGTAAGCGAGTGTGTACATGCGGTCGCAGATACCTAGGAGCTCAGGTAGCTCCGAGGAAATGACGAGGACCGCTTTGCCGGCGTCGGCGAGCCGGTTGATGATCTGGTAGATCTCAAACTTCGCGCCGACGTCGATTCCGCGCGTCGGCTCGTCAAGGATCAGCAGCTCCGGCTCCGTGTGCAGCCACTTGCCGAGGACCACCTTCTGCTGGTTGCCGCCCGACAGGTTGCCCGTCTTGGCCATCACGGTGGGCGCCTTGATGTTCATCGACTTCCGGTAGCCCTCGGCAATGCGGATCTCCTCATTGCCGTTGACGAATCCGTTGGTGGAGACCTTGTCCAGCCCGGCCGCCGTCGTATTGACCCGGATGTCCTCGATGAGGTTCAGGCCGAAGGTCTTACGATCCTCGGACACGTAGGCCAACCCGGCCTTGATGGCCTTGCCGACGGAGGAGGTATCCACCTTTTTTCCGTCCATGAAGACCTCACCGGAGATGCCCCGGCCATACGAGTGGCCGAAGACGCTCATGGCCAGCTCGGTCCGGCCAGCGCCCATGAGCCCGGCAATGCCGACGATTTCGCCAGCCCGGACGGTGAGCGAGGCGTCGTCGACGATGACACGATCCGTCTGGGTCGGGTGATGCACGGTCCAATTGCGCACCTCAAACACGACGTTGCCGATCTTGGGCTCGCGCTCCGGATAACGTTGGGAGAGGTCGCGACCCACCATGCCGCGAATGATCCGGTCCTGATTGGAGGCCGGGTCAGCCATGTCGAGCGTCTCGACCGTCTGCCCGTCCCGAATGATCGTCGTGGTGTCGGCAATGTCCTCGATCTCCCCGAGCTTGTGGGAAATGATGATGGACGTGATCCCCTCGTTGCGCAGCTCGCGCAGCAGGTCGAGGAGGTGCTCAGAGTCGGAGTCGTTCAACGCGGCCGTCGGCTCGTCGAGGATGAGCAGTTTGACGTCCTTGCTCAGCGCCTTGGCGATTTCAATGAGCTGCTGTTTGCCCACACCGAGCTGGCCGACGAGGGACACCGGCAGCTCGTTGAGGCCCACCCGCTTCATGAGCTTGGCGGCCTCGGTGTTGGTGTGGTTCCACTCGATGAAACCCGCCTTCTGTTCTTCGTTGCCCAAGAAAATGTTCTCGGCCACGGAGAGGTGGGGCACCAGCGCGAGCTCCTGGTGAATGATGACGATTCCGCGGTGTTCGGAGTCCTTGATGGAGGAGAACTTCATCTCCTCGCCCTCGTAGATGATCTGTCCCTCGTACGAACCGTGCGGGTATACGCCTGAGAGGACCTTCATGAGGGTCGATTTGCCGGCGCCGTTCTCTCCGCAAATCGCGTGGATCTCGCCGCGGGTGACGGAGAGGTTCACAGTGGAGAGGGCTTTGACGCCGGGGAAGGTCTTGGTGATGTCCTGCATCTGCAGGATCGTGCTGTCCATGAGCATCCCTTGTGTTGATGAGTGACCTGCTGCGAGTGCGCGCCCCCGGGGGCCGAGCCGTCGGGCCCAACCCCCGGGTTCACGCGTGCTGCCGCAACCGCACGGCGGGTGCGGCGCCGGTATTACTCGGCCTGGCCGGCTTCAACCTCTTCGGCGGTCCAGTACCCGGAATCGATCAGCAGGGATTCGATGTTCTCCGCCACCACGATGTCCGACTCGAGCAGGAAGGAGGGGACGACCTTCTCGCCGTTGTCGTACGTCTCGGTGTCGTTGGCCTCCGGCTCCTCGCCCGCGGCGAAGGACTTGGCCGCTTCCACGGCCTGCGTGGCGAGCTTGCGGGTGTCCTTGAAGATCGTGGCGAACTGGACGCCGTCGTTGATCAGCTTCACCGAGGCGATCTCCGCGTCCTGACCGGACGTCACCGGCAGCCCATCCTCAATGCTGCGGCCGTAGCCGGCGTTCTGCAAGGCGGTGATGATGCCGCGGGAGATGCCGTCATACGGCGAGAGCACGCCGTCGAGCTGCTCCGAGCCGCCACCGTAGTGAGCGGTGAGCAGATCCTCCATGCGCTTCTGAGCCGTTTCCTGGGACCAGCGCAAGGTGGTGACCTGATCCATCTCGGTTTGACCGGACGGCACCTCAAGCACGCCCGAATCCAGGTACGGCTGCAGGGTGTCAATGGCGCCCTGCCAGAAGTACGCGGTGTTGTTGTCATCCGGCGACCCAGCGAACAGTTCCACCTTGAAGGGGCCTTCCTCGCCGGTCTCCTCACCGTTCTCGTCGAGCACGCCGAGCCCACGCAGCAAGGAGGTGCCCTGCTGGACGCCGACCTGGTAGTTGTCGAACGTGACGTAGTGATCCACGTTCTGCGTGCCGTTGATGAGGCGGTCGTAGGCGATGATCGGGATGTCCTGATCGGCTGCGGCCTGCAGCTGGGTCGACAACGCCGTGCCGTCGATGGACGCGACGATGAGGATGTCGGCGCCCTTGGTGATCATCTGGTCGATCTGCTGCTGCTGGGTGGGAATGTCGTCGTTGGCGAACTGCAGCTCCACGTCGAAGCCCGCTTCCTCCAGCTGGGACTCCACGGCGGCGCCGTCGGCGATCCACCGCTCGGAGGTCTCGGTCGGCATGGCCACACCGACGGTCATGTCCTCAGCGGACATTTCCTCGCCGCCGTCGCCGGCCGGCGCACTGCCGGCGCCGCCGCCACCACACGCCGCGAGGGCGCCGACCATGGTGAGGCCAGCGAAGGACGCTGCCGCCCGGTTAATCCACGACTTCTTCGTCATCTTTCTTTCTCCTTCAATGGGGTGCGAGTGAACGAACTCACACGATGTTAGCGATCACAAGTGCTCTGGAACACACACAGAAGATCACGGTTCGGAAACGTTATGTCGGTTGAGCGGGAGCGCTCCCATCACAGCGCGCGCTCCCCGGTGGCGCCTCCGCGCGCCGCAACGCGCGGAGGCACCGGCGGCACTACAGTCCTTGCGCCAGTCGGTAGTACGCCTGGTTGGAGCGCACTTGGTCGGCGAAGCGGCGGCGCGTCGTGTCCTCGTCGATCACCAGCAATTCCGTGCGGGCGATCTCCGCGAACACCTCAAACGCCTCGATCCCCACCGCGGTGGACATCACCGTGTGATGCGCGCCGCCGGCGGTCAGCCACGTCTCGGCCGAGGTGGCGAAGTCCGGGCGCGGCCGCCACACGGCCCGGGCCACCGGCAGGTGCGGCAGCTGCTGCGGGGGTGCGACGACGTCGACGACGTTGGCCGTCAGCCGGAACCGCTCGCGCATGTCGGCCAGGGACACGACGACGGCGCCCTCGGTCGCGTCCGCGTCGAACACCATGCGGACGGGATCCTCGCGGTCCCCGATGCCGAGCGGATGGATCTCCACCCGCGGAGTCGAGGTGGTCAGCGAGGGGCAAATTTCCAGCATGTGTGCGCCGAGAATCAGCTCCTGGCCGGGGGTGAGGTCATAGGTGTAGTCCTCCATGAGGGACGCGCCGCCGGCTAGGCCCTGGCCCATCACCTTGGCGGCGCGGACCAGAACGGCCGTCTTCCAGTCCCCCTCGGCGCCGAAGCCGTAGCCCTTAGCCATGAGGCGCTGCACCGCAAGGCCCGGCAGCTGCCGCAGCCCACCGAGGTCCTCGAAGTTGGTTGTGAACGCCTTGGCGCCGGCGTCGTCGAGGAATGCCTGCATGGCCAGCTCCTGGCGGGCTGCGTAGCGCAAGGACTCGTGCCGCTCACCCGTCGAACGCAACTCCGCCGCGACGTCGTACAACGATTCATATTCGGCAACGAGGGCGTCAACGTCCGCCTCAGCCACGCGCTCGAGAGCATCCACGAGGTCATTGACCGCCCACGTGTTCACGGTGACGCCGAAGCGGATCTCCGCCTCCGTCTTGTCCCCCTCGGTGACGGCAACGCCGCGCATGTTGTCACCGAACCGGACGAGCGTGAGGTTCTGCACGGCGTGAAAGCCGGCCGCACCGCGGACCCAGGTCCCCAAACGGCGCGTGACGGCCGGATTGGAGACGTGACCCACCACGGTGGTGCGGGCGGCCCCCAGACGGGTGGCGAGGTAGGCGTATTCCCGGTCACCGTGGGCCGCCTGGTTCAGGTTCATGAAGTCCATGTCGATGGACTCCCACGGCAACTCAACATTGGCTTGCGTGTGCAGGTGCAGCAGCGGCTTGCGCAGCGCATCCAGTCCGGCGATCCACATCTTCGCGGGGCTAAAAGTGTGCATCCAGGTGATGACACCCAAGACGGCGTCGTCCGAGTTCGCGTCCAACATCGCGCGGCGGATCGAGGCTTTGTCCTTCAGCACCGGCTTCCAGACCACCCGCACGGGCACGTCGGCCGAGGCGTTCAGGGCCTCCGCCACCTGGCGCGACTGCTCGGCCACCTGCTCCAGCGTTTCGGGGCCGTAGAGGTCTTGGCTGCCGGTGAAGAACCAGACTTCCTGGTCGGCATAGGGCTTAGTCATGTTGTCCTTTCGCGGCCTTACTTCTGGCCGTACACGTTTTGGTAGCGGTCATACAGCGAATCAATGTGTCGCTGCCCAATGGGCAGCGGATCGCCGAGTTGGCGACAGACGTGCACCGTGCGGGCGACTTCCTCACACATCACGGCGGCCTTGACCGCGGCGCGCGCGTCCCGGCCGATCGTGAAGGGGCCGTGGTTCTGCATCAGCACGGCCGGGCTGCGGGACGTGGACAGGGTCTCCACGATGCCTCGGCCGATCGAGTCGTCCCCAATGATCGCGAACGGTCCCACCGGAATGGGGCCGCCAAATTCGTCCGCCATCATGGTCAACACGCACGGGATCTCCTCGCCCCGCGCCGCCCAGGCGGTGGCATAGGTGGAGTGCGTGTGCACCACCCCGCCGACCTCGGGCATGTGTTGGTAGGTATAGGCGTGGGCCGCGGTGTCCGACGACGGAGCCCGGGTACCCTCGATCAGTTCACCGTCGAGGGTGCAGACCACCATCGCCTCCGGGGTGAGATCTTCGTAGGAGACGCCGGAGGGCTTGATGACCAGCACGTCGGCGCTGCCATCGGCCACCTCGGGGTGGCGCACGCGCTGGGAGACATTCCCGGCGGTCCACACCACGAGCTCATAGCGGGGCAGTTCGGCGTGCAGGTCGGCAACGACGCGACGCACGCGAGCGATCTCCTCGCGCATCGAGTCGGGGTAGGCCGCCAGCGGGTCATGGCTCATGAGTTGTCCTTGGTTGGCTGAAAGGGTGAACGCAACATTCGTCGATGAAGCATGGGCAGGGTGCGGGGGCTCAGGTGAGGTGGGCCGCAGCGGCGGCGTCCACCGGCAGCGCCGCCTCGTACCGTTGGAGGTAGGCCAGATATCCCTCCCGCTCGGCCTCCGTGGCGGTGGCGACGCTGAGCTCCACGTCGGCAAAGACCGTGTTCGAGAGGTAGTCCCCCAATCGGCTGACGGCCCGCCCGGCCTCCGCGGCGTCGGCCGCGTGGAGCCGGTAGGCGGCGAGCACCGCCATGCCCCACGACCCACCGGTGGCCGCCGTGGCGGCCACCGCGACCGGGGCGTCGACGGCGGCCGAGAGGAAGCGCTGGGCCGCGCCGGCCGTTTTAAACAGGCCGCCGTGGGCCAACATCGTCTCGATCGTGACGCCCTCAGCCTCCAGAACCCGCAGGCCGAGGCTCAGGGTGCCGAACACGCCGTACACCTGGGCCCGCATGAAATTGCCCAGCGTGAAGGAGGAGTCCGGGGTCCGGGCGAAGAGCGGCCGGCCGGCCTCCAGCCCCGCAATGGGTTCCCCGGAGAGGAAGTTGTAGGCCAAGAGGCCACCGGCGTCCGACTCAGCGTCCAGCGCGGCGGCGAAGAGCGCGGAGAAGACCTCGTCGGTACCGGAACCGGCGCCCAGCGCGTCCGCAAACTCGCCGAAGATCCCGGCCCACGCCCCCAGTTCACTTGCCCCGTTGTTGCAGTGGACCATGGCCACCGGATCACCCGCTGGCGTGGTGACCAGATCGATCTCGTGGTGGACTCCACCGAGTGCCTGCTCGAGCACCACCATGGCAAAAATGCTGGTCCCCGCGGAAACGTTGCCCGTGCGTGGGGCCACGGCGTTGGTGGCTACCATCCCGGTGCCAGCATCGCCTTCGGGCGGGCACGCCAGGGCGCCAGCCTGCAGCTCGCCCGTCGGGTCCAGCAGGGCGGCACCCTCGGCGCTGAGGCGGCCGGCGTCCGCGCCGGCCGTGAGGATCTCCGGGAGGAGGTCGACGACGGAAGCGGCTGGGGCGGGTTGACCCGCCTCACGCGCGGCCCGGGTGAGCTGATCGAAGGTGGTGACCATACCGGCGTCGTACGCGGTGCCTCCGGTGACGGGGAACATGCCGGAGGCGTCGCCGACTCCCAACACCTGACGGCCGGTCAGGCGCCAGTGGATGTAACCGGCGAGGGTGGTGAGGAAGTCGACCTGACGGACGTGTTCCTCGCCGTCGAGGATGGCTTGATGCAGGTGCGCGATCGACCAGCGCAGCGGAATGTTGACTCCAAAAGACTCGGTGAGGGCCGCCGCCGCGGCGCCGGTGTTGGTATTGCGCCACGTGCGGAAGTTGGCCAAGAGCTCGCCGTCGGCAAACGGCAAGTAGCCGTGCATCATCGCGGAAACACCGAGCGAGGCGAGGCCGCTGAGGGACACACCGTAGGTGGACGTGACGGCTACCCGGAGATCGGCGAAGGCCGCCTGCATGCCGGAAACGGCATCTTCCAGTGCGTACGTCCAGTACCCGTCCACCAACTGGTTTTCCCACGCGTGGCTGCCGGTGGCCAGTGGGCGGCACTCCTCGTCGATGAGGCAGGCCTTGATGTTCGTGGAGCCGAACTCGATGCCTAAGCTGACCCGGCCGTCGGCGATAGCCGTCCGGGCGCTCTCCAGCGCGTGGGGGTCCAGCGACGTCTGCTCAGCCATTGAGAGTCCTTTTCCTGCGATGAGGCACCGATTGTGGTGGTCGTCATAGATGTTAGCGCTAACAATCGGTGACGCGCAACACAGGGTTCTGTGACTCAGCCCCCGGGGGGTGCGGTACTGCTGCGCACCACGATCTCTGGAGCGAAAGCGTTCTGATCGCCCGTCGGCGTTCCGAGCAGGGCGTCGACAGCGGCCGCCCCCACGGCGGCAAACGGCTGCCGCACCGTGGTCAAGGCAGGGATGTAGTAGGCCGAGCTCTGCAGGTCATCGAACCCGACCACGGAGACATCATCCGGCACGCACAGGCCGCGCTCCCAAAAGGCGCGGAGCAGGCCGATCGCCAGATAATCGTTGGCGGCGAAGACGGCGCTAGGCCCGCGACCGTCCGCAATCCGCGCGGCGATCGTGCAACCGACCTCGTACCCGCGGGCCGCGGACCAGTCCCCCGCAGGGACCACGTCCCCGTCCACGCCGGCGGCCCGGAGCGTGAGGCGCCAGCCCACCTCGCGTTCGGTCGCGTCGAACCAGCCCGGCGGACCACTGACGTGATCAATCCGGCGATGGCCCAGATCAATCAGGTGCTCTGTGGCGCGCTGGGCGCCCAGCCGCTGATCGACATGGACGTAGCGCACCGGCGCCGGCGATTCGAGGTGGGCCGGCGTACCGATGACGACCACGGGCACGCGCCACTCGGCCTCGGTGATGACCTGCGTGACGTCGTTCAGCGGTGCCACCACGACGACGCCGTCGACCCCCTGATCCATCAGGTGGTCGAGCGCGAGCGCGGCCGAGCGCGAGTCATAGCCATCGAGCGAGCTGACGGACACAAAATAACCGGCGGACCGTGCGGCGACCTCGATGGCCAGGACCGTGGATTGCGGCCCAAAGTACGCGCCACCGACCGAGAGAATACCAATGGTGGAGGAACGGGCCGTCGCCAAGGCGCGGGCCGCGCGGTTGCGCCGATACCCGAGGTCATCGATGGCGGCAAGGACCCTGTCACGGGTCTCGGGGCGCACGTTGGGGTGGTCGTTCAGGACGCGGGAGACGGTTTGGTGCGAGACGCCGGCGCGTGCCGCAACGTCAGCCATGGAGGGCGGGCGGTCCATCACGTCAACCTCCGGCGGCGATGGTGGGCGTCATTGCTCATGGCTACGGATACTACAACGCCCCGCCAGCGCAGGGTGCGCAAGCGGGGCGTTGTCGTGGGGGCGCGAAGAGGAGTTAGTCCTCTTCCTCCTCCGGCTTCTCAGCCACCAAGGTTTCGGTGGTGAGCACCAGTGCCGCGATGGACGCGGCGTTCTGCAGCGCCGAGCGCGTGACCTTGACGGGGTCAATCACACCCGCTGCCAGCAGGTCCTCGTACTCGCCAGTCTTGGCGTTGAAGCCATGGTTCGGATCCAGATCCGCCACGCGGGCTGCCACGACGTAGCCGTCGAAGCCAGCGTTCTCGGCGATCCAGCGCACCGGCTGCACCAGCGCACGGCGGACGATGCCGACGCCCGCTGCTGCGTCACCGGTCAACGCGGTGACGGACTCGTCGGTGTCCAGCACGGACAGCGCATTGACCAGAGCGGTGCCACCGCCGGCCACGATGCCGTCCTCGAGCGCCGCGCGGGTCGAGGACACGGCATCCTCGATACGGTGCTTGCGCTCCTTGAGCTCCACCTCGGTGGCGGCGCCCACGCGAATCACTCCGATGCCGCCGGAGAGCTTGGCGAGGCGCTCCTGCAGCTTCTCGCGGTCCCAATCCGAGTCGGTGCGGGAGATCTCGGCCTTGATCTGGTCGACGCGGCCCTGCACATCGGCGTCGTCCCCGGCGCCATCCACAATCGTGGTGGCGTCCTTGGTGACGGTGACACGGCGAGCCGTGCCGAGCACCTCGAGGCCGACCTGGTCCAGCTTCAAGCCGAGGTCTGGGGAGACCACCTGGGCGCCGGTGAGGATCGCGATGTCCTGCATCATGGCCTTGCGGCGATCGCCGAAGCCCGGGGCCTTGATCGCCACGGCGTTCAGCGTGCCGCGCAGCTTGTTGACCACCAGCGTGGACAGGGCTTCGCCCTCCACGTCTTCAGCAATGATCAACAGCGGCTTCTTGGACTCGAGCACCTTCTCCAGCACCGGCAGGAAGTCCTGCACGGTGGAGATCTTGCCCGAGTTGATCAGAACGTAAGCGTCCTCGAGGACGGCTTCCTGGCGCTCCGGGTCCGTGACCATGTGCGGGGACAGGTAGCCCTTGTCGAACTGCATGCCCTCGGTGATCGCCAGCTCAGTCTGCGTGGTGTTGGACTCTTCGATGGTGATGACACCGTCGGTGCCCACCTTCTCGAAGGCCTGCGCCAGCAGCTCGCCCACTTCGTCGTTCTGGGCGGAGATGGCGGCCACGTTGGCCACGTCCTGACCCTCAACGGCGCGCGCGTTCTCGGACAAACGAGCGGACACCGCGGCAACTGCCGTCTCGATGCCACGCTTGACGTCGCCCGGAGCCGCACCAGCGGCCACGTTGCGCAGGCCTTCCTTGACGAGGGCCTGTGCCAGCACGGTGGCGGTGGTGGTGCCGTCGCCGGCGATGTCATTCGTCTTGGTCGCCACTTCCTTGGCGAGCTGAGCACCGAGGTTCTCGTAGGAGTCCTCGAGCTCGATCTCGCGGGCGATCGTGACGCCATCGTTGGTGATGGTCGGTGCGCCAAATTCCTTGGCGAGGACCACGTTGCGGCCGCGCGGGCCGAGCGTGACCTTGACGGTATCGGCCAGCTTGTCGATGCCGGCTTCAAGCGCCTTGCGAGCTTCGTCGTTGAACGATAGCTGCTTTGCCATACTGTTCACTCCTTTAGAGCGGCTTCAGGCCCCGGCCAATCCAGCCGGGACCTCAAGACGTAGAAGACTTACTTCTCGACGACAGCCAGGACGTCGCGGGCGGACAGCACGAGGTACTCTGCGCCACCGACCTTGACCTCGGTTCCGCCGTACTTGGAGTAGATGACGACGTCGCCTTCGTTGACGTCGACCGGAACGCGGTTGCCCTTGTCATCGAAGCGGCCCGGGCCCACGGCCACGACCTTGCCCTCCTGGGGCTTTTCCTTAGCGGTGTCCGGGATGACCAGACCGGAAGCGGTGGTCTGCTCAGCTTCCAGCTGCTGAACAACGATGCGATCCTCGAGAGGCTTGATGGAGACCGACATGCGGCTCTCTCCTTTGCGTGAGTTACCAATGGTTACTGGGGCCAAAAGGGATGTAACCAACCGTCGTCGCGGTGCCAGTTGGTAGTTCCTCAGGCTTTAGCACCCGACCGTGCCGAGTGCTAATCACACTTTATGGAACCGCTGGCACTCATGCAAGGGGACTGCTAATTTTCGGATGCGGGGCGCGCGATGGTCGCCGCCCCAATCTCCTGCAGCAGCACGTCCCAGACCTGAGCTGACGGGACCGGAGACAACTCGGTTCCGCCATTCTCCAAGGCGCCTACCGCGTAGTGTCCGGCACTTCCCGCGTTCAACCAGCTGCGCTTGAATTCGGTCCCTTCGATCTCGAAGTTCCAGGCAAACCACGGCTGCTCAAAGAGTCGACGTGAAGCCGCATCGGCTTCGGGAGGGGAGGAAAGCAACCCATCGCAGCCGCGCATGAATTCCCCGGCAGCAAGCCCGGTCACGTTGCCGGCAACGCTCCACGCCGGTCCGACTCCAGCCCAGGCCGCGATCAATCCGGGAATCGCTTCGGTCTGTATGAGGTCGAGCCGCCCGTATCCTTCGCGCGTACGCTCGCCTGCCCCAGCGCCATGCACCAGTTCCGAGGCGGGAGCCCCCGCCAGAACGAACGCCCGACCGGCACCCGCAAAGATGCGCAGCTGAGTGTTCACGCCACCATGCCGACCATCGACGGAAATAGCGAACTCCGGTTGGCGCAGGGTGTCAAACATCATTTCAAGGGTCGGCTCAAAACGACCTTCGGTATCCATGAGACCGGCCGCAGAGAGCTGCCCGACGGCGTTGCGATGGCTGAGCAGGTCGAAGCGCCCCAGCCGGTGCCTGCTGCGCTGCTGCAATAAAAATTCACTGGTCTCCTCATCCACGAGGGGGCCCTCCGAAGCGAACACCTGCACGGCGGGAAGCTTGGAGAGGTCCTCAACCGGGTGACCAGCCAGCTCTGTCAGCCAAGCGTCGTACGTCGGCTCGCGCACACCCGTTCGCGGATCAGCATCCGCAGGCCCGGGACCATGCGGCCCTCCTTGCCGGTCCCATGCGAGGGTCCCCAGCATGAAGGCGTTACCTTCGAACACCTCGTAAGCCAGCCGAATGGGCGACGTCGTCGTCACCTCCAAGGCGTACCCGCCGCGCACCACAAGGAACCGCTCGACGACGAGGCTCATCCCACCGCCCGCGTAGGTAAAGCGCTGCCGCCGAGCTTCACTCCCATCAACGTCCACTTCGTCGTGCGAAATAAAGTGACACTCGTTGAAGAGGGCTCGTGACGTCGCCAGCGAGTAGGCGGACAGCGCGGCGAGGGAACTGGCGTAGCTCGTTTCCCGGAAAACGACGTTGGGGCGAAATTCGAGGCCGGGCACCTCTGGGTGGGCAAAGGCTGCCGTGGCGCCACGCGCCTCGACCGCTACCCACGCCTCGGGAAGGGCAACGTGCAGGGCGCCGAAATCTCGACGCGACCACCCTGTGGGAAGTTCATTCTGAACGCTCATCATGCTCCTCCTTGGATCGAGGCGGCTGTTGCGCACGTGGAACGCCCAAACGGCCGTGCAATTTTCCACCCGGGCGCAAGTCTCGGCTGAGCGGGTCATCGCCCCGCCGAATCTCGTCGGCCATCTCTTCGATCCATTTAGGCAGCAAAAATTTTGGCAGCCAGAACATGCCAACTATTCCCGTGAGGAGGCTGGTGACGAAGACGGCGAAGAGCACGAGCACCACCAGTCCGAGCAACGGGTTTCCCCTCGTGGCGACATCCATCAGGACGGAGAGGACCAGCAAACTAGCGAAGGCGATGCCCAGATACAGTCCTGCAAGCCCTGGCCAACCGGGGAAGAATGATTTCAAAGCCAGCCATGCAACATACTTGTTTCGATAAGCGAGGATTCCGGAGGCGATCAGCACGACACTCATCACTCCGAGAATGGTTATCTGGATCCAGTCATCCACTAGCGCTTGTCCTCCTCGAGCCTGCTCCAACGCTCATCAGAAAATAGAACTCCACGTATCCGACACGAAATCACCGACATCTTCGGCCACATCCCCGATGCCGTCGGCGATATCTGTCACGGTATCCGCTGCCCAGTCCTTCACCCCCGTGGCGTCCAGCACATAGGAGAGACCAATACCGATGCCGAAGCCGACCACCGTGCCCAGTGGGCCGCCGATCGCAGTGCCGATCGCTGCGCCTGTCATGCCGGCCGCAATGTCCAGGCCGACCTTCGTCGTACCCTTCAACGTCGCCTCGTAGAGCGCCCGATTATGGATCTGCTCGCTCGTCCAGTCCGGGTGTTCTTGGAGCAGCTCTTCCTTCGCGTCGGCGTATTCATCGGCATAGGTCATGCCAGCAGTGATCAGCGTCATCACCGGCCCAGCACCCTTGGCGAACTTCGTCCACCCCTTGCTGTCGATGAAATCGTCGACGGTACTCGCCAGCTTCTGATCCGCACGCCACCAAGATGGCCGGTTTCCTGGTGTGATCGGCCGCCACCGCTCGGGGAATCGCTCAACGAGATCCCGGTACGCCTGTGAGCGCTTGTAGAGGAACTCGTTGACCTCGGGCTTGAGGTTGAGCAACTGCCGCTGCGTCCACGTCATCGCCGTGACTGTCTCGGTGGTCAGGGTCCGCACTTGGGCCTGAACCAATGTCACAGTCGCGATGTAGCGACCGTTCGGCGTCACGATGGTTCGAGTGGGCACCTGTATCGCGGTGAGTTTCCACTGCTGGAATGTTGTCTTCACCACCGTGATACGCGTGAACTCAACATCCTTGAACTGCGTCAGAGTCAGGCCAGCGCCGAGCAGCCCAGAAGCGATGCCTCCTTCCTTGGAGGTAATCGCTTCAACAAAACCGGGCGATGTAACGTCGACCTCGTTGATGTCCTTGGCACACCGATCCGCCGCCGCGATCAAGTCTTCGCCAAGAGCATCAATTTTTCCTTGGATCTCACGCTCGGACCCGTACCCCGACGTCGGATTCTCCGTCGATTCGTCTCCAGAGTTCTCGTTGCTGTTGAAGGTCGAAACTCGCCCTAGGAGGGTTGTGCGTCGCTCCTTGAGGTCCTCGACCGTGTCGCAAAACGTCTCCAGATGACCGCAAATGCGCTCACTGGCAACGCTCACCGCGGCCCCGTGGGCCAGCGGAAGGGTCATCGCCTGAACGACCTTGTCACGGCCCTCACCTTCGCGGTACTGGTCGGCGACGGGCGCCCATGCGGTTGCGCAATCACCGACGGCTTCATGCACGTTCCCGCCTCTGGTCTTCACAGTCGACGCATTCGAACGCAACGTGGCCTGGTCCGGCCAGTCTTGGAGACATTCAGTATTAAGGCTCAAGGCTTACACCGACTTCCCGTCATCAATCTCCAAGTCAGGTACCGCGTTAATGGCCGTCGTCGCGTCGTCCATCATTTCCTGATCCCCGTTGTGGTACGCCCTGACCACATCGCCTAGCGCCGTCGTCGCGTTGGTAATCCGCGTCTCTGCGGCTTCTGTCTGGATCGCCAGCAACCCGTTCCATGCCTCGGTCAGCGCCGAAGCCACCTGCGGCATTTTGCAGGAGGTCACGCACTCGTCCACCTCATCGGAGAGGTCCTTGCGCTTCGTCGCGATGTGGTCATGCTCCGTCTCGACATTGGTCTTGATCTCTCCCAAGGCACCCGGGGAGATGTCATAGTCGTCCAACGCCACGGCCAATACCACCTTTCGCAGTTTCGTCCACCCGCTAGAGATTACAAACTCCGGTTGAGACGCGCCATGGGGAGAACTCCCCAAGTTCGGACCGATACTGTGGAACCCATGGCCACCACCGACCGCGCCGACGCCAACCAGCACGTCGAAGACCTCTCCCCCGTCCTGACACCGGAGGGCTTCGGTCTCCTCGAATCGCTGCCCGCGGATGCGGCGACGACGGAGGAAGCGACCCTGCAGACCAACCTCGCGCTGCGCAAGGCCGGGCACGCGCCCGAGGTCGTCACCGCCGTCGTACACCAAGCGCGCCTGCGCGCCCTCGCCGAGACCAAGTTCGGCCCCTTCGCCGAGCACATGCTCCTGACCCGGGCCGGGCTCGAACAAGCGACGCGCGTCAGCGTGGCGGCGCTCCACGCCCAACGGTTTGTGCGCGCCGGGCTGCAGCGCGTCGCGGATCTCGGGTGCGGACTGGGGGCGGATGCCATGGCGATGGCCGCGCTGGATGTGGACGTCACCGCCGTCGAACTCGACGAGACCACCGCTGCGGCGGCCACGGTCAATCTCATGCCGTGGCCCAACGCGCGCGTTGTCAACGCGGACGCCACGGAGTTTGACCTGACCGAGTACGACGCCGCCTGGCTCGACCCGGCGCGACGGACCACCTCCAGCTCCGGAACGGCGCGTGTGTTTGACCCGGAGGCCTTCTCCCCTCCCCTGTCCTTCGTGGAACGGCTCGCGGACGGAGGGCTGCCGGTCGGCGTGAAACTTGGGCCGAGCCTGCCGCACGCATCCATTCCGGCCGGCTGCGAGGCTCAGTGGGTCTCCGTCGAGGGCTCCGTCACCGAGGCTGCACTCTGGTTCGGCGCGCTCAAGCGGACGGGCGTGGCGCGCGCGGCCCTCGTGTTGGGAGGCGGCGGCGCCGCTGAGCTCACCAGCGATTCGCCCGACGACGCCGCGGCCGAGCCGGCAGCCACCTCCGAGATCCGCGAGTACCTGTATGAGCCCGACGGCGCGGTGATCCGGGCCGGACTCGTCTCGAAGGCCCGTGAACAGGTAGGCGGCAGGCTGCTGGACCCGCACATCGCCTACTTCACGGCGGACGTGGCACACGAGACGCCGTTCGCGCGGGCCTACAAAGTCCTGGAGGTCATGCCCTACAACGTCAAGGGCCTCAAGCGCTGGGTGAAGGAGCAAGGCATCGGCGTTTTGGACATCAAAAAGCGCGGGCTGGACGTCACGCCGGAGGAATTGCGGCGGATCCTGCTGGCCGGTGTCGGCAAAAAGTCCCGACGGAAGGCCACGCTGATCCTGACCCGGCTGGGCGAGACGCGGGTCGCGGTCCACGTCGACCCGGTCCAGGGCTGATGCCATCGGGCCGCTCAATCGGACCGGTCAGTTGAGCTCGTCCGGCTATGCCGTGCCTTTCCGGCGAGCGAAGGCCGTGCGTAAACGGTCATAGAAACCACCCCAATTGGGGTCGCTGAAATACGTCTTATCGGTGCGCACCGTGAGCCAATCGATTTCCTCGAGCTCGGCGTCGCGGAGGATGTCGCGGGAGAGCTGCTCGGAGCTGTTGTGGTGCCTGCCCTCGTACTGGATTGCAATGCGCTGATCGGGGTACGCCAAATCGATGGCCCGCACCCCGCACCGGGTTTGCAGATGGAAGTTCACCACGGGCTCGGGCCATCTGTGCTTGACGAGGTCCTGCCGGACGATGCTCTCGGGTCGGGAATCAACGCCCTCCCGAAGCATGGACACAGCCTGCAACGCTAGGCGTTTTCCCGGAAACCTCTTGCGCATCTCCAACACGTCGAAGACCTCGTCACGGGTTGCCAGAGGATTCGCGCCGATAACATTCGGTGGCCGCTCCGCCCCATCAGAACGCTGCAGTAGCGCGTCGCCCGCCGCCACGAGGTCCGGCAGTCCCAGCCCAGAGCCCGCCAGCTGAGTCCACGTCCACGCCGGCGACGAGAGGCGGAGTCCATTCACCTCCCGAACGAAGTCCGGCGGAATCCTCGACCAGTGCCCCACCACGTTCACCTGACGCGGGCTGTTCCGCTGGGGTCCGGCGGTGCTGAGATGCACCGGGAACCCGGCCGTGATGCGTGGCGGCAGCCAGAGTCCCCACGCGTGGGCCGCGCTGACATGGCTTAGATGCGCATCAGGATTGGCCGCGCAGAAGGCCGCATAGACCTCGAGACTGTGGAACGGTAGGGCACGTTGCCGGTAGATCCCGCGGCCGAGCCGAACAAACCGACTTCCTCGCAGCTGACCCACCGTAACGCCGGCAGCGCGGGCGTCCTCGAGGTGAAAGACCCGCGGCAAGGCGGCATCGGGGTGTCGGTTGTGTTCCTGCATCCCCTCAGCATGCCGGACTTCGGGCACGACCCCCGCGAGTTATCCACAGAACGGCAGAGGCAGACGATTCGATGCTGGATGGGTCGTCACAAAGTGCTGGCGCGCTCACTTGGGTCGTACGAAAATGCAGTGCCGCTTCGATGGGTCGTACGAAATGGCGCCCTTCGGGCCAGATGTCGACGATTTCTCACGACCCATCTGAACCCAGCAGCAATTCCTCACGACCCACAAGGTCGACGGAGTCATTTCGCCGGCCCCAGCGCCCCGACTCCCCCTCGCGGGGCGACAGGCTGCCGGCAGCGCCTCCGCGGACTTGAATCAGCACGCTGCCCTTACGCCTCGGCGCGCATGAAGTCCTGCGCTGCCGCTACCTGGTCCTCGCTCGGCCGGATCCCCGTGTACAGGACAAACTGTTCGAGCGCCTGGATCGTCTGGACCTCAGCCCCGGTGATGACCCGCTTCCCGGCCGCGCGGCCCGCCTCGATCAGCGGCGTTTCCGCGGGCATGGCCACCACGTCAAACACCACGGACGCGGCCACGATCTGCTCGTGAGTAAAAGACAGCTGCCCCTCGCCATCCCCACCGGCCATGCCGACGGGCGTCACGTTGATCAACAGGCCAGAGCCCGCCGGCACCTCAGCGGAGTACGCAAACCCATACTGGTCCGCCAGCGCGTTCCCCCGCTCAGCATTGCGCGCGACGACGGTCACGTTCGCGAACCCCACGCTCTTCAGCGCGGCGACGGTCGCCTTGGCCATGCCGCCGGAGCCGCGCACCGCCACAGGCAGCGCGGTGTCAAGGTCCTGGACGAGCTGCGCCACGGCGAGGAAATCGGTGTTGTAGGCCGTCAGCACGCCGTCGTCGTTGACGATGGTGTTCACGGACGCGATGGCGGCCGCGGATTCTGTCAGGTGATCAACCAGCTCAATGACGGATTCCTTGTGCGGCATCGACACGGCGCACCCGCGAATCCCCAGCCCGCGCACCCCAGCGATCGCGTCCCGCAAATCCGTGGGCCGGAACGCCTTGTAGATCCAGTTCAACTCCAGTTGCTCGTAGAGGTGGTTGTGGAAGCGGGTGCCGTTATTGCTGGGCCGCTCCGACAGCGAGATGCAGAGCGTCATGTCCTTGTTCAAGATCGCCATGCCGTCACCTTAGCAACCGGAACCCGCCGGATATTGGCCCACGTCGACCGGCAAGTGACCCCTGGCCTCGGCCTCGCCCCGGAGCACGTCGACCAGCGCGGTAAAGGACGCCGGATTCCGGCCAAACAACGCCACGAGGCCGCTGCTGGCAGCCGATCCCTCCAGCGCCCACGGCGCATCGAGGGTCACCACCACGTCCCCGCTGGCCGGCTGCAGCGTATTGCCCAGCAGGACGACGACGTCGCCGGACCCGACGCTCAGACCCGCCTCTTGCGCCGCGGCAGCCAGCCGGGCGCGGTCGCGCTCATTGCCGCCGATGATCTGAATCGCCTCGCCCACCAGCGGCGCCCCGCACGCGCCGGTCACCTGGGTGACCGCGGCGCGGGCGGCCTCGAGCGCGACGTCGTCGCTCGATCCCGTCTCCCGGTCACCGCCGGACTCCCCCGCCAGGCGCTCTTGATACATCATCATCGCCACCACGCGCGTGGCCGCCTCGTCCAGACGCTCCGCGGGGATGGTTCCGTCCTCGAGTCCCGCCAGGATCGCGGCGTGGGCGGACCGGACGTCGACCGGCATCAGCAACAAGTCCGCGCCGGCGGCCAGCGCGGTCGCCGCCGGGTTGGACGCGGTGTCCGCCAGTGCGCCCATGTTCAGTGCATCGGTCACGGCCACGCCTTCAAACCCCACGTCCTCACGCAGCGCACCGTATGCGGCCGCGGATAACGACGACGGCACGCCGGGTTCCAGCGCATCGACGGCGATGTGCCCCACCATCACCATCGGGGCGGCCGCGCCCGGCCCCGCCTCCTGGCCCTCGGGCTGCAGGAAGGGCGCCCAGTCGCGCTCCATGAGCCCCTCACGGGTGGCCGACTGTACCGGCAAGCCCACATGCGAGTCCGTGGTGACGGACCCGTGCCCCGGGAAGTGCTTGAGGCTCGGCAGGACCCCCGCCGCCAGCGAGCCCCCCACGGCCGCGTGGGCGTGCTCCGCCACCCGCGCGGCATCGGAGCTGTAGGAGCGGGCGCCAATGACGGGATCCGCCGCGCCGATGGTCACATCCGCGTCCGGGGAGAAGTTCATCGTGAAGCCGAGTCCGGCGAGGTCACTCGCGAGCGCACGCTGAGCCTTCGCCGTCAGCTCCGTGTCGTCGGCCGCGCCGAAGGCCATGGGAGTCGGCCACTCGGTCAGGGGCGCCTCAAGGCGAGCCACTCGCCCACCCTCCTGATCGATCCCCACGATCGCCGGCCAGTCGCGACCTGCTTCCATGGTGTCGCGGAATGCGGAGATCGTCTCCTCGAGCTGCCCCACATCCGCCCCGGCGCCGCCGTCGTCCAGCGTGGTGGTGGGAACGTTGTCCCCCATGATGATCACTCCGCCGAGGTGCAACTCCTCAGCGGCGGCGAGGGCAGCGGCGGGGTCCTGACCGGTGTAGTACTGCACCAGCACCTGACCAGCCTTTTCTTCCGCGGTCATCTGAGCCACGGCCTCGGCGGCCGCGGTGCGCTCCTCCTCCAGCGGACCCCAACTCGTCGCGGCCGGTTCGGGGGTAGCCGTGGCCGATTCCTGCGGCGTCGGGCTTCCCGACGACGACGTGGACGACGACGGCGCCCCCACGGCGCATCCGGCCAGCATGAGGGCCGTGCCAGCCGCCAGGGCGGCGCGGAGGCGGACACGGCGCAGGTGGCGGGGAGTCACACGAAAGGCGGCAGGGTGCTTTTTCACGCCGCAAGGCTACCGCACCCCTAGAATGAGTGGTCAGCACGCACCACCACCAAGGAGCCCGCCGCATGGAGATCGAGTTCGCCGCGTCCAAACAGTCGACGCTGGGCGTCGAATGGGAAGTGGCACTCGTGGACCGGCAGACCGGAGACATGCGCTCCGTGGCCAATGAGGTGCTGTCCGGCGTGCATGCCCTCCACGGCGGCCTCAGCGAGGACGAAGACCACCCGCACGTGAAGCAGGAGCTGTTGCTGAACACGGTGGAAGTCGTCACGGGTGTGTGCGACTCGGTGGCCCAGGCCGAAGCCGAGCTGTCCCACAACCTCAATGAGATCCGCCGCGTGACGGATCCGATGGGGGTGGACCTGTACTCGGCCGGCAGCCACCCCTTCTCCCCGCCCAAGCTCCAGCCGGTGACGGACAAGGAGCGCTACGCGAAGATGATTGACCGCACCCAGTGGTGGGGTCAGCAGATGGCGATCTACGGGGTGCACGTGCACGTCGGGGTGGACCGGCGGGAGAAGGCGCTACCGATCGTCGACGGCCTCGTGAACTACCAGCCGCATTTTCAGGCGCTCTCCGCATCGAGTCCCTTCTGGGGCGGCGAGGACACCGGTTACGCCTCCCAGCGCGCGCTGATGTTCCAGCAATTGCCCACGGCCGGGCTGCCCTATCACTTCGGGGCCTGGGAGGCCTTTGAGCACTACGTCGGGGACATGCTGCACACGGGCGTGATTGATGACATTTCTGAGATCCGCTGGGACGTGCGGCCGGTGCCGAAGTTTGGGACCGTGGAAATGCGCATTTGTGACGGCATGAGCTCGCTGCAAGACATCTCCGCGATCGCCGCGCTGACGCAGTGTTTGGTGCATGAGATGTCCACCGGTTTGGACAACGGGTGGGCTATCCCGGTCATGCCGCCGTGGTTACGCGTGGAGAATAAGTGGCGCGCGGCCCGCTATGGCCTGGACTCCATCATCATCTTGGACCAGCAGGGCAACGAGGCCCTCGTCACGGATGAGATGTACAAGATTCTCAATCGCCTCGAGCCGGTGGCGCGCGAGCTCGGCTGCTCGGACGAACTGGCGGACATCGAACGCATTCTCCGCGGTGGCGCGGGGTATCAGTGGCAGCGCCAGATTGCCGCAGCAAACGACGGCGACCTGCGCGCCGTCGTCGCCGATAATGTGGCCCGCATGCGCGTGGCCTGATCCGCCGGCACGACGCCGACGCTCACCGCGGCGGCCCCGCAGACTCTGACCTAGGCGGCCGGCAGCGAGATCTGCGTGACCGGCTGGCCGAGAGCACAGAAAATGAAACGTAGTCACATCATTGCGACATCTTGGATCCAACTGCGCTTACTGCACATAGTTGACCAATGAAGAAACTCATCATTCCTGCCCTAGCAATTCTTGCCCTCGCCGGCTGCAGTTCCGAAAGCAACTCGGCGCCTGCCGGACAAAAGGAGCCAACCACGCAAGAAGCTATGGAGCCTCCCACTGCTCCCGACCTCACCGGTGCGTGGATTCAAAACAATCCGAAGAGTAAAGAATCTTTCCAGCAAGCAGAGATTGCAGATGGCACCCTGACTATCGAGTGGGTCTATGACGGAGGAGACACTACATCCGTCTACTGGGTCGGAACTTTTGAAACCCCCTCCGACGCCAATGAACCATACACATGGACCTCGGATCGCGATGTCGAGGCAACGGACAATGCGCTTCTAGCCTCAACCTCCGATAGCAAGGACTTCACCTACGAAGATGGTGAAATCACCTACGAAGTCACCGCGCTCGGAACTACAACAAAGGTTGTTCTCGAAAAGGAATAACCAGCCCAACTAGTGGCGCGGTGACCACCGAATTCCAGCCGACTAGGCGGCCGGCAGCGAGATCTGCGTGACCGGCTGGCCCGGGTCGGTGGCGAAGCCGACGCCCGTGGGGGCCACCCCCGCGGAGACCACCCGTGAGGCCAGTGCGGCGATCATGGCGCCGTTGTCCGTGCAGAGGCTCGGCTTCGGCACGCGCAGGGTGATGCCAGCGGAGGCGCACCGGGCCGCGAGGAGCTCGCGCAGTCGCGAGTTCGCGGCCACTCCCCCGCCCAGCAACAAGGTGGAGAGCCCGTGCTCCGTGCACGCCATGACGGCTTTTTTGGTCACCACGTCCACCACGGCCTCTTGGAAGGACGCGGCGATGTCCGCCACCGGGACATCCAGCCCCTTGGCTTGGTACTGCTCCACGCTGCGGGCCACCGCCGTCTTCAGGCCGGAGAACGAAAAATCGTAGCGATGCTTGCCCGGCGCCTCCGCGGTGCCCACAAACTTGGGCAGGCTCAGCCCTCGGGGGAATCGAATGGCCTTGCCGTTGCCTTCGCGGGCGATCCGGTCGATGGCCGGCCCGCCCGGGTAGCCGAGGCCCAGCAGTCGCGCCACCTTGTCGTACGCCTCGCCGGCGGCGTCGTCGATGGTTTGCCCCACCAACTCGACGTCGCTGGTCAGCTCCCGCACCTTCAAGATTTCGGTGTGCCCGCCCGAGACCAGCAGGGCGCCCAAGTCGCTGGGCAGCTCGCCGCCGTCGAGCACCCCCACGCCCACGTGCGCCACGAGGTGGTTGATGGCGTACAACGGCTTGCCGGTGGCGACGGCGAGCGCCTTGGCGGCGGCCACGCCGACCATGAGCGCGCCGGACAGGCCCGGCCCGCTGGTGACGGCGAGCGCGTCGATGTCGTCGAGCTCCACCCCGGCCGTGTCGAGCGCCTGGCGCAGCGTCGGGATCATCGTCTCGAGGTGGGCGCGCGCGGCGATCTCCGGGATGACGCCGCCGAAGCGCACGTGCTGATCCATGGAGCTGCTGACGGTGTTGGCGAGCAGCTCGTTTCCGCGGACGATGCCGACTCCGGTTTCGTCGCACGAGGATTCGATGCCGAGGATCAGGGGGGCGTCAGACATGGGGTCCAGCTTACCGCGCGGCTACCGGGGGATATTGCTCGCTGAACCGCAGGAAACGAGGACTGCGGTGGCGTTGTAAGTGTGGTTGACGCCCGATTCCCAGCCGCCCGGCCCCACAGCATAGAGGCGAAAATTGCCTTGGCCGAGGTCCAAGAGGTCGCCCAAGCTAATCGAGATGTTCACACCGGTAGCGCTAGCGTTTAGCGTGCCGGTTCGGGTGGGGCTCTGTCCCAGCCCCAAGACCCCCGGGTTGTAGAACTCCCATCGGTACTGCTGCCGGGTCAGTCCGCCAGTGGGGTTAGTCCACCGGAATTGCAGTTGGGAGGCTAAGGCCGGCTTGGTGCACGTCATGTTGACCGGCCTCAACACCTCGCCCGCGGCCAGCGTGCCGCGCGCATGCTCCGCATCCGCCCACGCAGCCTCCGTGGGGTGGGGCAAGTGGGCTCCAGTCACCGCTGCGGAGAGGGCGGCGAGCAGCACGACGACGGCGCCCACCCGCCGTGCGGTGTGCGCACGGCGCGGTTCGACAGCCCGTACCCCGTGCTTACGCATCACTCCCCCTCCGACGCCAGCGGGCAGCGGCCGCCAACATCAGGCCAACGGCCACTGCACCGGCACCGAGCCAGAGCCTGCTTGCGCCCCATCCCGTCCCGGCGAGCCCGCCCGTGGCACCACCGCCGGAATCGTTGGCCACCGAACCGTCCTGGCCGCCTCCAGCAGGGTCACCGCCGGGGCCAGCAAGGTCTCCGCCCGGGTCGGCAATGTCCCGACAGTCCCGGACGCTCACGCGCTCCGGTTGAGCGTGCCACGCCTCTTCGCCGAGCGTGACGGCCGTTCCGGTGCCGAGCCCGAAGGCGTCGACCCTGACCGTGACCGCGGGTTGAGGCCCTCCGGGGGACCTTTCGGTCAGCGTGACGTGGTAGAGGTACCACCGCTGCTCGCTCGAGGGCACACAGACGGATAGCGCCGCCGTCTCGCCCGGCTCGTTCTGCGCCTCCGGGGCGGTGGCGCCCACCTCCCGGCCATCGCACTGCCACGCTCCGGAGTCGACCACCCACCGCTCAGTGCAGGTCCGCTCAGTGACGCGGAACGCAGAGACGTCACCGAGCACCGTCGTTTCCGCGGAGTAGCGCCCAGCATGTGGCGCCTCTGCTTGGACGCCCACCTGCCAATACACCGGAGCACCGGGGGTCATGTTTTCCATCCGCCCGCGGTCGCCCTCCGTGATCAATGTGAGGAAGTCCCCCGTGGCCGGTGCCTCACTGCGGTTCGGGGCGACGGCCGCGTTGGCCGGGGCTGGCGCCGTCACCGTCACGGCGGCACTCGCGGCCAGCAGCACCGCGGCGGCGGCCGTACCCCGGCGTCCACGGCGGCGTCGTCCGGCACGCTGCCTCCCGCCGTCGTCCTGACGTCCTCGGGGCCAAAAGGCCCACGTCACCAGGGCGGAGGCGCCGAGCGTCAAGCCACCGAGGACGTATGGGTGACCAAACCAGATGAGCACGTTGGCTGCATGCGGGACGGAAAAGAGGACCTCACGCACCGTGGAGACGGTGTAGGGGTACGGGTCCTCCGTCGCATTGGCGTCGCCTCGCATGGTGAGCACATGCGTGGCGTCGTGACCCGCTGGTGCCGCGGTGATGGAGGTGATGCGGTGCGTGACGGGCAGTTGCCCCGGCCGGTCCACGGTGACGACGTCGCCGACCGCGACGTCCCCCGCAGGGACGGCACGGACAACGGCGACCGAGCCGGCCGGGATCGTGGGAGCCATGGATCCGGTCTTAAAGAGCATGAGCGTCACGTCGAACAGCAGAGCCGCCGCGGCCAGGAGGATACAGACCAGCCCGCCCACTGCGGCGAGATTGAGGGCCACCTGTCCCAACAGGCGCGGCAGGACCTGGCGACGCTGGGACCGGCGGCCGGACGGTCGGCGCGGCGTCGCGGAGGTGTGCGGTGGGGCGGTGTGGGCGGGCACTGAACCTCCTCTCGCGGATCGATGCCGAGTGGTCTGCGGCGTGGCGGGTCGCCTTAGTCGGACGATCCGGTTACCTGCCACGTGATGGTGCCGCTCTGACCTTGCGCCGTGTTCGGTGTGGTGGTGGCCAGCTGGACCTGGAAACAGAAGCGCCGAATGGTGGACCCGGCGGAGGGCACCGTCGCCGTCGCGGGCGCAAAGACACTGCCCGCGCTGACGGCCGTACCGCTGTACGTGGCGGAAGCACACGTGGTCCCCGTCGGCACGACGGCGACGCGGTACGTCAGGTAGTCCGTGATCGCGGCAGCGCCGGCGGGTGTGGAGCCCGTCAAGGTGAGCGTGCCGCCGACGGTGCTGGCTGTCGTCGTGCGCACGTCTAGGTACCCGTAGGCCAAGCTGCCCGGAGACATGGCCGTAGCGCCGAAGGTCATCTGCGCGGCGGAGGCATTCGTGGTGTGCTCGGCGAAGCCGGTACCGGTGTTTCCCACGATCCCGAAGACCGAGGCCGTGAATTCACCCCTGCTGTACTCGGGATCCGTCCACGCGGCCAAGGTTCCGGCCACGCCGATACCCAACACGAGTCCCCCGGCGAGCAGGGCCCGCACCTTGGTGAAAGGACCCCGGGTCCAGCGGTACCGCGGCTGGCCGTTGTGCTCCCGCCGCCCGGTGTGGCGGCCCATGGCTAGTTACTCGTCGAGTCGAACTGCCACACCGCCGTCGTCGCCCCACCCTGCTGGAAGGAGCCTTCGGCGCCAGCGGTCACGGCGAAGCACAGCTGGACCGGGGTCCCGTCCGTGCCGGCACCGTTGGAGACGAGATCCATGGCCGTGGCGCCCGTCTGGTCGTTCAAGGTGGTCCCCTCGGCGACCACCGTCCCGGTGGCCTCTCCAGCCTCGCAATCGCCGCCGGAGACCTGCGTGATGGTGTAACTGATGGCCCCTGCGTTGGGGCTGTTTTCGTTGGTATCTGTTCCCGTGACGCCGGCCGGGGTGACCGTCGCGTCCGTCGTGGTGTCGGCGTCCAGCCGCAGCCAGTAGGAGGCGTAGGTGGTGTCCCCGGGTGTGAGGTTATCGAACAGGGTGCTGAAGGAAAGGCTCAGCGCACCGTCCGCGGTGTCTTGGTCGGCGTACGTCACGCCGTCGTCACTGCCCTCGAGGTTATACGAGCCCGCCGTGAACAGGCCTTCGGCGAACTCCGAATCCGTCCACGCCGCCAGCGTGACCGCGGCGCCGACGCCCAATACCAAACCCCCGGCCAGAATCGCCCGGCCCTTTGTGAATGTCGAGTTACCCACGTGGTCCCCTCCCGTTCGTGCTCAGCAGCACAGGGCCGCGGCGGGGTGCGCGTTCCGTTTCGCGCCACCGGGCCCGATGACTCAGGATCCTAGGGGCTCCAACCCGGAGGGTCATGCAAATCCGGGCAGGTGACTAGCGCTCGTAGTGAAGTGCGTCACTTTGCGCCGAATGAGGCGCTGTTTGCGACAGCGCGCGCCAAACGCTGGACGAAGCCTTAGGAAAGTGGCAGCTGCATAATATGAGCCGCCACGGACCCGGGGTAATAATTCGGGCGCACATGGATTTGGCGGAAACCATGCCGCTCATATAACTGCTGGGCGCGCTGGTTGTCTTCGCGGACCTCAAGCATCACGTTCTCTGCCCCGCGCGTGCGCGACTCGTCGATGATGGCCTGCAGAAATGCGGTACCCAGGCCGCGACCCTCGAACTGAGAATCCACGGCGATGGTCTGCACATCCGCGATGGGAAGCACGCACATCATGCCGGCATATCCGACAATCTGCCCCTCCACCTCGGCCACCCAGTAGCGCCTCGTCGGCGGCTGAGGTGCTGGCTTGCCCGGCCCGGCCGGGCGCACGTCGTCTCCCCGTCCAGCTTGCGCCAGCTCCGCATCAAACATGTCCCGGGGCCACGCGTCCTCTGGAAAGAGCCACAGCTCGAGGGCATAGACCTCCGGAATGTCCGCGGCCACCATGTCCCGCAGGGCCCAGCCCCCGCCCGGCTGGCCGCTCGCCGCCCGTTGGCTCATGCGGCGCCCCGCGGCTGCGTGCTTGGGCCCTGGACCATAGCGGCGGGAACCTTGGCATCAGACTCCCGCAAATAGAGCGGGGTGGTGGCCAGTAGTTCACCCCCAGCGGCGAGCGTGCGTGCCGCAGCGGCCCCCAGCGCGGCGGCATCGGGCACGACGTCGTCCCACCCCGCCACCGGAGTTGCCCCAGCCTCGGCGAGCGCCTCCGGATAGATTCCCGCTCCTGCTCCGTAGACCGGGTACCCGGCCACAGCGCCCGCGGCGCCGACGTGGGGGCCGTCCACCAAGCGCGCCTCGGCGTCGTACACCCCCCAGTAGAGTTCACGACGTCGGGCATCGATGGCGGTGACAAATCGACCATTCGCTTCGCCTTGCCGCACGGCCTGCCACGCGATCGCGTCGAGACTCACCACGCCGCCGACCGGTACGGACCACGCAAATCCCAGGGCGTTGGCGGTGGCGATGCCCACGCGCAGCCCGGTGAATGGGCCGGGCCCGACGCCGACCACGATGTGGTCGATTTCTCGACCGTTCACGCTAGCCTCGGCAAGCATTCCAGCGATGGCTGGCGAAAGGACCTCGGCGTGGGCATTGACGCGATCGGCTGTGAACCGGTCCAAGACTTGCACGCCGGCGGCCGTGGAATCCCCCTCGTGTACGCGCAAGAGGGCGGCGGTGGCACGGGCGGACGTGTCGATCGCGAGCAACAGCATGAGCCCCAGTTTACGCGCCGGAGTCTCCGCGTCCGCTGCGCATCACGTCACCATGCGCAGGCGGGCCGAGCGGTGTGCTGCTCCCACTGACGTAGATCTTGCGTGCGGCGACTCCCTCTGCCCCGCGGGTTGGACCTCGTCCCGGGGCCTGGCCGCGTCCCACACCTCCGGCAGCCAGTGATAGCCGACGCTGCGCACGGTGCGGATCCACCGGGGCTCCCGCACCCGCTCACCCAGCTTGCGGCGTAGGTTTCCGACGTGGACTTCCAAGGAGCGCAGCGCGGAGCGGTCCGCCGTTCCGGCGCCAATCACGCCAACGAGTTCGGCTTTGCTCAGCAGGCGCCCTCCCCCGCTGCTCCGGCCACCCATCAGCGCGACGAGAATGCGGAACTCCGTGCGTGTGAGGTGCACCTCGGCGCCGTCGAGCCAAGCCAAGTGCTGCCCGATGTCGACCCGCAGCCCGTCGGATTCGAGCACTCGGGGGCCAGGAGCGGGCGGCAGAGCGGGTCCAGTCGACTCGTCCCGTCTCGCTCGCTGCGGCACGACGCCGGCTCGAGGATTGTCAGTCCGCGGTTCACGGCCCGCAGCGTTGGCCGAGCCTCGGTCCTGCACCACAGGGCCGTGCTGCGCCGCCAACGGACCTGTTGCCGGCTGGAGGGAGCCCTGCCGCGCACGCCGCACGCGGCGCAATAAGGCGCGCCATCGCACAGCCAATTCCCGGTGACTCAGCGTGGCGTCAATGATTTGGTCCGCGCCCGCATCGAGAAGATCAATGCGCTGGGCTTCCTCCGCCCCGCGGTCCAGAACCACCACATAGGCGCGGCTCACGCCGCGCAGGCGCCGGATGACTTCCACCGCGGGAAGGTCCCGATAGTGCGTGGACATTACGATCAGCGACGGGCGGCCGCGGCCCGCCATTTCCACGACGTGCCGCCCGGGTCCTGCCACCACGGTAGGGAACCCGTCGGCCGCCGCCACGGATTCGAACACGTCCTGCAGGCCCCGCTCAGGTAGGGCCACCAAAACGGTGGCGCCGTTCGAGAGCGGCCCGGTGCTGCCCCGGGCCGGCCGAGAATTGTTCATCGGTTCTTGCTGCCTCATGCCCTCTTTAATGGGTGGGCCCGCGAATCGTGACGCCAGAATCGCGAAAAATTCTTGAGGCGGCCCTGACTCCGCGTTGCGTTACCCCTGAGTAAGTCCCCGACTCTCCTTGAGCCACCGCCGAGGCGCACCGCTGGCGCCGCCGTCGTCCTGTGGCGTCTAGATGAGGTTCCACCGCTCCGCGGCTGCGAGCGCCTCGGCCCGTGAGGACGCACCCAACTTGCCGTAGAGCGAGGACGCCTGAGACTTGATGGTGTTGGGCGAGACGAAGAGCTCCTCGGCGATCTGCTTGCGCGTCAATCCCCGGGACAATCCTGTCAAGAGCTCACGCTCGCGAGGGGTCAAACGTGGCATCTCCTCCGTCGAGGCGAATCGGCGGGCCCCGATGCCGTCAAGGCGCCGCAGTTCTTCGGCGTCGAACACGCCACGGGCGCGGGCCGCGGCGCGATGGGCCTCCGACTGCCACAGCGGCACCAATCCGATCAACGGGCGCGGCCTGTGCCCGTAGCGCTGCACAAACTCGTCCACGCCTTCCGGCGCAGGCAGCGTGGTAGTCCTCAGCGCATCGGCCAACAGACGCTCCCGGACCGGCGGATCGAGACTAAGTGCTTGCGCCGCGAGCTCCCGCGCTTCGACGCGCCGACCCGCGAAAATCAAGCACCACGCCCGGTAAATCAGCCCGTCCAGTGAGTCGCCCAGCCGTTGCTCGGCCTCGGAAAGCGCGGCCCGCACGTCCCCGCGACTCAGTTGGCTCTCCACTCGGAGGATATTCATCAGGCGCGCCGCCACGGGACTATGAGCGGCGAAGGAGCGATCCGCTTCCGCGCGCTCCAACATCCGATCGGCGTCGCCGTAGCGCTGCTGGAGCAAGGCCAGCCGGACCAGGGCCAACAGGTGGAAGGGCCACCGGTCGGAATTCGCGGGGAACGCGGGTAGGGTCGCGAGCTCGGCCTCCGCCGTCGGTTCATCAAACTGCTCCAGGGCGATGAGTGCGGAGACGATCGTGAGCGTCTCCGCACCGCGCGAATGCGGCCCGTAGCGGGCCAAATGCTGGCGCCCCTCCCCCACAGAGGCCTGCGCGGCAGCCAGCTCGCCGCGATACACGTGCAACAACGCCAGGCCGGCGCAGGAGATCAGCGCACCGGTGGTGTAGTCCCCGGCCGCGGCGCGCCGATGTGCCAGCTCGTATCCGGCGAACGCCTGTTGCACTTGGCCGGCCATCAAGGAGGAGAGCCCCACCTCGAAACCAGCGACCGAATGCAAGGCGGACTCCACCTCCGGCGGCGCAGCGGCACTGAGTTGAAGGACCTCGGCGGCCCGCATCCCGGCGGTCTCATACAGTCCCAGCCGCCGTTCGTAGACCATCAGCGCGATCGCCGTCGTTAGCGCCTCCGCACCCTGCCGCCGCCCCGTCCGCGCGTGTTGGTGACGCAAGTCCTCGAGGATGGCCGACTGATCGGGCACGTTACTCACCGGCATGGCCGTATTGATCTCACTGGGATCCAGCAGGACCTGGCCAGCGCGCAGGGCCGGGTGCAGCCGCGTGGCCTCGGGCGGGATGGCCTGGAAGCTACCCACAATCAAGTCCCGATTCCCGTCCAACAGGTTGGCCCACCCGCCCAAGAGGATTGGGGTCAACGTCTCCCACTCGCCGGCGGTCCGGGCGAGGCGCACGGCATCGGCAATCCGCCCCGAGGCGTTGAGGGCGCGCGCCGTCTCGCGTACGGCCTCGCGTGCGCGGCCCGGATCCACCGAATAAAGGTGCGCCGCGCACACTCTCCGGAGGCTGGTGGGGACAGACCACGACGACGCCGTCGCCCCCTCCCGGGGACCATCAGCCTCGCGCTGGGCGAGTCCGACCCGTTGGGCCGGGTCAAGTCCGAGGGCCAGGCTGCCCGAGGAGACATGGGCTAGGGCCGCCCGCGTGAGAACGGGAAACTGTCCAATCCGCGCCAGCTCCAACGCGGCGGGCTGGGCCTGAATCCACGTGAGCCACGCGTCCGTCACAGCGGGGTGCAGTTCGTCGGCGACCGCGCTGACGTTCACGCCGCCGTGCTCCTGCTGGTCAGGTGTCCTGTCGTTCGCGTCGAGCAACGTATCCCAGGCATGGAGCCATCCACCGAACTGCGCCCACGCTGCTTCGAACCATGCTGACTCTCCGCCGCAATACGCGGCGGCCTCGGCCCGGTTCAGCAGCAGGTCCCCAGCTTCCACAACGACGGCGCCAGCGGCGCGCGCTGCGTCGGCCGCGGCCGGCTGGGGCGGCAGTATCACGGCGAGCGCGGCCAGTGGTGCTTGTTCACGTGCGGCCGCGAGGGCCGCCGTCACGGCCGCACCGGCGTCGTATGCCTGCCCGGACGGCAGCGCCGCGCGCACCTCGTGCGCCTCAACAACACGGTAGTCCCGCTCCTGGGCGGCATGACTGCGCCCCCATGCGGCAATTAGGCGGTGCCGGCCCGTTCCCGCCGGCGCCCGGACGGCGAGCAAGCGAGCGTCCTGCACACAAGCGCTGACGCGGGCCCAAACCGGGCTCGAGGACCGCCGACGTTGCGCGGCCGGGGACAACCCGCTCGCCGAACCGGCCGGGCGGGAGTGAGCCGGCTCGTCGGGGAGGCGGGGATGGGCGGGCACGGGTCCTCCGGTCGGCGGGGTCAGACGAGGGTCGATCTGTGGGGAGCGCGGAGCTTTAACACTCACGTGCTCATATCATGCATCATTAAGCTGAGCCCAGCCGCTGGAGATACTGTTTGATAGCGGCGCATTGTGCAAACCCTGAGCAGAAAATCCCCTCCTAGGGTGGCCCCGGATGCTCGCACACGGGTGCACCGGCAGGACGCCGCTGCAGAGAGGAAGACACGCATGCTGTTCCCCGAGGAGGAGCGCTCAGACGCCGAGCTGATCGCCGCCGTGCGCGCCGGCGATGACGAGGCGTTTGGCGAGCTCTACGCCCGGCACCAGCACGCCGCCCTGAGGACCGCCAAATGGCGGTTGAACGCGGGCAGCACGGTGGAGGCAGACGACGTCGTTGCCGACGCTTTTTCCAGCATGCTCACCACACTGCGCCGCGGCAAGGGACCCACCGAGGCATTCCGCCCATACCTCTTGACGGTGGTCTCCCGGACGGCGCTTGCCGCGATGAAGAAGTCTCAAGCTGAGCTCAAGACGGACTCGATCGAGCTCTTCGAATCCGGAACGGATCACGCAGACCCGGTGATGGACGGCTTTGAATCGCAACTGTTGGGCCGGGCGTTCCGGTCGCTGCCTCAACAGTGGCAGCTCGTGCTGTGGCACGTGGAGTTGGAGGGCGAAAAGCCCGCGGATGTGGCCAGCCTGATCGGCGCCGCGTCGCCCAACGCGGTGTCGGCCCTGGCTGTCCGCGCTCGGGAGGGGCTGCGGGCGGCTTACCTACAGGCGCACGTGAGTGAAACCACGCGTGAGGAGTGCGCCCAAGCCGATCAGTTTGCCAAGTACGTCCGCGGCACGTTGACGCCCCGGAAGCAGGCGGCGTTCAGCCAACACCTTGAGGATTGCCCGGCGTGCTTTAGCGCCCTCGGACACCTCGAGGACGTGAGTTCGGCCATGCGGTCCGTGATTGGCCCCCTGTTTGTGGGCGTGGGCTCGGCCGGTCTGTTCGTGTGGCTGACCCCTGCCGGGGCGGCAGCCGGGGCCGCGGCGGTCGGTGCCGCGATACCCAAACCGTGGTGGCAGTCCGCCGGCCTCGCCACGGCCGGGGCCGTGGCCGCGACGGGGATCGTGCTCGGTGTGACGGGACTTGCCGCCGGCTGGATCAGCCCGACCGCCGACGACGCCGTCGCTCCGACGGCGCTGTCCGGCCCAGCTGAGGCTGGCGCCTTTTCGGCGAGCCCCAGTGAGAGGCCTCAGAACTCAACGGCGGTGTCGGGACCCGACGTCGTGACGACGCCTGCGCCCTCCGCCGAGGCTGCGCCCACGCCGGCGACCTCTCTTCCAGCGGCTGACCCGGCTCCAGTCGCGCCGCCCCTAGCTGAGGTGACCACTCAGACTGAGGCGCCCGCTCGCCAAGCGCAGGCAGAGGCTCCGGCCGCGACGCCCACGCCCGTTCCTGAGACACCTCGCAGCCAGGCCTCACCGCCCGCTGCGTCTGCGGAAGGGACGCTGGCCGCGCCGCCCACGCCCCAACCAACGGTTGAACCGACACCTGAGCCGGCCGCACCCCACTCTGCCGGTATCACGGTGACTCCGCAGCCAGAGGTTACGCCCGCACCACAACCGAGTCCTGAACCGAGCCCGCTGCCGGAGCCGACTCCCGAACCGGAACCGGAACCTGAACCCAGCCTGCCGTCCACCCCCGAGACTGTTTCCACCGCTCCCCCAGAAACGGGCGAGGCGACCAGCCCGGAGAGTCCAGACACCGAGGGTGAGGCCTCCGCGGAATCAGTCGTCGAGCCGGTGCCGCTCGAGCCTTCGCCTGCTCCTGCTGAGGAGCCGGACTCGGGCAAGACTCCCCCAGGGCACGATCCGTGCCATCCGAAGCCCACCCCGGGGTGTGCCGCGGAGACGGTCGGCCCGCCGGGGCAGAGCGAGGACGCAGCAGAGCCAGAGGGTTGGATGATCCGCGTCGAGTTGGTGCTGCCCTAGTCCCAGCTCAGGGGTGTGGCCCACCGCGGCCCGTAACCGCTGATGCGCACGACGCGCGGATCGGCGTCGTCCCGTTCTTCAAAATCGGTGACAATCTCATCGCCAGCGTCCTCGCCAGTGGCTCGCTGGAGGTGAATTTCGAGGCGGGAATCGCTGAGGTGTTCGGCCTTGCCCTGTCCCCACTCGATCACCGTGACGCTGCTAGCCAGCGTGGACTCCAAGTCGATGTCGTCGATTTCCTCGCTTGAGCCAAGCCGGTAGGCGTCTACGTGCACCAGATCCGGCCCATCGGCCAACGCCGGGTGAATGCGGCAGAGGACGAACGTCGGAGAAATGATGCCGCCCCGCACGCCGAGCCCTCGGCCGAGGCCTTGCGTCAACGTCGTCTTGCCTGCCCCGAGCTCGCCGGAAAGCAGGATCACGTCCCCTCGCCTAAGCTGGACGGCCATCGCGGCAGCTAAGCGTTGCGTCGCTGGTGCGTCGGCTGCCTCGACTTCAATGGTCCATTGGGGTGCCTCACCCATGGCGCTCCTCCCCCGCGGCCACGGTCTCGGCCGCCTCACCGGTGTACACGCGCGGTACGCGGCTGCCTATCCGCGTCACCATTTCATAGTTGATGGTGCCTGCTGCGTCCGCCCACTCGGTGGCTGTCGGCCCATGAGCCCCAAAGAGGACGGCCTCTGTACCCACGAGCTCGCGAGCGGGCACCTGGCCAACGTCCACGACGAACTGGTCCATGGCGACGCGGCCGCAGGATACGTGGCGCTGGCCGGCAATCTGCACAGGCCCGTCAACGGCCACCCGCGGCACGCCGTCGGCGTAGCCCAGAGGAATCAAGGCCAACGTCGTCGCGCTGTGCGTCCGGTAGGTGAGACCGTAGGAGACCCCCTGATCGGCGGGAACCTCCTTGGCGTTGGCGACGCGCGCGGACAGCGTCATGGCTGGCCGCAAGCTGAGCGCTTCATGGTCCTGATCGCGAAACGGGCTGAGCCCGTACATGCCCAGTCCCAGCCGCACCATGTCGAAGTGAGCATCGGGGCGGGACAGCGCGGCCGGCGTGTTGGCGGCGTGCTTGAGCTCAAGCTCAAAACCGGCTTCTTCAGCGGCCGAAATCGCGGCCCGGAAAGCCTCCAGCTGGTGATCGGTCTGCGGACGGTCGGGCTCGTCCGCCACGGCGAGGTGGGTCCAGACTCCCACCACGCGGATAAGGCCCTCCTCCTGGAGTTGGGAGGCGGCCGCGAGGACGTCGGGCCACGCCTCGAGCGTGGCCCCGTTGCGGCCGAGGCCGGTGTCGATCTTGAGGTGCACGCGCGCGGGTTGTTCGGCTGCGCGGGCGGCTGCGGCCACGTGCTCCAATTCCCAGCCGGAAATACCCAAGTCCACGTGGGACTCAACGGCGGCGGCGAAGTCGGTGCCCGGCGTGTGCAGCCAAGCCAGCATTGGTGCGCTAATTCCCGCCTCGCGGAGGGCGAGCGCCTCGCTCACGTGCGCGACGCCCAGCCAAGTGGCCCCGGATTCGAGGGCGGTGCGGGCCACGGGCAGCGCGCCGTGCCCGTAGCCGTCGGCCTTGACGACGGCCATGACCATCGCGGGGGCTACCAAGTCGGCGACGTGCCGCACGTTGTGGCCGATCGCGTCAAGATCAATCACGGCGCGGCGCTCCCACCGGGCCTCTTCAACAGAACTCACGGCACTATTGTGTCAGGTTGGCAGCGCGACCCTGCATTCTCGGCGAAGTTCTGCCAGAGTCGAGTTAGGCTGCTGGCTTATCCTACCGCCGCGGAAAGACGCGACATTACACATCAAAATATTGTTCTTCGGCATCAATGAAGAAACCGATGGCCCGACTATGCATCGTCTGATTGTCATCTGAACCATTTTTGCGGCCTGACTGCCCCGCTCACTGAAAATGAATAACTTTCACATCGACACGCAAGAATCAAAATTCTGGGAATGCTGAATTACCCTTGACCAAATTCACGAAATCATCATAATCATTCGTTTAATGGCAACCTATAATATCCATCGTTTCGACACACCGATGGGCTGATTCAGGGGCGATGTAAACATCTAAATCGGACACGGCATCTTGGCAAGTCGATCAGCACGAGTGTGCTCAAAATCCATGCGTACTCGAATTTGAATTCAGATTATCTGCTCTCAAAGTCTGCAATCTGCACCCAGAACACCCCGTACGTCCATCCAAAATTAAATCAAATTTAACTCTGAGGCTAACCAGTTATAGTGCGCCCCTTCAGGTTGCCTGAAAAATAAATACTCGCATTGATGTCTGCGCATTCTAAAACAATAAGTTACAGCCAAAAAGTTCGGACACTCATTCACCCAATGGTCAGAATCAGGCTAAATAAAATATAAACCACATACGGCAAATTAAAATCCCTGATTGCAAATCAGTTAGCATCTGCCAGATGGCTCGATTAACTTTGACACGCCGCAGGGAAACTAGGTTTATGAAGTGACCGCCACGGATGAAGGATCCCGCAAGGGCGCGGCTCGCCGCTTGGCTGCTCCATAGTAGGCCGCCAGTACCCCCAGAGCCATCCAATAAGTCAAGGTCGTCCACGATGGAGCAGTCCACAAAGTCACTATGGTCGTACCTGCGACAGCAACTTCCCAGAATCCCAAACGGCTACCCGCCAAAAGATGCAAGATCAAAAAGGCAAGAAATATTAAGAGACCGATAAATCCGAGCTCAGCCACAACTTGGCCGTAAGCATTCTCCGCAATTGCCCGACCATTGGAAAATTGATAGTCTGACGGAAACAATGATGCGTCATACTTCTCATGGAACCAAACACCATAACGCCCTGGGCCGACACCAAGTACTGGCGAATCTGACGCAATTTTTAGGGCGGTTTCCCACTTGCCTTCACGAATCACGATCGACCGACCTGCCTCACCGACGGCTACTGAATCTTCACCCAAAGTCGTTAGCTTCGAAACCTGAAATGCCAAATATTCACGCACTGGATCGACGACATACGCCAGAGCTAGTCCGATCAATGTAATGCCTGTTGCCACAAGTTGCCATAGTGCGCGTGGCCTCATCATGAACGCGATCAAAATTCCGACCATGACGGCAACAATAGCCCCGGTGGACTGACTGTAAATCAGCATTCCTAGACCGAGCAGGGCGCCCCACCAGTCCCTCCTGCGCAGAAGAATCAGAAGGACCGCGGCGGCAAACGCGCCCAAGTAATTTCCCTCGTGAAAAGACCCATTCCGAGGAAAAGGCTCACCGTACGCCCCACCAACGACCAACTCCATATTGAGAAGTCTCATCGTGTCAAAGTCCGAGAAATTATAGAGGATGATTTGTACCGCACAGAATAGTGCCGCCAATCGTGTCGCCCACGATACCCCTACTCCAACAACCCGCGAGGACTGCCGCGATACGACTAACCAAAAAATTGCAACCATTACTGAATAAAATCCGTAGAGAAGGATGTCCAGCGTAAGTGAGCGGTCAAAGCCAGGAAAGTCATCATTTGGCAACGGAACAAGCAAATTCCACATTACGGATGCGCAGACCACGGAAACTAGTAGACCTAATACCAAAGTCATGGTTTTCAGACGGGGTGAACTCTGCCATCCAGACTTGCTATGACCGCTCCAGAGAGAGATGAGGGCAAAAAACAGTAGTATTTCGCTGATTTTAAGCGGGAAACCAGCTTCAATCGTCAGTGCCTTTTGAAGCGGCAAAAAGACGAGACACAAGAAAACCAGCCGCTCCGACCAGCGGAGCGACCACCAACCCGGTGCGAGCAACGAGCGACGCGGCGTGTCGCCCACAGCTAGCTGTGCATTCACCATGTTGATCTGTCACGCTCCTCGTCGTGGTCGTGCAGTTGTCACGCGGCATCTATTCCAGTAGCACTGTACCGGGCGGGTCTATGGTCAGCCCGGTATGGTAGGACATGGTCGATGACGGCATGATGGGGAGGAACGCCTAGTGGCGCCAGAAGTACTAGTTCTGCACGGATACTCAGCCCATAATGCCGGAGACGGTCTTCTCGTGTCCGAGACACTTGAAATTATTGCCGACTCTCTCGGGGAGTGCCGCATTACCATTCTTGCCTCTCAGCCAGAGACTTTTAGGCACCTCAACGCAACGTTGCTGCCCACGGTCCCCACGGTCCGAGGCTGGGATCGCCGAACACTCGCCACGCTGAAGAACATCAACAAATTCGACGTCGTCATAGCGGTCGGCGGTGGCTACCTGAGAGCCGGAACTCTTGTCGAGACGCTGAAAACACTCCTTGTTCACGGCCCCCAACTCTTGGCCGCCTCACGCGCAAACACACCAACGTTCTACCTCCCGCAGAGTATTGGGCCAGCCCGCTTTGGCGTTCAAGCTCTCTTCCGCACTTTGCTCAAGAACGTCTCTCGCGTCTATGTTCGGGATGATCGATCACTCAATGAGTTCGCCGGCATCAACGTCCGGAGATTCCCGGATTTAGCAGCTGCCACCGCATCAGCTTCACGCCCAACTAACGGCTTGGTAGACCCCACGCCAGTTCTCTCAATTCGTGACGTTCATGGCTCCGTGAAAGCCGACATCCACCGCGTAGCTAGAATGCTCGGCACCTACGACGCCTACATCCAGAGCACAACACGGGGAAACGACGACCGACCGGCAACCGCCACGCTCTGCCCCCGACGTCTCGTGAGTCGGAAGGAACTCATGACTCGTGGTGGCACACCTCGAGTCGTCTTGGCTGTTCGGTTGCACGCAGCGCTCATGGCACTCGCCGCTGGACACTACGTCATCCACCTCGCTTACGAACGAAAAGGCTTTGGCGCCTTCAGCGATCTCGGTTTGAGTGATTGGGTCCATTCGGTCAACAGCTTTCCACCTTCCAAAGTCTTCGCTCAACTGCAAGAACTACTGACCAATCCCGCAGCGCGCGACGCATATGACGCCCGCCTGGCTGATTCCGCATCGAATATTGCTAACGCCCGCAATGAGATTCTCGAAGAAATCCGTGCGATTTCGTCCGCTAATAGGCAGCAAAGCACATGAATATTTCGGTTATCTATGTCGCTTATAACACACCTCATGAGCTCATCGCTACGTCGATCGAATCCGTACGCGCCGCCGCACAAGCCGCCGAGGTAACAACGGAAATCCTCATCGTGAACAACGGCGGCTTGATTGACAGCAGCGAGCAAAATTTTGACGCTCGCGTCATCGGCGACGGCACTAACCTTGGGTTTGGGCAGGCTGTAAATCAGGGCGTGGCAGCCGCCAGCGGGGACTACATCCTGCTGATGAATCCTGATTCACGCACAAGAATCGATTTCTTCACCCAACTGATCAATTCCAAGATCCCTTTCACCGCGAACGCTCTGACGGGCGCTTTGCTCGTGAACAATGGTGTGCCGCAGGTGCATGCCTATAACGTGTGGTTCAGCTCCATCGCACTTGCATTGAAAAAGAAAAGGTGGCGAGCCCAACTTGCCGAATGGATCACGGCCGGCCAACTGGTTTCTGTTGATCGCTTGTGCGGAGCTGGATTGTTTGGCCCGCGGCGCCTCCTCACGGAGTTGGGCCCTTTCGATGATGCTTTCTTCCTCTACGGCGAGGACGTTGATCTATCCCTTCGTGCGAAGGCTCGAGGCGCGAGCTTGGCTCTCATACCGACGGCTGTCATTGAACACGAGGCTGGCACGTCATCTCTTAAGGCCTCGCATCTAGTTGAACGAGCCCGCATCGATGCGCACCTCCGGCTGGTCTCCATCCATCGCGGATACCTGGCATCATTGCTGGCACGTGCTGAAAGCCTCATAGTCACGCTGGCAGGGACTGCACTAACCAAAAGTGCTAGTCCTAGAACAGAGCGGCTAGCCCGCCTGGCTGAACTCAGGCGGTGGGGCCTGCGCCGATCCGTGGAACGTTTCTCGCCCACCATGATGGCGCGGTGAGAAGAATCATGGCCATGCAACGTTTACGCTGGGCACTCACCCGAATCAATCTCCTCTTTCACACCCCGGCCGGCCTCAGCGTGGGACGTCTGGGTTCACAATCGCTTTCGCTCTTCACTGCACCGATCATTGCCCAAGCCATTGGCCCCACTGGCCGCGGCCTGACCGCCGCCGCGCTTGCAGCAGTAACTATTACGGGTGTCATTATCGGATTGGGAGTGCCACTAGCAGTGCGTCGTCGCGTTGTGGACGAGACACAACGTCATGACGCCGTCAGGTCTGCGCGCATTCTGACCTGGTGCACAGTGCCCCTCGGAGGACTATTAGCTCTTGCGCCACTCTTCACCGTCTTAACTCAGCTAGACCACATCGCCAAAATTGCGTTTGTCATCGCCATGTCTCTTTCCGGACTCACGTTTTCCTGGTCTATCGACCACAATGTCATGGTCGCTGAAAAGCGGTACTTCAGGATTCTCTGGATCGGATCTATCCAAACAGTGGCATACTTCGCCGTCGTCCTCACCCTATGGATCCTCGATGCTCTCAGTGTCGCTTCCGTACTCTTCGCGTACGCGGCGGGCACCGTCGCGGCCTTCCTTCTCGGGCGCTTCTGGGTGCGAACGCCCTCAGGACAGTCCACACAGAAGCTCTCGCTGCTCCGAGAAGGGGCAACCCTGTGGGGCAGTCAGGCCGGTCAGGTCGCTAGCGCCCGGCTCGATCAATTTCTGGTCCTCCCGCTGATCGGCGCAGGCGCCACTGGTCTCTACTCAGTGGCAGCAACTATCGGCAGCCTGCCAGTCACGATCGGACTCGCCCTAGGCACCTCCGTCTTTCGCGAATTTGTTCTTGAGCAATCGAAGGCTAAGTACACCCAAGCCGTCCGCTTGGCTATCGCCGTCGCTCTTAGCCTTGCTATCGCCCTAGCGCTTGCCTCGATATGGGGCATTCCGTGGTTATTTGGCGCGGAGTTCAAAGGTTCTGTACCTCTCGCAGCAATTGCACTACTTGGCGGCGTAGCGCTGTCGGGAAATCACGTGTGCACCATGGCGCTCGTGGCTTCTGAGCGCGGCAAAAGCATGACCGCCGTACAGCTAGCCGGCCTCGCAGTCGGCATCGGCGCGCTCTATCCGGCCACAGCCATTGCGGGGGCCACCGGCGCAGCGGTGGCTTCGACACTGGGCTACCTCACCACGTTCGCTGGAGCCCTTCTCACCCTCGGTATCCGGCCATGGGACGCCGTCCCGCGTCCTCGAGACTTCCCCCAAGGATTTCGTGCCTTCCTCAAGCGGCAGTGAAGCAACGGACAGGCCGACGTTGCGCCCCACCATGGTGCGTGATGTATCTATTTTTCGTTAGCTTGTGATGATGGGACGCGCATAGTCAAAGGTGGTGTAATCCTGAGCGTAAAGTTGTACAACTCGGCGCTCGAGTGATGGTGAGAGAACAATGTCGGAAGACTTCAAGGCGCTACGTCGCACTTTGTTATGCGGTGCCGTCTTGCCAAGGTCAAGGCCTAAGTCTTCGCGCAAGGAAGTAACTGCAGTGCCCATCCCTTCTTCGAGCTTAAAGATCGATGCACCAGGTAAATAGAAATCAACCTGAGGTCGCAGGTGGTTGTCCCATGCGTAAGGGTCTGCGATGTAGTCGCGAAGTAGCTGATCACCGAAGGAATTGAAGGCTGGGTCCGCTGGATCAGTGATTCGAGGCAGGCGCATGGCGATTTCCGACCGGAATCGCTCCAATGGATCACGAACCATCATGAATATGACATCGAAGGCCTCGAGACGAAAGCGCTCGGACAACAAGGAAGCCTGCATGTGCTGGGGGCTCGAACGCCGATAATAATTGAGGTGCCTTTTGTCATCGAGGTTCTTCTCCAACAGTAGAGATATTTCCCATCCGGAGCTGCGAAAAAGTCGTTCGACGGATGTGCCGCCGGTTTTAGGGACGTGCGCAAAGAGGACAGCCTTGCCTCGTTTACGAAATATCGGCATGTGGTCTCCTTGAACGGCAGCGTCAGTTCAGTGCTTATTCAGCGAATGTTTGCACGATTGTAGACGGACTCGTGCGCGGTAATGCTAGCTTCCCAAGAGAACGATTCGGCCCAGGCCAAGCCTTCCCTTTCGACACGATGCCGAGACACCGTATCGGTGAGAGCGCGCACGATGCCGTGAGCGACGCCGTCGACGTCCAAAGAATCAAAGACTAACGAGGGACCGGCGACCTCAGCCAGCGATCCTGCTCGGGAAGTAATCACAACGCTTCCGGCTGCCAGTGCCTCCAGCACGGGAAACCCAAAGCCCTCGTATCGACTGGGGAAGGCGAAGACTTGTGCCTGTTGCATCAGTGCCACCCGGTCCTCGTCCGACACGAAACCGAGATAGATGATGTTGGCCGCTGCCTCGATTTTTTTCATGGTGTCGTCGGCGTCCCAAGCAGGTTTACCAGCAATGACCAGGGGAACGCCCAGCGCACTTACTTCTGGCGTGGAGAATGCAGCCACGAGGTTGTCGACGTTCTTTCGCGGTTCGATGTTGCCCAGATACAACACGAATTCACGTGGGATTTTAGCTGTCATCTGATCCGAGAGCCGCTGCGGGGTCGAGAACAGATGAGTTTCCATGCCATGGCGGATCACATTGATGCGGTCCCGTTCAACGCCGAAAACGTCAACAATGTCTTGGGCGCTGGACTCGGAAACAGTGATAACTTCGTCCGTCGAGGCAATCGCACGGCCCACGCGGGCGCGCCAGATCGTCTCGGCCCGAGGATTCCTCACCCCCGAGATTCGATTGCTCGCCACCCCGTGCACAGTTACCACGGTTGGCATACGCTGGCGGAGCAAAGGGCCAGTGTCCGCGACATAGTGCAGGACAGAGCTTCCAGCTTTCGGCAACAAGCCGAACATTGATTCGCTAACCATCGTCAGCGCCGGATGACGTCCAGCTGGTATGCGGGCGATGTCATATCCACGGGAAACTAAGCCGCTGGCCAGTCTCCGTGCATACGTCGTGTTGCCGCCAACATGGCGATCGATGATCCGGCTCGGCATATAAATTTTCATAGCGTTCTTAGTCAGTTCTAAACCCGAGCTCGCTCAGCATACGCTGAAATGCTGCAGCCTGTGCTGGCAAGTTAAAGCGTCGCATCCCCTCGTCCCGGGCAGCGTACGCGTCGTCGAGAAGCCGGGGATTACCCTGGAGGCCGACCAGCAGTTGAGCAGCGTCGGCCTCGGATTGCACCGTTTTCACGCCGGTACCGGCAAAACATGGAATGTCGCGGCTGAAGACGGGCAGCCCAACCGCCCAAGCGTCCAGGACACTCAGGGGGAACCCTTCGTACGACGCCGAGTGGAAGTAAATATCAGCCGCCTTCAGCCGCTCCTGAAGCGCAGCGGCGTCGAGCCAGCCAGTAACTTCTACTCCCGCGCCCTCCAGCTTGTGCCGATACGCTGCGTCTCCATCGCCAATCCACGTCAGTCGAATGCCGCTTCCGTGCACCAACTGGGCTACCGACGCAAAAAAATCCGGATCTTTTTGCGGGGCAAGCCGTCCCACCATGACGACATTGAGGTATCCCGAAGAGAGCATTGTCTTACGGCGCTCTGCACTTTCAAGCACGGGCAGAGTGGGTGCATTCGGCAGGGCGAACCGCTTGCCTCGTCGATGAAGCTCTTTGGCCAGGCGGTCCTCATGTTCTGAGAGCACCAGCGTACCGAGGGAAAGCGGAGCGAATAGCTTCTCAGCCGCACGGTAAGTCTGCCGAGCAATCCAGGTGCGTCCCGGGTCATCGAATACATAACAGTGAGGCTCATAGAGCACAGTCCGTGGAGGCAAAGTGCTCCTCGCATAGAATCCAGCCCAACTTGAGTGAGCGATCACGAGATCCGGACTGAAACTTCGAAACGCCCTGTAGACCGCTCGAAAGCGGCGAAGATGACCTTTACCGAGATCCTCCACACGGTCAAATAATTCAGGCTCAGGACGATCAACGCCGTGCTTGATAATCGAGTGCGAATGCTGTTTCGTGGCTTCACTCAGAGAGTTGATGGCCCGGCTCACGCCACCTGCATAGCATTCGGTCACATGCAGAATCTTCAAGCCTGCCCCCTCCACTAGTCGACAACAGCCTATACGGCTTATGGACCAACACTTCCATAACCGGCGCCACGCATCCGAGCTGATCAGCGGCCGATAGCAGTGGGAACCTAAACCAGCCGTAGCTCATGCCCTACGCCCGTCTCCGGTCCTAGGGCTCGAATGTTGAACAAGTGTGATGCACCACGCTATCGCTATAGGATGACCAGCAACGGAATGCGCACTACGAGTGGTGGTAACGGAATGTCACTCTCTAGAGAGATAGCTGGCAGCGCAAAGTGGGGGGCCTTAACTCAACTGCCTGCCGTACAATGGCGTGCTCTACTGCGTCGCCAGCTTGCAGTCATTGACGCAGTCATGATCACGGCTGCAGTTGTGGTTGCCCACTTGGTCAGATTCGGGGCGACGACAAACGCGTCAGTTTCTGAGTCCCTCCCGTTCACCTTTGACATTTCCTACGCCGCACTGGGGATTGCCATCGGGGCCCTCTGGTGGCTTGCTCTCACTGGTTGGAACACGCGGGACGATCGGTTCCTCGGCGCCGGCCTCGAAGAGTACAAACGCGTGGCCGCAGCTTCCCTCTACCTCTTCGGTGGACTGGCCATATTGTCCTATGCCGCCCGTGTGGACACGGCCCGCGGATACGTGGGCATTGCTCTACCTCTCGGGCTGCTCCTCCTGCTCTTCGGCCGCTGGGGCGCGAGAAAGTACATCCGTGCAGCCCGTAATCACGGCAAGCTTTCGCGAAGGGTCCTCCTCATTGGTGGCCCCGAGGCCGTCAATCACCTCGCCGGTAGCCTGCGTGATGATGCCGGCGCCGGGTACAGCCCGGTCGGCGCGTTCTTGCCACAGCACGACGCCGACGAAAGCCACACCGTAGATCTCGAGTACGTCAGTCGCGGCTCCACACTGAGTGACATCCTGACGTCTATCGATGAGGCGTACGCCGACACCGTCGCAATTTCCAGCGGTTCGTCCCTAGCACCTGCCCTCGTGCGCCGGCTCGGTTGGGAACTTCAGGCCCGCGGCGTGCAGATGATCATGGCGCCAGCACTCACGGACGTGGCTGGTCCTCGCATCCACACCCAACCCATTGCTGGTCTACCGCTCATCCACGTCTCGGCTCCTGAGCTGAAAGGCATCAAGCGGTTCGCCAAGCGCGCTTTCGACGTCTTCTTCGCGGCGCTCGGCTTGGTCATTTTGGCGCCCTTCATGCTGCTCTTGGCCGTGCTGATCCGGTTTGATGACCCGGGGCCCGTGTTCTTTCACCAGCGGCGCATCGGTATCGATGGGCGCCCCTTCTACATGCACAAGTTCCGTTCGATGGTGGTGGACGCCGAGCAGCGATTGGCCGAACTACGCGCCGCATCAGAAGGCAACGGCGTCCTGTTCAAGATGAAGCAGGATCCGCGCATTACGAAGCTGGGCGCCTTCATCCGGCGCTGCAGCATCGACGAGCTTCCGCAGCTCTGGAACGTCCTCCGAGGCGAAATGAGTCTGGTAGGCCCACGCCCTCCGCTACCCCAAGAAGTCGACACGTATGAGGATTTCGTCCATCGCCGGCTCATGGTCACTCCAGGTATCACCGGCTTGTGGCAGGTGAGTGGTCGCTCGGACCTGACCTGGGACGAATCGGTGCGCTTAGACCTCTACTACGTGGAGAATTGGTCCCTGACCCAGGACTTCATCATCATTCTCAAGACGGCCAAGGCGGTCTTCAGTAAGTCCGGCGCGTACTAAGCCGAGGGTGCACCAAGAGCGGCCGCGAGGCCGGAAGCAGCGAATCCATGGGCGCCCAGTGCGAGGCCAGCGCGCGCGTGACGCACCGTCGCCGTGACCGCGGCGGCCATCAGACGGCCGGCCACCCGTTCATCGGTAGCGGTGCCTGGGCCGTTCACTAGCTCCCGATCCCGAGCCATTTCCGCACCCGCAAGGCCTGCGAGGACATCGCCGCTCCCCGCCGTAGCAAGCGTGGAAGGAGCTCCCGTCACCACGCGGCAGTGCCCAGCGGGCGAAGCAATCACCGTCTCCGGCCCCTTGAGCAACACGACGGCCCCGTAGGCTTCCGCCGCGCGCCGAGTCCACCGCAACGGATCCTTTGCCACGTCAGCCGCCGTCACGTGCTCTCCGCACCGCGTGAGCAGCGCCGTCAGCTCCCCAGCATGCGGCGTCAGGAGCAGCGGGCCCGCCGCAGCGCCGGGCCCGGTGTAGGCCAGTCCGCTGGCATCCAGCACAGCCGGCGCCCCCGAATCTAGGACCTGCACGACGGCGTCCCGAAGGCGTTGGTCCTCACCCACGCCCGGCCCCAGCACCCAGGCACTGATGCGTTCCCTGACGCCGTCGTCGGCGTGTTCCGAGACCACTACCTCCGGCAGTGCACCCAAAAGCAGTTGGCGTACTGTCGAGGCACCCTCCGGCGGGCACGCCACGAGCATCCCGATGCCCGCGTTGACCGCACTGCGCGCGGTGAGGACCGCGGCTCCGGGATACTGTTCGGATCCGGCGATGAGTCCGACGACACCACGAGAATACTTGTGCGCGTTCCACGGTGGGGCGGAGTCGGAACAAGCCGCTGTGTGAACCTCCACGTGCTGCACCCGGGCCTCCGGGAGATAGGGCCTCAACCCGATGTCGACCACCCGCACCTCGCCGGCGAGTTGTCGCCCCTCTCCCATCACGAGTCCACACTTCACAGCACCGAACGTCACCGTGCTGTCCGCCCTCAGGGCCCCGGGTTCTGCGCGGCCCGTGGCGGCGTCAACACCGGAGGGCAGATCACACGCAACGATGTGAACGTGCTCCGCGGGTGCGATCAACTCGATGGGGCGAGGCTCGTCCGTCACGCGCGATCCGGTGCCGAGCATGGCATCGATGACGACGTCGGCTCGCTCTAGGACAGCCGGTGCCTCCGGATCGCTGATCGACAGTGCGCGGCCACCGGCGGATCGCAATGCGGCGAGTCCAGCCGCGTGGCACCGCTCGCCGGTCAGCAGGGCGACGCAGTGCACGCCGCGCCGACGCAAGGTAGCGAGCGCGTAGAGTGCGTCGCCGCCGTTGTTTCCCGTTCCAACGTACGCGGCAACGCGGGCGCCGTAGATGCGGGCAGCGTGGGGCCGTCGTCGCCCCCGGCGATCGCGGGATTCGGCGAGTTGGCCCGCGGAAACCGTCCCCTTCAACACCTCGATGACGTGCTGGGCCAAGCCGTGAGCCGCTCGTCGCATGAGCTCAGGTCCGAGCCCCGCGTCGAGGAGAGGCTGTTCGGCGGAACGCACCTCAGCTCCGGTAAAGACCGGCCTCATGACAAGCGTTCCGCGACCACCATGGCGGTGGCCAAGTCCCCGTCATGGCTCATGGTGAGATGCCACTTCTGGACGCCTTTCCGTGCCGCCACGTCGGCCACCGTTCCATCGACGAGAACATGGGGGTCACCCGCGTCGTCCTTCACCACCTGACAGTGCTGCCAGTTCATGCCCGCCGGAGCGCCGAGCGCCTTCGCAATGGCTTCTTTCGCGGCGAAGCGAGCCGCCAATGATCTCAGAGGCAGGTCCCGTTCCGCGGGGACAAAAAGCCGCTCGCGCAGTGCAGGGGTCCGCTCGAGCTGCTGCTTGAAGCGGGACACCTGCACCACGTCCACACCAATTCCGACGATCATGGGCGATTATTCGACGGTGACGGATTTGGCGAGGTTGCGGGGCTGGTCCACGTCGTAGCCCTTCGCGGAGGCGAGTTCGCAAGCGAAGATCTGTAGAGGGACCACGGTCAGCAACGGCATGAGCAGGGTCGGGGTCTCCGGGACATAGAACACGAACTCGGAGTACTCCCGCACCGCCTCGTCACCCTCTTCCGCGATGACCAGAGTGCGTGCCCCACGGGCCCGGACTTCCTGAATATTCGAAACGACCTTCGCGTGCAACGAGTCCCGGCCCCGCTTGGACGGGACCACGACGAACACCGGCTGCCCGTCATCGATCAACGCGATCGGTCCGTGCTTCAACTCGCCCGCCGCGAAACCCTCAGCGTGAATGTACGCGATCTCCTTGAGCTTCAACGCCCCTTCCATCGCGACCGGGTACCCCACATGCCGGCCCAGGAACAACACCGACGCCTCGTCCTTCATCGAACGAGCCAACTCCTTGATCTCGTCCTCGCGGTCCAGGATGTCCGTGATCTTGCCCGGAATCTTATTCAGATCCGCCATGATGTCCCGGATCTGACCGGTAAACAGGTTCCCCCGCAGGCTCGCCAAGTACAGGCCAAGAATGTACGTCGCAACAATCTGCGCCAAAAACGCCTTCGTCGAAGCCACCGCGATCTCCGGACCCGCATGCGTATACAGCACCGCGTCCGACTCGCGCGGAATCGTGGACCCATTCGTATTACAAATCGACAGGGTCTTCGCCCCCTGCTCCTTCGCATACCGGACCGCCATCAACGTATCCATCGTCTCGCCCGACTGCGAGATCGACACCACCAACGTGTCCGCATCCACGATCGGCTCCCGATACCGGAACTCATGAGAGAGCTCCACCTCCACCGGGATCCGGCACCACGACTCAATCGCGTACTTCGCCACCGACCCCGCATACGCCGACGTCCCACACGCCAACACAATGATCTTATTGACCCGCTTAAGCTGGCCCGGATCAATGCGCAGCTCGTCCAGAGTCAACCGGCCCTCAGAATCCGACCGACCCAACAACGTATCCGCCACCGCCGCCGGCTGATCATGGACCTCCTTCTCCATGAACGAGGCAAAACCACCCTTCTCCGCGGCCGCAGCATCCCAATCCACCGTGAATTCCTTACCCTCAGCAGGGTTGCCCTCAAAATCAGTGATCCGATGCGACTCCGGAGTAATCGTCACGATCTGATCCTGACCCAACTCCACCGCACGCCGCGTGAAATCAATAAAGCCCGACACATCCGAGCCCAGGAAATTCTCCCCCTGACCCAAACCCACCACCAACGGCGAATTCCGGCGCGCAGCAACCACCACACCAGGATGCTCCTCATGCACCGCCAACAACGTAAACGCACCCTCGAGCTTCTGCGAGACCAACTCCATCGAACGCGTTAAATCCCCGGCAGCCTCACCCCGATACACCTCCGCGAGCAATACCGCAGCAACCTCAGTATCCGTCTCCGAGGCGAACTCGTGGCCCGCGGCCAGCAACTCCTGCTTGATCTCCGCGAAATTCTCAATAATCCCGTTATGAATCAACGCCAACCGGCCCTCATCAGCCACATGCGGATGCGCGTTCTCATCCGACGGCCCACCATGGGTCGCCCACCGCGTATGACCAATACCCGTCAACGACACCGGCAACGGGGAGGCCTCAATCGCCCCCACCAGATTCGTCAGCTTGCCCGACTTCTTCCGAAACTCAAGACCACCATCACCCAACACCGCAACACCAGCCGAGTCATAGCCCCGATACTCCAACCGGCGCAACCCCTCCAACACCACATCCACAGCACCATGAGCACCAGAAGACTTCGACGCACCGCCAACATAACCAACGATTCCACACATGCCCTCAAGGGTACCGCCCCTCATTGTCCCCACGGGGAGGGCATCTGCGACACGGTTTAGTGTGCGCGTGAGCCTTTGGCAGAATGTTGCGGGTGACTGATTCCCGGGCAAATGACAACGGCGTCTCCCCCTTCATCGAACTCGAACGCGAGACGTGGTCGCGTCTGGCTCATTCCATCGAGCAGCCATTAAATATGGACGATCTGGATCGGCTCAGCGGGTTGGGGGAACAACTCAGCTTGGCCGAGATCCGCGAGGTCTACCTACCGCTCTCCCGCCTGCTCTATCTCTACGTGCAGGGGGCTGGTCACCTTCATCGCGTGACCAGCACCTTCCTCGGCGAGGCCACGCAGCGCACCCCGTTCGTCATCGGCGTCGGCGGCTCCGTTGCCGTCGGCAAGTCGACCACCGCGCGCGTGCTGCGTGAGCTGCTGCGCCGTTGGCCGGACACCCCGGACGTACAGTTGGTCACCACGGACGGCTTCCTCTACCCCAATGAGGAGCTGGAACGCCGCGGCATCATGCACCGGAAGGGCTTCCCGGAGTCTTACGATCGCCGTGCGCTGCTGCGTTTTGTTGCCGCGGTGAAGTCAGGTGCGGAAGAAGTTCGCGCCCCGATGTACTCCCACCTGACCTACAACATCCTTGACGACGAAGAGGTGGTGGTCCGCAAGCCGGATGTGCTCATCGTCGAGGGGCTCAATGTCCTCCAACCGGCTCGCATCCGAACCAATGGAACGGCGGGACTTGCGCTCAGTGACTTCTTCGATTTTTCCCTCTACGTTGACGCCCGGACGCAGGATATTGAGGAGTGGTACGTCAAGCGATTCATGAAGCTGCGCAGCGGCGCGTTCGCTGATCCGGCGTCCTACTTCCACCGCTACTCGACGTTGACGGATGAAGAGGCCCGAGCCACGGCCCTCGATATTTGGCGGCGCATCAACGAGCCGAACTTGCGAGAGAACGTGCTGCCCACCCGCGGACGGGCCCAGCTGGTCCTAAGCAAGGATGCGGACCATTCCATCAGGAGAATGCTCTTACGCAAGATTTAACCAAGTATCTCTAGTGAGTTCGGTCTATGCCGCTGTAATCTGTGAACCATGATTCACGGATTCAAAGAATTCATCATGAAGGGCAACGTCGTTGACCTTGCCGTCGCAGTGGTCCTCGGAGGCGCCTTCGGCGCCGTCGTGACCGCGCTCGTGGAGCGCGTGCTGATGCCACTGATTTCCGCGCTCGTCGGGTCCCCGAACTTCGACGAGTTCCTCCTCGTCACCCTCAATGGCAATGAGATCGCCATCGGTGCCGTCCTGACGGCCATCGTCAACTTCCTGCTGATCGCCGCAGCCATCTATTTTGTGGTGGTCATTCCGATGAACAAGATGATCGAGGCTCGCAACCGCCGGCTGGGCATCGGCCTCGACGACGAGGAGGAGGCCGTCGATCCTCAAGTCGCCCTCCTCACCGAGATCCGCGATTCCCTCAAAACCGCGAAGTAACCACCCCTTGACCACCAGGCTGGTGGGGCCACATGACGGCCCCACCAGCCTTTTTGCATGCCAGCGGCGCCGGTCACGGGTAGTCTGAGGGAAACTTGAGCCGAAAGAGTTGGAGGACGCGTGGACCTCAGGATGGACGAGGCCGTTCCCCTCGCCGCCGCGCTGGTCTCACGCGTGGCAGAGGATCACGCAGTGCGCGCTCTCATCCTGAAGGGCCCTCCCGCGACCGAGCTCGGAATCCGGTCTCAACGCCCGTCGAGTGATGTTGACCTGCTCGTCGAACGCGACTCGCTGCCCGTCATGGTCGAGGCACTCTCCCAACGGGGCTGGCGGCGACGGCCGACCACGCACGACGGCGAGCATCCACTGCACTCGGTCACCATGTACCACCCCCAGTGGCCCAGCGATATTGACGTGCACTACGCCTATCCCGGCCTCGAATCTCAGGATTCGAGCGTCTTTGAGGCGCTCTGGGAGCGTCGACGCTCAACGACACTGGGTGCGCGAGCCGTGTGGGCCCTAGATCCCACCGCAACGTACCTCATTCAGGCGCTGCACGCCCTGCGGGAACACAACAAGCCCATCAACATCTCCGAGCGGCGTTTTCTCATTTCAGAGGCCCCGCGACCCGACTGGGAAGATCTTCGGGACCTGGCTCAGCGAACCGGCTCTCTCGGCCCCCTGCGGGCTTTCGCTCGCGAGGCATACCCCAACGCCGATCGCGGCACGTTCCCCGCACCGAGCTTGGAATGGTTGCGTCGCACAGAAGTCACCGAGCCCGGGGTCTTTCGCTTGCTGCACCTGCACTCACTGCCCTGGGCTCGGCGTCCCAAGTACGTCCTGCAGGGACTCTTCCCCAGCCGCGAGCAGCTCGCGGCGACTGACCTTCGCCTGCTCGATGCCCCGGCCCGAACACTCGCCCTCGCCCGTCTTCGCCGCATCGCGCGCTTTGCCATGCGCCTGCCGTCCGCGGGCCGACAATGGATGGAACAGCGCCGGCAGCGCTAGCCCCGCAACACTACACACGCGCAGGAGGGCGGCCCGATTCGAGCCGCCCTCCTGCGCGTGCTGTCTTGCCTAGGCGCCGGCGAGCGCCAGCTCGGTTTGGACCACGGTGGCCAATCGCCGCGCCATCTGTTCCGCCGTCGGCTTCTCCGTGGCTTCAACCATGACGCGCACCACGGGCTCCGTGCCGGATGGGCGGAGCAAGACGCGCCCGTTGTCCCCCAGCTCAGCTTCCACGGCCGCGACTTCGGCGGACACCACGGCGTTGGACGCCACGGCCGCCTTGTCGACGTCGTTGACGTTGATCAGCACCTGCGGCAAGACCTCCATGACGGCCGCAAGCTCCTTGAGCGACTTGCCCGTCGCGGCCACCCGGGCCGCGATGTGGAGGCCCGTGAGGACTCCGTCGCCCGTCGTCGCATGGTCCGCGAAGATCACATGCCCCGACTGCTCGCCGCCCAAGTTGTAGCCCTGGGCTCGCATGGCCTCCAGCACGTAGCGGTCGCCGACCGCGGTTTCCGCGATGTCGATGCCGGCGGCTTCCATCGCGAGCTTGAGGCCCAGATTACTCATCACCGTGGCCACCAGCGTGTTCTTGGTGAGTTTGCCCTGCTCCTTCAAGGTGGTGGCCATGATCGCCATGATCTGATCGCCATCGACGACCGATCCCTCGTGATCGACGGCTAGGCAACGGTCCGCGTCGCCGTCGTGCGCGATCCCGAGGTCCGCCCCTTGCTCAACGACAGCCCGCTGCAGCTTTTCCAGATGGGTAGATCCATAGCCCGCATTGATATTCACGCCATCCGGATCCGCCCCGATGACGACCACGTCCGCGCCGGCGTCCTTAAACACCTCCGGTGAGCAGCCGCTGGCCGCGCCGTGGGCGCAGTCGAGGACCACTTTAAGCCCGCCCAGCCGGTTCGGCATGGTACTCAGCAGGTGCACCACATACCGGTCCTCGGCGTCGGCAAAGCGCCGGATCCGCCCGACCTCCCCGCCGAAGGGGCGCGGTGGCTCAAGCTCCAGCTGAGCTTCGATGGCGTCTTCCAACGCGTCATCCAGCTTCTGACCGCCTCGGGCCAGGAACTTGATACCGTTGTCCGGCGCAGGATTGTGAGAGGCCGAAACCATCACGCCGAAGTCAGCGTCCAGATCCGCCACGAGGTAGGCGGCCGCTGGCGTTGGCAGCGTTCCGGCGTCGTACACATCGACGCCCGCCGCAGCGAGGCCAGACTCGATCGCCGCCGAAATGAAATCGCCGCTAATGCGCGAATCCTTGGCGATGACCGCCACCGGCCGCTTGCCGGCCTCGACCTGATTGAAACCGAGCACGACGGCGGCCGCCTGCGCCAGCGACATCGCTAGCTGCGGAGTGATCAGCCCGTTCGCTTTTCCACGGACACCGTCCGTACCAAATAGTCTGCTCATGATTTGCCTATCCTAGAGCCCACAACTGAAAAATACTGACCTCTGGGCCCCGCGGGCGGTGCTGGAGGCACTTCCACCACCGCCCGGGTGGCCGTCAGCTCCTACTGCTCCAGCCCTGACCGTAGCGCGTTGATCAGGGCCTCAGCGTCAAAATCGAGCTCGACGCGTGGTGGGAGATCCGCCGCTAGCTCCGGAGTGATTCGCGTCTCACGACTGAGCTCCAACGGTGTCTGCAATTCCAGACCCACCGAACGGAAGTAGTCCTCGAACTTCGTCCCGTCGCCGGCAATGGCCTCCGACGCGTCCCCGATGACTGCCCAGCGCGCCGGAATGCCATAGGCGTTGGCGACGATGACCCCATGCAACGACGTCGAGATGATGCGTCGGCACGACGTGATCTGCTCAACGACGCTGCGCAGGAAGTCCTCCCCCACGCCCGCGAGGCGAATGTCGAGGACGCCCTCCAGCTCCAGTTCCAGATTCTCCTGCGTGACGTGGCGGATGAAGCCGACCTCGTGCGTTTTCTCAGCCGCCGCGGGGATGTAACGGGGTAACAGCAGCCCGGCGTCTCCATAGACTTCCGGACAGTCCCCGCCGTTGGCGAGGATTTCCTCCCGGGTGATGGGGCCGCGCACGGCCACGTAACGCGCCTCCGGGGACAGCGGGTCACCGCGCCGGGGCGTGCCAGCTCCCCACACCATCGACTTTGCCGTGGCGAATTTGATGACCGATCCGATAGCGAGCAGGCTGTCACCACGCTGGCCGAAGACGGGCGGCTTGCCCGTGACCCACTCGACCATCCACGGACTCAGCACATCCCCAAAATTGCCCGGATAAGGCGTCTTCATCCACCACATGCGTGGACGATCAGCCGCGGAGAGCCCGGCCGCTGCGGCCCGCTCTTCACGCGCCACGTCGTCGTCAGTCGACCTCGCCCGCGCCGCCACAGTCGGATCCTCGCTCTGCATCAGGCGCCGGCACTGCTCGCGCGCTTCGGCGTAACGGCGCCGCTCGGCGAGGCGAGACACCAGCTCGAGCCGAGACGCATCCAGTTGCGGGTAGTCAGCCAGCTGGTCTTCTAGGACCTCGAGCGCCTCTTGCGGCTGCTTGACGATCTTGAGGTAACGGGACAGCTGAATCGCTGCGGGGGAATCGTCCGGCTTGGTGGCCAGCGCGCGGCGGCTCAGCCAGACCGCATCCGCGCGTGAGCCGGCCTTCATCGCGTCCACGGCTTCGGCGCAGAACACACGGGCCCGGACCACGGGGTTGTCCACCGAGCGCTGGTGCTGTGCCACTTTGCCACGGAAAGAAGAGACGTTTCCGCTGTCTCCGTGCACGAAAACGTGCTTCTCGTTGATTGGCTCGGCCGGACGCGCCACGAGGTCGGGGGCGAGGAATCCGACGTTGAGCATGTCCTCGTGGCGAAGCCACGCCTCGTGCAAGACGTAGTCGTCGGTAACGGTCTCGGTGGTTTCCGCCTCGATATCCCCCATCAGGTTCAAGAAATCCGTGGCGCCGGGCGTGTTGCCAAAGTAGAGGAAGGATGGAACCCAAAATCGCGTCGTGTGAAAAGGATCATAGTTGCGGATGTACTGATAGCGTCCGCCGAAACCCACGAGGTCTAGCCCGCCACCGGCGAGCTCCCGTGGCAACCGCACCAAGCGCGTATCGACGTCGACCCACAGAATGGCACCGAACTGGGCGTGCATGCGTCGGTAGAAGTCGATCTTGAGGCGCGTGATGGCGCCCCAATCGAGATTCTCAGCAGGCAATTCTTCGATGTGGTGGGGCATGCCGAGCCGCTCGCAGTCGGCGCGTAGGGACTCCGCGGCGTCGTAGTAATAGCGGTCTCCCGCGTAGAAACTCACCAGCGTCGGTAGCGCACTGCGATCCTCAGCAGCATCCAGCTCAGGGGAAATGGTCATGGCCTCCAATTTACCGCTCCTCGAGGGATATCCGACGTGCCAGCCTCCGTGAGCGGTACCGTGGTATCCAAACGCTTGTGCGGAGAATCCCGCGAAGTTGATGTTGCCCACGAACAGGAAGTCATCACATGACCGACCGGCAGGAAAACTTGCCGCTGGCGCGCCTGCGCGCCACCGCCATGACGCAGGGGAAGCGTCTCGCCCGAGCTACTCTCAACAAAATCACCTCCGGTGTCGACCGTGCCCAAGAAGCCCGCGAGCAGCAGGGCGGCCGTCCCAGCGATGCCGAGGTGCGCCGCCTTGAGGGGCAGATCGAGCGTTTGCAGCAGCAGCTCGCGGATGCTCGCTTGTTCCGCTCAGCGGTCTCCTCCGGCCTCACGCAAGTCCAGATGCCTCTGAGCCGGACCCAGACTCCAGCCCAAGCACGCCGTCATGCGCTCAAGGCGATTAAGTCCTTGGGGGGTCAGGCCGTGCTGGGGCAGGAACTGGAGCACGGCAATCCCCTCGACGTGGCGATCATGCGCATGGTGCGCAAGCTCCTCGCAAACAAGCAGCACGTGCGTGCCCGCTCGATCGGCCACTCGCTGCTGAAGTACGAAGGCACTGAAGGCCTCGGCCACGCCGCCGTGGGGCTGGTCGCCATGTACCAGAGCCTGATTGAACTGGCGGAGCATCATTTCGATGCGTTGACCCCGGACGAGGCCGCACGGTTGGTCCCGGCTGAGTGGATGGATGTGCAGTTCCGTCGGGATCCGGCCGCCGCGGTCGCCTCCACTCAAGAACATGCAGCGCAGTTGCTCGCCACGGACGAGCTCCGGTTTGAGGCCGTGGCGCTGGCCCTGCGCGAGCATCAGGACGAGTTTGCGCGGACTCTGTATGACCAGTTGCGTGCCGACCGCGCAGACGCCCCAGCGCTCTCCGCGCGCGCTCTGGACGAGTATGCGTGGCTGCAGTCTTGGTTCGAGATGACTGATCGTGAGGCGGCAGGCCAGCCCGCGTGGCACGACGACGCCGTCAACATCGGCGTCCTCGACTACAAGCACGCAGACTTTACGCGTCAATCGGCCAACATCGGCGATTACATCCAAACCATCGGGTCCATGACCCACCTCACCCGCTTCACGAATCTGGAGTTCCACGGCCACGAGGACCTGACGTCCACCGCGGAGCTGCTACAGAGTCGCACTCGTGGTGAGTTCCGCTCGGAGCTCGAGACACCGGCGAAGGCCAACTTGGTACGCCTGGACCGGGACGACACCGGCCACAACCACATCCCGGATAACACGTGGATGCTGGCGTTCGGCTGGTACATGCACCCGCCGTTCAAGGGTGAGTTCAATTTTCCGTTCGCCGAGAACGTGAACCCGATTTTTGTCTCCTTCCATATCCAGCGACGCGAGATGCTGACGGACGCGGCGATTGCCTACCTCAAGAAGCACGGCCCCATCGGCTGCCGCGACTGGACCACGGTCTACCTGCTGCGCGGTGTCGGCGTTGAGGCGTTCTTCTCCGGCTGCCTCACCACCACGGTGGATGCGGTCTTCGAGGATCCCTCCGGCGTGCAGGACCCTGAGCGGGTCGCCGTCGTGGATAAGAACCTCACCAGCGACATTCGCGCATTGGTGCCCGCCGGCAGCACGGTCGACGTCATTACGCAGGCCTCCCCCGAAGTCGGGCGCTCACCTCTTGGGCCAAATGTCCGCGAGGCCCTCGAACTGTTGGACCGCTACCGCTACTACGGCAAAGTCATCACCTCCCGCCTGCACTGCTATCTGCCGGCCACCGCGCTCGGCTGCACGGTGGAATTCACGCCGGGGCGGGACGGCGATGTTCGGTTTGATGGACTCCATGGCCTCACCCCTGGCTCGCCGGATCTGGCAGCGATCCAGAACGGTCTGCGGGCGAAGCTCGAGTCGGTCTATCGGCTGATTCTTTCTGGAGCGGACCGGGACGCCGTATACACCCATTGGCGCGAACTCACCGCTGATGATGTCGCGGCCGCGAACGAGTACGCGTCCCAGCCGTTCGAGCTGCCGAAACCGCAGTTTGATGTTGCCTCGGCGTGCCAAACCATTCTGGAGGGCCGGGCTGACTTCGCCTCCGGCATTTCCACCACCGAACCGGCCCAACCCGACGACGTCCACGTCGCCCTAGCGACGGACGCGAACCTCCGCTACGAGGTACCCGTAGTCGTCGAGTCGATTCTGAAGAACGCCTCCCAGCCCGTGCACTTCTGGGTCCTCACGCGGGACCTGCGCCCGGATTACTTCGCCGCGCTGGCCGAGACCTTCCCGCAGGCTCGATTCACCTTCTTACCCTGCGACCGGGTGCAGTACGGCGACATCGCTGGCATGTTGCAGCACATCACCGTCTCAACGATGGACCGCCTGCTGTTGCCACTACTGCTACCCGACCTTGACCGCGTGGTCTATCACGACATTGACGCGGTGACGTTGGCCGATATCGCGGACCTGTACAATACCGACCTCGGGGAAAACCCAATTGCCGCGCGCTCGTCGCGCGCCAGCTGGGCTGAGTCAGGGTTCGGCAACGTTTACCGGGCCGCCAACCGGTTGGACCGGACGACAGCGGCTCGACTACGCCGCGGTATGCACGAGATGATGCCGTACGATTTCACAACGTTCAACGCCGGCATTTTGGTCATGGACTTGGCTCATATGCGGAAGGATGACTTCTGCCACCGCTACGTCGGCATGGCGGGCGAGTTCGGCATGAATGACCAAGAAATCCTGAACTGCTACACCGGCCCGAAGCGCACCGTGCTAGATATCCGGTGGAACTCCGTACCGCAGCAAGAAGTGGTAGAGGATCCGTGGCTGATTCACTGGGCAGGCCCTGCCAAACCGTGGCGACCGGAATACGTCGTTCTGCAAGAGGTGTGGGACGAGCTCGTCGAGTCGCTACATGCCCGCGCGGCAGCCGCAGGCACGCTGACCAGCCTGCTGGGCCACGTTCCTGCCGCTGGGTCTTCGGCGGCCTCCGCCGAGGACGTCGAGCGCGATCCCCTCGAGGAAGGGGAATCCTCAGACTCCGAGGAAGGCGAGGCGACCGAGCAGCTTCACGGGGCGCGCTAGCAAACAACACGAAAGCGTTCAGGCCCTGGGGCACGCACAGCGCGTGCCCCAGGGCCTGAACGCTTTTGCCGCACGGGAGCTGAAGGATCTCATCCGCTGCTGGCACTCTTCAGATGATGAGGTAGTGCCACGGCGTATCAACGCGCGAAGGCCCGGCAGCGGAATCCACTGCCGGGCCTTCGATGGCCGCCAAAGAAGTGGCGGCCGAAAGCGGGTTTAGCGCTTCGAGAACTGCGAGGCCTTGCGTGCCTTCTTGAGGCCAGCCTTCTTGCGCTCGATCACGCGAGCATCGCGAGTCAGGTAGCCAGCCTTCTTCAGGGCCGGACGGTTGTTCTCGCGGTCGATCTCATTCAGCGAGCGGGCGATGCCGAGGCGCAGGGCACCGGCCTGACCGGAGTCGCCGCCGCCGGTGATGTTGGCCTGCACGTCGTAGGCGCCCTCGAGGCCGAGGAGCTTGAACGGCTCGTTGACGTCCTGCTGGTGCAGCTTGTTCGGGAAGTAGTCCTCCAGCGAACGGCCGTTGATGGTCCACTGGCCGGAGCCGGGAACCAGGCGCACGCGAGCAATGGCCTGCTTGCGACGGCCGACGGCGGAGCCGCCGATGGTGAGGGCCGGACGCTCCGTGGCGACGGTCTCCTCAGCCGGGGCAGACTCGGTGGTGTAAGTCGAGGGGGTGTCCTCGTTCACGTTCAGCTCTTCAGTATTCTGAGCCACGATTCTCCTTGAAAACTAGTCTCTTGTTCGGGGCCCAGCGCTACTGTGCGACCTGGGTGATTTCGAATGCCTTGGGCTGCTGGGCGGCGTGCGGGTGCTCGGCGCCAGCGTAAACCTTGAGCTTGCCCATCTGCTGATCGGCGAGCTTGTTCTTCGGGAGCATGCCCTTGATGGCCTTCTCCACGGCGCGCACCGGGTTCTTCTCCAGCAGCTCAGCGTAGGTCTCGGACTTGAGACCACCCGGGTAGCCGGAGTGACGGTATGCGCGCTTCTGCTCGAGCTTGGCGCCGGTCAGGGCGACCTTCTCGGCGTTAACGATGATCACGAAGTCGCCCATGTCCTGGTGAGGAGCAAAGGTCGGCTTGTGCTTGCCGCGCAGCAGAGTTGCGGTCTGGCTGGCGAGACGGCCCAGAACGACATCAGTGGCGTCAATGACGTGCCACTGACGATCTGCGTCGCCGGGCTTCGGGGTGTACGTACGCACGGTAATTGCCTTCGTTTCCTTGGTTACTGGTCAAGTACGCCTGCCGCGACGGCTGTGAGATCCGTCGGGTGACACACGCACTGTGTTACGAGTAGCGCTCAACCAGTTCATCAGGTGAGGACTGATTCCAACCGGTTCCCATATAACGCCTGCACACTTCACCGACCAGGGCCCTGCAACGAGGCCGTCACGTGAAATGCGGGATGTCAGGCACGGGTATGCACAACAGCTCTCAATCTTAGCAGCCCGCGGCTCGCAGCCCAACTCGAGACCCCCGCCACACGGGGCCAGATCGCAGCGCCACAGGCATAGCGATCATGTGCCGTGTGGCCGGCAGGTGATATGGGGCCGATCACACTGTGCGGCGGCAAGGGGTGAATTTTGAGGTTAAACCTTTCGGGCATTGACTGCGACGGCGTCACGAAAGCTCCCGTACCGACACTATGAGGGCATGGGACTACTCGACATTCTGCTGGGATCAGCTGCGATTGCCGCCGTCACGGTCTTGGCCTGGACCCTCGTCCGCACTCGCCGCGCGCGGGCTGCCGCAGCCCGTTACGAGGTGCATTGCGAGTCCTGCGAATTTCATCTCAGCGTGCCACGCGCGGGGTCCGAGGACATCGACTGGGCGCGCCGGCTGATCACCGAGCATCTCGACGCTGGTCACGCATCCCGTGCGTACCGGGAAACCCTGCCGGGCACCAGACCCCGTCGCGTGACCCCGAGCGAGGCCGCCGCTTCTGGGCGCCAGAACGACGCGCCGTCGCCTCAGAACGACGCCAGCGAACCGAGCTCCCGTTAACCGACGCGACGCTCGTCGCGTGACATGACAGACCGGTTCACCGGCGCCGCCCCCCGGAAAAAATCTGCCGCACCTCGGCCCGGGAATCGACCCGCAGCTTCTTCGCGATATTGGCCGCGTGGTACTCGGCGGTCCTGACAGAAATGACGAGCCGATCTGCAATTTCCCGATTCATCAGTCCGCGCCCAATGAGAGTCCCGATCTCTCGTTCGCGACGCGACAGCACCGTGAGATCTGCCGACGATCCTTGGGGTGCATCGGCAACCACCCCGTTCGATTCGGACGGCTCGTCCAGGCTCGTGGAATGAACTGCTAGCTCCCGAAGCCGCCCGATCAGCGCCGAGTTTCCGGCCCGAAGCGTTGTCGCATGACAGCTGATCCACAGCTGGTCCGCGCAGAGAACCCCCCGCAGGGCCTCGCTGGCGTAGGCCTGCAGGGCTGTGCCCGATTCCACGATGAGGCGCCCGAAGTCATAGGCCGCCAACGCGCGGTAGATACGCAGGCCACCACCACGCCCGTCTGGTTGTTCCGTCACAATGTTGGGAATCTCTGCGGAGGCACCGAGCGCCATCGAGTAGTGCCGCGCTGCAGCCTGCGGATCGTCCGTCGCAGTAGACAGGGCACGCAGGTAGGCGGTGACGAACGCAGTGACGGCCTCGGTTGCCGCGACGCGATGGTTGTGGAGAAGCCCCAGTGAATCCGTGGCGACACTCGTTCCGCCGGCGTAGTACTGCGAGCGCGCCAAGAGCGTCAGCGCGGCCATGCCTAGGGGCTGCCAGCCGAGGACGTTGTCGGACACGGGCAGGAGGGACGCCACGACTTCCTCGTGATCGCCGTCGGCCGTGGCCGCCCAAGCCCGCACGTACGCCGTCGCCAAATTCACGAAGGGGTACCACCGCACCTCTGGATCACGTTCCGCTGTCGACAACGTACGCTTCACCGCAGCCACACCGTACTGTGTCCCGGGAACCAGGGCGTCCAAGGCCACCATCGTCAGCAACAGTTCCGCGTTCCCCGTCCCGAACGCTTGTTCCCGGGCTAGCTCTGCGAACCGTTGGGCACCGTCAAACTGCCCGGCGTCGAAGTACGTCAACGCCAACTGACCGTAGGCGTCGGCCACCAGTTCTTCCGTCCCGTTCTCGAGCACGGGCCGATGCGCGAGGATGGCGGCGACGGAAGACCGATCGCCAAAGTCGCGGGCCCGCGCCGCCGTAAACACCCTCACGGCCAGCACATCGTCCTCGATGTGTGGGGCCGCTTCGAGCCGTTTGACGAGGCGACGGGACAGGTCAGCGAACTCGCCGGGACGCACGTGGCCCAACTCGGGGCCCAGCTCGGCCAATTCTTCCCACAGCCGAAGGCTCGCCCGCAACGCACCGAGCCGAGGCTGAGTCACGTATCCGTCGAGGTCCGTCTGATCCGAGGCCCTCAGCTCCTCTTCCAGCCGTCGCAGCTGTGCTGAGGCCAGCCGGCGCAGCTCGTGGCTTAAGTGCAGCGTTCCGCGCACCGCATCAGTGCGTGCGATGCGGTCGACGGCGCGGAGGTACGCATAGGCCGCGGCCGGGTGGTCCGGTTTAGAATCACCGGCCGCCAACAGATAGGAGATCGCGGCCTCGTAGCGGGCATTCGTGAAGCTCTCGAGCGCTCGAGCCACTGAAGCCAAGAACGGGCTGCGCGTTGCCCGCATCGCATAGCGGATGGTGCCACGGAAGCTCTCCCTGGGCTCGTCCCAACAGACAGCAAGAACAAGAGACAACACGGCGTCATCCGGGTGCGTGCGCACCAAATCCTGCAGAAGTTCCATGAGCGGGTCGAGCACACGGCGCTCCAAGAGCGAGAGCGCTTGCTCCGCTACGGCGCTGGGAATCGTCGTGACGCCGCCCGCGGTCGCGGGCCCCTCGAGAAACCGCATCACTTCCGCCGCCGGATGCGGGGCGATGGCCGCGAGAACACCCTGAACAGCTTCGTCCTGGGCCATGCCCCATTGCCGCACTGCCTGAGCGATCGGTTCGAGGGCAATGCGAAACCCACGTTGCGGCGCGTCCCAGCGGATGAAGTCCGCCTCTTGCAGAGCAATCAGTTCCCGTTGATCGAGGCGTTCTACCCCGCAGGCGGCGCGTAGCTGGGCAGGAGTGAGGACGACCGGGCTCACGGCGAGCGTTTCCACCACATGACGGCCCACAGGCGTGAGATAGGTCAGCGCATCGGCCACCGTTGCGTCAAAGTCGCGAACGCGTCGTGAGGAACGCGCAGCAAAGACGTCGAAAACTTCCGCGACAGCGGACGCGTCGTGGCGGTTTCCCTGCAGCAGGCGGGCGACGTCTTCCACGAGCAGCGGCAGGCCCCCGGTGATGCGGTGCAATCGGTGTGCCAGCGCTGGGGAGAGCGGCACGCCGAGGTGTGTGGCCAGCAGATCCCGGCTCTCGTCGACGGTCAAGGGCGCCAATCCGATGTAGGACGTGGTCGCGGGCGCGAGCGCTGCGTGAATCAACCGTTTCGCCGGATCTTCGAGCGAGGGGCGTGTAGTGCCGATAAACAACACCGGGTAGTTGCTGAGATAGGGCAGGATCCCCGACATGATCTCCGTGGAGATCGCGTCGATCCACTGACCGTTTTCTAGGATGATGACGGTCGGCTCGTCGAACGTGCCGAGGACGGACAAGGCAAAGTCAACGGCGACGGGCACGTCCGCCGCCAGTTCCGGGGTCATCCCGGGGATGAGCTTGCATGCTGCAGAACCGAGTTCATGGAGGTCGGTGGGCACCAGCGAGGCATACTTGCGCGGCCAATGCTGAGCCGCATGGAGTCCAGCCCAAACGACGGCGGATTTACCGACGCCCGCGTGGCCTTCAACCACCACAAAGCGATGCTCGCCGCGGGCGACGCTGGCGACGGCAGCGCTGAGCTGATCGACGGCCCTGTCCCGGCCAATCAACCTGCCATCCCCGATGCTCTCCCCCATGCCACAAGAGTGTAGTGATCGACCCCAACAAAAAACAGGTTCGAGAGCAGAGAAATCCCCTCGCCAGCTCAACCCGAAGGCATCGGGGGGGGAGGGAAAACTCCGGATTGAACTAGCGAGGGGCGACCGCCTATGAAAGGCGACTAAAACCAACGGTGAACCCAAAAAGAAGCGACATCAATAGATTATTGAAGCTTCACGTACCCCCGAGAGAACGTCACGTATCTCCCCGTACTTGAGCCCCATTTCCCCGTACCCCAGGGCATCCTCCCCTCCAGCACCCGGGCCGCATGACCTGCAGGTACGGGATAAACTACGGGGAATCTCGTGGCAGGCAAGCACCGCAAGCGCCAGATGCCTGGCCGCATCGTCATCCCTGTCGTCCAGTACATAAACCTTCAACTGAAGCGCGTTTCCGACATTCTCAAGATTTCCCGAAGTATGTCGTGAATAATCCACGACCAATACCTCTCCGCGCAAATTACTTAAAACAACCTGTTGGTGAGAAATTCCAAAGCCCTCGTATCCCTAGACAGCCCCGCGGAACACTCCTACTGTCCCAAATCAGACGCAGCGGTCGGGGACCGTGCGGGCCGGCCAGCCAGGTCACGCGCCACCCAGCAACGGGAAGGCTCCGCAACTCCCCTCATCCAGAATCCGCACCACCGGCGCCGCGGCAGTGACGCCACCGATTGACAGGGGTTAGCACCATGAACACGTTCCTCGCCAACATCTACCTCGCGCTCGAGACGCTGGGCTCCCGCCTGCGCCGCGACGAAAAGGGCGCCACCGCCGTCGAATACGGCCTAACCATCGGCATCATTTCGCTGGTCGTCCTGATCGGCGCCGGAGTCATGACCGGAGCGCTCAATGAACTTTGGATCCGCATCGGAGCAGAACTGGATGCGCTCGTCCCGTAGGTCAACGACACCGCAGGCCCTTGGGCCGGGGCCAACCATGGCCCCGCCCCGGGACCGACCCATTTCAGCGTGAGGAGCATCATGGGCTCGCAACAGCACCGAACCGGCCGGCCACGCGCCGAATCCGGCGCCTCGGCCGTCGAGTTCGCCTTGATCGTCCCGATTCTCCTCACGCTGATTTTTGGGGTACTGGAGTACGCCTGGTACTTCAACCAACAGATTTCCGCCACGCAGGGCGCGCGCGCTGCCGCGAGGGCCCACGTGCTCCATCACGACGAGCCCGGCTTTGACCTACTGTCGGTCGCCAACGCCGGCTCCCCCACCCTGACCATCGACTCCGCCGTAGCCTCCACCGCGGGATGCCCGGCCGGCACCACCGTCACGGTGACCATTGCGGGCGCCAACGACGCCCTGCTGGGGCTCTTCCCCTTACCCGCACAGATCGGCGCCAAGGGGGCCATGCAATGCGAAGGCTAACGCACCGTGAGTGGGCCGGCGAGCGCGGAGGATCCTCCGTCCTGGTCGCGGGACTCATGATCATCCTGCTCCTTTTTGTGGCCCTCGCGGTCGACGTCGGCAAGCTTTTTTGGGACCGCGCGGAGCTACAGAATGGGGCCGACGCAGCGGCCCTCGGCGTCGCGAACGCCTGCGCGGCCGACGCCGCCTCACCGGACTGCACCACCGACTCCGCGTTAGGCTCCTCCCTCTCGGCGGCGAATGCTGCCGACGGCGCCGCCGCCGCGCTGACCACCATCGACTTGTCCGCCCAGACGGTCACCGTGGTGACCGAGGCCCGCGAGGCGGGCGGCCCCGACGCCAATGGGTCCGCCGTCTGGTTCGGTCAACTCTTCGGCACGGACACCGTGGGCGTCCGCGCCCGGGCCGTCGCGGCCTGGGGTGGCCCCACCATCGGGGACTTCACGTTTCCGCTCGCCTTTTCAGAGTGCGCCCTAGCGGATTTCCTCGCCTCGGGAAGCGACACGGCCGGCTGGCTGACGTACGCCGCCAGCCCCTGCAACCCCCACGGCAACGCCATCCCGGGCAACTGGGGCTGGCTGGACCCGGACGGCAATTGCGAGGTCCACATCGACGTGGACGACGGCGTGATGTACCCCGGCGACACCGGTAACTCCATGCCGGCCTCGGGCGGGGTCAAGGCCATCTGCCAAGAGACGCTGGAGGACTGGATCACCGCCATCGACGCCGCGGGCGCCACCACGGTGTACTTCCCCGTTATTTCCGATTCGAACGGCCTCACCGGCTCCAACGTCGAATGGGAAATCACCGGCGTGGCCGCCTTCGAGATCGAGGCGTGGAAGTTCTCCGGCGGTGGATCGCCGGACCAATACCCCAACAACGCCTCCCTCCCCGCCGGGTGCACGGGCAGCTGCCGCGGCGTCTACGGAAAATTCGTGGAGATCTACGAGCCGGACGAGCTGGGCGGAGGCGGCGGGATTGACTACGGCGTCACCGTTCCGCCCGCTCTCATCGAGTAACGGCATCTCACCAGGACTCACCAACCAGCATCGCGTCCGCAGGGCGCCAACATTGAGGGGGACCAGTGAACGGCAGAATCATCGGCGGCATCGCCGCCTTCGTCTTAGCCGTCGTGGGCGCAGTACTGCTCTTCGCCTACGTGGGCGCAGCGGACCGCCGCGCCCAGGACGGCTTGGACCCGCAGGAGGTGCTTGTCGCCGTCGTCGATGCCCCGGAGGGGACCGCCGTCGAGGATCTCGGCGAGTACCTCGAAGCCTCCACGCTGCCGGCGACGGCCGTGGCGGAGGGAGCCCTGAGCAGCCTCGATGGTCAGCAGGGCCTGGTGCTCGCCCACCCCCTGCTAGCCGGCGAACAATTGCTGGAGACCAAGCTGGTGGACCCCGAGGAGCAGCTGGAACCCGGCACGGTGTCGGTCCCCGCGGGCCTGCAGGAGGTCACCGTGGTCCTCGACCCCGCCCGCGTGGTCGGCGGCAAGATCCGCGCCGGGGACCGGGTCGCGATCTACGGCAATTACGAACTCCGCATCACCGACGCCGAGGAATCGGACACGCAAGCGGACGGGACGACGACGGTGGATCGGACGAGCCTGCTCATGGAGCAGGTCTTGGTGACGGGCGTGCAGATCGCGACGCCGCAGCAAACGGACGCGGTGGCCCCAGACGGCGTGTCCGCCTTGCCGAGCGGCTCTGCGTTCGTGACCTTCGCGGTCGACGCGGATCAGGCTGGCCGCATCATCTTCACGCAGGACTTCGGCCTGACGTGGCTGACCAAGCAGAGCGAGAGCACGTCGGAAGCCGAGGTCCAGGACTGGGACGTGCAGGAGGTGCTCCGATGAGCCGCTTCCTCATCATCTCGGATTCGAACACCTTAGAGCCTCGCGTCATCCACGCCGCCGACGGCGTTCTCCCGGGCACCTGCTACCGGCTGAGCGCCTCCGCACTCGCCGCGCCGGCCGCCGACATCCTGCGCCGAAGCATCGGGGAGCCGACCGACGCCGTGCTGCTGGGAGCGGACGTCCCGCTCGAGGCGGCGCTGCTGCGGGCCACGGAACTGACCGGCATCGCACCGGACGTGGCCGTGATCCTCGTGACGGAGGCGGCTCAGGACCCGGACGTGCTGCGGTCGGCCATGCGCGCCGGTATCCGCGAGGTGCTCCCCGCGGGCGTGGACAGCGACCAGCTCCGGGTGGCGCTCGAACGATCCTGCCACCTCGCGGAACGCCGCCGGCAGCGCACCGAACCGGAGAGCGGTGGGCGCCGCGGCGACGTCGTCCTCGTCATGTCCCCGAAGGGAGGTGTTGGCAAGACCACTGTCTCCACGAACCTCGCGGTGGGGCTGAATAGCCTCACCCCGCAAAAGGTCGTCATCGTGGATCTCGACCTGCAGTTCGGCGATGTGGCCACCGCGCTGAATATCGACCCGAAGCACGTCATCACCGATGCCGTCTACAACTCGGCGGCGCACGACACGATGGTCCTGAAGGCGTACCTGAGCCGGACGGAACAGGGCATCTACGCGCTGTGCGGACCGCGCACGCCGAGCGATGGGGATCAACTAAGCACTACGCAGATCGGCAACCTGATCGATCAGCTGACCACCGAGTTCGAGTTCGTGGTCGTTGACACGGCACCTGGCCTCGGAGAACACCTCCTCACCGCTCTAGAACGGGCGACGGCGGCGGTGTGGGTGTGCGGCATGGACGTGCCCAGCGTCCGGGGCATGGCCGAGGCGCAGTCCGTGCTCCGCGAATTGGACCTACTCCCCCGAGGCCGGCACACCGTCCTGAACTTCGCGGACAAGCGCAGCGGTCTGACGGTCGCTGACATTGAGTCCAGCCTCGGAACGCCCGTTGACGTGGTGATCCCGCGGTCCCGCACCCTGCCGCTGAGCACGAATCGCGGCGTACCTCACGTGGCCGAGGGGCGGCACGACGGCGCCTGGCGGGGCCTGACCAAGCTGGTCAAGCGCTTCGACACGGAAGAACGGGCGCAACTGCGCCAACAGCATCGACGGGAGGTCATCTCATGAAACTCTCCGACCGGCTGAAGACCATCCGGGGCACAACGGACCCCATCCAGCCCACCGCGCAGGGCGCGCCCGACCCGCTCGGCCCAGCCGACGGCGTCGCACCCTCCCACCACACGGCCGGGTCCGACGAGGCGGCGCTGCCCTCCGCTGCCAGCCCGCTGCAACCAACCGATCCTGGCCCCGGCTCCCCCGCGTCCCCAGCCTCGGCGTTCTCGGCCCAGGAATCCGCCTCGGTCTCCCCTGTTGAGCCCCGGGCTTCTGGCCCGCGGGCGCCCGACGCGCTCTCCGGCCTCAAGGCGCGGGTGGCTGAGACGCTTTTCCAGCGCCTCGGCTCGCGCATGAGCGACCCAAGCCTGAGCGAGGACGCCCTGCGCGCCCTCGCCCGGGACGAACTCAGCCGGGCCATCGATGCCGAACAAGTTCCACTGACGCCTGAGGAGCGGCGGCGACTCATCCGCACGGTGGGCGACGAGGTCCTGGGCCTCGGCCCGCTGCAGGCCCTGCTCGATGACCCCACCGTCACGGAGATCATGGTCAACCACCACGAACAGATCTTCGTGGAGCGCCACGGCCGATTGTCCGCAGTGAACGAGTCCTTCAGCACCGATGATCACCTGCGCCGCGTGATCGAGCGGATCGTCTCCCGCGTCGGGCGCCGCATCGATGAGTCCTCGCCCTTGGTGGACGCCCGGCTCGAGGACGGGTCCCGCGTCAACGCCATCATCCCGCCGCTGGCTGTCAACGGCCCCAGCCTGACCATCCGCAAGTTCGGCGCGGTGCCGCTCACGGTGTCGGACCTCATCGGCTACGGGACCGTGAGCCCGGAGATCGCGGACCTGCTCCGCGCGTGTGTCCAGGCCCGACTGAACATCGTCATCTCCGGCGGGACCGGCACAGGCAAAACCACGCTGCTGAACGTCATGTCCTCCTTCATCCCGAACGACGAGAGGATCGTCACCATCGAGGACGCCGTCGAGCTCCAACTGCAACAAGACCACGTGGTCAGGCTGGAATCGCGGCCCCCCAACATTGAGGGCAGCGGCGCCGTCACCATCCGCGACCTGGTGCGGAACTCGCTGCGCATGCGGCCGGACCGAATCGTTGTCGGCGAGGTGCGCGGCGGCGAGTCACTCGACATGCTGCAGGCCATGAACACCGGCCACGACGGCTCCATCTCCACGGTCCACGCGAACGCGCCGCGGGATGCCATCGCCCGCCTAGAAACACTGGTCCTCATGGCCGGAATGGACCTGCCGCTGCGCGCCATCCGTGAGCAGATCGCTTCCGCCGTCGACGTGGTGGTCCACCTCGCCCGCCTGCGCGACGGCAGCCGCCGCGTCACCCATGTGACGGAAGTCCAGGGCATGGAGGGCGACGTCGTCACGCTGCAGGACGCCTTCGTGTTCGACTTCTCGGCCGGCGTGGACCAGCAGGGCCGCTTTCTGGGCCGCCCCATCTCCACGGGTGTCCGGCCACGGTTCGTGGAGCACTTCAAGGACGTTGGCGTGCGGCTGCCGATGGGCCTGTTCGAGGCGGGCCCGCGATGAACGGCGCAGCGTGGTTCCTGCTCGGCGGGCTCGCGAGCTCCGTGGCGGCCCTCGCGCTCGCGGTGCTCGTGTTGCTACGACCCGCCACCTCGTTGGTCCCTAGGGAACGACGGCGTCCCACGGCGACGGTGGGTTCCTCCTCGCCGATGGCCCGGCTGGGCCAGGCCGCCGTGACCGCCGTGGACACCCGGATCGGGGCCAACGGCGGTGGCTGGCTGGGCGCCGATGCGCTGGAGGACGCTGGGATCCGCCGGGCGCCAGCGGAAATGATGGTTTTGACGATCATCGCGTCCGTCGTGGCGGGCACAGCCGGATGGGTGCTGGGCGGCTTCATCGCGGCCCTCCTCGGTGTCGCCGCGGCTCCGGTCGCCGTGCTCGTCACCCTCCGGGTGCGTGCCGAACGGCGGCGCTCCGCGTTCGACGATCAGCTGCCGGACCTCCTCATGACGCTCGCTGGCAGCCTCCGCGCAGGGCACTCGGTGGTACGCGCACTCGACGGCGCGGCCCGCGAGTTCGCTGCTCCGATGAACGAAGTCCTCAGCCGCGTCGTCAACGAGGCCCGGGTGGGCCGGAATCTGGAAATCACGATGCAGGAAGCCGCTGCGCGCATGCGTTCGGAGGACTTCGCGTGGGTCGCTGAGGCCATCCGCATCAACCGTGAGGTCGGTGGGGATCTAGCCCGCGTCCTCGATCAGGTCGGTCAAACGATTCGCGAACGGGCCGAGATCAAGGGGCAGGTCCGGGCCCTCTCGGCCGAAGGGCGCATCTCCGCCTACATCCTCATCGCGCTGCCCTTCGCCCTCGCCGCCATCATGTCCGTGATGAACCCCGACTACGTCGGGACGTTGGTCAGCCACCCGATCGGGATCCTGCTGCTGGTCGTCGGCGCGCTGCTGATCATCATCGGCTCGATCGTGCTGCATCGGATGATTCGGATCGAGTTTTAGGGGCGTGACAACGATGACGTGGTTTGGATGGCTGGCCCTAGTGCTAACGGTGGTGCCCGTAGCGGTCCTCACGTACGGGCTGATCGCCGTCGACCGACGGTCAGTCTCACTGGTCCAACAAAACCTCACGCGCGTCAGCTCGCCTGACGCGGCGCCCGCGGCCCGGGGCGGTGAATTCCTCGCGTTGGCTCGCCGGCTCACGCCGGGCACCTACGCTGCTGGCTTGGACCGGCAGCTCGCACGCGCTGGACGGCCCGCCGCATGGCCGCTGGAGCGGATCCTCAGCGCCAAGCCGCTCTTGGCCATCGCGGGCTTCGGCCTCGGCGGGCTCGTCGTCTGGAGTTCTCCCGCCCCGGCCACGGTGTTGGCGTGGATCCTGCTCGTGGCGCTCGGATACTTCTTGCCGGACCTGCTCCTGCTCAACGCTGCGCTCAAGCGCCAAGAAGCCTTGCAGTTGGAGCTACCGAACGTGCTGGACCAGTTACTGATCTCCGTCGAGGCCGGGCTGGGACTCGAGCAGGCTATGTCACGCGTTGCTGCGCGGGGCACGGGGCCGATGGCCGAGGAGATGTCCCGTACGCTTCAGGAAATGCAGGTTGGGCGGTCGCGCAGCGAGGCCTATCAAGCCATGGCCGACCGCAGCACCTGCCAAGATCTGGCGTCCTTCGTCCGGGCGGTGACCCAGGCGGACCGCTACGGCATCGGGATCAGCCGGGTGCTGGCCACTCAGGCCGCGCAGATGCGCGTCAAGCGGCGCCAACGCGCGGAAGAGAAGGCCATGAAGCTGCCCGTGAAGATCCTCTTCCCGTTGCTGTTCTTCATCTTTCCCACGATCTTCATCGTGGTGATGGGGCCGGCCGTGATTAATATTCTTGAGAGCGGCATTCTCGACTCCGCCCGGCTGGGCCCCTAACCCGCCCGGCGCTCCGAGGCCTACAGCGGCTGCGTGTCCCCCGGCGACCGGCGGGCGCGGGTCTGTTCCGCCCGGCGGGCGAGTTCCGCCGCCTCCGGATACAGGACGTCCTCGAGGACGAGGGGATGCGGAGGAGCCAGCACGGTATGCGAATCGCGCACTTGGGCCACGAGGCGTTGCCGGAGCCACGCCGGATCCTGAGCCCCGGAGCCGACCTTGAGGCTCGCGCCGATGAGTGCGCGGACCATGTTGTGGCAAAACGCATCAGCCTCGAGACGCACCGTGATGATGCCGTCCCCAGCGCGTTCGAAGCCCCAAGATTCGAGCGTGCGGATCGTCGTCGCCCCCGCTCGGGGTTTACAGAAGGACAGGAAATCGTGCCGGCCGAGGACCAAGGCGGTCGCCTCGTTCATCGCCGCGACGTCCAGTTTCTCGGGGTGCCACAAGGTCAGTCCCCGGGTGAGGGGGTCCCACTGCTCGGTTCCATCGGCGATCCGGTAGGAATAACGCCGCGCGAGGGCGGAGAAGCGCGCGTCAAAGCCCGGATCCGCCACCTCGGCGCTCCGAATCAGAATGGCCTGTCCGTGCCGGGCCAGCACGCCCCTGAGTCGGCGGGTCAGCGCCTGTGCCGGAGGCAAGTCGCGGCCGCGGGAGAGCCCCTCGAATTCGGCTGAGGTGAGGTCGAAGTGGATCACCTGACCGCGCGCGTGGACCCCCGCGTCGGTCCGCCCGGCCACGGTGATCCGCACGGGCCGGCGAATGAGGAGCTCCAGCCCGTCCTCGACGCGCCCCTGGACCGTGGCCAAGCCGGGCTGGCGAGCCCAGCCGGAGAACTCGGAGCCATCGTAGGCGAGGGTCACCTTGAGGCGCACCAGCGCCGGCTCAGTAGCGCCCTCGGCCACGGTGAAACCGGCCGAGTGCAGGGCATCGTGCGAAGTCATGACTGCCATTCTAAAAGCTCCGTTAACGACCCTGGCCCGTGCCGCCGCTCCCTGTCGGGAACAACGGCACGGGCCAGCGGGCGACGTACCGGAGGGACTTAGTCCTCCTTGGTCTCCGCGGTCTCCTGTGCCGGAGCCTCGGAGGCCGGAGCGGCCTTCTCAGCGGCCTTCTCGGCCTCGGCCACGACGGCCTGCTTCGGGGACACCGGCTCCATCACCAGGGAGATGACGGCCATCGGGGCGTTGTCGCCCTTACGGTTGCCAATCTTGGTGATGCGGGTGTAGCCGCCGTCGCGGTTAGCCATGACCGGTGCGATGTTCTCGAACAGCTCGTGAACGATCGACTTGTTGGTGCGGCTGCGGGACGCGATGGCACCCTGCACGCGGCGGCGCGAGGCCAGGTCGCCGCGCTTGGCGAACGTGACCAGACGCTCTGCGTAGGGGCGCAGGCGCTTGGCCTTGTGCACCGTGGTGGTGATCTGCTTGTGCTCGAACAGCTGGGCTGCCAGGTTGGCGAGCATCAGGCGCTCGTGTGCGGCACCGCCGCCGAGACGCGGGCCCTTAGCGGGGGTAGGCATGGTATTTCTCCTCAAGTGATGTCCGCATACCCGCGCCTCGCGGCGGGAGCATCGGACGAAAAACTACTAATGGGGGTGAAGGGCCTTAGGCCTCTTCGTCACCGTGTTCGGCGTCGTCTTCTTCGATCGAAGCAGCGTGCGCGGCGAGGTCATAACCGGGAGGGGAATCCTTCAGGTTCAGACCCAGGTCGATCAGCTTCGCCTTGACCTCGTCGATGGACTTGGCACCGAAGTTCCGGATGTCCATCAAGTCCGCCTCGGACCGCGCCACGAGCTCGCCCACAGTGTGGATGCCCTCGCGCTTGAGGCAGTTGTAGGAGCGGACGGTCAGGTCCAGGTCCTCGATCGGCAGCTGCATGTCAGCGGCCAGGGCCTGATCGCTTGGCGACGGACCGATCTCGATGCCCTCGGCGGCCGAGTTCAGCTCGCGGGCGAGACCGAACAGCTCCACCAAGGTGGTGCCGGCGGAAGCGACGGCGTCACGCGGGACGATCGACTCCTTGGTCTCCACATCGACGATCAGCTTGTCGAAGTCGGTGCGCTGCTCAACACGGGTCGCCTCCACGCGGAAGGTGACCTTCAGAACGGGAGAGTAGATCGAGTCGACCGGAATACGGCCGATCTCCGAGTCAACGCTCTTGTTCTGGGCTGCCGAGACGTAGCCGCGGCCGCGCTCGATCGTCAGCTCCATGTCGAACTTGCCATCGGAGTTCAGGGTCGCGATGTGCAGGTCCGGGTTATGGAACTCGACGCCGGCCGGCGGGGTGATATCAGCTGCCGTCACGACACCCGGACCCTGCTTGCGCAGGTAGGCGACGACCGGCTCGTCGTGCTCCGAGGACACGGCCAAGTTCTTGACGTTGAGGACCAGCTCGGTGACGTCCTCCTTCACACCCTGAACGGTGGTGAACTCGTGCAGCACGCCGTCGATCCGGATGCTGGTGACAGCGGCACCAGGAATCGAGGACAGCAGCGTGCGGCGGAGCGAGTTGCCCAAGGTGTAGCCGAAGCCCGGCTCCAGCGGCTCAATCGTGAACCGGGAACGGTTGTCTGAGACTACTTCTTCAGTGAGGGTGGGGCGCTGTGCAATAAGCACTTACATTTCCTTTCAGCGAGCGTCCGCTATATGACGCAACACATGTGGGTGGAAACGACGTCTGCCGTGGGCCGGCGTCCGTCTTTGAAGTGAGTTGACGCTCCGGCCGGTGCCAGCCGTCGTCGTTCCGTGTGCACGGTACGACGACGGCGGGGCACCCGCCGCTGAGAAGCAACTTAGACGCGGCGGCGCTTCGGCGGGCGGCAGCCGTTGTGAGCGCTCGGGGACACGTCCTGAATGGAGCCGACCTCGAGGCCAGCGGCCTGAAGCGAGCGGATCGCCGTCTCGCGGCCCGAACCCGGGCCCTTGACGAAGACGTCAACCTTCTTCATGCCGTGCTCCTGAGCGCGCTTGGCAGCGGACTCCGCTGCGGTCTGCGCGGCGAACGGAGTCGACTTACGCGAACCCTTGAAGCCAACCTCACCGGCGGAAGCCCAGGAGATAACAGCACCGGTCGGATCCGTGATGGACACGATGGTGTTGTTGAAGGTCGACTTGATGTGGGCCTGGCCCAGGGTGATGTTCTTCTTGTCCTTGCGACGCGGCTTGCGCACCGCTCCACGAGTCTTAGGGGGCATTGATTACTCCTACGAAATCTTTGGCTTAAGTGTGCCGCGAGAGCGCGGTCTTACTTCTTCTTACCGGCGACGGTGCGCTTCGGGCCCTTGCGGGTGCGCGCGTTGGTCTTGGTGCGCTGACCGCGGACCGGAAGGCCCTTGCGGTGGCGGATGCCCTCGTAGGAGCCGATTTCCACCTTGCGGCGGATGTCGGCTGCCACTTCGCGGCGGAGGTCGCCTTCGACGGTGAAGTTGCCTTCGATGTATTCGCGCAGCTTGAGCAGCTGATCGTCGTCGAGGTCCTTAACGCGGATGCTCGGGTCAATTCCCGTAGCGTCCAGGGTCTGTGCTGCACGGGTGCTACCCACGCCGTAGATGTAGGTGAGCGCGATGATCACGCGCTTCTCGCGCGGGATGTCTACGCCAGCGAGACGAGCCATAGTGGTTGTCTTCCTGTTCTTGAATTCGGAGGTGTGGAGCAGCACGGCCCGGTTTCCCGGTCCCCGGCCTCCGTGCCGGGGGTGTGCATCCCGCGTAGTGGATGCTGTGCTGCCGATGTACTGACTACGCGCAGGGTTCCCGTGAGGGGAATTAGCCCTGGCGCTGCTTGTGGCGCGGGTTGTCGCAGATCACCATGACCACGCCACGACGGCGGATCACTTTGCACTTTTCGCAGATCGGCTTCACGCTAGGGTTGACCTTCAAGGCATCTTCCTTTTGCGATGTGGTTAGAAGTGGAGCAGTAAACACGAACCGCGCCCGCGAATCTCGCCCTCCACCGAGGTGGTGAGCGCCCTTCGCGGGTGCGGGAAGTCTTTACTTGTAGCGGTAGGTGATGCGGCCGCGGTTCAGGTCGTATGGGCTGAGTTCAACCACGACCCGGTCCTCGGGAAGGATTCGAATGTAGTGCTGACGCATCTTGCCCGAGATAGTGGCAAGCACGACGTGTCCGTTCGGCAGCTCAACGCGGAACATCGCGTTGGGAAGAGCTTCCGACACGGTGCCCTCTACCTCGATGACACCCTCTTTCTTGGCCATATCCTCCGCTAACGTTTGTGCCGGTGGCAGGTGCTCCCGGCGCTGATAGTTACTGGCCCTCCCCGCCTCTGCCCCAGCCGCAGGCGAACCGCAACATTTTTGGGCACAGACATAGAGACAACCAACAATCAAGCCTACCGTTTTCAGACGTTAAACAGAAATCCAATGTCTGCGACCTCCGCCACAGGCCAACACGAGCCTCGGACCAACGGGATCTAGGTGAGGATCGGCGAAGGCGTGACCCCGTACTTCGCCAGGCGCTCGGCACCGCCGTCGTGTGCCGTGAGCACCCAGATGCCGCCCATGGTCACCGCAACGGAATGCTCCCACTGGGAGGCGCGGGAACCGTCGGTGGTGACAATCGTCCAGTCATCGTCCAGCACAGCGGTCTCGATGCTGCCGCGCACCAGCATCGGCTCGATGGCCAGAACCATGCCCGGTTTCACGCGAGGGCCCCGATGACCCGAACGGTAGTTGAGCACATCCGGCGGCATGTGCATTTCGGAGCCGATGCCGTGGCCCACGTAGTCCTCGAGGATGCCGAGCGGCTCGCCCGGCTGGCCGGAGACGAAGTCGTCAATCGCCTCGCCGATCTGACCGACAAACCGTGCGTTGGCGAGTGCAGCGATCCCGGCCCACATGGCTTCTTGGGTGATCTCAGACAGGCGCTGATCGGCCGGGTCGGCCTCACCGATGATCACGGTGCGCGCCGAATCGGCGTGCCACCCGTCCACAATGCAGCCGCCGTCGATCTTCAGGACGTCTCCGTCACGGAGCACCCGACTGCCCGGGATCCCGTGCACGACTTCCTCGTTGACGGACGCGCAGATGGTCGCCGGAAAGCCGTGGTATCCCTTGAAGTTACTCGTCGTGCCGTGCTTGGTGATGACGGATTCGAAGATCGCGTCGAGCTCGGCCGTCGTCATCCCCGCCGCCGCGGCGGCGACGGTCGTATCCAACGCCTCGGCAAGCACCAGGCCTGCCTCGCGCATTTTGAGGATCTGCGCGTTGGTCTTGTATTCAATCTTGGACGAGCGGAAGCTCATGCTGTGGGCCCTTCACTAGTTACTCGCCGCTCCCCTGCCGCGGTGCGGCAATAGGTGGCGGAACGACGGCGGCAGCCCCCGCTGGTGGGAGCGGGAGCTGCCGGCTGTGACACGGATGTTGCTTAGGCGTCGTTGCCCAGCGCGTTGACGAGACGGGTGGTGACCTCGTCGACCTCACCGAGGCCGTTGACCTCGCGCACAATCCCGCGTTCCCGGTAGCGATCGACGACGATCGCCGTCTGCTCATGGTAGAGGGCGAGACGGTGGCGAATGACGTCCTCGGTGTCGTCGGCACGCCCCTCGATCTCGGCACGCTTCAGCAGGCGCGTGACCAGTTCTTCATCGTCCACCGTGAGCATGAGGACCGCGTCGAGCTGCTGACCGTTGTCCTGGAGGATGGAGTCCAGTTCGTCCACTTGGGCCGACGTCCGCGGATAGCCATCGAGGAGGAATCCATCGGCGACGTCCTCCTGCGCCAGACGATCGCGGACCATGTTGTTGGTCACGGAGTCCGGGACGAAGTCGCCAGCGTCAATGTACTTCTTGGCCTCGAGGCCCAGCGGGGTCCCGCCCTTGACGTTCGCGCGGAAGATGTCGCCGGTGGAGATGGCCACCACGCCCAAGTTCTCGGAGATGCGTTCTGCCTGGGTGCCCTTGCCCGAGCCTGGGGGGCCCACAATGAGAAGTCGTGTCATCGCAGAAGTCCTTCGTAGTGTCGCTGCTGCATCTGAGCATTGATTTGCTTGACGGTTTCAAGACCCACACCCACCATGATGAGGATCGAAATACCACCAAATGGGAAGTTCTGGTCTGCATTGATCAGCACGATCGCGAGTAGCGGGGTGAGCGCAATGATGCCCAAGTAGATGGAACCTGGGAACGTGATTCGGCTGATGACGTACTGCAGATACTCCGCGGTCGGACGCCCGGCGCGGATACCAGGGATGAAACCACCATACTTCTTCATGTTCTCCGCCACCTCAGTGGGGTTAAAGGTGATCGAAACATAGAAGTAGGTGAAACCGATGACCATCAGCACATAGATCGCCATGTACAGCGGGCTCGAGGTGCTGAGGTTGACTGAAACCCATTCCGCCCAGCCCGGCAGCGTGCCGTCGTCGTTGGTGTTGAACTGAACCAGCATCGTCGGCAGCGCCAGCATCGACGAGGCGAAGATGACGGGAATGACGCCGGCCATGTTGACCTTGATCGGGATGTACGTCGACGAGCCGCCCACGGTCCTGCGGCCCACCATGCGCTTGGCGTATTGGACTGGAACCCGGCGCTGGGACTGCTCGACGAAGACGACGGCGGCGATGGTGACCAGGCCAATCAAGATGACGGCGAGGAAGATGGCCCATCCCTGCGCACGGAAGATATTGCCCATGGACGCCGGGAAGCCGGCCGCGATCGACACGAAGATCATCATGGACATGCCATTGCCGATGCCCTTCTCGGTGACCATCTCACCCATCCACATGATGGTGACGGTACCTGCGGTCAGCACCAGGATCATCAAGAGGATCACCACGAGGCTGTCGTCGGGAACCACCGGCAACTGGCATCCCGCGAACAGCAAGCCGCTGCGGGCCAGGGAAACCAAAGTGGTGGCCTGCAGCAGGGCGAGCGCGATGGTCAGATAGCGCGTGTACTGGGTCAGCTTGGCCTGCCCGCTCGAGCCTTCCTTGTGGAGCTCCTCGAAGCGCGGGATCACCACACGCAGCAGCTGCACGATAATCGCTGCGGTGATGTACGGCATGATGCCCATCGCAAAGATGGAGACTTGGAGCAGTGCGCCGCCACTGAAGAGGTTGACGAAGTCGTACACGCCTCCGGTGGTATTACCCAACGCGAGGCATTGCTGCACATTGCCGTAGTCGACACCGGGAGTCGGGATGAAGACTCCGATGCGATAGATCACAATGATCCCTAGCGTGAACAACAACTTGCGTCGCAAGTCAGGCGTCCGGAATACCCGGGCAATGGCGCTAAACAAGCGTCCTCCTGAAAACAGTGAACCGGCTTCGGCCGAATGGACTACTCGAGTCTACCGGTAACCGTGAGCTGTCACTCACGTCAGACGGCCGAGGTATGAAAAACTTCCTGAAATGTTCGCCGGACGAGAAAAGGCCCCCAGACTCAGGACATTGTCCATGAGCCCGAGGGCCTTTCGTCTAGCTGAGGTCCAAGACCTTAGAGCGCGGTCGTGGATCCGCCAGCAGCAGCGATCTTCTCCGCAGCGGACTTGGAGAAGGCGTCAGCCTTCACGTCCACCTTGACGGAGATCTCGCCGGTGCCGAGCACCTTGACCGGCTGGTTCTTGCGAACCGCACCCTTCTCCACGAGGGCCTCGACGGTCACGTCGCCACCCTCCGGGAAGAGCTCCGCGATCTTGTCCAGGTTCACGACCTGGAACTCGACGCGGAACGGGTTCTTGAAGCCGCGCAGCTTCGGCAGGCGCATGTGCAGCGGCAACTGTCCGCCCGCGAAGCCTGCCTTCACCTGGTAACGGGCCTTGGTGCCCTTGGTACCGCGGCCTGCCGTCTTACCCTTCGACGCCTCACCGCGACCCACGCGGGTCTTTGCGGTCTTGGCGCCTTCGGCCGGACGCAGGTGGTGAACCTTTAGTGCGTTGTCCTTCTCTGCCATGATTACTTCGCCTCCTCAACCTTCACGAGGTGCGGAACCGTATTGACCATGCCCACGGTCACGGCGTCGGCGTCGCGGACCACGGTGTGGCCGATTCGCTTCAGACCGAGCGAACGCAGGGTATCGCGCTGGTTCTGCTTGCCACCAATGGTGGACTTGATCTGGGTGATTTCCAGCTTTGCGTCGCTGGGGACCAGGTTCTTCGCCATGAGGTTCAAGCACCTGCCTTCTCGTTGAGGGTGCGCAGCATCGGGGCCGGCACAACCTCGTCCATGGCCAGACCACGGCGAGCGGCGACGGACGCCGGCTCCTCGAGACCCTTCAGAGCAGCGATGGTGCCGTGCACCATGTTGATCTGGTTGGCCGAGCCCATGGACTTGGACAGGACGTCGTGGATACCAGCGCACTCGAGCACGGCGCGAATCGGGCCGCCGGCGATCACGCCGGTACCCGGTGCAGCCGGGCGCAGCAGTACGACGCCGGCAGCGGCCTCGCCCTGCACCAAGTGCGGGATGGTGGTGCCGACGCGCGGAACACGGAAGAAGTTCTTCTTCGCTTCCTCGACACCCTTGGCGATGGCCGAGGGAACTTCCTTGGCCTTGCCGTAGCCAACGCCGACGAGGCCGTTGCCGTCGCCCACCACCACGAGTGCGGTGAAGCTGAAGCGACGGCCGCCCTTGACGACCTTGGAAACGCGGTTGATGGTCACAACGCGCTCAAGGAACTTGTCCTTGTCATCGTTGCGGTTATCGCGGGAATCGCGGCCACGGCCACGACCCTCACCACGGCCACGGCCTTCGCCACGGCCGCGGCCCTCGCCGCGACGTCCACCGGTGTTCTCCGCCTGGGCGGTCTGCTCAGTAGCTTCAGACACCTGGGTTTCCTTCTCGTTAGTTGCTTCGCTCACAGTGCCAGACCACCTTCCCGTGCGCCGTCGGCAACCGCGGCCACGCGGCCGTGGTACTTGTTACCGCCGCGGTCAAACACGACAGTCTCAACGCCGGCAGCCTTGGCGCGCTCGGCGACGAGCTCGCCAACGCGCTTGGCCTTGGCGGTCTTGTCACCGTCCAGCGCACGCAGGTCGGCTTCCATGGTGGAGGCCGAGGCCACGGTGATGCCCTTGTTGTCGTCGACAATCTGGACGAACATGTGGCGGGCCGAACGGTTCACGACGAGGCGCGGACGGACGGCGGTACCCGTAACCTTCTTGCGGAGGCGCAGGTGGCGACGACCGCGAGCGGCCGACTTGCTCTTGCCCTTAATTCCGATAGCCATGATTACTTACCAGCCTTTCCGACCTTGCGGCGGATTCGTTCGCCTTCGTAGCGGATGCCCTTGCCCTTGTAGGGATCGGGGCGGCGCAGCTTGCGGATGCTGGCTGCAACCTCACCGACGCGCTGCTTGCTGATACCGGACACGATCACCTTGTTGGTGCCCTCCGCGGCGAGCTGGATGCCCTCCGGAGCCTTGATCGTGATCGGGTGCGAGTAGCCGAGCGCGAACTCCAGGTCCGTACCCTTGGCGACCACGCGGTAACCCGTGCCGTGGATTTCCAGCTTCTTGCTGTAGCCCTCGGTCACGCCCTGGATCATGTTGAAGATCAAGGTGCGAGTCAGGCCGTGCAGCGAACGAGCCTCGCGGGTCTCGTCGGGACGGCGGACCGTCAGGGTGGTGTCTTCGATTTCGATCGACATGATCGGCGAAATCGTCTGGACCAGCTCGCCCTTCGCGCCCTTCACGGTGACGTCATTGCCGTCAACCTTGACCTCAACGCCGGACGGGATGGTGATTGGACGTACTCCAATACGCGACATGTGTCTGTTCTCCCTTCCCGTTACCAGACGTAGGCGAGGACTTCCCCACCCACACCCTTCTTGGCTGCCTGGCGGTCCGTGAGCAGACCGGAGGACGTGGACAGGATGGCAATGCCGAGGCCGCCCAATACGTGCGGGAGGTTATTGGACTTCGCGTACACGCGCAGGCCCGGCTTCGAAATGCGGCGCAGGCCAGCGATGGAACGCTCGCGGTTCGGGCCGAACTTCAGGGTGATGGTCAGCTTCTTGCCAACCTCTGCTGCCTCTTCCACGTACTCGGCGATGTAGCCTTCACGCTTCAGGATCTCCGCAACGCGAATCTTCAGCTTCGACGACGGCATGGTCACCGAGTCGTGGAAAGCCGAGTTGGCGTTGCGCAGACGAGTCAGCATATCTGCGACAGGATCTGTCATAGTCATGTGGGCTTCTGCCCTTCCTCGTTGTGGTATCCGCTACTGCGGCGGACCTGCAACGTAGTGTTTCTAGTTTTCGGTCTTGAACGGGAAGCCCAGGGCGCGCAGCAGCGCACGGCCTTCGTCGTCAGTCTTGGCGGTGGTCACCACGGTGATGTCCATACCACGAGTGCGGTCAACCTTGTCCTGGTCGATCTCGTGGAACATAACCTGCTCCGTCAGACCGAAGGTGTAGTTGCCGTTGCCGTCGAACTGCTTCGGGCTCAGGCCACGGAAGTCGCGAATACGCGGCAGGGCCAGAGTCACGAGACGGTCAACGAATTCCCACATGCGGTCGCCGCGCAGCGTGGCGTGGGTACCGATCGGCATGCCCTCACGCAGCTTGAACTGAGCGATGGACTTGCGGGCACGGGTCACCACGGGCTTCTGGCCGGTGATGGCGGTCAGGTCGCGGACGGCGCCCTCAATGAGCTTGGAGTCCTTGGCGGCCTCGCCGACACCCATGTTCACAACGACCTTGGTCAGGCCAGGAACCTGCATGACGTTCGCGTAGTTGAACTCGCCCTGGAGTGCCTCGCGGACCTCGGAGAGGTACTTGGCCTTCAGGCGCGGCTGGATCTTCACAGCTGCATCAGTCATTAGAGAGCCTTTCCGGAAGCCTTGGCGTAGCGAACACGCACGGTCTTCTGCACGCCGTCCTTCTCAACGGTCTCCTCGCGGAAACCGACGCGGGTCGGCTTGTTGGTCTCCGGGTCAACGACCGCGACGTTGGAAACGTGCAGCGGTGCCTCAACCTTCTCGATGCCGCCGGTGGCGGCACCCGAGGCGTTCTGACCAGCCTTGACGTGCTTGGTGATGATGTTGATGCCCTCGACGAGAACGCGGTTCTCAGCCGTGAACACCTTCAGGACCTTGCCCTGCTTGCCGAGGTCGCCGCCCCGGTCCTGCTTGGCACCGGTGATGACCTGAACGAGGTCACCCTTCTTGATCTTTGCACCCATGAGTTACAGCACCTCCGGAGCGAGCGAAACGATCTTCATGAACTTCTTGTCGCGAAGCTCACGCCCGACCGGCCCGAAGATACGGGTACCGCGCGGCTCGCCCTCATTCTTGAGGATCACAGCTGCGTTCTCGTCGAACTTGATGTAGGAACCATCCGCACGGCGGCGTTCCTTCTTCGTGCGGACGATGACGGCCTTGACGACGTCGCCCTTCTTAACGTTGCCGCCAGGAATTGCATCCTTGACGGTGGCGACAATCGTGTCGCCGATGCCTGCGTAGCGACGGCCAGAGCCACCGAGAACGCGGATGGTCAAGATTTCCTTGGCACCCGTGTTGTCAGCAACCTTGAGTCGCGACTCCTGCTGAATCACTATTTGCTCCTGTCGTCTCGCTGGTTCTCGAATAGAGCCTTGCGGAACGGATATGTACCACCCGGGACTAGCGCTTACCCCCACCTCGAAACAGCGCGGCACGCCTTCAGTGGCAGCTGCTATGAGTGAGGCAGGGCCGAGGCGAATGCCCCAGGGCCATGCCGTGGGTTCACCGAAAATCGGCTCTCACACGAATGTCTGCGCACCAGGGTGGATAGTCCGGGCACGCAGAACGCACAGATTTACAAGTCTAGACGATGTTGGCTTCCATCACCAAACCCGTGATATAGAACAACGCCGGCCCCATCCCCTGAGGGTTGGGACCGGCGTCGTCTCTGAAAAAATCGAGGTGTCGGGAGGCCTTACTTAGCCTTCTCGACGATCTCGACCAAGCGCCAGCGCTTATCCGCGGACAGCGGACGGGTCTCGGCGATAACCACCAGATCGCCGATGCCGGCGGTCTGCTGCTCGTCGTGAGCCTTGACCTTCTTGTTGCGGCGCATGACCTTGCCGTAGAGGGAGTGCTTCACGCGATCCTCCACGTCCACGACGATGGTCTTCTGCATCTTGTCGGAAACCACGTACCCGCGAAGGGTCTTGCGGTAACCGCGGGCTTCTGCCTGCTCAGCCACTGCGTTCTCCTTCTCGCTCATTACTTGGCGTCCTCTGCGGATGCGTCTTCGCGGATGCCCAGCTCGCGCTCGCGCAGCACCGTGTAGATGCGGGCGATGTCGCGCTTGACAGCCTTGAGACGACCGTGGTTCTCCAGCTGGCCGGTGGCCGACTGGAAACGGAGGTTGAACAGCTCCTCCTTGGCCTTCTTCAGCTCCTCGACGAGGGCCTCATTGTTCTGGCCTTCCAGCTTCTCGATAGCAAGATCCTTGGATCCAATTGCCATTCTTATTCACCACCCTCACGGCGCACGATGCGTGCCTTCAACGGCAGCTTGTGGATCGCCAGGCGCAGGGCCTCGCGTGCCACTTCTTCACTGACACCGGAGAGCTCGAACATCACGCGTCCCGGCTTGACGTTGGCAACCCACCACTCCGGCGAACCCTTACCGGAACCCATGCGGGTTTCGGCCGGCTTCTTGGTCAGCGGGCGGTCCGGATAAATATTGATCCAGACCTTACCGCCACGCTTGATGTGGCGGGTCATGGCAATACGAGCGGCCTCGATCTGGCGGTTCGTCACGTAGGCCGGAGTTTCAGCCTGAATGCCGTACTCGCCGAAGGACACCGTGGTACCGCCCTTAGCAGCGCCCGAACGCTTCGGGTGATGCTGCTTGCGGAACTTAACTCGGCGTGGGATCAGCATTACGCCTGTCCTCCTTCTGCAGCAGCCGGTGCCTCAGCCTTAGCCTCGGTGTTCACCTTGGCGCCGGTGTTGCGGTCGTTACGACGACGGCGTTCGCCACCGCCGCGACCACCGCGGTCGCCGCGGCCACGTGCCGGAGCGGCGGCAGCCTGGGCTGCGAGCTCCTTGGCGGTCACGTCGCCCTTGTAGATCCACACCTTCACGCCGATGCGGCCGAAGGTGGTCTTGGCCTCGAACTTGCCGTAATCGATGTTCGCGCGCAGGGTGTGCAGCGGCACGCGACCCTCGCGGTAGAACTCCTTACGGGACATTTCGGCGCCACCCAGACGGCCGGAGCACTGGACACGAATGCCCTTGGCGCCGGCGCGCATGGCGGACTGCATGGCCTTCTTCATCGCGCGACGGAACGCCACGCGGGAAGCGAGCTGCTCGGCGATGCCCTGGGCCACCAGCTGAGCTTCGATCTCCGGGTTCTTGACCTCGAGGATGTTCAGCTGAACCTGCTTGCCCGTGAGCTTCTCGAGCTCGCCGCGGATGCGCTCGGCCTCCGCGCCGCGACGGCCGATCACGATGCCCGGGCGGGCGGTGTGGATGTCAACGCGAACGCGGTCACGCGTACGCTCGATCTCCACCTTCGCGATGCCGGCGCGCTCCATGCCGGTGGTCATCAGCTCGCGGATCTTGACGTCCTCGCGGACGAAATCCTTGTAGCGCTGACCCGCCTTGTTCGAATCGGCGAACCAGTGCGACACGTGGTCGGTGGTGATGCCGAGTCGGAATCCATTCGGGTTGATCTTCTGACCCATTTAGTTCTCCCCACCCTTCTCCGAGGTTGAAACAACCACGGTGATGTGGCTGGTGCGCTTGTTGATGCGGTACGCGCGGCCCTGGGCACGCGGCTGGAACCGCTTCATGGTCGCGCCCTCGTTCACGAAGGCCTGGCTGATCACCAGGTCATCCTCGTTGAACGCAACCCCGGCACGGTCGGCGGCAACGCGAGCGTTGGCGACGGCCGAAGCGACAACCTTGTAGACCGGCTCCGAAGCGCCCTGCGGGGCGAACTTCAGAATCGCGAGCGCCTCGTTCGCCTGCTTGCCACGAACAAGGTCGACGACGCGCCGGGCCTTCATAGGCGTTACGCGGATGTGACGCGCAATAGCCTTGGCTTCCATTGCTTTCCTTCTCTCGTCTATCGAAGAAGTGCAGTGCAGCTAGTCCCTTGCGGGATTAGCGGCGCTTGCCCTTCTTGTCGTCCTTCACGTGGCTGCGGAAAGTCCGCGTCAGAGCGAATTCGCCGAGCTTGTGCCCGACCATCGACTCGGTGATGAACACCGGCACGTGCTTGCGTCCGTCATGTACGGCGATCGTGTGGCCGAGCATGTCGGGCACGATCATCGAACGGCGGGACCACGTCTTGATGACGTTCTTGGTGCCCTTTTCGTTCTCAGCAACAACCTTCAGGTAAAGGTGCTGATCGACGAAGGGGCCTTTCTTCAGGCTGCGTGGCATGTTTCCAGGCTCCTATCGCTTGTTCTTGCCAGTACGGCGACGGCGCACAATGAGCTTGTCGCTTTCCTTGTTCGGACGGCGCGTGCGGCCTTCCTTCTTACCGTTCGGGTTGACCGGGTTACGGCCGCCGGACGTCTTGCCTTCACCACCACCGTGCGGGTGATCAACCGGGTTCATCACCACACCACGGACGGTCGGGCGGATGCCCTTCCAGCGGTTACGGCCAGCCTTACCCCAGTTGATGTTCGACTGCTCGGCGTTGCCGACCTCGCCGACCGTGGCGCGGCAGCGCACGTCAACGTTGCGGATTTCGCCGGACGGCAGACGCAGCTGCGCGTACTTGCCCTCACGGGCCACCAGCTGAATCGAAGCGCCAGCGGAACGAGCCATCTTGGCGCCGCCACCCGGGCGGAGCTCCACTGCGTGAATCACGGTACCGACCGGGATGTTGCGCAGCGGCAGGTTGTTGCCTGGCTTGATGTCAGCGTTGGGGCCAGCCTCAACGGTGGCACCCTGAACCAGCTTGTTCGGGGCGATGATGTACCGCTTGGTGCCGTCCACGTAGTGGAGCAGAGCGATACGAGCCGTACGGTTCGGGTCATACTCGATATGAGCGACCTTGGCCGGCACGCCGTCCTTGTCATGACGACGGAAGTCGATCAGACGGTAGGCGCGCTTGTGGCCGCCACCCTTGTGCCGGGTGGTGATCTTGCCGCTGCTGTTACGACCACCGGTCTTCGTCAGCGGGCGAACCAGCGACTTTTCCGGAGTGGTCCGAGTGATTTCTGCAAAGTCGGCGACGGACGAGCCACGCAGGCCCGGCGTCGTCGGCTTGTACTTACGGATTGCCATGTTTATTCCTCGTTAAAGTGGTCTCCGCTTAGGAAAGCGGACCGCCGAAGATGTCGATCGTGCCTTCCTTCAGCGAGACGATGGCACGCTTGGTAGCGTTGCGCTCGCCCCAGCCGAAGCGGGTGCGCTTGCGCTTCCCGGCACGGTTATTGGTGTTGACCGAAGCAACCTTCACGCCGAAGATCTTCTCCACGGCGTACTTGATTTCGGTCTTGTTCGAGTTCGGGTCGACCAAGAAGGTGTACTTACCTTCGTCGATCAAGCCGTAGCTCTTTTCCGAGACGACGGGAGCAATGATCACGTCGTGCGGAGCTTTGGTGAAGGCGGCGCTCACTTGGCTTCCTCCTTGTTAACCAGGGCATCGAAGGCAGCCTTGGTGAACACCACATCGTCGGCAACCAGCACATCGTAGGTGTTGAGCTGGTCGACGTAGATGACGTGGATGTTCTCGAGGTTGCGCGCGGAGAGCGCGGCAACATCATCGGCACGATCGATGACTACGAGCAGGTTCTTGCGCTCAGTGAGAGCACGCAGGGTTGCCAGCGCTTCCTTGGTGGACGGCTTCGCGCCGGAGACCAAGGACTCGATGACGTGGACGCGATCGTGGCGAGCGCGATCAGACAGGGCGCCACGCAGAGCAGCTGCCTTCATCTTCTTCGGCGTACGCTGCGAGTAGTCGCGCGGGGTCGGTCCGTGCACAATTGCACCGCCGGCCATATGCGGGCCCACCATGGAGCCCTGACGGGCGCGGCCGGTGCCCTTCTGCTTGAACGGCTTCTTACCCGTGCCCGAAACCTCGGAGCGGGTCTTCACCTTGTGCGTGCCCTGGCGGGCGGCGGCCAGCTGGCCGACGACGACCTGGTGCAGCAGCGGAACGTTGGTCTGGACGTCGAAGATCTCAGCGGGGAGATCAACCTTCAGTGCAGAGTTAGCCATTTGCTTATGCTCCCTTCACGGCAGAGCGCACGAGGACGACCTGGCCGCGGGCGCCCGGAACGGCACCCTTGATCAAGAGGAGGTTCTTGTCGGCATCCACGCCATGAACCGTGAGGTTCAAGGTGGTCTGACGGACGTTGCCCATACGGCCAGCCATGCGCAGGCCCTTGAAGACGCGGCCCGGGGTGGAAGCTCCACCGATGGAACCCGGCTTGCGGTGGTTCTTGTGCTGGCCGTGCGAGGCGCCGACGCCGGAGAAGCCGTGGCGCTTCATCACACCGGCGAAGCCCTTACCCTTGGTCTTGCCCACGACGTCGACCTTCTGGCCGGCCTCGAAAGCCTCGACGGTCAGTTCTTGGCCGAGCTCGTAGGACTCGGCGTCCTCGGTGCGCAGCTCGACGACGTGGCGGCGAGGCGTCACGCCTGCGGCCTCGAAGTGGCCGGCCAGCGGCTTGGTGACCTTGCGCGGGTCGATCTGGCCGTAGCCGATCTGCACGGCGGCGTAGCCATCGCGGTCGGCGTTGCGCAGCTGGGTGACAACGTTCGAGTCGGCCTGGACGACGGTAACCGGGATGAGGTTGTTGTTCTCGTCCCACACCTGGGTCATGCCGAGCTTCGTGCCCAACAGACCCTTGACATTACGGGTTGCGGTCATAGTCTCTCAGCACCTCCCCTTAAAGCTTGATTTCGATGTTGACATCAGCCGGCAGGTCGAGACGCATGAGCGAGTCGACGGCCTTCGGAGTCGGATCGACGATGTCGATCAAGCGCTTGTGAGTGCGCATCTCGAAGTGCTCGCGGCTGTCCTTGTACTTGTGGGGCGAACGGATAACGCAGTACACGTTCTTTTCCGTTGGCAGCGGCACGGGGCCGACTACGGTTGCGCCTGCGCGCGTGACCGTCTCAACGATCTTCCGGGCAGAAACGTCAATGACCTCGTGGTCATACGACTTCAGCCGGATGCGGATTTTCTGTCCCGCCATGGCGTCATGCCTCTTTCTGATAGCACTCTCTGTACAGTTGCTGTGCCCTCGACGTGATCCTCCAACGGATCGGCACGCCTCGCACGGGCTGAATCCGGAAACATGATCCGGGTTCCTCACCCCGCCGAGGTCCGACCCCCGTAGTCGGGCGTGTCGCGCATCCTTTGCGAACGAATTCGCAAACAATGACCGCCCTGGGGATCGTGTGACGTTGGTCCGCTCTGCCGGTTGGATTCGACCCTGCCCCGGGCATTATCCCGGGCGGGACGCAATCTCTGTTGGTCTAGCCTCGAGCGGTCAGCTACCCAAGGGGCGGCCGTGAATGACCCAAGACACAGAGCGGCGCTTGAACAACTTGTCTAGTATCGCACGGATGGTGAGGCTGACGCCAATCGCAGGCGCTGTGCGCTTGGCTACACCACTGCGCAGGGCAAAGTCCCGCTCACCCACGACGAAGGCCCCCGCCGTCGTGAGACGGCGGGGGCCTTCGAAAAGCCTGACGGCTAGATCCTTAAGGTCAGAACCTTACTTCAGGATCTTCACAACGCGGCCGGAGCCCACGGTGCGGCCACCCTCGCGGATAGCGAAGCCGAGGCCCTCTTCCATGGCGATTTCCTGGATGAGCTCAACGGTCATCTCAGTGTTGTCGCCCGGCATGACCATTTCGGTGCCCTCCGGCAGCGTGATAACGCCGGTGACGTCCGTGGTACGGAAGTAGAACTGCGGACGGTAGTTCGAGTAGAACGGGTTGTGACGGCCGCCCTCATCCTTGGACAGGATGTAGACGTTCGCCTCGAAGTTGGTGTGCGGGGTGATGGAACCCGGAGCCACAACAACCTGACCGCGCTCGACGTCCTCGCGCTTGATGCCGCGAAGCAGCAGGCCGCAGTTCTCGCCGGCCCAGGCCTCGTCGAGCTGCTTGTGGAACATCTCGATGCCGGTGACCGTGGTCTTCTGCAGCGGACGGATGCCGACGATCTCGACGTCCGAGTTGATCTTCAGGGTACCGCGCTCGGCGCGGCCGGTGACGACGGTGCCGCGACCGGTGATCGTGAAGACGTCCTCGATCGGCATCAGGAACGGCTTGTCGGTGTCACGCACCGGGGTCGGGATGTACTCGTCGACGGCCTCCATGAGGTCCTCAACAGCCTTGACCCACTGTGCGTCGCCCTCAAGAGCCTTGAGGCCGGAGACGCGGATGACCGGAGCGTCATCGCCGTCGAACTCCTGGTCCGACAGCAGCTCGCGAACCTCCATCTCGACGAGGTCGAGAAGCTCTTCATCGTCGACCATGTCAGCCTTGTTGAGCGCAACGAGGAGCTTCGGAACGCCAACCTGGCGGGCCAGCAGCACGTGCTCGCGGGTCTGAGCCATCGGGCCGTCGGTCGCGGCGACAACGAGGATGGCGCCGTCCATCTGAGCAGCACCGGTGATCATGTTCTTGACGTAGTCAGCGTGACCCGGGGCGTCCACGTGAGCGTAGTGACGGGCGTCCGTCTGGTACTCGATGTGGGCGATGTTGATCGTGATGCCGCGCTGGCGCTCCTCCGGAGCGGAGTCGATCATGCCGAAATCGCGCTGCTCGTTGAGATCCGGGTACTTGTCAGCCAGCACCTTGGAAATGGCAGCAGTCAACGTGGTCTTACCGTGGTCAACGTGACCGATGGTGCCGATGTTGACGTGCGGCTTAGTCCGCTCGAACTTTGCCTTCGCCACAGGTTCCTCCTAGAACGTTTTCAGAAGACTTACCCCGCCCACGCGGTTCGTGGACGAATCTCATGCAAGTCTACTGTGGGCTTGTTTATTTCGCTAAATTTCTGGTTTCCGTCAGCGCCCGCGTCAATGCCCGGGCCCTTCAGTCTGCCCCGTGGTGGGGCGGCCTAGCCGACCGCCCCACCACGATACCCGTAGCTCCTCATGAAGCCTTGGGCTCGTCGTTGATCCGTTGGACGAATTACTCGCCGCGGGACTTCTGGATGATCTCGTCAGCAACGGCCTTCGGGACCTCGGCGTAGCTGTCGAACGTCATGGTGTAGACAGCGCGGCCCTGCGTACGGGAGCGCAGGTCGCCGATGTAGCCGAACATCTCGGACAGTGGCACCTGAGCCTTGACCACCTTGACGCCCTGAGCATCCTCCATGGACTGGATCTGCCCACGGCGGGAGTTCAGGTCACCGATGACGTCGCCCATGTACTCCTCGGGAGTACGGACCTCAACGGCCATGACCGGTTCCAGGATCACCGGGTTGGCGCGGCGAGCGCCTTCCTTGAAGACCTGGGAACCGGCGAGCTTGAACGCCATTTCCGAGGAGTCGACGTCGTGGTATGCGCCGTCGACCAAGGTGGCCTTGACACCAACGACCGGGTATCCGGCCAGGATGCCGAACTGCATGGCGTCCTGGATACCAGCGTCAACGGACGGGATGTACTCACGCGGCACGCGACCGCCGGTGATGGCGTTCTTGAACTCGTAGAGCTCACCCTCGCTGTCCTGCGTATCCAGCGGCTCGAAGGAGACCTGAACCTTGGCGAACTGGCCGGAACCACCCGTCTGCTTCTTGTGGGTGTAGTCGACCTTTTCGACAGCCTTCTTGATGGTCTCGCGGTAAGCAACCTGCGGCTTACCCACGTTAGCCTCAACCTTGAACTCACGCTTCATGCGGTCCACCAGGATGTCCAGGTGAAGCTCGCCCATGCCGCCGATCTCGGTCTGGCCCGTCTCTTCGTTGAGCGAGACGGTGAAGGTCGGATCCTCGGCCGCGAGCTTCTGGATCGCGGTGGAGAGCTTCTGCTGGTCGCCCTTGGTCTTCGGCTCGATGGCCACGGAGATCACGGGCTCCGGGAAGGACATCGACTCGAGAACGATCGGGGCGTCCGTCGCGGACAGGGTGTCGCCGGTGGTGACGTCCTTGAGACCGATCACGGCGTAGATGTGACCAGCCACGACCTCCTCAACCGGGTTCTCCTTGTTGGAGTGCATCTGGAACATCTTGCCGATGCGTTCCTTCTTGCCCTTCGTGGTGTTCAACACCTGCATGCCAGGCGTACCCACGCCGGAGTACACGCGAATGAAGGTCAGCTGGCCGAAGAACGGATGCGCAGCAATCTTGAAGGCCAGAGCCGAGAACGGCTCGTCCTTGCTCGGCTTACGCGTGATTTCCTTCTCCTCGTCGGCCGGGTCGTGGCCGATCATCGGCGGCACGTCGAACGGCGCCGGCAGGAAGTCGATCACGGCATCGAGCATCGGCTGCACGCCGCGGTTCTTGAACGCCGAGCCGCAGAAGACCGGGTAGGCCTCGGAGTTGATCGTCATCTGACGGATCGCAGCCTTGAGCTCGTCGACGGTGATTTCCTCACCCTCGAAGAACTTCTCCATCAGCGCCTCGTCAGACTCCGCAACCTGCTCGATGAGCTTGGCGCGGTACTCCTCGGCACGCTCCTGGAGATCCTCCGGGATCTCGCGCGTCTCGTAGGCAGCACCCATGGTGACGTCACCCTTGGAGTCGCCCGGCCAGACGAGGGCCTTCATCGACAGCAGGTCAACGACGCCGACGAAGTCGTTCTCGGCGCCGATCGGCAGCTGCATCACCAGAGGCGTCGCGCCCAGGCGATTGATGATGGTATCCACCGTGAAGTAGAAGTCGGCGCCCATCTTGTCCATCTTGTTGACGAAGCAGATGCGCGGGACGTTGTACTTGTCGGCCTGACGCCACACGGTCTCCGACTGCGGCTCAACACCTTCCTTACCGTCAAAGACGGCAACGGCGCCGTCGAGGACGCGCAGCGCGCGCTCGACCTCGACCGTGAAGTCAACGTGACCCGGGGTGTCGATGATATTGATCTGGTTGTTGTCCCAGAAGCAGGTCACGGCGGCAGACGTGATGGTGATGCCGCGTTCCTTTTCCTGCTCCATCCAGTCGGTCGTCGAAGCACCGTCGTGCGTCTCGCCGATCTTGTGGTTCACACCCGTGTAGAAAAGGATGCGTTCCGTCGTGGTGGTCTTACCGGCATCGATGTGGGCCATGATGCCGATGTTGCGGACCTTCTTGAGGTCGGTGAGCACATCCTGTGCCACGTTGTCTCCCTTTGTCGGTCGATCTGGGGACGACGGCGGCTCCAGCCCGGAGGCATGGGGGCCGCCGCCCTCCTCACATCATATTTACCAGCGGTAGTGAGCGAAGGCCTTGTTGGACTCGGCCATCTTGTGAGTGTCTTCGCGACGCTTCACAGCGGCACCGAGACCGTTCGACGCGTCGAGGATCTCGTTCATGAGACGCTCGATCATCGTCTTCTCGCGGCGGTCCTTGGAGTAGCCGACCAGCCAGCGCAGTGCCAGGGCGGTGGAGCGGCCCGGCTTCACGTCGACCGGGACCTGGTAGGTGGCGCCACCGACGCGGCGCGAGCGAACCTCAAGGGCCGGGCGGACGTTGTCCATAGCCTTCTTGAGAGTCGCCACCGGATCAGAGCCAGTCTTGGCTTCGGCACCGGCCAGAGCACCGTAGACGATGCGCTCGGCGGTGGACTTCTTGCCGTCGACCAGAACCTTGTTGATCAGCTGAGTGACGAGCGGGGACCCGTAGACCGGGTCAGCAACGAGGGGGCGCTTCGGCGCAGGACCCTTACGAGGCATTACTTCTTCTCCTTCTTTGCGCCGTAGCGGGAACGAGCCTGCTTACGGTCCTTGACACCCTGGGTATCGAGGGCACCGCGAACGATGCGGTAGCGCACGCCCGGGAGATCCTTCACACGGCCGCCGCGAACGAGCACGATGGAGTGCTCCTGCAGGTTGTGGCCGACGCCCGGAATGTAGGCCGTCACCTCAACGCCACCGGACAGGCGCACACGGGCAACCTTACGCAGGGCGGAGTTCGGCTTCTTCGGGGTGGTCGTGTACACACGGGTGCACACGCCACGGCGCATCGGGTCGCCCTGAAGGGCGGGAGCCTTGGTCTTATTGACCTTCGGCGAGCGGCCCTTACGGACCAGCTGCTGAATAGTAGGCACTTTCGTGTCCTCTCAGTTTCTGTGAACATGCAGCACCGACAACCTACGTTCACGTCGGAGCCGCTTTGTGGTCGTTTCCTCGCAACGCAACGGAAGCGGAATCGACCGTAGGCGTGCAAAAGTGTGGCATTCGTTGCGCACCTTACCCGCAACCCGGACCGAGTCCCTTTGCCACACAGAAAAACAATTAATCTTATCCTAGCACGCCCATTTGGTCGCGCCCAATTGGCCGCGCTAACGGCGTTTGCGACACCGGTGCCGCCTACGCCGAAGGGCGGTGCCACGCGTGAGCGCAGCACCGCCCTCCGGCGTTGCCTTCCGACGAGTCAGCCCGGAATGCCGGGCTTCGTCGTTCCTTAGCGGAAGTCAGACCCCATGTCGTAATCGTCCATCGGGATGGCCGTGAACTCAGGGCTCAGGCCGGCGTCGACGCCTTCGTAGTCGAAGCCAGTGAAGGCGCTCGGTCCCGTGAACAGGTTGGCCTTGGCTTCCTCGGTCGGCTCAACATTGACCTTGGTGTAGCGATCCAGGCCGGTACCGGCCGGGATGAGCTTACCGATGATCACGTTCTCCTTCAGGCCGATGAGCGAATCGGACTTCGCCTCCATCGCGGCCTGCGTCAGAACACGCGTGGTCTCCTGGAAGGAAGCCGCCGACAGCCACGAATCGGTGGCGAGGGACGCCTTGGTGATGCCCATCAGCTCGTCACGGCCGGAAGCCGGCGACTTACCCTCGGAGACCGCCTTGCGGTTCTGCGTCGTGAAGCGGATGCGGTCAGCCAACTCGCCCGGAAGCAGGTCGGTGCCACCCTGTTCGATGACCGTGATGCGACGCAGCATCTGGCGCACGATGACCTCGACGTGCTTGTCGTGAATGCCCACACCCTGCGACTGGTAGACGTCCTGAACCTCGCGGACCAAGAACTTCTGAGCCTCACGCGGGCCAAGCACGCGCAGCACCTGCTTGGGGTCAATGGCACCCGCGACCAGCTGCTGGCCCACCTGCACGTGATCGCCATCGACGACCAACATGCGGGCACGACGCAGGATCGGGTAGGCCACGTCCTCGGTTCCGTCATCCGGGGTCACGACGATCCGAAGCTGCTTCTCGCCATCCTCGATCGTCACGCGACCGGCGACCTCGGAGATCGGGGCCACACCCTTGGGGGTACGGGCCTCGAAGAGCTCTTGAATACGGGGCAGACCCTGCGTGATGTCATCCGCAGAAGCGACACCACCGGTGTGGAACGTACGCATAGTCAGCTGAGTACCCGGCTCACCAATCGACTGGGCCGCGATGATACCCACGGCTTCGCCGATGTCCACCGTCTTACCGGTGGCGAGCGACCGGCCGTAGCACAGGGCGCACGTACCGACAGCGGACTCACACGTGAGCACGGAGCGGACCTTGATCTCCTGGACGCCAGCATTGAACAGCTGATCGATCAGGACATCGCCGACGTCGGAGCCAGCCTCGGCAAGCACCTTGCCGTCGTCGTCGGTCACGTCCACCGCGAGCGTGCGGGTGTACGCCGAGTTCTCCACGGTCTCGTGCTTACGCACGGTGCCGAGCTCGTCGACGGTGGCCACGGCGACGGTGAGGCCGCGTTCGGTGCCGCAGTCCTGTTCCCGAACGATGACGTCCTGAGACACGTCGACGAGTCGACGGGTCAGGTAACCGGAGTTGGCGGTCTTCAACGCGGTATCGGCCAGACCCTTACGGGCGCCGTGGGTCGCGATGAAGTACTCGAGAACGGTCAGACCCTCACGGTAGGAGGACTTGATCGGACGCGGGATGATGTCGCCACGCGGGTTGGACACGAGACCACGGATACCCGCGATCTGACGCAGCTGCAGCCAGTTACCGCGGGCCTTCGAGGTGACCATGCGGTTAATGGTGTTCAGCTTCTCCATACCGTTCTTCATGGCCTCGGCGACCTCGTCGGTAGCCTTCGACCAGATATCCACCAGCTCGGTACGACGCTCGTCATCGGCAATCAGGCCCTTGTCATACTGGCCCTGCACCTTGCGCGCCTGCTCCTCGTAGGGGGCCAGGATTGCGGCCTTGTCCATGTTCGAGGACACGTCGGAGATGGCCACGGTCACGCCGGAACGCGTGGCCCAGTAGAAGCCAGCGTCCTTCAGGTTATCCAGCGCCTGAGCGGTCTCGACCTTCGGATAGCGCTCGGCCAGATCATTGACGATCTCGGACAGCGCGTCCTTGCCGGCCACGTGCTCAACCCACGGGTAGTCGGCCGGCAGCGTCTCATTGAAGATGATCTGCCCCAGCGAGGTTTCGAGAAGCGCGGGCTGCCCCGGCTCCCACCCCTCGGGCGCAGGCTGCTCAGCGGACGGCGTGAAGCTCTCGACGCGAATCTTGGCGACCGCATTCAGGTGGAGCTCACCGGCGTCGAACGCCATGATCGCCTCGGCAACCGAGGTGAACACGCGGCCTTCACCGACCTCACCCTCTCGCTTGGTCGTGAGGTGGTGGAGGCCGATGATCATATCCTGCGAGGGCAGGGCCACCGGGCGGCCATCCGAAGGCTTCAGGATGTTGTGCGAGGACAGCATCAGGATGCGGGCCTCGGCCTGAGCCTCCGGCGACAGCGGCAGGTGAACTGCCATCTGGTCACCGTCGAAGTCGGCGTTGAACGCGGCACACACGAGCGGGTGCAGCTGCAGGGCCTTGCCCTCAACCAGCTGCGGCTCGAAGGCCTGGATGCCGAGACGGTGCAGGGTCGGTGCGCGGTTGAGCAACACCGGGTGCTCGGTGATGATCTCCTCAAGCACGTCCCACACCTGCGGACGGTAACGCTCCACCATGCGCTTGGCGCTCTTGATGTTCTGCGCGTGGTTCAAGTCCACCAGACGCTTCATGACGAACGGCTTGAAGAGCTCCAGCGCCATCTGCTTCGGCAGGCCGCACTGGTGCAGCTTCAGCTGCGGGCCGACCACGATGACCGAACGGCCGGAGTAATCGACGCGCTTGCCCAGCAGGTTCTGACGGAAGCGGCCCTGCTTGCCCTTGAGCATGTCGGAGAGCGACTTCAGCGGGCGGTTGCCCGGACCCGTGACCGGACGGCCGCGACGGCCGTTGTCGAAGAGCGAATCAACAGCTTCCTGGAGCATGCGCTTTTCGTTGTTGACGATGATCTCAGGGGCACCGAGATCCAGCAGACGCTTCAGGCGGTTGTTGCGGTTGATCACGCGGCGGTACAGATCGTTCAGGTCGGACGTCGCGAAGCGGCCGCCGTCGAGCTGGACCATCGGGCGCAGCTCCGGCGGGATCACCGGAACGGCGTCCAGCACCATGCCCAGCGGGCTGTTGTCCGTGGTCAGGAAGGCGTTGACAACCTTCAGGCGCTTCAGAGCGCGCGTCTTGCGCTGGCCCTTGCCGTTCTGGATGATCTCCTGAAGCATCTCTGCCTCAGCCTGCATATCAAAGCTCTGCAGCCGCTTCTGGATCGCCTCGGCGCCCATGTGGCCCTCGAAGAACAAGCCGTACTTCTCCCGCATAGAGCGGAACAGGCCCTCGTCACCCTCAAGGTCGGCGACCTTCAGGTTCTTAAAGCGGTCCCAGACCTGATCGAGACGCTCGATCGTGGCATCGGCCCGCTTGCGGATCTGCGCCATCGTCTTATCGGCGGCGTCGCGTGCCTTCTTCTTCTCGGCGGCCTTGGCACCTTCGGACTCGAGGCGCGCCAGATCGTCCTCGAGGTCCTTGGCGATGGCGGCGATGTCCGAGTCGCGGGTTTCCATGAGGTTCTTGCGCTCGAGGTCGTGCTGAGCCTGCAGATTCGGCAGCTCGGCGTGACGACGCTCCTCATCCACGGAGGTGATCATGTAGGCGGCGAAGTAGATGATCTTTTCAAGATCCTTCGGGGCCAGATCAAGCAGGTAGCCCAAGCGCGATGGAACGCCCTTGAAGTACCAGATGTGGGTCACGGGTGCAGCCAGTTCAATGTGGCCCATGCGCTCGCGGCGGACCTTGGCGCGGGTCACCTCGACGCCGCAGCGCTCACAGATGATGCCCTTGAAGCGCACGCGCTTGTACTTACCGCAGTAGCACTCCCAGTCGCGGGACGGGCCAAAGATCTTCTCGCAGAAGAGGCCGTCCTTCTCTGGCTTGAGGGTGCGGTAGTTGATGGTTTCCGGCTTCTTGACCTCGCCGTAGCTCCACTCGCGGATTTCTTCGCCGGTGGCCAGGCCAATGCGCATGTTGCCGAAGGAGGATTCGCTGGACATATGGTCCCTATCTCTCTTGTTCTCTGAAGTCTTCTCGAGGTGGCGTGGCCACCTCAGGGTTAGGAAAAAGATCGGGTACGACGGCGGGTGCCCGGCAGGCAATGCCGGGACCCGCCGACGTGCTAGACCTCTTCGACGGAGTTCGGCTCGGCCCGGGACAGGTCGATACCGAGTTCTTCCGCAGCCCGGAAGACTTCTTCGTCCGAGTCACGCATTTCAACAGCCTGGCCGTCCGAGGACAGGACCTCAACGTTCAGGCAGAGCGACTGCATTTCCTTGATGAGCACCTTGAACGACTCCGGAACGCCCGGCTCCGGGATGTTCTCGCCCTTCACGATGGCCTCGTAGACCTTCACACGCCCGTGGATGTCATCCGACTTGATCGTCAGCAGCTCCTGGAGGGTGTAGGCAGCGCCGTACGCCTCGAGAGCCCACACCTCCATCTCACCAAAGCGCTGGCCACCGAACTGGGCCTTACCGCCGAGCGGCTGCTGGGTGATCATCGAGTACGGACCAGTGGAACGAGCGTGGATCTTGTCGTCAACCAGGTGGTGCAGCTTCAGGATGTACATGTAGCCGACCGAGATCGGATCCGGCAGCGGCTCACCGGAGCGGCCGTCGAACAGCCGGGCCTTGCCGGTGTTGTTGATCAGGCGGTCGCCATCACGGGTGAGGCTCGTGTGATCCAGCAGGCCGCGGACTTCGTCCTCTTCCGCGCCGTCGAACACCGGGGTCGCCACCGTCGTGGGGCCGGATTCGCGCGGCAGGTTCGGAAGATTCTTCAGCCACTCGGGCTCGCCCTCGATCTTCCAGCCCTGCTTGGCAGCCCAACCCAGGTGAATTTCCAAGACCTGGCCGATGTTCATACGGCCCGGCACACCCAGTGGGTTGAGGATCACGTCGACCGGGGTACCGTCCTCGAGGAACGGCATGTCTTCCACGGGCAAGATGCGGGAAATAACACCCTTGTTGCCGTGACGGCCGGCTAGCTTGTCACCATCGGTGATCTTGCGCTTCTGCGCCACGTACACGCGGACCAGCTGATTCACGCCCGGGGGCAGTTCGTCGTCGTTATCGCGATCGAAGATGCGGATGCCGATGACCGTTCCGGATTCGCCGTGGGGCACCTTCAAGGAGGTGTCGCGGACCTCGCGGGACTTCTCGCCGAAGATGGCGCGCAGCAGGCGCTCCTCCGGGGTGAGCTCGGTCTCGCCCTTCGGGGTGACACGGCCGACGAGGATGTCGCCAGCTTCAACCTCAGCACCGATGTGAATGATGCCGCGCTCATCCAGCTGGCTCAGCACGTCCTCGGACACGTTCGGGATATCGCGGGTGATTTCCTCCGCGCCCAGCTTCGTGTCACGGGCATCGACCTCATGCTCCTCGATGTGGATCGAGGTCAGCACGTCATCGGAGACCATGCGCTGGGACAGGATGATGGCGTCCTCGAAGTTATGTCCCTCCCAGGACATGAAGGCCACCAGCAGGTTCTTACCGAGGGCCAGCTCGCCCTGATCGGTGGACGGGCCGTCGGCGATGAGCGACTGGTACTCGACCCGGTCACCCTCCGAGACCATGACGCGCTGGTTGTACGCGTTGCCCTGGTTCGAGCGGGCGAACTTCATGATCGGGTACGCCGACTCGGTGCCGTCGTCGTTCATGACGATCACGAGGTCAGCGGAAACATCCGTCACCACGCCCGGCTTCTCCGCCGTGATGGAATCGCCGGCGTCGACCGCGACGTACTTCTCCATGCCCGTACCCACCAGCGGGGCCTCGGACTGCAGCAGCGGGACCGCCTGACGCTGCATGTTGGCGCCCATGAGCGCGCGGTTGGCGTCGTCGTGCTCAAGGAACGGAATCAGGGCCGTCGCACCCGACACCATCTGACGCGGGGAGACGTCCATGTAGTCGATTTCCGCCGGAGTGGCGAGCACCGGCTCGCCACCGCCGCCACGCTCACGAGCCAGCACGAGGTCCTCAGCGAAGCGCTGATCCTCGGTCAACGGCGCATTGGCCTGAGCGATGAGCGCCTGCAGCTCGTCGTCAGCCGTGAGGTAATGGACCTCTTCGGTGACCTGACCGTCCACGACCTTGCGGTACGGGGACTCAATGAAGCCGAAGGCGTTGATGCGGGCGTAGGTAGCGAGCGAGCCGATCAGACCAATGTTCGGGCCTTCGGGCGTCTCGATCGGGCACATGCGGCCGTAGTGCGACGGGTGAACGTCACGCACTTCCATGCCGGCACGGTCACGGGAGAGGCCGCCCGGACCCAGCGCGGAGAGGCGACGCTTGTGCGTCAAGCCGGCCAGCGGGTTGTTCTGATCCATGAACTGCGAGAGCTGGGACGTTCCGAAGAACTCCTTGATCGCAGCGACGACGGGGCGGATGTTGATCAGGGTCTGCGGCGTGATGGCCTCGACGTCCTGCGTGGTCATCCGCTCACGGACGACGCGTTCCATGCGAGACAGGCCGGTCCGGACCTGATTCTCGATGAGCTCGCCCACGGCGCGGATACGGCGGTTGCCGAAGTGATCAATGTCATCGACCTCGACGTGCACGTCAACGTCTTCGCCATTGCGCTGGCCCGGGATCGTCTGCTCACCAGCGTGCAGCGCGACGAGGAACTTGATCATGGCGACGATGTCATCGTTGCCCAGAACGGACGCGGTGGGGCCGGACAGTGGCTTGTCGAGACCCAGCTTGCGGTTGATCTTGTAGCGGCCAACCTTGGCCAGATCGTAGCGCTTGGGGTTGAAGTAGAGGTTGTCCAGCAGCGACTGCGCCGCATCGACCGTCGGCGGCTCTCCCGGACGGAGCTTGCGGTAGATGTCGAGGAGGGCTTCCTCCTGCGTCTCCGTGGTGTCCTTCTCGAGCGTGGCGCGGATGGACTCGTAGTTGCCGAACTCCTCGAGGATCTGGCCCTCGGACCAGCCGAGCGCCTTCAGCAGGACGGTCACCGACTGCTTGCGCTTGCGGTCCAGGCGAACGCCGACCTGATCGCGCTTGTCGATCTCGAGCTCAAGCCAGGCACCGCGGGACGGGATGACCTTGGCGGTGAAGATGTCCTTGTCGGAAGTCTTATCCGGAGTGCGCTCGAAGTACGCACCCGGGGAACGGACCAGCTGGGAGACGACGACGCGCTCCGTGCCGTTGATGATGAAGGTGCCCTTCTGGGTCATCAACGGGAAATCGCCCATGAACACGGTCTGCTGCTTGATCTCGCCCGTGTTGTTGTTCATGAACTCGGCCTTGACGTACAGCGGAGCCGAGTAGGTCGCGTCGCGATCCTTGCACTCAGCCTCGGTGTACTTCGGGTCGGCGAACTCCGGCTCCGAGAAGCTCAGGGACATGGTCTCCTGAAAGTCTTCGATCGGGGAGATCTCGTGGAAGATCTCGGACAGGCCGGAGACTTCGGCGACACTGTCATCGCCGATGGCCTGGGCCGCCATGACCCGGTCCTTCCAGCGCTGGTTGCCGATGAGCCAATCAAAGCTCTCCGTCTGGAGTGCCAAGAGATTGGGAACGTCCAGAGGCTCATGGATCTTTGCGAATGAGATTCGGCCAGCCGCTTCCGCGGACCGCGCCGAACTAGCGGTTACGTTTTCAGAGGTGCTCGAGGCGACCAAGATGGATCCTTCCACAGACCGTCAGGTTTCCGAGCGCCGCCCTCGTCCATGACGTACAGCCCAGAGCATTCGCGATGATCGACGATTGCCCCGGGCTACTCAATGGATTTCGGGCCCACCGCTATATGAAGGCCAGAACGTAGAGAGGGAAGACGCAAAGCTCCATAGTACATCGGCTCACCTAGCATGTCTAGCGGCTGGTTGACAAACGTCGTCGGCCAGAATTCCTCCGGCGGAAGGTAGCCCACACGCCACACAACGGGCCGCGCTCCCGTCAGGGAACGCGGCCCGTTCGCTACGGCGTCGTGTCCTCACAACGCCCCGGTCACCCGCTAGCTCCGGCGATGGCGCATGATCAGCGCCGCAGCGCCGAAGAGCAGCATCCCGAATCCCAGGGCGGACATCCACCCCGCGTTGAGTCCGGTTGGCGGCAGCTTGACCGGAGGCGTTGCCTCGCGGCAGGCCTCGGCGTCCGCTGTAGCTTCCGCCTCGGTTTCAACGAGCGTGGCGGTGTTGGTGAAGGTTTCACAGTCACCGACCGCCACATCACGTGTCAGGACGTACTCGAACGTTGTCGGCTCGCCAGCGTCGTTCCACTCAGCCGTTCCCAACGCGGTGGGCGCGGCGTCCGGGTTCGCCTGGTCATCGACGACGTCAACCGACTTGTTGGTTTCGGCCGCCACCTCGAAGACGACGTCGGCCGTCGCCGTGACGGCACCGCCGTCCCAGGTGAGGACGACGACGTTCTCGCCACGCAGCGCCGGCTCGCCGTCGATGCGACACTCATAATTCAGCGTCAGGGTCTCCCCCGGCTGGATGTCGATGGTCTCGCCCTCGGCAATCGTGCAGGATTGCACGCCTTCGACGCCCGGTTGATCCGCGATGCTTGCGACGATCGGCCCTTGCTCGGCGGAGTTCGGGTTCGTCACGGTGATCTGACCGGAGAGCATCCAGTTGGAGTCCTCGTGCCCGTCGGGGGTCGCCGTCACGGCGTAGTTGAACTGTGGCGCGTCGCCGTCGTGCGCGACGGTGATGTGCTCGCGCTCCACGTCCTTGTCGATCTCCCACAAATACGTCCTGTCAAAGGTCGCCTGAGCGGACTTCGAAACCAAGAGCTCCGCCTCGTGGCAGACGGTCACCGAGGCGTTGTCCTCGGGGTTCTCCCCGGTGACCTCGACCCACGCGGTGTTCACGAAGCCCTGGCATGTGCCGGGGTCGACGGTGAAGGTCAACTCTTGTTCGAAGTCTTTCGACCACTCATCGTCGGAGGGGTCCACTTCGTCCCACGAGACCGTGCCCAACAACACCGGCTCCGCCTCCGGATCCGTCTGATCGTCATAGACCTCAACGACCCGATCCGTCTCACCATCGAGCACAAACTCGACGGCTGCTGGCGCCGTGCGTACGGACCGGTCTCCGTCCGCCCACGAGACCACAGCCACGTTCTCACCCGTGGTCTCAGCCGTGACCCCATCAGTCGTGCACGAATAATCCAGCACCACCGAACTACTCGGCGCGATCGTCACCGTCCCATCCGGATTCAAATCATCATCAGCCACCGTGCACAGGAGAGACTCGATAGAGATCTCATGTTCAATAGCGGCCACGATCCAACCGGACTCGTAGGTGTTCGGGTTCACGACCGTCAGCGAGCCACCCAGCGCAAAACCGCTGTCGGCCACGCCGGCGCTCGTGACGGAGATCAGGTAGGGGACGTCGGCCTCACCCTGGCGGTCCGCCTCCACGAGCTCCTCCGTCCCGAGGCGCTCCTTAGTGATATCCCACAGATACAACCGATCAAACGACCCATCAATCGACTTATCCACCACCAAAGCCGCCTCACGACACGGCATCACGGTCTGCGAATCCTGCGGGTTCTCCCCCGCAACATCCACCCACGCGGTATTCGTGTACTCAGTGCACTGACCCGCCGGAGCGTCCAACGCCATCGTGTACCCGAACTCCGTGGATTCCCCGGCCTCATTCCAGGTCGCGGTGCCCAACAACGCCGGCTCGGCCTCCGGATCGGTCTGATCATCGAAGACCTCAACCGTCTTGTCCGTCTCACCAGCCAGCTCAAACACGACGTCGGCACTAGCGGTTACGAAACCGCCATCCCACGTAACCTCCACCGTGTTCGAGCCCTCGTACGCCGGCTGACCCGACACCACGCACTCATACTCCAACGTGCGCGTCTGCCCGGCCTCGATCACGACCTCGTCACCACCGGTGACCGTGCAGGACTCAACACCCTCGACCTCAGGAAGATCAACAGCCGTCGCCGTGATCGGACCCTGCTGCGCGGAGTTCGGATTCATGATCGTGATCTCACCCGACATCACCCAACCCGAATCCTCGAAACCATCCGGAGTCGCCAGAATCGTGTAATCAAACTCAGGAGCCACATCATCAGCACCCACGGTCACCGTAGTCCGATTCACGTCCTTGCTGACATCCCAGAGATACAACCGGTCAAAGGAAGCCACCGACGACTTCGAGACCATCAAATCAGCCTCATTACACACCGTCGCCACCGCGTCATCCTGCGGATTCTCACCCGTGACCTCGACCCACGCCGTGTTCGTAAACGTCTCACACGTGCCGGCCTCGACCTGGAACACCAACTCCTGAGCGAACTGCTCAGACCACTCATCCACCGGCTCGGTCACGTCATCCCAAGACACCGTGCCCAACAGCTCACCAGCAGCGCCTGGGACCGCCTGATCATCGAAGACCTCAACCGTCCGATCCGTCTCCGTATCCACCGCGAAAGCGAACGGAACCGGATCACTACTGGCCGAACGCTCACCGTTATGCCACGAAGCCATCGCCGTATTCTCACCCGTGGAATCAGCCGTCATCCCCTCGGTCGTGCAGGAATACTCCAACTCCACCGACTGCTCAGGCTCCAGGGTCAACGACCCACCCTCACCCAAACCAGAGACCGTACACACCGCACCCTCAACCGAGAGCGCATCAGAAACCACGGCATCAATGACACCCTCGGCATACACATTCGGATTCGTGATGGTAATAACCCCACCCAACTCAAACCCGGAATCAACATAGCCCTCAGACAACACCGTGATCGCGTAAGGGACCGTCGCCTCACCAGTCTCATCAGCCTCGACGAAGTCCTCGCCACCGTCGGCACGATCCTTGAGCACATCCCACAGATACGTCCGATCAAACGACGCCTCGACCGTCTTCTCGATGACCAAAGCCGCCTCACGGCACACCGTCACCTCAGCCGAGGCTTCCGGATCCTGACCAGTGACCACAACCCACGCCGTGTTCGTGAACGTCGCACACTCACCCACCGGCGCATCAACAGCCAACGGGTACTCAAACGGAATACCCACCCCGTCAGCGTTCCACTCAGCAGAACCCAACAACACCGGCTCCGCCTCCGGATCCGTCTGATCGTCATAGACCTCAACGACCCGATCCGTCTCACCATCGAGCACAAACTCAACCGGAACCGGATCACTCATCGACTCACGCGCACCATCAGCCCACGAAACCACCGCCACGTTCTCACCCGTGGTCTCAGCCGTGACCCCATCAGTCGTGCACGAATAATCCAGCACCACCGAACTACTCGGCGCGATCGTCACCGTCCCATCCGGATTCAAATCATCATCAGCCACCGTGCAGACCAAAGAATCAACCGAAATCTGATCCTCCACCTCCGCCACGATCCAACCGGACTCGTAGGTATTCGGATTCGACACCGTGATCGAACCACCCAACACAAACCCACTATCAACAACACCACCAGGAACAGCCACCACCGAATACTCAACCTCCGGCACAGCATCATCCTGACCAACCATCACCCGCTCCGGATCAACACCCTTAGTGATATCCCACAGATACAACCGATCAAACGACCCATCAATCGACTTATCCACCACCAAAGCCGCCTCACGACACGGCATCACGGTCTGCGAATCCTGCGGGTTCTCCCCCGCAACATCCACCCACGCGGTATTCGTGTACTCAGTGCACTGACCCGCCGGAGCGTCCAACGCCATCGTGTACCCGAACTCCGTGGATTCCCCGGCCTCATTCCAGGTCGCGGTGCCCAACAACGCCGGCTCGGCCTCCGGATCGGTCTGATCATCGAAGACCTCAACCGTCTTGTCCGTCTCACCAGCCAGCTCAAACACGACGTCGGCACTAGCGGTTACGAAACCGCCATCCCACGTAACCTCCACCGTGTTCGAGCCCTCGTACGCCGGCTGACCCGACACCACGCACTCATACTCCAACGTGCGCGTCTGCCCGGCCTCGATCACGACCTCGTCACCACCGGTGACCGTGCAGGACTCAACACCCTCGACCTCAGGAAGATCAACAGCCGTCGCCGTGATCGGACCCTGCTGCGCGGAGTTCGGATTCATGATCGTGATCTCACCCGACATCACCCAACCCGAATCCTCGAAACCATCCGGAGTCGCCAGAATCGTGTAATCAAACTCAGGAGCCACATCATCAGCACCCACGGTCACCGTAGTCCGATTCACGTCCTTGCTGACATCCCAGAGATACAACCGGTCAAAGGAAGCCACCGACGACTTCGAGACCATCAAATCAGCCTCATTACACACCGTCGCCACCGCGTCATCCTGCGGATTCTCACCCGTGACCTCGACCCACGCCGTGTTCGTAAACGTCTCACACGTGCCGGCCTCGACCTGGAACACCAACTCCTGAGCGAACTGCTCAGACCACTCATCCACCGGCTCGGTCACGTCATCCCAAGACACCGTGCCCAACAGCTCACCAGCAGCGCCTGGGACCGCCTGATCATCGAAGACCTCAACCGTCCGATCCGTCTCCGTATCCACCGCGAAAGCGAACGGAACCGGATCACTACTGGCCGAACGCTCACCGTTATGCCACGAAGCCATCGCCGTATTCTCACCCGTGGAATCAGCCGTCATCCCCTCGGTCGTGCAGGAATACTCCAACTCCACCGACTGCTCAGGCTCCAGGGTCAACGACCCACCCTCACCCAAACCAGAGACCGTACACACCGCACCCTCAACCGAGAGCGCATCAGAAACCACGGCATCAATGACACCCTCGGCATACACATTCGGATTCGTGATGGTAATAACCCCACCCAACTCAAACCCGGAATCAACATAGCCCTCAGACAACACCGTGATCGCGTAAGGGACCGTCGCCTCACCAGTCTCATCAGCCTCGACGAAGTCCTCGCCACCGTCGGCACGATCCTTGAGCACATCCCACAGATACGTCCGATCAAACGACGCCTCGACCGTCTTCTCGATGACCAAAGCCGCCTCACGGCACACCGTCACCTCAGCCGAGGCTTCCGGATCCTGACCAGTGACCACAACCCACGCCGTGTTCGTGAACGTCGCACACTCACCCACCGGCGCATCAACAGCCAACGGGTACTCAAACGGAATACCCACCCCGTCAGCGTTCCACTCAGCAGAACCCAACAACACCGGCTCCGCCTCCGGATCCGTCTGATCGTCATAGACCTCAACGACCCGATCCGTCTCACCATCGAGCACAAACTCAACCGGAACCGGATCACTCATCGACTCACGCGCACCATCAGCCCACGAAACCACCGCCACGTTCTCACCCGTGGTCTCAGCCGTGACCCCATCAGTCGTGCACGAATAATCCAGCACCACCGAACTACTCGGCGCGATCGTCACCGTCCCATCCGGATTCAAATCATCATCAGCCACCGTGCAGACCAAAGAATCAACCGAAATCTGATCCTCCACCTCCGCCACGATCCAACCGGACTCGTAGGTATTCGGATTCGACACCGTGATCGAACCACCCAACACAAACCCACTATCAACAACACCACCAGGAACAGCCACCACCGAATACTCAACCTCCGGCACAGCATCATCCTGACCAACCATCACCCGCTCCGGATCAACACCCTTAGTGATATCCCACAGATACAACCGATCAAACGACCCATCAATCGACTTATCCACCACCAAAGCCGCCTCACGACACGCTTGCGCGGAGGCCTCTGAACCGGTCAAGGGCAGCCCGTTGTCGCCGAGGACCGTGGCAGTATTGACGAATTCTTGGCACTGCCCGGCCTCGCCCACGTTCCACGTCAGCTCGTACGTCCGGGTTTGCGGCTGCATCCCGTCAGACCACGTGATGGTCCACGCTGGATCGAACGTGAAATGATCGTCCACCACGGTGATCGTCTGATTGATCGGTGTCACCGACCATTCGTCGATCTCCACAGGGGCGCTCCCCGTGTCAGAGCCGTTCGGGGTCAACGCCGCTTCGGCGTCCCACGTGGCCGTGGCCACGTTTTCGCCCTCGTACTCCGGTTCACTCGTGAAGGTGCAGGTGTAGTCGAAGGTCTCCTTCTCTCCCGCGGCGACAACCCGCGTCGAGTCAAGGACCGTGCACTCGGCTCCGCCGCCGATATCGACAACATCCGTGACCGTGACCTCAATGTCCTGCCACGTGTTGGGATTGAAGACTTCGATCCCGCCGCTCATGGCCCAGCCCGAATCTTGGAAACCCGGGCCGGAGGAGTCGGGGCCGACCGTGACCTCATATTCCACCGTCACATCGCCGGTCGCCGGGTCCGCAGCAAACGGTTGCTCGCCGAGGGCGGACTTCTCAATCTCCCAAAGATACGTGCGGTCAAAGCTGTGGATCACGTTCTTCTCCACCACAAGATCTGCGCCGACACAGAGCGTGGCTTGCGTCGACGAGGATTGACCGGTCTCGACGATCGTCGCCGTATTGTCAAACGTCTGGCACTCACCGGCGGTGACGCTCCGCGTGAGCGTGTAGCTCTTGACGTGCTCCGTGCCCGCCGAAGACCAGGTGATTTCCCACGCCGGATCGAACTGGTACTGGCTGTCCTCGACCGTGATCGTCCGATCGACGTTATTGACCTGCCACTCGTAGCTCTCCTCATCGGATGCGGTAGCCACAGGCGCAGATTCAGGGTCGTCGACGTCCGACTGCGTCTGCGGGTAATCCCCGCGGTTCCACGTCAGCGTCACCTCGTTGGATCCGGACGCGTCAGCCGGCTCCGTCGCGACCTCACATTCGTAGCTCAGGACATTGGTCCCGGCCGCAAACTGCACCTGGAGCCCGTCCGCCGGTGAGGCGTCCGCCGCGTCGACCACGCAGACGGTCCCATCGCTGAGCACGTCCTCGACGGTGGCTACCATCGGGGCAGGGTTGGGGTTGTTGACGGTGATCTGGCCACTCACCACGTAGTCCGACGTCGTCCGCTCCCCCTCGGTCACCGTCACCACATAGTTGAAGTCCGCCGTCGTCGCAGATTGCTCAACCCGAGTCCGGTCCACCGTCTTCTCGATGTCCCACGCGTGCGTCGCCGTGTAGGACGCCTGGATCGTCTTGGTCACCGTCAGCGGTTGCCACGCCCGCGGATCCGCAAAGGTAAAGGTCACAGAACCACCCGGTGACACCGTCTGAGGACCTTGATCCCGGTCTGCCGGCAGCAGGTAGCCCGCCGGCGCAGCGGTCTCCGTCACCGTGTAGGTGCCCGGGTTCACTTCGGCCAATTCGATGGTGCCAGCCGCCGGGTTCGCATCGTTGCTGTCATTGTCCGTGACGGACAGCGTGCCGGACTCCCCGGGCAGCGGGTTCGGCGAGACCTCAAAGCTCGCTCCGCCCAACGGGTTTCCTGAAGCGTCCGTCTTGAGAATCGTCAGGCCGGCGCACAGATCGATGTTGATCGACCCGCCGACAAAGTCCTTGAGCTGGGACGATGGGCTGGCCGAGGCCGCGGAGCGCAGCATGAGGCTCGCGAAGTCGAACTGCCCACAATCGAGGATCCCGTCCGCACCGCCGAAGATGGCGGACAGGTTGAACTTGAACTCGACCAGAGTCGATCCCTGACTGATGGCCTGATCCCACGAGCCAGCGGGCAGTGACTTCGAGACCCACGTCGACCCGTTCCATTCCTGAATTTGCGGCGTCGAGAAGTTGCTTCCGTTCGCCGGGAAGGTGATCCGCAGATCGCCCACCGTTCGCTGGGGCACGGTTGCCCCGTTGCTGTTCGTCGTGGCGGGCGCTTGGTTCAGTTCGAGGAAGTAGCCAATCTGACCGTTGGCCGTGGTCCGTTCAAACGCCAACCAGAGCCAAGCATCCCCCGAGCTGTCATATTCGGCAGCAACCCAGGTATCCCCGACGTCGCCCGAATCCGGCGCACCCGCCGAGCCGTTGTACTGCCACGACGACGGATCATTCTCCTTGGAACCTTGGCTGTAGACGGTGGTGTCGGCGTTACCGATGGGATCCGTTGCCTGATCGATGTCAGCGGGCCAGTCCAGGAGGAACTGGCTGGGCGAGGCAAACATCTCAACGGCAGAGGCCTCGGGCGCGGCCTCGGACTCTTCGGCCGCTTCGGTGGTCTCGGGGGCCTTCTTCGCCTCGCTCTGCTGCTTCGTCTTGGCGGCCGGAGGCTCTGGGGCGTCCGTGATGGCTGGCCCTTCGATGGGCGCAGGCTCGGGGGCCGGCTCGGCGACAGGTTCCGACGGCGCCGGCTCCTCAGCCGGTGGTTCCTCGACCGCTGGCGCGGGCTCGGGCGCTGCGTCCGGGGCCGATTCCTCGGCCGGGGCTTGCCGCGCAGAGACTTCGGCGGCCGAGCTCTCGGCCGGCTCAGTGGCAGCAGTTTCCTCGGCAGGGGCCGGCGATTCAAGGCCTGCTGACGTTGCCATGGCCACGCTTCCGGAGAACATCAGTCCCGCGGCGACCCCCATAGCCAGTAGTGATTTGATGCCGCGGTGCCACGCGGGGCGGACGCGGGAGAGATGTCGTGACATGTCGTCCTCATAAGAAAGCGAGTGAATGATGGCTCGCCAGTGACGTAGGTGCTCTGAGCGCGCACTGGCGGGAGAGACGAAGGACGAACCGAGTCACCGAGAGGAGGTGCAGACACGACGGGTGGCGCCTTGCGGCAGCGCGACGTGTGGTGTGCTGCTGCCTCGACCGGTGGCCTCGATGGGCCTGGTCCAGCAGCAGCTAGGTGAGGGGCGCGCGTCGTGATGACGGCACAACAAAAAGACGGCGGCGCGCCAACATGGCGCACCGCCGTCGAACAAATGCGATCTCCGCGATTCGGGCGTACTCCCCGATCGAAAAATCTTCCATGGCCTTCGGGTCCTTAGAAAAGGTTCCCCCCCGATGCATGGCGTGCCACCTCCCGAGGGAGGCGACACTCTGAGTATAAGCACCTGCCCGTCAGTAGTGGAAGAGATCCCGAGCCGCTGATTCTGCGGAGGTTTTCAAGCACGAAAGGGCCGGGTTCGCGAGGCTGAACCTCGTGAACCCGGCCCTGACGGCTGGAGTGCCGTGCTGCTAGTGCGTCAGCAGTGGCGCGAAGAACTCGCCGAGCTGGTCCGTCGCGTCCAGCGGGAGGACCTGAGCGACGTACTGGTCCGGACGGACGACGACGACGGCGCCCGAACGGGAGATGCCGCGGGCCGCGAAGATGTCCGTGTCCATCCCCGTGCCGAAGACCTTCTGGAGGAACGTCAATCGGTACCGGCCAACCTTGGGCCGGAAGGCCTCGGGGACGTCGTTCAGGTCGATCGAATCGTACGGCTGCTGGTAGATGACCTTAACATCGACGAACGCATCATCGCTGGCGCCAGCCGGAGTCGCCGCCAGAGGCGACTGCGGCGCCGTCGTCAGCCAATCGGCGAAGCGCCGTGTGGCCGAGTTCGCCGCTGCTTCCTGTTCGTCGGCGAACACATAGATGCGCCATTTGCCGTCAGCCTCGGCAAGGTGACCAAGCTCCAGCGGGTTGGCATCGCACACGCGAACAGCTGGCGAGGACTTGAAGCGCTTGCCCACCGGGAAGCCCGTCGCCAAGTCCTGGTGGTCCGTGCCGCCGATGATGAGCGACTCCGGGTACTCCGTCATGAACCCAGCAGGGAATTCGGCGGTGCGCACGTAGAAGTCCTCGAGCTCGCTCGGGCTCTCGAACTCTTCCGGCTTCTTCGCCATCAACGTGGACCACTGCTTGTCGAAGTCAATGAGATTCTGCGCGATGACCTGACGCTCTTGCGAGTACGTGTCCAGAAGCTGCGGATTCGCCCGGCCAGAGATCACATGGCCCAACTTCCACGCTAGGTTAAAGCCGTCCTGCATGGAGACATTCATGCCCTGACCTGCCTTGGCGCTGTGCGTGTGGCACGCGTCTCCCGTGATGAACACCCGCGGCGTGCGCTGGCCACGCTCGGATTCGACGACGTCGTCGAAGCGCTCCGTCAGCCGGTGCCCGACCTCATACACGCTGTGCCACGCCACTTCCTTCACGTCGAGGGAGTACGGCGCAATGATGTCATTGGCCTTGGCGATGATCTGATCGATGGTCGTTTGGCGCACTGCGCCGTTGTCGTCCTCAGGAACCACGCCAAGGTCTACGTACATGCGGAAGAGGTGGCCGCCCTCGCGCGGGATCAACAAAATACTGCCGCCCGACCCAGATTGAATGGCGCACTTCATGCGGATGTCCGGAAAATCGGTCTCCGCCAGCACATCCATGACGCCCCACGCGTGATTGGCCTTGTCGCCCGTGAGCTTGCATCCGATCGCTTGGCGGACCTGACTGCGTGCGCCGTCGGAGCCCACCACGTACTTGGTCTTCACGACGCGCTCGCTCCCCGCGTCCTCGCCGACGGTGCGGCGCAGCGTGACCTGCACGGGATACTCCCCCTGGCCCGTTTCCTCGAGGGCGACGAACTCCCAACCGTAGTCCGGGGCCATGCGGGTCGGCGCCAGCGCCATGGACTCGGCAAAGTAGTCCAACACGCGGGCTTGGTTAACGATGAGATGCGGAAACTCGCTAATACCGTGCGGATCGTCAGGTGTCCGCGCAGTGCGCACGATGTGGGAGGAGTTGTCCGGGTCCGGCCGCCAGAACGAGGTCTCCGTGATCCGGTAGGCCTCTTGAATGATGCGCTCGGCAAACCCGAAGGCCTGGAACGTCTCCACGCTGCGCGCCTGAATGCCATCCGCTTGTCCGAGCTCGAGCCGCCCGCCGCGGCGCTCCACGATGCGAGTCGTCACGTCAGGGAATTGGGCCAACTGCGCCGCCGTAATCATGCCGGCCGGCCCGGTGCCGACGATGAGCACATCCATGGTTTCCGGAAGCTCTGTTGGCCGGTCGATACCCGAGCCAGCAGCAGCATGGATCCGCGGGTCCTCCGAAACGTAGCCGTGGTGGTGGAAATGCACGTGTGTCCTCACTTCATCGTGACGGCCGCACCCTCAGACGAGTGTTCTATAAACGAACGGCCTGTTCTATTATCGCTACACCTATCTTAGGCGCGTCCCCACCTCTGTGCAAGGAGTCACACTTAGGCGTCGACACCACTGAGGTGATGGCCTAAGTTAGTGACTGTTAACTTGCATGGCCCCGTGGCCGCAGCACGACGAACTGGAGCCCCCATGAATTCGCAGCACGATGCCGTCCTCGTCGCCGGCGCGCGCACCCCATTCGCTCGATTCAAAGGAGGCCTAGCCTCCCTCAGTGCCGCTCAGCTCGGCGCCGCCGCGATCGCCGGGGCACTCTCCCGCTCGCGGGTGCAGGCAGCGGACATCAATGCGGTCATCATGGGCCAGGTCGTTCAGGCCGGTGCCGGGCAGAACCCTGCACGACAGGCCGCCATCGCCGCCGGCCTCGACTGGAGCATCCCCACGGTGACCATCAATAAGGTCTGCCTCTCCGGACTCGCGGCCGTGACCGACGCCGCGCGCATGATCCGGCTCGGAGAAGCCGACGTGGTCATTGCCGGTGGGCAAGAATCCATGACCCAAGCCCCGCACCTGCTTCCGGGCAGCCGCTCCGGATGGACCTACGGCGACATTTCGGCGATAGACTCCCTTGCTCACGACGGACTGACCGATGCTTTTGATGCGGTCTCCATGGGGCTCAGTACCGAGCGCAAGAATGCAGAATTGGGCTTGAACCGCGCCGAGCAAGACGACGTCGCCGCCCACTCACACCAGCGGGCCGCTGCCGCGGCGGCATCAGGCGTCTTTGACGCGGAAATTATTCCGGTGAACGTCCCTCAACGCAGGGGCGAACCCGTGGTCATTTCCGCGGACGAAGGGGTCCGGGCCGAAACGACGGTCGAGACCCTCGCCGCTCTGCGTCCGGCCTTTGATCCCACCGGGACCATCACGGCCGGAAATTCGTCGCCGCTCTCCGACGGCGCCGCCGTCGTCGTCGTCACCTCCCGTGCGTACGCCGAGAAGCACGGCCTACCCGTTCTGGCGGAAATCGGTGTGGCCGGCCAGGTTGCAGGCCCTGACAATTCCCTGCATTCCCAACCGGCGCGCGCGATCGACGCGGCCCTGCACCGTGCCGGCCTGCGCGTGGGCGACCTCGATTTCGTCGAGATCAACGAGGCGTTCGGGGCCGTGGCGTGCCAGTCGCTCAGGGACTTGGACTTTCCGCTGGAGCGGACCAACATTCACGGCGGCGCGATCGCCCTCGGTCACCCGATTGGGGCCTCGGGGGCTCGGCTTGCCCTGCACGCGGCCCTCGAGCTTGATCGCCGAGGGGGCGGGACGGCGGCTGTCAGCTTGTGCGGCGGCGGAGGGCAGGGCGAAGCGCTGCTGCTGCACCGCTAGCTTGACGGCCGGCCCACTCGACGCCGCGCGTGACCGCCGCGCCGAGTGGGCGGCCAAAAGGTTGCTCGATCCCGCGATGCACTGCGTAGGCCGCCACCAAGACAACGGTCAAAACCACCACCAGCGTGAGTGGCCGAGGTAGCCACTCGTTGAGCTGGTTGATGCCCCACCAGCCCCACATCTGGTGCAGCAGGTACACCGGATAGGTCAGCGCGCCAGCCAGTGCCAACCCCCTCACGTTCCACCGTGCGGCGGGCGTCAAGGTCACCGCCGCAAGCACGGCGAAGATCGCCACGACGATGGGCCAGTAGGCCTGAGCGGGGATTTCGTAGCCCACCAGCCAATCGACCTCCCCGCTCAAGCGCACGCCCGTGAAGTAGGCCGAGAGGGCCACGTTGAGGCCCAAAATGATCCAGCGTAGTGGGGTATGGCCGAAGCGGAAGATCAGAAACAGGACCATGCCGCCAGCAAAGAGCGGGGCGTGCTGCTTCATCAGGACGACGTCGAGCCATTCGACTCCGGCTGCGTCGGCCAAGATGGCAGCCGTCGGCCAGAGGGCCGCAAAGCCGAGTAGGCGGTTCGGCGTCATTCCACGGAAGAGCATCAGAAACAAGATGAGCAGGTAGAAGCGCATCTCGACCCACAGAGTCCAGTACACGCCGTCGATGCTCTTCACATCGAAGGCCGACTGAATCATGGTCAGATTGACCGCCCAATCACCCACCGTGAGGTCCTCAGCCTGTGCTGGCCACAGGAAGAAGAGGAGCACGCCGGTCAGGATGACGGCCACCCAGTAGGCGGGAAAGAGCCGGCCTACGCGCGAGCCGATAAACCGAGCCGGCGTCTTGCCGTAACACGACAGCAGGATGACGAAGCCGCTGATCGCGAAGAACAAGGGAACACCGATGTTGCCGAAGGCGGTGAGGTGGCTGATGGGCGCCCACGCTTGGCGTGCCCCCTCAGGCCCCCAGTTCGAATGATTCCAGGCCGTGTAGTGATACAGGACGACGAAAAGTGCGGCCAGAAGCCGGAGGCCGTCGAGCAGGGCCAATCGCGTGTTCATAACGATGAGGTTACGAACCGGACCTGTATGCCCCGTAAGATCCGCTGGGCGTTGGCTGGGCGTTAAACGGGACCGGCCCCGTCCTCCCGCGGGACGCGGAGGGACGGGGCCGGCCGAACCGAGAGAATTCTCGGAAAGCTCTCAGGGAGCTTACTTGAGGGTCACCGTGGCGCCGGCGCCCTCGAGGGCCTCCTTGGCCTTCTCGGCGGCATCCTTGTCAACGCCCTCGAGGACTGCCTTCGGAGCGCCGTCAACGAGCTCCTTGGCTTCCTTCAGGCCGAGCGAGGTCAGGCCGCGGACCTCCTTGATGACGCCGATCTTCTTGTCGCCAGCCGACTCGAGGATGACATCGAATTCGGTCTGCTCTTCAGCAGCACCGGCAGCGTCGCCGCCGCCAGCCGGGCCGGCAACGGCCACTGCTGCTGCGGTGACCTCGAAGGTCTCCTCGAATGCGGTCACGAACTCGGAGAGCTCGACGATGGTCATTTCCTTGAAAGCTTCGAGCAGCTCTTCCTGGGTGAGCTTCGCCATGGTTGGCGTCCTTTCTCTGATGGTGACACACACGGGTGCCACACACGTTTGCTGGTGGGGTACCGAGGAGGCTTAGGCCTCTTCAGTGGCCTCGGCGGCGGGAGCCTCGGCCGGGGCAGCGGAAGCGCCGCCTTCTTCTTCCTGCTTGGCGCGCAGGGCTTCGATGATGCGGGCTGCTGCCGAGGCCGGAGCCTTCAGCACACCTGCAACGCGAGCCAGCTGGTGCTCGCGGGACTCGAGCGCTGCCAAGTTAGCAACCTCTTCGGCCGTCATGGCCTTGCCCTCGAAGTAGCCGGTCTTGATGACCAGCTTGTCGTTAGCCTTGGCGAATTCAGTCAGGCCCTTGGCTGCAGCCACTGCGTCGCCCTTGATAAAGGCGATGGCGGTGGGGCCGGTGAGCTGGCCATCGAACGCGTCGACGCCGGCTTCCTTTGCAGCGATGTCAGTCAGGGTGTTCTTGACGACCGAGTACTTGGTGTCTGCACCAAGCGAACGGCGCAATTCCTTGAGCTGCGCAACAGAGAGCCCACGGTATTCGGTCAGGACAGCGGCGGACGACTCCTTGAAGTCAGCAATGGTCTCCTCAACAGCGGCGACCTTGTTCGGCGTTGCCATAACCCTCCTTCCGGGGTGAGTCTGAGAGTCGGTCAGAGCCCCAGCCCGGATGGGCTAGACATAAAAAACGCCCCGTGCAGGCGCACAGGGCTTCGTCCACTGTATCCGGAGGCCCGAAGGCGTCCCGGATGTGGGAAGTTCAAGGTCACCTGCGTGGGCCGCCCTCTACGAGGATCCTTCAGACATGAACCATCAGCTCGACAAGCTTCTGGGCACACATCGACCGACGGTCTTTGGTAGAACCAGCTTACTCCCCTTCGGCGCCCTGACGCAAAACGAGCCCGGAAACGAGCGTGGCCGCCACCTGCGAACAGGTGACGGCCACAGCACGAGTCGAAAACTAGCCGACCTTGGTGACGTTCGGGTCCACCGGGATGCCGGGGCCGAAGGTGGTGGCCACGGTCGCCTTGCTGATGTAGCGGCCCTTCGAGGAGGACGGCTTCAGACGCAGAACTTCTTCCAGCACTGCGCTGTAGTTCTCTGCCAGCTGCTCGGCACCGAAGGACGCCTTACCGATGATGAAGTGCAGGTTGGAGTGCTTATCAACGCGGAAGTCGATCTTGCCGCCCTTGATGTCACCCACAGCCTTGGTCACGTCCATGGTCACGGTGCCGGTCTTCGGGTTCGGCATCAGGTTACGTGGGCCGAGGATCTTGCCCAAGCGGCCGACCTTGCCCATCATGTCTGGGGTTGCGACGGCGGCGTCGAAGTCTGTCCAGCCGCCCTGGATCTTCTCGATCAGCTCGTCGGTGCCCACGAAGTCGGCGCCAGCGGCCTTGGCCGCCTCAGCCTTGTCGCCAGCGGCGAAGACCACGACGGTGGCTGTCTTGCCGGTACCGTGAGGCAGGTTCACCGTGCCGCGGACCATCTGGTCAGCCTTGCGCGGGTCAACGCCCAAACGGAAGGCCACCTCGACGGTCGCGTCGGTCTTGGTGGAGCTGGTCTCCTTGGCCAGTGCCACGGCCTCGGCCGGGCTGTAGACCTTGCCAGCCTCAATCTTGGCTACAGCTGCCTCGTATGCTTTGCTGCGCTTTGCCATCTGCGTGTTCTCCTTATGCAGTCGTGGTCTCGTGGATCGCGCTCGACCCTGCCACTGTGCCCATCCGGCCCACGGCCGGTGTGCGTTTTGAATGGGGGTTGTTCCAGTGCGTACCGGAACGTTAGAGGGACTTAGCCCTCGACGGTGATGCCCATGGAGCGGGCGGTGCCGGCGATGATCTTGGCCGCGGCCTGGACATCGTTGGCGTTGAGGTCTGCCATCTTCTGCTCGGCGATTTCCTCGCACTGTGCCTGAGTCAACTTGGCGACCTTGACGGTGTGCGGGGTAGCGGAGCCCTTCTGCACGCCCGCAGCCTTCTTGATCAGCTCAGCGGCCGGCGGGGTCTTGGTGACGAAGGTGAAGGAGCGGTCCTCGTAGACCGTGATCTCCACAGGGATCACGTTTCCACGCTGGGACTCAGTCGCGGCGTTGTACGCCTTGCAGAACTCCATGATGTTGACACCGTGCTGACCAAGCGCCGGACCGATCGGCGGGGCCGGGTTAGCGGCGCCTGCCTGGATCTGCAGCTTGATGAGGCCGGTGACCTTCTTCTTGGGGGCCATGTCGGGTCCTTCTTCTCATTGCGTTTCCCTGGCGCACAGGAGCGTGCCACAGGGGGTTGACTGCCGTGGCGCGGCAGCCGAACGGCCCCATCCGGTCAAAGCGGTCCGGAAGGGGCCGAAGCTTTAATGCTACTGGATCTTCGTGACCTGGCTGAACGACAGGGTCACGGGCGTCTCCCGCTCGAAGATCGAGACGAGTACCACCAGCTGCTGCGTCTCCAGCTTGATCTCGGAGATCGTGGCGGGCAGCGTCTCGAACGGGCCATCGTTGACGGTCACGGACTCCCCGACCTCAAAGTCGACGTTGACCTCGGAGATTGGAGCCCGGCCCGGCTTCGAGTCGGACTTGTCGTTCTCTTCAGCCACCACCGTGTGCTCCAGCATGGAGAACACTTCATCGAGGCTGAGCGGAGTCGGATCATGCGCATTGCCCACAAAGCCGGTGACGCCCGGCGTGTGGCGGACAACACCCCAAGACTCGTCGGTCAGGTCCATCCGCACCAGCACGTAGCTGGGGATGCGCACGCGGCGAACAATCTTCTTTGTGGTGTTCTTGATTTCCACGACCTCTTCCATGGGGACCTGGATCTCGTAAATGAAATCCTCCATGTTGAGGGTCTGGGCACGCGTCTCGAGATTGACCTTCACGCGGTTCTCATAGCCGGCGTAGGAGTGGATCACGTACCACTCGCCCGGCTGGCGGCGAAGCTTCGTCCGCAGCTCGTCCTTCGGGTCGACCTCCGGCTCCGCCGCTTCGGTGGATTCAGCGGTCGGCTGCTCGGTCTCCGGCACAGCAGAATCGGCCGGCGCCTGCTCGGCGTCGGCCTCGGGTGCCGGTACGAATTGCTCGTCGTTGCCTTGGGCTTCGAGTTCCTGATCGGACACTAGGTTCCTGCTTTCTGTGACTGGTTAACCAGAAGTATTCATGGTGCGAAAAGACCGCGTCCGGCCTCTGCTTTTCGCGTATGAGACTTACTGTTCCAGCTGGTTCGTAAAGACGAAGATCGACGCCTGACCGAACAGGAAGTCCAGCACACTGACAATCACCATCACGACGGCGACGAAGCCCAGAACCCACAGCGTGTAGCTGAACCATTCCTTCCGCGTCGGCGTGACGACCTTCTTCAGCTCGGAAATGACCTGTCGAAGGAACAGCGCGATGCCAGCGAAAATCCCCCGCCGGTCAGCCTTGGGCGACTGCGGATCCTTCGAGCTGCTCGTCGCGATGTCGGACACAGTTCCTCGTTCCCATCAAGTGAGGTGAAACAGTCACGGTGCCTCGCTGGTCCCGCCGGACCCGCGAGACACCGTAACGTGGATTTCGCTGAGCACGTCACGGTTGCCCGTGATTGCCACTGCGCAGGGCAGACAGGACTCGAACCTGCAACCTGCGGTTTTGGAGACCGCTGCGCTACCAATTGCGCCACTACCCTTTGTGCGTTTCACTCGATCATACGGTGCTCCCCGGCCCGGGGATAAATCGTCACGATCGAAGCGTGGTGCACGCCGAGGATCGAGTTTACTCAATCCTGCCGCGCAAGTCGAACCGAGGTGATGGCCCCGGCCTGCCCTGCGCCACGGGGGCCGTCCTGACGGGCACGACGGCGGCCCGCACCGGCGTCGTCTTGGCCACCCTTCACGACGTGTCACCCAGGGGTGTCACCGAGCGCCGTGGTGACTAAACTGAAGTCACACCATTAGACGCTAGGAAAGCGAGATACTCGCGCATGTCACGGATCTCCCGCCGCATCGGTTCCATCGCGGAGTCGGCCACCTTGGCCGTGGACGCTAAGGCCAAGGCCCTAAAGGCCGCCGGACGCCCGGTCATTGGGTTCGGCGCCGGCGAGCCCGACTTCCCCACCCCGGACTATGTGGTGGAGGCCGCGATCGAGGCGGCGCGCAATCCGCGGTTCCACCGCTACTCTCCCGCGGGTGGGCTCCCCGAGCTCAAAGAGGCCATCGCCGCCAAGACGCTGCGGGACTCCGGGTACACCGTGGAACCGAATCAGGTTTTGGTGACCAACGGCGGCAAGCAGGCTGTCTATAACACGTTTGCCACCCTTCTGGATCCAGGCGACGAGGTGATCGTCCCGACCCCCTACTGGACCACCTACCCGGAAGCCATCCAGCTGGCCGGCGGCGTCCCCGTGGAAGTGTTCGCTGGGCCGGAGGCCGGCTACAAGACCACGGTTGAGCAACTCGAGGCGGCCCGCACCGAGCGGACCAAGATCCTTCTGTTCGTCTCCCCCTCGAATCCGACGGGCGCTGTGTACTCTCCCGAGCAGGTCGCGGACATTGGTCGCTGGGCTGCTGAGCACGACCTGTGGGTCGTGACCGATGAGATCTACGAGCATTTGGTCTACGAGGGCAGCGAGTTCACGTCCATCGCTACGGCCGCCCCCGAGCTCGGCGACAAGGTCGTGATCCTCAACGGCGTCGCGAAGACGTACGCCATGACCGGATGGCGTGTGGGTTGGATGGCGGGCCCGGCCGACGTCATTAAGGCCGCAACCAACCTGCAGTCGCACGCGACCTCCAACGTCTCCAACGTGTCCCAGATGGCGGCACTCGCCGCCGTCGCCGGTCCCCTGGATGCGGTCCATGAGATGAAGAAGGCCTTCGACCGGCGGCGTCTGGCCATGGTCGACGGGCTGCGCCAGGTCGAGGGCTTCAGCACGCCCACGCCCCAGGGAGCGTTCTACGCCTACGTTGACGTTCGCGAGGCCCTCGGGCGGAACATCGCCGGCACCACACCGCAAACCTCTGCCGAGTTGGCTGCTCTCATCCTCGAGCGCGCTGAGGTCGCCGTCGTCCCGGGTGAGGCGTTCGGCCCCTCTGGCTTCATCCGGCTGTCCTATGCCTTGGGCGACGAGGATCTCGCCGAAGGTGTGGGCCGGATCCAGACGCTGCTGAACGGCTAAACCGCCACCTCATTGCAGCCTGGGGGCGGCCCTGCTTTTCCTAGCGGGCCGCCCCTTGGTGTGTTAAGGCAGTGGCCGCGCCGCCGTCGCGTTCGCTACAGGATCCTGCGATCCACAGCCCAGCGCGTGAGCTCGTGACGGTTGGAGAGCTGAAGTTTACGCAGGACCGCCGAAACGTGGGTCTCTACCGTCTTGATCGAGATAAAAAGATCCTTGGCGACTTCCTTGTAGGAGTAGCCGCGGGCAATGAGACGCATGACTTCCAGCTCGCGCGCCGAGAGCAGATCCAGCTCATCGTCCGCGCTCACCGCCGCTGACGTGCCGAAGGCGTCGAGGACGAACCCGGCCAGCCGCGGGGAAAACACGGCGTCGCCGCCGGCCACGCGCACGACGGCGTCAGAGATGTCCTGCCCGGAAGCCGACTTGGTGATGTACCCGCGGGCACCCGCGCGGATGACGGTCACAACGTCCTCCGCTGCGTCGGAAACGCTCAGCGCCAAAAACCTCGTCTCCGGCTGGAGACGCGCGCAGGCCGCCAACACCTCCGCCCCGCCTCCCCCGCGTCCACCGGGTAGATGCACGTCGAGGAGAACCACCGCCGGCCGGGTCGCGGTCACCGCCTCAACAGCCGTCTCGACCGTGGCGGCCTCTCCGACGACGCGCAGCCTGCCGTCGAGTTCTGCCTTGAGCCCGGCCCGGAAAATCGCGTGATCGTCGACCACGACGACGTCGATGAGATGTTGTGGGGAACTCTTCATACGTGATCCTTATCTGCCGTTTGCTGCTGTTGCCCTCCACCGCTCGGCGCGCCGTCGTGCCCGCGCAGCTCTAACCGCAGGGCGACCTCCGTGCCGTCCGTACTGGAACGAATCGTGGCGGTGCCGCCGTGACGCCGCATACGGCCGACGATGGACTCGCGCACGCCGAGCCGGTCCTCGGCCACTTGGCTCAGGTCGAAACCACCCCCACGGTCCCGCACAAATACGTCGATGGTGGCGGGGCCTCGCTCTGGGGCACGGCCCTCGACGAAGACCGAGACCCTGCCCCCGGCATGCTTGGCGGCGTTGAGCATGGCCTCGCGCGCCGCAGCGACCAAGGCATCGCGGCCGGCCCCGGCATCCAACTGCCCCACCGTCACGACGTCGAACGTTGCCGCATACTCCGCCTCGAGGGCCGCGGCCTCAGCCTTGATGGCCTCCCCCACGTCGCTCGCGGCGACGTCGTCATCCTCGTACAGCCACTGCCGCAGCTCGCGTTCCTGGGCGCGAGCGAGGCGAATGACGTGTTCCTCGTCGCCGGCCCGCTTCTGGATCAGGGCCAGCGTTTGCAACACCGAATCGTGCAAATGCGCCGCAATGTCCGCCCGCTCGGCAGCGCGCACGCGGGAAGTGCGTTCCGTGGTGTAGTCCCGCCAGAACCTCAGCCCCCACGGCAGGAGAACGACGACGAGGCCCGCGAGGACGACGACGGCGACGAGCGCCCCGGCCCACAAGGCCTCGACGGTGAGTGACTGGGCGACGAGGAGGATGAGGCCGGTGATGACCAACAGGAGGCCAACGCCCAGCCGAAGCGCCGCGGGCCACCGGGCTCCCGAACTCGCTGGCCGAGCAGTGCGCGCCTCGGCCAGCGAGCGCTGCGTATCAATCTGCGTCCACACCACGACGGCGCCAGCGCTGATGAAAATGGCCGGCCAAATGAGCTGCCACGCGAAATCAAGTCCGCTGACTTGAGCAAACAGCAACAGGCCAGCGATCAGGAGGCCCGCACCGGCGAGCACGTACCTGACGGAGGCGCCGGCGGGCCCCTCGGGGCGCGGCAAGTCCCGCATGGCATCAGCCAAGCCGCGGCGGCGACCGGCGTCGAGCACCTCGGCCGAGCGGCGCGCGTCCGTGGCGCTCGGCACCAATACCCAGAGCCACGCATACAGCAAGAGCCCGGCGCCGCCCGCAATCGCGAGCAACACCATAAGCACCCGCATCGTGCGCACGCTCGTGCCCACGTGAGCGGCCAGCCCGCCGCAGACGCCCGCCATGACGCGCGACTCAGCGCGAACCAAGGCAGGGCGCGAGTTCGACTCGTCGGCCGGCACGGTGGGGCTGGGCGTACTCATGAGTCCACTAAAGCACGGCTCAGGGTCTGCCGGGGACCCGATTCAGGGCGATCCGGGCCGGAATCAGGGATGAGTCAGGGTCGCCCCCAATAGCGGCGGGCACCCGCGTGCCGGAAGGATAGGTGTCATGAACGAACAACCTGCTGAACACGCCTTCTTTCGTTGGGTGCGGTCGCTGGGCCTGGGCCGCGGCTCGGACCGGTGGATTGGCGGCGTCGCGTCCGGCCTCGCCGCGCGAACGGGCCTAGACCCCATCCTGGTCCGGGGAATTGTCCTGATCGTCATCATCTTCTCCGGTGTTGGGCTCTTTCTCTACGGCGCCGCGTGGGCGCTGCTGCCCGGGCCCAGTGGCCGCATCCACCTTCAGGAGGTCGGCAGAGGATCGTGGACAGTCGGCTTCACTGGCGCGCTCGTGCTGCTGATCCTGGGTACCGTGGATTGGTTTGGTCCGAGGATCTGGCGGGGCGATTCCGTGGATCTCGGCGGATTGCTCGTGCTCGCCCTCGTGGGCGGCGCGCTATGGTTCGTGATCTCGCGCAGCCGGGGCAGGCAGCGCGGTGAGCACCCCGATGCAGAGCAGCAAGCAGAGGAGCCGGGCCCAGAGACCACACGCGCCGCCAGCGTCTCAGCGGCGTGGACTCCCGACGCGCCGTCGGCGCACCGCCCTTCCCCTGGAACTGCCGCTCACCAGCCCAAGCCAGCGAAAGAACCGAAGCCGAGCACTCCACCGCGGCCGAAACACGACCGGCTCGGGGCGGGCACCACCACGATCGTCCTCGGCGTGGCGGTCATGGCTGGCGGCGCGATCCTAGCCTTTGACGTACTGCAACACGGCACCACCAGCCTGATCTCCATCACTACCGCGCTGTCCGCGGCGTTGGCCATCATGGGCGTCGGCCTCGTCGCTGCCGCCGCCTCGAAACGCACTGGCGGAGCGCTCACCGGCTGGGCTGTCGTCACCCTGATACCTGCGGTGTTCATCGGCGGATTCTCGGCCAACGAAGTGCGCGGCCCGTGGCAAACGGAGGTGTTTTCCTCGACGCAGACGGACCTGCGCCATTTGGCCTCAATCACGGAGGACACCAGTGTCCTCATCAATAGTGCCTTTAGCGACACCACGGTGACGGTTCCCGGCGACATTCCCGTCTATCTCGACGCGGCCTCCGGCTTCGCGCAAGTCGAAGTACAGACGGCCGACGGAGAAGACGTCGTGGAATTCAGTGGCGTCTCCGCGCCCCAACGCCAGCTCATCACGGACGTCACCGACGGGCCAGCGCTCACGCTCAAGGTCAACGGAGCCTTCACCTCCGTGCAAATCGTCGTCGACGGGGACGCTGCCCCCACCGGCGTCGACAGCGGACGCGATGGCGGCGACTGGCCGTGGGACGAGGGCGACTGGCCGTGGGACGACGAACCGCTCTCAACGGGTGAGACCACGCGGCCGGTGGCCGCATCCACTATCCACGCCCCGACTCTGATGGAGACTGCACGATGACTGAGAAGTACGAACCGAACAAGGATCACTCCGGCCGAACGGCAGAGACCCCCACCGAACCGCTGCTTCAGCGGCCCAGCCCAGACTGGGGCACACCCCGCGGTTCCGAGTCTGCGGACGCAACGGTGCGGTTTGAGCGCCCGATCAAGAACTCGGTCCCGTTAGGTACGCTGGTGTTCGGGCTGATCGTGCTCAGCATTGGACTGTTGATGCTCGGCCAGCTCTACCTCGACGTCGTCATTAACCCGGCGATCGTCACCGTGTCGATCCTGATCGGCGCCGGACTGATCATGGTGGTGGGCGGCATCGCCGCAGTTCGCAAGGGATCGACCACCGACCACACGCAAACGAAAGGCTGACGCCATGAATAAGTTCTTCGACGCACTGCGCTCCGTCTCGTTCCGGCGCGGCCCCAGCCGCTGGGTCGGCGGGATTGCCGGCGGCATTGCGGCTCAGATGGGCTGGGACCCGACGCTCGTGAGAATCGGCGTCCTGTTGTCCTTCCTCCTGCCGGTCCTCGGCATCCTCGCCTACGTCGTCGCCTGGCTCCTCTTGCCATGGCAGGACGGCAGCATCCCGCTGGAGCGCTTGCTCAACGGCTCCCGCTAGGCACGCCCGAGACCGTCACGAATGGCCACCACAGCCCCCGGGCTGTGGTGGCCATCTCTGTCCTTGCTAGCATTGTGATGTAGGCCCAGCGTCGTGCTGACTTGTCCATCCGGCTATGCCGGCTTTACACAAGCAGAAAGCGAAGCGCATGCGCATCGGTATTTTGACCAGCGGCGGCGACTGCCCCGGCCTGAACGCCGTGATCCGCGGGGCCGTCCTCAATGGAATCAAGAGCTATGGTTACGAGTTCGTCGGCTTCCGCGACGGTTGGCGCGGCGTCGTTGACGCAGACATCGTCGACCTGCCCCGTTCCACCGTCCGCGGCATTTCCAAGCAAGGCGGAACCATCATCGGCACCTCCCGCACCAACCCGTTCGAGGGCGAGCGCGGAGGACCAGAGAATATTCAGCGCATGATGGATGCTGAAGGGGTCGACGCGATCATCGCGATCGGTGGCGAGGGAACGTTGGCGGCCGCCAAGCGCCTCACCGACGCTGGACTCAAGATCATCGGTGTCCCGAAAACCATCGACAATGACCTGGACGCCACGGACTACACCTTCGGATTCGACACGGCGGTATCGATCGCCACCGAAGCCATGGATCGCCTCCGGACCACGGGCGAGTCACACCACCGCTGCATGGTGGCCGAGGTGATGGGCCGCCACGTCGGCTGGATTGCGCTGCATTCGGGAATGGCGGCCGGCGCCCACGCCATTCTGATCCCGGAGCAGAAGGTCACCATGGAGCAGGTTAACGACTGGGTTCTGCAGGCCAATGAACGCGGCCGCGCGCCGCTCGTCGTCGTCGCCGAAGGCTGGATCCCGGAGGGCGCCGATGCAGCGTACTCAGATCGCGGCCTCGACGCCTATGGCCGCCCCCGCCTTGGCGGTATCGGTGAACGCCTTGCCGTCGACATCGAACGGGGTACGGGGATCGAGACGCGAGCGACCGTGCTGGGCCACATCCAGCGCGGCGGCGTCCCCACGGCGTTTGACCGCACGCTGGCGACGCGCTTGGGCATGCACGCGGTGGCCGCGGTGGCGGATCAGGCGTGGGGAGAAATGGTCTCGCTCCGCGGTACCACCGTGGAACGGGCTCGCTTCGAGGACGCCCTCGGCAACCTCAAGCAGGTCCCGCAGCAACGGTACGACGAGGCCTCGATCCTGTTCGGCTAGCGAGTCCGCTCCACCGCGTTCCGGCCGGTCCCGCCCTGGGCGGGCCGGCCGGAACGCGCGCAGCGACGTGCCCGATCCGCGCTAAGGTGGCGCGCACGACGTGAGCACCTAAGCTGAAGGCATGGAGCTGGAAAGTGGAACGCGTGCGATTGTCGCCCTCGCGTGGGCTCGGCGCCTTGGGCTGCCCGACGACGCCCTGCAGAAGGCCGCGATGGGTGCTGACGCGGTGCGGGTTCACGTGCCGGTCGACGATGGCTCGCTCCTCCTCCTGCGCTACCTCACCGGTTCCGTCTTGGCCGGGCCCGAGTGGGCGCTCGACGCGTTGGAGGGGTACGACGACGAAGCGCTCGCCGGCGAGTCCGCCCTCGTGCGGGCGCTGCGCGCCACGGGCCGCAGCGAGGCGGAGGGACTGCGCACGGCCGGCGATTACACCCTCTACTACTTAGACGAGCCCGCCGGGGTGGAACCCTCCGAGCAGGTGGCCGTCTCCGCGGACCCGGCATACGCCCAGCGGCTCGTGGCGTCCTGCCCCAGCGATGACACGATCGGCCTCGATCTGGCGCGCGGAGAGCATATGTTTACGCTCGTGGCCGACGAACAACAGCTTCCTGTGGCCACCGCCTCCTATGGCCTCTGGGAAGGGCTCCTGGCGGACCTAGCCACGCTGACGCTTCCTGACGTTCGCCGGCACGGGCTGGGCGCGTACATCACAGCGGTGGCCGCCGACGATGCCTTAACTCAGGGGTTTACTCCGCAGTGGCGGGCGCCGCGGAGTTCGGCTGCCGCCCATCGGCTCGCCGAAGACGTCGGCTTTGTCTCGGTGGGTTCCCTGACCAGCGCACGGCTGACCTAGAGGCGACTTCCCTCAGGCCGCGGCGACTAGCGCGGTCCGCGGAGGAATCCGGTTTGTCGGCCAACCACCTGACCGGCGTCCGTCGCCACAATCAGTTGTTGGGCCGCAGCGTACTCGGTGTCACCGGAGGCCACGGTCAGGGGCGCCTCGGCGTCAACGTTGCGCTTGATCACGGCCAGCGCGATCGGCCCGGCCTCGTAATGCAACGCCGCGGAGGTCACCTGACCGACCACGCGACGGCCCCTCTTGGGGTCCTCAAAGACGACGTCGGCACCGGGGGCCGGGAGCGTGTGCTCGCTGCCGTCGAGGTCCAGGAAGACCAAGCGGCGCGGAGGGTGACCGAGGTTGTGCACGCGGGCAATGGTCTCTTGACCCTTGTAGCACCCCTTATTGAGGTGAACGGCGGTGCGCAGCAGGTCCAGCTCGTGCGGGATGGTCTTCTCGTCGGTCTCGGCACCGAAGCGCGGACGCCACGCGGCGATGCGCAAGGCTTCGACCGCCAACGTGCCGGCGAGATCGCGCCCCGCGAGGGCCGCTTCGAGCTCCGATGCGGGGACCAGATACTCGAACCATGTGCGTTCCGCGCCAGGATGATCCGGCCCCGAGTAGGCGAAGCCGCCCTCGGTCACCCCGGGCCACGGATCGTGCCACACCGTCCGCTCGGCCCATTCGGGGACCGCCGCGGTGGAGGCCACCACGGCCCACTCCGCGCTGACGTCGGCAATCTCGACGCGCAGCATGAACTTCATCGAGTCCAGCCACGCCGCAAGCGGTGCGGCGTCACCGGCTTCGACGATGAGCCAAGCCGTCTCGCCGTCGTCCACCAAGCGGCAGTCGTGATCAATGCGCCCTTGAACGGTGAGGAACAGCAGTTCAGCGGACTGTCCCGGAGCCACGTGTTGCACCTGCTGTGAGCTCAGGGTATTGAGCCAGCTCAAACGATCCGGGCCCGTCACGGTCACCACGCCGAGGTGGGACAGGTCGGCCAGCGCACTGCCTTCCGCGAGGCGCTTTTGCTCGGGGAGCGGTTGCCCGTAGTGCAGAGCCACGCCCGCGTCAGCGCCGTCGGCGGCGATCGCTCCGTCGCGAGCGAGGAGCGGCGAACGGTACGTGGTGTCGTTCATGACGAGGCGCCCGAGCCGCCGTCGGCACCCGTCTCCTCCGCCGACGCGCCGAGTTTCTTCAGCACGGCGGAGGCGTGTGCGGAGAGCTCCTGGCCCTGACCCGCAGCATCCCACCGCCAGAACAGGTCTCCATTGACCAACCCGAAAATGCGGCTCGCCTGTGCATAGTCCTTCGCCCCGGCGCTGCGGGCTACGTGGTCTGTGCTGAGCTGGATGCGCGGGCCGTTGATGGTCCCCGAATAGAGCTCCGTGATGCCGCCGGGATGAACAATCTGCGCTTCGATGGCGAACCCGTCCTCACCGCGGTACTGGTCCACATCTGCGGCCGTGCGCAGCGTGGGCACGACGTCGCCGGGAGTCATCCCGGGACCGAAGTCCGACTCCACCTGCTCACGCTGCAGGTGCCAGAAGCCCATCTCGACGGAGAGGGGCCGCAGGACCTTGCCCTTCTCGTCCGTCAGCCAGCTTTCAGACCGGTACTGCAGGTACGGCGCGCCGTCGTTGGCGAACTGCACCCGCTGGAGGAAGTAGTCGTCGTCGACCTCGCCCTCTCCGAGGCGGCCCATACCCTCCCAGGTACCCAGCAGCCACGCAAAAGGAACGAGTTCCGGAGTGAGGTCGGTGGGGATCTCGATCGGCATAGAGGCGGCGGCCTCCCTTACTTCTGGCCCTTGAAGAGGCGGGAGACCACCAGACCGGCAAAGCCAGCCATGCCAAGCCCGGCAATGACCAGCAGGCTGACGAAAAAGATTTCCAGTGCCAAGTAGTTTTCCATGACACCCATACTAACGAAGCCGAGGACTCACGCACGCCATCGTGGTGAGCATTACTTCCGTCGGTCAAGGCCCTGCACGGACCGCTCTACTGCAGGATGAGCCGCTGGGCGAAGTACAGCACCGTGCCGGATGCCAGGATGGGCGCCGCGCCCAGCGCAATCGCCGCGGTGAGGCCCCCAGCGGGCAGGCGTCGTCGCGCCAACACGAGCGTGATGACGGTGGCCAGCGCCGCGGCGCCGCCACCCACCCAGGTCACGAGAGCGCTGGCCCCCAACGGCCCGAAGCCCACCACTCCTACCCAACCACTGGCGAAGGTGGCCACCACGAGCCCAAACAGTCCGGCCATCGTCGACGCCAAACGGCGTTCTGCTCCAGTGCCACGTAGCAGCTGGGCACCAAATACTCCCAGGACCCCCACCCCGAGGCAGATGGGCATCCACTGCATCGGCGACGGCAGCCCGGTCAGCAATGCCGCGAGCGTTGCGGCCGCGCCAGCTCCGAAGATCAGCCACGTCAGGTGCCACGGATCCGGCAGCGACAGCACGCGCGGCCAGCCGTAGGCAAAGACGGCCACGAGCGTCACGACGACGGCCGCCACCACATAGCTGCCGCCCAGCCACGCCGCGCCTAGGGCCACGGCGACGGTCCCGGCGAGCGCTCCGGCCGCGAGGACGGCTGCTGCTGCACTCATTTTGCTACTCACCTACCCCATCCTGCCTTAACTCGCCGCACGGCACCGCACCCCACGGCGTCGTCGTCCACCTCCCAGACTCACGCGCAAACGAACGGCGTGTGTCTATTTCATGAAGCGCGCAACATGTTGGAAACCCAGGCGCTCCTATACTGAAAAACGACCCGCCCGGCCCCCTCCGGCCACGGCGCGGCCGGCCCGGTAGGACGTGAGGAGACCCGAATGGCCAGCATTATGCTGTTGACAAACTCGTCAGATTCCTCCGTTGACGTGCTGCCAGCGCTGGAACTCTTGGCGCACGAGACGCGGGTCGTCCCCGCCTCGGCCACGGCCCTGCTCGACGCCGAAAAGGCCGACGTGATCATGGTGGACGCCCGGCGCGATTTGTCCGGATCACGATCTTTGTGTCAACTGCTGCACACGACGGGCAGCTCAGCGCCGATCATCCTGGTCCTCACCGAGGGCGGCATGGCCGCCGTGTCCACGCTGTGGAAAGCGGACGACGTCGTCCTCGACACGGCGGGCCCGGCCGAGGTCGAGGCGAGGTTGCGCCTCGCCTCCACCCGCTCCACGGCGGAGCCCGAGAACGACCCGGGCGAGATTCGGGCCTCGGGCGTCGTCATCGATGAGGCCAGCTACACCGCCAAAGTTCACGGGACACCCCTGAACCTGACCTACAAAGAATTTGAACTCCTGAAGTACCTCGCGCAGCACCCGGGCCGAGTGTTCACGCGCGACCAGCTGCTGCACGAGGTCTGGGGCTACGACTACTACGGTGGCACGCGCACCGTCGACGTGCATGTGCGGCGCCTGCGAGCCAAGCTCGGCGCAGACCACGAGCAGCTCATCGGCACCGTGCGCAACGTCGGCTACCGGTTTGCGAGCCCCCGCAATCACGCCGAGGCCGAGACCAGCGCCGACGCGACCTGATGGATCGGCTGACAAGTCCCGGCGCGGCAGACTAGATTTGAAGCATGACGGCCGAGAAGAGCACCGACTGGAGCATTACGACGCTGGCGACGGCCCCGAACGCGGACCACGTGGCAGCCATCGAAGAACTGGCCGCAGCGGCCGAGAGCGCTGACGGCAATCCCCCCTTGTCCGAGCAGACCGTGGTCGATCTGCGCTCTGCTGAGGCGGACACGTGGCTGGCCCTCGCCTACCTCGACGAGTCCTCGACCGACGCGGGGTCCGGCGAGCTCGTCGGCGTTGCAGTTGCGGTCATGCCGCGCGCCGGGGACTCCCCCGAGGCCATCGGCACCCTCGAGCTCGTGGTCCATCCGCACTTCCGCAACGATGGAATCGGCACCGCGCTCGCCGACGTCGTTGCCTCCGAACACCGGCTCGACGCACTGCAGGCGTGGTCCCACGGCAACCATGCCGCCGCAGCCCGCCTGGCCCAGACGCACGGGATGGCCCCGGTACGCGAGCTCTGGCGCATGCGACTGACGGGGCACGCAGAGCTCGAGACCCCGGCCCTGCCGCGCGGCGTGAAGATTCGCACGTTCAACGTCGGGCACGACGAGCAGCAGTGGCTACGGGCCAATGCGGCCGCGTTTGCCCACCACCCGGAGCAAGGGGACATGACCCTGACGGACCTCAGCGCCCGGCTCGAGGAAGACTGGTTTGATCCGGACGGCTTTTTCCTGGCCGTGGACATGAATGACCAGATTCAGGGCTTCCACTGGACCAAGGTCCATCCAGCCAGCGCCGACGCGACGGGCGAGCATGCGGCGATCGGTGAGGTCTACGTGGTGGGCGTCGTCCCCACGGCCCAGGGCACGGGCCTGGGCAAGGCGCTGACCATTGCCGGCATCAACCACCTGCGCAGCCTCGACTTGCACGGCGTGATGCTCTACGTCGACGCCGACAATTCGGCGGCCGTGGCGCTCTACGAGCGCTTGGGGTTCACGCGGTGGGACGTCGACGTCATGTATGCACGCACCCGCGCGTGAGCAGGAAATACTAGAGCCGCAGCGGTCATCCTCCCGCGCAGATCCTCCGGGGATCGAAAGGACAGAGTTAGTGAATACCACCTCGACGCCGTCATTCGGCGACAGCGAGATGCCGGCCGCACGCGCCACGCAGGACCGCATCGAGCTCCCAGAATTCGAGCCAACCCTGGGCCCCGATGGCGATTTCACCAATGAGCGCCGCTTCTTGGACCGGGAGCTCAGCTGGTTGGACTTCAACGCCCGCGTGCTGGAGCTGGCGGAGGATCCGCAGCTCGCGCTGCTCGAGCGCGTGAATTTCCTGTCGATCTTCGCCTCGAACCTCGACGAGTTCTTCATGGTGCGCGTCGCCGGGTTGAAACGGCGTATCGCGACGGGCTTGGCCGTGCCGTCGGCCGCGGGCGTCAGCCCCGTCGATCAGCTCGAACGGATTCTCGAGGCGGCCCACGCGCTCCAAGAGCGCCACGCGCGGGCGTTCACCGAGACGATTCTCCCGGCGCTCGCCGAAGAGAACATCACCCTGTGCCAGTGGGACGAGCTGACAGAGGAGGAGCAGAGCAAGCTCCACCAATGGTTCGTGGACCAGGTCTTTCCCATTCTCACGCCCTTGGCCGTCGACCCGGCCCACCCGTTCCCCTACATTTCCGGCCTGTCGTTGAACCTCGCCGTGATCGTGCGCAATCCCACCAGCGGTAAGGAACTCTTCGCGCGGTTGAAGGTCCCGGACACGCTGGCCCGCCTCGTGGCGGTCGGCGGCCGCCGTCCGGGCAAGAATGCGGACTCCCCGGCCCGTTTCATCCCGCTGGAGCACGTCATTGCCGAGCAGTTGGAACACCTCTTCCCCGGCATGGAAGTGGTCGAACACCACATGTTCCGCGTCACTCGCAACGAAGACCTCGAAGTCGAAGAGGACGACGCCGAAAACCTCCTGCAAGCGCTGGAGAAGGAACTACTCCGCCGCCGATTCGGCCCACCGGTGCGCCTCGAGGTTGTCGACGACATCAATCCTGCGGTCCGTGACCTGTTGGTCCGCGAGCTCGGTGTCGAAGAGGATGAGGTCTTCGAGCTGCCAGCCCCGCTGGACTTGCGCGGGCTCGGGGCGATCGCCAAAATCGACCGGCCGGAACTCCACTACCCCAAGCACATCGCCCAAACGTCCCGGCATCTCAATGAGTCGGAGACCTCCAAGGCGGCTAACGTGTTCGCCGCCATGCGGCGGCGGGATATCCTCCTGCACCACCCCTACGATTCCTTCTCCACGTCCGTGCAGGCCTTTCTCGAGCAGGCCGCAGCGGATCCGAAGGTTCAGGCCATCAAGCAGACCCTGTACCGCACCTCCGGCGATTCCCCGATCGTCGACGCACTCATCGACGCGGCGGAGGCCGGCAAGCAGGTGCTGGCCCTCGTCGAGATCAAGGCCCGGTTCGATGAGCAGGCCAACATCTCCTGGGCACGCAAGCTGGAACAGGCCGGCGTGCATGTGGTCTACGGCATCGTCGGGCTCAAAACCCACAGCAAGCTTTCGCTCGTCGTCCGCCGCGAGGGCGAGCGGATGCGCCGCTACTGCCACATCGGCACGGGCAACTACCATCCGTCCACGGCGCGGTTCTACGAGGACCTCGGGCTCCTCACGTGTGACGATCAGGTGGGCGACGACGTCTCGCGGCTGTTCAATCAGCTTTCCGGGTACGCACCGCGCTCCACCTACAAGCGTCTTCTGGTGGCACCCCGCTCGCTCCGCTCGGGGCTCATCGATCGGATCGAACAGGAGATCGCCAATCAACGGGCGGGCCGCGCCTCACGCGTCATCCTGAAGGTGAACTCCATTGTGGATGAGGCGATCATCGATGCCCTCTACCGCGCCTCGCAGGCGGGAGTCCAAGTGGATGTGATCGTCCGCGGGATTTGCGCCCTGCGCCCCGGCGTCGCGGGTTTGAGCGAGAACATCCGCGTGCGCTCGGTGCTCGGGCGCTTCCTCGAGCACTCTCGAGTGTTTGCCTTCGCCAATGGCGGGGACCCGGTGGTCTTTATCGGCTCCGCCGACATGATGCACCGCAACCTCGACCGCCGGGTGGAAGGGCTCGTCAAGCTGTCCAACCGGGAATCCATCGGTGAGTTGGTAGGAATCCTCGACCGTTATCTAGATGACGCGACTGCCAGCTGGCATTTGGGGGCCGACGGCGTGTGGACCCGCCATCACCTCGATGACGATGGGAACCCGTTGTCCGACATCCAGTCCTGGCTCCTCGCGTCTCGCCAGCGCACGCGCAATTCCCTGCGGCGCTCATGAAGGGACCGATCCGCTCGTGTGACCATCCGAAGGTGGTCGACGAACCCGCTGCCGTGCTGGCCGCCGGAGCCATCCCGTGGCGCCGGAAGGACCACCGGCTCGAGGTCCTGCTGATTCACCGCGACCGGTACGACGACTGGTCCTGGCCCAAGGGAAAGCTCGACGCCGGTGAATCGCTACCCGAGTGCGCGGTCCGTGAAGTGCGCGAGGAAATCGGGCTCGTCACCACGCTGGGCCGCCCATTGCCGGCGATTCGCTACCAGGTGAAGTCCGGCGCCAAAGTGGTGTACTACTGGGCAGCCAAGGTGGAGCAGCAGCGCATCATTCCGGATGGCAAGGAGGTCGACGCCGTCAAGTGGGTCAGCGTCGACACCGCCCGCCATCTGCTGTCGAACGGCTCGGACATCGTGCCGCTCGACGCCCTCGAGCAGGCCTTCAAGGCTGGCGACTTGGACACGCTACCCTTCGTCGTCGTCCGCCATGCCAAGGCCAAACCACGGTCCACTTGGACCAAGGAAGAAGGCGAACGACCACTGGCCGCCACAGGACAACGTCAGGCGATCGCCGTGGCCGAGCTCCTCAGCGCGTGGCGACCGCACAAAGTGGTCTCGAGCCCGTGGGTCCGTTGCGTCCAAACGGTGGCGCCCTACCTCAAGCGTCAGGACATGGGCGTCAAGCTTGCCGGCTCGCTGACCGAGCACGCCGCAACGCGCAAGCCCGCCAAGACGGCCAAACAGGTCATCAAGCAACTCGACAAGCAGCGGTGCGTTGCCCTGTGCACGCACCGGCCGGTCCTGCCCATCACCTTTGACGTGCTGGCCTCCCGGTGTGCCCCCGGGATCGCCGCGTTCCTGCCCCACAAGAACCCCTACTTAGAGCCGGGGGCGCTGCTCGTTGCCCAGCAATCCCGCACCACGCGAAAGATCGTCTCCCTCGAGATCGTTTCACCCTTCACGGACTAGGCGCCGCGCCCTGTCGGCCACGCGGCGGCGGCGCTAGGCTGAGAGGCATCGATGGAGTGTATGAGGAGGCCGGATGAGCCAGCAGCCAGCGAAGATCGTCCACGAGGACCTGCGCCTCGACCATGACGAAGACCGGGGGCGTTATAGCCTGTGGCAAGGAGCGACGTTCATTGGGTTTCTTGAGTACACGCGCCACGCGGACACCCTCACGCTGCAACACACGATCATCTCGGAGGCCTACAGTCGACGAGGCTATGCGCGGGCCCTCGTGACCCTGGTGCTGGATGAGGTGCGCGCTCAGGGGGCGCGTATTGTGCCGGAATGCTCCTACGTCGCGGGCTTCCTCCGCCGATACCCCGAGTATGACGACCTCCTTGCCTAGGCCGGAGAACAACTCGCCCGAGCGCCCCGACGCAGCGGAGCTGGTGGAGCCGCCCTTCACCGGATCGGCCCGCCCGTGGTTGATCGCCGGGCTCCTCCCCGTCGGCCTGTTGGCCGTGGCCATGGTTGTGGCCTATCCGGTGCTACCCGATCCGCTGCCCACCCATTTCAACGCCGCGGGTGAACCCGATGCGTGGGCCCCGAAGTCACCGTGGCCGCTGGCCGGCTACTTCGCGGTGGTCGCGGCCGTCACCGGCCTGTTGGTGGGGTTGGGGTTCGCGAATCCGCGGACGGTGCGCGTCAACGGCGTTCGTGATCCGCAAGGGCTCGACGCTCAGGAGGCCGACGCCTACTACGCCGTCAAGGGGCGGTTCCTGCGCCTGACGTGTTGTCTGTGCCTGTGCTGGACCAATTGGCTCCTCTGCCTCCTGCCGGCGCTGCTCATCGCCACGCGCAGCCCCTGGGCCCTCGTGACGCTGGTGCTGCTCATTCCTCTGCTCGTGGGCGCGTTCCGGACCACGGGCCACCTCAATGAATGGATCCGGCGCCGCTTCCCCATGCGAGCCTCGCCCTAGGCTCCCGGGCTTTCTCAGCGCGCCTGCGCGCTCGACTAGACTGGAAGCATGTCCACTCCTACGCCCTATGAGGACCTGCTGGCCGATGTTTTAGAACACGGCACGGCAAAATCGGACCGTACCGGCACCGGAACCCGGAGCGTCTTCGGCCGCCAACTGCGGTTTGACCTTGCCGAGGCCTTCCCGCTCATCACCACCAAGCGCGTGCACTTTAAGTCCGTCGCCGCGGAGCTGTTGTGGTTCTTGCGCGGCGATTCCAATGTGCGGTGGCTGCAGGAGCAGGGCGTCAAAATCTGGAACGAATGGGCTGACGAACACGGTGACCTCGGTCCTGTGTACGGCGTCCAGTGGCGCTCGTGGCCGACCCCGGACGGCGGGCACATTGACCAGATCACTCAGGTCATCGAATCGCTGCGCACCAACCCGGATTCGCGCCGGCACCTCGTCTCCGCGTGGAACGTCTCGGAGATCTCCAACATGGCCCTGCCGCCCTGCCACGCCCTGTTCCAGTTTTACGTTGCCGACGGCAAGCTGTCCTGCCAGCTGTATCAGCGCAGCGCGGACCTCTTCCTCGGCGTCCCGTTCAACATCGCCTCGTATGCCCTGCTCACCCACATGGTGGCCGCGCAGACCGGGCTCGCCGTCGGGGACTTCGTGTGGACCGGCGGCGATGTGCATATTTACGACAACCACGTCGAGCAGGTGCGTGAGCAGCTCTCCCGCGAGCCGTACGCGTCCCCGCAGTTGCTGATGCACCGGGTTCCCGAGTCGATTTTTGAGTACGAGCTCACCGACTTCGAGGTTCTCGGGTATCAGCACCACCCCACCATCAAGGCGCCCATCGCCGTATGAGTGAGCGCATCACCATGATTTGGGCCCAAGGGACGAACGGTGTCATTGGCCGCGACGGCGCCATGCCGTGGCATCTGCCCGAGGACTTAGCGCACTTCAAGTCCGCGACGTGGGGCCACCCCGTCATTATGGGCCGCAGTACGTGGAACTCGATTCCTGCCGCGTTTCGGCCCTTCGCGGGGCGCACCAACATCGTGCTCACCTCTGACGCGGCAACCGCCGCCGACGTGCGGGCGGCGGGCGGCGTCGTCGTCTCCTCCCCTGCGGACGCCCTGACTCAGGCGGCCCAAGCCGAGGGCGGGGAGTCGGTGTGGGTGATCGGCGGGGGCCAGGTCTACGCGGCGTTCGAGCCCCTGGCCACGCACGCGGTGGTCACCGTCATCGACGCCCAGTACGACGGCGACACGCACGCGCCGACGTTGGCCTCGGGCTGGGAACTGGCCAGCAGTACGCCCGGCACGGGCACGGCCCGAGCCGCCAACGGGCTGGGCTACCGCATTGACTCGTGGCTCCACACGGAAGCGGGCCGCGGAAAGGACGAGCACGGTGAATGACCTGAAAACTGCACTGAAGGCCGCACTGAACCGGCAGGAGCCCTTGTTCTTGCTCGGCTACATGCTGTTCCCGCTGCTCGCCCTCATCTGCGCGGCCCTGGGCCTGTGGATGGTCCTTACCGACCAAACTGTCGGCGGCCTGATCGTCCTGCTGGTGGTCACCCAGGTCTTCGCGGTGGGCGCCATCTGGGCGATCGGCCGGCGACGCAGGGTGATGGAGGCAGAACAGGCCGAACCGGAGCGGGGCACGGAGGACTAGCTCACGAACGCGTAACCGAGGCCGCGCCAGACGGTCAGGCCGCTTTACCATGGAGGCATGACTTCTTCCGTTGGTTTTGTCGGCTACCGCGGCATGGTCGGCTCCGTTCTCATGCAACGCATGCTGGACGAGGGCGACTTCGCGGGGATCGACCCCGTCTTCTTCTCCACGTCCAACCCGGGCGGTCCCGCCCCGTCCTTTGCCGAGGGCTCCGGGCCACTGCAGGATGCCCACGACCTCGACGCGCTGGCCAAGCTGCCCATCATCGTCACCGCCCAAGGTGGGGATTACACCAAAGCCGTCCACGCTGATCTGCGCTCACGCGGATGGGACGGCTTGTGGATTGACGCGGCGTCAACCCTGCGCATGAACGATGACTCCATCATCGTCTTGGATCCGGTCAACCGGGACGTCATTGATCGCGGGCTCGGCTCCGGTGTCAAGGACTTTGTGGGAGGCAATTGCACCGTCTCCTGCATGCTCATGGGCCTCGGCGGGCTCTTCCGCAACGGGTTGGTGGAGTGGGCCACCTCCATGACCTATCAGGCGGCTTCCGGCGGCGGCGCGCGCCACATGCGCGAACTCTTGACGCAGTTCGGCACCATCAACGCGGCCGTGGCTGACGAGCTCGCGGATCCGGCATCTGCCATCCTCGACATTGATCGCCAGGTCCTGGAGACGCAGCGCGGCGGGTTGGACACGGCGCAGTTCGGCGTCCCGCTCGGCGGATCGCTCATTCCGTGGATCGATGCTGATCTCGGTAACGGCCAGTCCAAGGAAGAGTGGAAGGCCGGAGCCGAGACCAACAAGATTCTCGCGACGAACGAGTCCAACCACATCGGCATGGATGGCCTCTGCGTCCGCATTGGCGCCATGCGCTCCCACTCCCAGGCCTTGACCATCAAGCTCACGGAGGACCTACCGGTCTCCGAGATTGAGCGGATCATCGATCAGGACAATGAGTGGGCCACCGTGGTGCCGAACGTCAAGGACGCCACCATGGACCAGCTCACACCGGTGGCCGCCTCCGGCAGCCTGAATATCCCGGTAGGCCGCGTCCGCAAGCTGGAGATGGGAGGCGACTTCATCTCCGCCTTCACCGTTGGAGACCAGCTGCTCTGGGGTGCCGCGGAGCCCCTGCGCCGCATGCTGGCGATCGCGCTCGGTCGCCTCTAAGCAGCGTCTAGAACGCAGTGTGTCCCACTCGGAACCGTGAGGGTCCGAGCGGGACACACTGCGTTAAAGAGCGGGCGCCGCAGCGCCCTCGTTAGACGTCGTGCGCAGCGCGCTGCTGGTCCTGCAGCGCGACGTCGTATAGCCGCTCGAGCTGCGTCAGCCGCTCGCGATCGATTTCGCCCGCCTCATAGTAGGCGCGCGCCTTGTCCAGTAGGCGTTTGGCTTCCTTTGCGTTGCCCTCCGCCATGTCCATGGCACGCTCGAGGCTCGTCTCGTGCTCTGGTTCCTGTGCGTGAGTACCCATACCCCCATCGTGCTCCGTGAACCGGCGCCTGTCTAGGGGTTTTGACGGCGTTTCAGAGGGAACAGTTAATCAGCAGGGGTTCGTTGTGCAAGCGAATGCCATAAGCCCGTTCGACGCCGTCGCGCACCGCCCGTGCGATGGCGAGCACGTCCCCGCTCGTGGCACCGCCGCGGTTGGTGATGGCCAGCGTGTGCTTGGTGGACAACGACGCCCGCCCGTCCGCGAGCCCGAACCCGGCGGTGCCTTCCAGCCCATACCCCTTGGAGAATCCGGCGTGCTCGATCAACCAGGCGGCGGAAAGCTTCACGCGCTCTCCCTCGGCGCCGCGCACCGGGTAGCGCGGAGCGTCCGTAGGCAGCGTCGCGGCCAGCGATTCACCAACCACCGGGTTCGTGAAGAACGAACCGGTGGAATACGTGTCCCGGTCCGCGGCGTCCAGCACCATCCCCTTCGAGGCACGTAACCGCAGCACGGCCTCCCGGATGCGTCCGGCCTCGACTCGGCCGCCGACCTCGGCGTCCACCGCGCGCGCCAACTCCGCGTAGCCGATCGGGGCGCCCAGAGTGCCCTGCTTGAGCTGGAAGGTGACCTGGAGGACGACGTAGCGTGGGGACCCGTTGTCCGTGGTCTGCTTCAACCGGGAGTCCCGGTAGGCGAAGCCGAGATCCGCGTTGGCAAAGGACACGATTTGCCGAGTGGTGCGATCCCACGTGCGCACCCGGGCGATGGTCCGCGAGACATCGGTGCCATACGCACCAACGTTCTGGACGGGGGTTGCACCCGCCGAGCCCGGAATTCCGGAGAGCGCCTCAAGGCCCACCAAACCGCGCTCCAGCGTCTCCGCGACGAAATCGTCCCATGAGTGACCCGCCTGCACCGTGACCATGCCGCCGGAACAGGCGGCCACGTCGTCGAGGGTGGTTCCCGAGGTCCCGACGCGGATGACCACCCCGGTCACGCCAGCGTCATCCACCAGAAGGTTCGAACCGCCAGCGACGAGCAGCAGCGGCTCACCGGCGTCGTCGGCGGCGGTGACGGCAGCGATCAGGTCCCGCTCGGTGCTGGCCTCCACGTAGCGAGCGGCTGGCCCTCCGACAGCGGTGGTGGTGAGTTCTGCCAGAGAAGGGCTCATGCGAACCGAACGACGGCCTGAGCCTTGACCAGCACCTTCTGGCCGCCCGCCTCGACGGTGAGGTCCACGCGGGCCGTCCCGGCCGCATCGTCCTTAGCGCCGATCTTGCCGGTTACGGTGATCTCGGTGCCTGGCGCGGTGGTCGGGCTCTCTCCCGCGAGGTCTTCAACCACGACCGGCTTCGTGAAGCGCGTTTGGTAGTCGATGACCGCACCGGGGTCTCCCGCCCAGTCCGTGACCAGCTGAACGGCCGCCCCCATGGTGAACATGCCGTGGGCAATCACGCCCGGAAGTTCCACCTCGCGCGCGAAGCGTTCGTTCCAGTGAATCGGGTTGAAGTCGCCGGAGGCGCCCGCATACCGGACCAGATCGGCCCGATTGACGGTGATGGTGCGCTCACCGATCGAATCTCCGACGGTGAGGGTGGTGAAGTCAGGCATGGGTCAGTCCTCTCCGCGGACGAGCAGGGACGAGACGGCGGTGGCCACGGCGGTGCCCCCGGTCGTCGAAATTTCCGCGCGCGTGGTGATCATGGCGCCCGAACCCATCTGGCGGACCTTGTCCACGTGGAGCTCGGCGACCAGCTCATCGCCGCCAACGATCGGGCGGTGATGGGTGAAACGCTGATCGGCGTGGACCACGCGCGTGAAATCAATACCGGAGGCGGGGTCTGCAATGAGCTGCGCGTCCGCGCGCTGAGCGATGATCACGGCGAAGGTCGGCGGGGCGACGACGTCGGCGTACCCCAGGCGCGCGGCGGCGCCAACGTCGAAGTGGGCTGGGTGCTGGGCCTGCGTAGCGGTGGCGAACTCGCGAATCTTTTCACGACCGACGACGTAGGGTTCGCCCGCCGGATAGACGCGGCCGGCCAGTTCTGGATTAATGCTCACTTCTGGTCCTTTGCGTTGAGTGGGGGACGTTAGCTCTTGGACTGCATCATGCGGTAGGCGCGGGCATCGCGGCCGCGCACCATCAAGCCAGCGACGTGCAACAGCACACCGACGACGATGATGGCGCTCCCCGCGTAGATCAAGCCCGTGGCTTGGTTGAAGGCCCCGATCAGAGCTAAGACGATCCCGACGGCGGAGATCCCCATCGAGCTCGCGACGAGGACTTTGTAGAGCGTGGACAGTGCGTCCCACGGAATCGAAAGCATACGTCCAGTCTACTTCTCAGGCAGCGGGCGGACACCTCAGCCCGCCACGCCCTCCGAGACCGCCGCCGCGGCCCGCAACCAGGCACGCTTCGTTTCCAGCTTGAGGGCGTCAAACCGGATTTGCCCCTTCACAAGGTGCGGGTCGTGCGGGATGGTGACCACGGAGCGGGCGAGGTGCTCGAAGCCCTTGGTGATGCGGCGCAGCTGGCCCGGTTTGGGGCTCGGTGACGGTTCAGAGACGATGACGACGGCGTTGCGCGCCAACTCGGCGTACCGGCCGCCGCGGTTGGTGAGCGCCTCGAGCAGCAGCGCACCGGCCTCAGCGTGCTCCTCGACCGTGGTGGAAGCAATGACGAGTTGGTCCGTGTGGTCGATCATGCGCAGCCACCGCTCGGCGGACTCATCATTGCCGGAATCCACAAACGTGATCTGAAAATAGCGACTGACCACCGCGTGCAGGGCGTCGAAATCGTCGCTGGAGACCGACTGTTCGGACGCCAACAGGGTGGGCTCGGTCCTCAGAACGCTAAAGCGGTCGGCCGGCTGGTAGTGCACGTAACCGTCAATATTGTGCTCCGTGGGACGCACGCTCAGCAGATCGTCGGCGTCGTGCAGCAAGTTCATCACGTGGGACGAGTGCTGGTCGGCGGCGGTGCGCCAGCCCAGGGTGCCCCGCGTGCCGTTGTTGTCCCACGCGAGCACGGATTGGCTTGAATTGCGTCCGAAGACCGAGGCCAGCAGGACGGTGGTGGGGGTCTTGTTGGCGCCGCCCTTGCCGTTGACGATGGAGACCGTGGTGGGCCGGCCCACGCGGCGGCCGACTTGGGCACGCCACTGCCGGTCCTGCAACTCGGCTCCCGTCGGTTCCAGCTTGAATCCCAGCCGGTTCAGGAACCCGCGGAATCCCTCCTGGGCTGGCACGACGGCGTCGTCGCTATTGCGCAGGAACGTCGAGCGGTCGTCGCGCTCGGCTGGAGTCATGGAGGGGACGGGCTCCTTCTGCCGTGATGCGGCAGGAGACGTGCTCGGCTCCTCCGCTCCGCGGAACTCCGGCACGTCGGAGTCCGGCTCCGCCGTGGCCGGGGCGGCTTCGTTCGGAACAAGGGATGGGGCCACTTCACTGAGCGGCGGAAACTGATCGTAGCGCTGAGCTGCTGCCGAGGCGGCAGGGCGTTCAGCGGCGTCGAATCGAGGCAGCGGGGCCTCGTTCTGCGCTGCGCGGGCCGGGCGATGTGGCGGCGGGACCGAGATCGTGGTGTCCTCCGAGGTCTGATCGGCGGCGGGCTTTCGCTCCTGCTCGAGCTCGTGGCGCTGTTCTTCCATGGCGCGCTGCCGGTCCCGGCGGAGCTGAGCACGCGAAGGGAATTCGTTGCCTGAATCCGTCATCGTCGTCCTCTCGGCTCACCTCAATGAATGTCCTACTCCCCCAGCATTTCCCAGCCTACCGCGTCAGGTCGGGAGGCGTCGCGCCACCGGACCCGCGGCGCATGGCGGCGGGCCCGGTGGCGGGCGTAGCGGACGTTAGTCGCGTGCGGAGAGCGTCCACTGACTCTGGGCTCCCTCGGCCACGCGGTAGCCCGGGTTGGGTACGGCGACGACGTCGGCCTCGCCGTCGAGCGCTACCTTGCCGTTGCCGGCCTCGACCTTGACGCCGTCCACGTAGTAGGTGAACTCCGGGCGGTTCGGGTTGACCCGCACCTCGTCACGGTCGCTACCGGCGCGGTCCTTGACGCGCGGGGCGGCAGGGGTGGCTTCCTGGGTCAGCACCGGCACCGCTGCGTAGTCCACGTCGCTCGCGAGGTAGTAGCTGGGGTACGCGGGCTGGTTGTAGGACGTCTGCTGCCCGGAGACTTGGGAGCGGTACTGCGCGTCCTGCATCAGGGCCGGCAGTTTGATGTCCGTTGCGTCCGTGCTCGTATAGAACCGCAAGGCGCTCGAGTCATCGGTGCGCACGAGCAGTTCCTCACGCCAGTCCCCCAAGACGTCGGCCACGAGCGACGGGTTGCCCTTGGTCCCGTTGTTCGTTTGCGTCCCCTCGGCGACCCATTCCGTCCCCGCGGCGACGTGGCGCACCACCGGCTGGGACGCGCCGTCGCGGTCCACGATGCTGGTGGTGCCGTCCCCGGCAAAGCGGATCGAGGCGTTGGTACCGGGGGTCTCTTCCCCGAGCCGTTCACCCGTGGCGGACAGCAGTCCGGACCCGTCCGATCCACCCGGCATGGAGGCCCACACCTCGAGCCCGGGGGTCTGAGGATCCACGTCGCCCGCCATACCGCGGCCGGTATCCCGGCCCGAGTACGCGCCAAAGAGAACCTCGCCCGTGGCCGCATCCCGCATCACCGAACCGTACGGCGCCCAGCTTCCGGACTCATGCACGGTCCAGACCTCCTGCCCCTCCCGGTTCGGATCGAGGTCCCCGACGTGCATGGCATCACCGTGGCCCAGCTTGGCCTGCGCGCCCGGGTCTGCGCTGCCCTCCGGCAGCACGTCGGTGGAGCTGTACAGCACGGAGCCGTCCTCCTCGAGCGTGACCGCGCCGTAGACGATTTCTTGGCTCCCGTCCGAGTCCACGTCAGCCGCGCTCAGGGAATGGAAGCCTTGGGAGGCGATCTCGCCGAAGACGGGGTCGCTGCCGTCGTGACCGTGCGGCGCGGCGTTGAACGGGTTGTCCATGGGCACGTGGCCGCTGTCCGCCAACCAACGCTGGCTCAGTTGCTCGCCATCGAAGTCGTACGCGGCGATGGCCGTGCGAGTGTAGTAGCCGCGCGCGAAGACGGCGGATGGTTGTGCATCGCCCAGGTAGGCACTGGTGGCCAGGAAGCGGTCCACCCGGTTTCCGGGTTCGATGCGGCTCATCGCGTAGTCTCCCCAGAGGAGGCCGTCGTCACCGCGGCCCGGGGCATAGTCCACGGTGTCCAGCTCGGCGCCGGTCTGCCCGTCGAACACGGACAGGTATTCCGGCCCCGTGATGACAAAGCCTTCGAACGTCGTCAGGTCATTGCGGCTGCTGCGTGCCGGCGCGTACTCGTCGATGAAGTAGTCAGCGAGGTCCGTGGCGGCCTGACGGTCCAGGGGGTAGTCATGGCGCTGCTCAATCCCGAGCGCCGCCTCGATCGTTTCCGGCCAGTTCCCCGCGACCACCTCGGGATGCTCGTCCCACTCGGCAAACATGCCGATGAGGTGTTCCCGATAGTCGGCGGCGCTCATCCGGTAGTCGTCCTCGTGGCTGACGCCGGCTGCGACGTCCTCCTCCGGCAGACTCACGTAGTCCGTGCTAACCGGAGCGCCGTCGTCGTACCGCGTGGTGGAGGTTCCGGGCGCGGTCTTGAGCATGATTTCGCTGCGACCGTCCCCATCAAAGTCTTGGACCACGAACTGGGTGTAGTGCGCGCCGGACCGAATATTCACGCCGAGGTCGATGCGGTTCAGCAGCGTGCCGTCGAGCTTGTAGGTGTCCACGTAGGTGTTGCCCGTGTACCCCTTCTGGGAAACATCCTTGGCATTGGAGGGGTACCACTTGACCACGTACTCGTACTCACCGTCGCCATCGACGTCGCCCACCGAGACGTCGTTGGCCGAGTAGGTGTAGGCCTCGCCCGCTGGCGTCACGCCATCGGCTGGCTTCTGCAGCGGCAGGTCGTAGTGCCCCTGCTCCCACGCCGTCACGGCCGCGCTGGGATCCTGTTCGATGCCGGAGACCACCGGTGCGACGGCGTAGCGCGCGTCCGAGCTTCCCTCGGTGTCGGTGTACGTGGTGGAGTCCGTCACGGAGGCGAGGCGCTCGCCGTCTCGGTACACCACGAAGTCGGCGCCGGTCATGCCGGACGCATCGGAGCCCCGTGTCTCGGTGGCCAGCAGCCGCCACGAGAGGTGCACGGCCTCGCCGGTGGCCACCGCAACAAGACCGCGGTCAAGGTTCTCCAGTTGGGTCCCGCCGAGCGTCACGGGGGCGTGGGCGTCAGTGTGCGGGGCGGCCGTCGCTGCGACGGTTCCGGTGGCGGCGATCGCGGCGATCGCCGCTGCGGCGGCGGCGCACCGCATGCCGGTCACGGTGGGCGTGAAACGATTCATCATTGAACAAGGTCCTCCGGTGTGAGCTGATGAGGGGCACCGCTGAACGTAATGCGGATCACACCACAGGATCAAGAGTCCAGTCCCCTTGAGCATCACGCGATACCCGCGCATCGCCGCAGGTCAGCGCGCCCTCGGGACCCGGCGACCCGCGCACCGCGGGCCTCTCTAGCGCCGGGAAACACACAAGGCCCGGAATCGCTGTGATTCCGGGCCTTGGCCGCTGTAGCGGTGCCGGGACTCGATCCCGGGACCTCACGATTATGAGTCGTGCGCTCTAACCAGCTGAGCTACACCGCCACGAATGAGAAAATGCCCGCGTCTGCGTCAGTTGACATGACACGGACGCGGGCTCTCATTCAGAGCCCCCGACGGGAATCGATCCCGTGACCTCAGTCTTACCAAGACTGCGCTCTACCACTGAGCTACGGGGGCGCAACGAAGAAATACTTTACCAGCGCACGCGGTACGCGCAAAATCAGAAACCTCCCACCCGATGAGGTGCTCATCACAGCCCCGCGGGCCCCGCCCAGGACCGCGCCAAGGAGCGCCACGGCGGGCGAAAACCATACACCCCGACTAGGCGAAGTCGGGTCGCCTCCGCGTAGGCCTCGAACCGCTGTGCGGTCACTCCGCAGCGCACGGCAGCCCGCCGGACCTGGGCGCGAGCGGAGACGTGCATGGGGCCGGAAATCAGGTCTTGGGCGCGCCGTAAATCCAAATGCACCCAGAGGTTGGCCAGATCCAAGGCGGGCTCGGCCAACGCGGCCGTATCGAAATCGAGGAATCCTAGCCTCCCGGCGGCGGGATCGTACAACAGTTGCTCATCGTGGAGGTCACGATGCGCCCGCACCAGGGACTGCGGCACGCCCTCGACCAACTCACGGACCGCGGTCCGGGCGCGCTCGTGTAGACGCCCGGCGGTCTCCGGATCGAGCGCCAACGGGTCGTCCTCCTGCAGGCGCTTCAGCCACGCCATGACCACTTCCGCCTCGGAGTGCGCGTTGTGGCGCTCCCACGCCGCGGCGGCTTCCGTGCCATCGCTCGCCCCCGCGGTGGGAACGACGGCGAGGCGCGGCCACAGTCGGGCGAACTGCGCCCACGCGGCGCGCCACGACCGCAGCGGCAACGAGCGCAGGGACTGTCCGGGCACCGCGTCGAACACCACGCGATCGGCTCCCACCTCCACGAGGGCCGCACTAGCACCCCCGGCGGCTCGCACCAGCTCGCCCCACCGTGCCGACGCCTCGGCCACACGGTCCGCTTTTCCGGGGCGGAGCAGCTTGACGTATCGCTCCCCCGCCTCGGCGCCGTGCACTCGCACCACGGCGCGGCGCCCGGCGCGGTGGACCAGGAGCTCAGCGGGCTGAGGGCCGCCGGCGGCCAGCACGCCGGCTAGGCCGGGAAGCTTGGGATCGTGCCCGTACGGGTACACCTCAAGGCGAGCGCCGGGCCCCTCGCCGTCCCACACGCCGGCCCGCAGCCGTCCGGCGGCGTCGTATCCCTCCACAGTCTGCCGGCCGTGGCCGGCCGGCCAGGCCCGGCGAACGGAAATCCCTGCGGCGGAGGCTGGCACCGCACTCACGACAACCACCCCGGCTGCCGCAGTTCAGCGGTGGCCTCGGCGAGCGCGGCGAGCGGCGCGTCGGCGGGCGCCGCGGCACACCGCGCAGCGACCCGCAGGCGCTCGGCGACGAGGCCCCGCCACCCGGCGTGCGCGGCCCGGAATGGCTCCAACGCGCGGAGGAAGATGTGGGCTCCCACGTACGCCGGTGCCACGCTGGCCTGACCGTATCCGTCCAGCAACGCCGCTCCGGCCGCGATGCCGGGTTCGGCGCCGTCGGCGAGGAGGCTTGCGGCCACGAAGCTTCCCACGTCCCACCCGGCCGACCCCCAGGCCGCGCGGTCCGGGTCGATCACTCGCAGACCGTTCGCACCCCGCAGCAGTTGATCGGCGGAAAAGTCCCCATGCACCGGAACGAGCCCTCCCTCCGGGGCCACGCGCTCCAGTGCCATCCCCAGATCGCGAGCTGCCTCCCGCGCCACCTCAGCGGATTCCGGCATCAGCCCCGCGACGCCGGAGACGACCGCCTCCAGCCGGGCGCGCACCTGAACCTGAGGCAGGTCCACGGCGCTGGCCACCTGATCAGCCGCGCCATGCCAGCGGCGCAAGAGGTCCCCGGCCGCGGCGACGTCGTCCGCGCTCGCTCCGGTGGACAAGTCTCCGGTGCCATAGTGCTCGAACTCGAGCAGATGCTGCTCATGCCCCGGAACCGGCCGCGGGACGAGGACTGGCACGCCGGCCGAGCGCAGCGCCGTCGTCAGAGGCACCACGTGGGCAACGCTGGCCTGGGAGAGTTTGAGGACGACGTCGCCCTGCGCGCTGCCCTCCCCACTGCCGGTCGCGGCTCGCCGAAGCACCAGGCGCCGGAACGGGTTGTAGGCCAGCGCCTGCCCACGGAGGGACCCATCAGCGCGCACCAGCGACGTCTGGCGCAGCCGGCGCCGCAGCCGCTTATCCAGTCCCACGGGCGCGGCGAGGAGCACGTGGCCGCCGCCGAGCTGAAGTACGGATACGGTGATCCCGGCCGCGTCACCGGCGCGAACGAGGCGCTCGGCCTTATCGGCCGCGGACGGCCCATACCCGGCGACCCATCCGATGGGCACGCCGCCGGCACCGGTGAGGCGCCCGATCACCGAGCGGCCCGGCTTGAATCTCAGGTGTGAGGCACGGACGTCGGCCGCGCCGGGGACGCAGCGGGACGCCAGCCACGCCAGCTCGACGCTGGCCGCCGCGTCGCCGGCTCCGGCCGCCAGCAACACATCGGCTGCGCGGATCATGAGACGGGATCCCTTCGCTCGTGATGCGACGCCGTCGGTCGGCTGAGCCGGTCCGGATCGGCAGGGTGCTCTGGGTCCTCACGCTGCTGCTTCACCCAACGGGCAAATGCGTCGTGCCGCAACAGCTCCTGCGGCGATCCGTCGAGCCAGATCGCCCCGCCGTCAATCCAGATCACCCGGTCGGCGCTCAGGGCCGTCGCCGCGTCATGCGTAATGCTGATCGTTGTCTTCGAGGCCGTGAGTTCCTTGAAGGCCTCCAGGACGTGGGCGGCCGAGTCGGGGTCCAGCCCCGTGGTGGCCTCATCGAGGATGACGACGGCCGCGTCGCGCAGCATGGCACGGGCGATCGCGATGCGTTGGCGCTGGCCGCCGGATAACGTCCCGCCGCGCTCGCCCACGGGCGTTTCATACCCCTGTTCGAAGCCCATGATGAAGTCGTGGGCTTGGGCCCGGCGGGCCGCGTCCTCGATCTCAGCGTCGGTCGCCTCCAGCCGGCCGAAGCGGATGTTGTCCCGGATCGTGCCCGTAAATAACACCGATTCCTGCGGCACATACGCAATGTGGGCGCGCAGTGACGCGAGGGTCACAAACCGCACATCGTGGCCATCCATGAGGACCTGCCCCTGATCCGGGTCGAGGAGTCGGGCCACCAGCAACGAGACCGTCGATTTTCCCGAGCCGGACGGCCCCACGAGCGCGACCCGTTGCCCGGCCGGGATGCGGAGCGAGAAGTCCTGCAACACCGGCGCGGACTGCCCGTACCCGGCCCGCACGCGGGCCAGCTCCACCGTGCCGCACACGTGCGTGAGCTCACGGGCGTCCTCGGCGTCGCGAATGGCCGGAACGACGTCGAGCACGTCGGCGACGCGCTCGCCCGACGCGGCGGCACGAGCGATACGCCCGGTGTACTTGGCCATGTCCCGCAAGGGCTTCATGGCCGTCTTGAGATAGGTCAAGAAAATCACCAAGTCCCCCGGCGTCATCTCTGCTTGCATCACGCGCCAACCGCCGGCGAACAGCACCATCGCCGTCGCGGTGCCCACGAGCACGTCCGTGCGCCGCTCGAGTCCGGCTGCCAGACGCTTTGCCTTGACCCCATCCTTGAGCGTCTTCTGGTTGCTGGAGCCGAAGCGGCCCTCCAGCTCCTGCTGCAGCCCATAGGCCTGCACCACCCCGATGGCCCCGATGCTTTCCTGGGCGATGTTGGCCAGCTGTCCCTCGCCACGTCGGGTCTTCCGCGCGGCCGAGGTGATTTCCCCGGGGCTCCCGGAGGACACCATCCCATAGGCCACCATGGCGAGGACCACAATGATGGTCAGCAGCGGATCCAGCCACAGCATGACGCCAGCCATGGCCACGAGCGTGATGACATTTGCCAGCAACGGGAGACCGGCCGTGACCGCCACGTCCTGGAGCTTGCCCACGTCGCCCACGAGGCGCTGGACGAGGTCTCCTGAGCGGCTGTTGAAGTGATAACTCCTCGGCAGGGACTGGACGTGGGTAAACACGTGCTGCCGCAGCTTCGTGGCCACCCGGGAGCCGGCGAGCGCGAACGCGACGGTCGCCAGATAGTTGGACACCGCGCGGAGGGTCACAATGAGGATGACCGCCGCGCCGCACGCTATGAGCAACTGGATGCTCGCGGCCGCCGCGCCCTCGACTTGGGCTCCGAGGCTCGCGGTGACGGCGTCGACGACAAACTTCACCGGCCACGGCTCGGCCACCCGAAAGGCCACCTCCAACAAGAGCGCGGTCACGCCGCCGGACATGAGCATGCGCTGGCCACCAACGTGGGGGCGCAAGATCCCCAGCGTGCGGCGCAGCGCGCCGCGGGCCGGAGCGGATGGCGCGCTCATCGCCGCTCACCCATTCCCGAGAGTTCCCGCCGCGGCAAGTCGACGCCGGAGAGCACGGAATCCAGCACCCGGGACCAGTCATGTTCAGCCACGGCACGGGCGCGCCCCGCGCGGCCCATGGCTGCCCGTCGCACGGGATCCGCGGCGAGCGCGTCGAGGGCCTCGGCGAGCGCGTCGGCGTCAGAGGGCGGCACCAAGGTGCCGGTGACGCCGTCGTCCACAATGTTGGGCACCTGACCCACCCGGCTGCCAACGACCGGCAGGCCAGCCGCGAGGTACTCATAAATCTTCAGCGGGGAGAAGTAGGACTCAGCGCTGCCGGCCTCCGGATAGGGCGCCACGGCCAGGTCCGCGGCCGCGAGCTGCTCGCACATGTCCGACGGCGGTACCGCGCCGACGAAGGTGATCCTCGCCGCGGTGGCGGGGCCGTGGGCTGCCGCGCGTTCGCGCAGCGCCGGCGCCTGCGGGCCGTCGCCGACGATGCGCAGGCGCCACTGGCCTGCCGACCGCGCGACGGCATCAATGAGTGATTCGACGCCGTGCCACGGCTTCAGAGTCCCCACGAAGACCGCCTCGACGTCGGCACCGACCTGCGCACGGCTGCCCCGGTCTGCCGCGGGGCGGATACGGTCCGTGTTGACGCCGTTAGAGACGACGCGGACGTCGCCAGCAGCCTCCACCGACGCGTTCACCCAGGCAGCCACCGGCTCGGAAACACACACGGTGCGGCGCGCGGCGCGGACCTGGCGGATGAGGGTCTGACGGGCCAGCGACTCGTGAATGAGCTCGCGGTGCGTGCGTTGTTCGTCGATCAGCGGGGCGTTCACCTCGAGGATGCCGGGAACGCCGTCGGCCGCCAGATCCTCAAGCACCGTGCTGAAGAGGCTATAGCGCTCCAGCACCACATCCGCGCCATCTTGCCGGATCGCGGTGGCCAGCGTGGCCGCCGCGGCGCGCTGGGCGAGCTCGCGTCCGCCCGCGGCCTCGGCCCGTTCCACGGGAACTTCGGTCACGTCGATCTCCGCAAGATCCGCGGGTGCGCCGCCATCGCGGGTGTCGCCGCGCCGCGTGCAATACAGCCGCACGTCGGCTCCGCGAGCGCGCAGGGCTCTGATGATTTCCTGCACGTGGACCGAGGCGCCTTTGGAGCCGAAGACGGGGATCCCCGGATCGACGCACACGTAGGCCACGCGGCGTCCGGCCAGATCGTCCTCCGGGTGACTTTCCAACGCGGCCAGCGCCCGCCCCTGACGCGCGGCGTTGAATCTCTCCTCGATCAGGGCCCGGGCTGAACGGGCTAGCCGCACGGACCGTTCGGCGGCGGCGGGCGCAGCGAAAGAACGCAGGGCCGCAGCGAGCCCGTCGTCGTCCCCGGGTTCCAGCAGAACGCCCGTGTGCCCGTCGATGATGGCCTCCGGAATACCGGTGACCGCCGTGGCGACGCACGGCACACCCATGGCCATGGCCTCCAAGAGGACCGTGGGCAAACCATCCGCGTTACCGTCCGCCCCCACCACGCACGGGGCGGCAAAGACGTCGGCCCAGTCGAGCAACTCGCGAACCTCAGCCTGCGTGCGGGCCCCGAGCAACGCCACCGGCGCACCGGTCTGCTCGATCCGGGCCTGCAAGTCATGGGCCAACTCGCCGTCGCCGGCGATCCGCACCTCGAGATCGCAACCCTGGGCGCGCAAGAGTGCCGCCACCCGGATCAGATGCGCAAAACCCTTCTTCTCCACGAGGCGTCCGACGGCGGCCACGCGCAGCCGCCCCACGGTGGGGGCCGGGTCCCGGTACGGAAAACGCGCCAACTCCAGCCCGTTATAGAGCAGGTGGACCTTGTGCGCGAGCCGCGGATAGGCAGCGCGCAAGTACTCAAGGTTGAATTCGCTGATGGTCACCATGTGGTGGGCCCGCTCCAGCATCCGGCCCAGCCGCTCTCGGTCGACCGACTCGTGGAAGAGGTCCTTCGCGTGGGTGGTCACGGAAAACTCGAGACCCGCCAATTCTGCAGCCATCCACGCCACCCGGCCGGCCATCGACCCGAAGTGAGCGTGCAAATGGGTCAACCCCGCGCGGCGGGCGCCGATCGCGAGCGCCACCGCCTGTTGCGCCTCGCTCGGATCGAGGCCCGCCAGCTCCGGCAGCAACCGCCCGTAGCGCGCGGCAAACCCATCGATCTCCGCCGTCGCCTCCGCGATCTGGGACCACGCCTCGCTCAGCTTCACGGACCGCGGAACGAAGTGCACGGGCGCCTGCACCCGGGCGATCTCCGGGTGGAATCTGGTATCCGTCGTGGGACGGAGCGCAAAAATCGTCAGCTCCTCGCCGGCGTCCTCGCGGGCCAGGATCTCGGTGACAATGAACGTCTCCGAAAATCGCGGGTAGACCTTCACGACGTAGCCCGTCCGGCGGCCCGTCATCAGCTCAGGCGCTAACACGGTTGAGCTCCTCTCGGTGAGGCTGGCTGGTGAGGTTCTGCGCGTAGTCGACGACGCGGGCTAACCCGCCGGTGTCGAGGCCTTCGCGAGGAGTGCGGACCGCGGCGGGCTCCCGCACGACGGCGGCCTCCAGCCAGGCACCAAGCCGCTCCGGGGACGCCTCGCCCTGGCGGAGCAGGTCGATGGCGCCGCGGCGATGCAGCGAGCGGGCGCGGATCAACTGCTCGGTGCGCGGCACTTCACGCGGGACGACGAGGGTCGGCGTCCCCGTGCTCAGAGCCTCACATACCGTGTTGTAACCGCCCATCACGACGGCGGCCGACGCCGCGCGCAGGCACGCCAGCCCGTCCGGCACCGTCGTGCGGACCTCGGTCCGCTCACCGGCTAACGCTCGCACTTCGGCTCGGCTCTCAGCTGGCATCTGCGGTCCCGTGACGATGAGGTGCCGATACCCGGTCGGCACGGGCGCCTGCGCCGCCCGGGCCGTCAGCTCGAAGCCATCCGCGCCGCCGCCGGCCATCGTGACCACGTACGGTTCGAGGGCTTGCAACCGCCGAGTGGTCCTCGCCTGACGGCCCTGCGCGAGGTACCCGGTGAAGCGGATTTTCTCGATCAGCTCCACGGGCAGCTCGCCGGCTTTCACGCCGTCGTGCACCGCCGGGTCCCCGTACACCCACACCTGATCAAACAAGGCTGTGACGCGCTCAAGTCCGACGCCGGCCCACTCGCGCTGGGCCACCTCCGGCGCGTCCAAGACGTCCCGCAGACCCAAGACCAGCTGGCACTGCGGCCGCTCGCTCTTGAGCCGCTCCAAGGGGCCGCGCAACTCACCATCGACTCCGAACGCATGGCGGTCCACCAGCATCACGTGCGGGCGGAACGTCCGCAGGGCCGCGTCGATCACCGCGGAACGCACGCCCATCAGGCGGCTCATCCCGACATTCAGCGTCCGGGGCGTATACCCGGCATCGCCCTTGGCGATCCCGGGCATCACCACCCAATCCCACCCCTCGGGACACGCGTAACTCGTGGCCGTGCGCTCACCGGTGATGAGCAGGCCGGAAACCCGGCGTCCCGTCAGCGCTGGCAGCGCGGCGGAGAGCGCGTGGGCAATCGCCAGATTCCGGCGCGTATGTCCGAGCCCCACCGAGTCGTGCGAATACAACACGATCCGCAATCCGGGCTGATGAGCGTCGATCGCCATGATGTCTCCCTTTCGTCGTCCCTCTGGGATTCATCGTGGATGAACACCATGAGGTCACCATGAGGTCGACATGAGAACCCTCTCATCTAGGGTCTCGGACAAGACAGAGGGGCCGGGCGCCGCGCGGCGTCCGGCCCCTCTGACGTGGTGCAGCTACGCCGAGACGTAGCGCGCCAAATACTCCCCCGTCAGGGTGTCCGTCGCTGCAGCCAACGCCGCCGGGGTGCCCTCGAAGACCACCCGACCGCCGTCGTGCCCGGCCCCCGGGCCCAGATCAATGACCCAGTCGGCGTGCGCGACGACGGCCAGGTGGTGCTCAATGACGATCACCGTGCGCCCGGCATCGACCAGCCGGTCGAGGAGGCGGAGGAGGTTTTCCACATCGGCGAGATGCAGCCCGGTGGTGGGCTCGTCCAGCACGTAGACCTCGCCCTGCTCGCCCATCTGATTGGCGAGGCGAATGCGCTGGCGCTCACCCCCCGAGAGCGTCGACAGCGGCTGCCCCAGCGTCAGGTAGCCCAGCCCGACGTCGTGCAGCCGGTCAAGGATCTTCTTCGCGGCCGGCAGCTTGGTCTCCGCTGCGGCAAAGAAGTCACGGGCCGTCTCGACGGACATGCCCAAAACGTCGGTAATATCCTGACCGCCGAGCGTGTATTGCAGGACCTCGGCCATGAACCGTTTGCCGCCACAGTCCTCGCAGGGCGTTTCCACGGTGTCCATGAACCCGAGCTCGGTGACGATCACGCCGGCACCCTTACACGACGGGCAGGCCCCGGCCGAGTTCGCACTGAACAGCGCCGGCTTGACGCCGTTGGCCTTGGCGAAAGCCTTCCGGATAGGTTCCAGCAGCCCGGTGTACGTGGCCGGGTTGGAGCGGCGGGAGCCCTTGATGGGCTTCTGATCGATCGCGACCACGCCGTCCTGGGTGGAAACGTAGTGGTGGATCAGCGAACTCTTGCCGGATCCCGCGACGCCCGTCACCGCGGTCAGCACGCCGCGCGGAATGTCGACGTCGATGCCCTGCAAGTTATTCGCTTGGGCATCCCGGATCTGCAGGGACCCGCTGCCCGTGCGGAGCGACTCCTTCAGCTGCGCGCGGTACTCCAAGTGCTGGCCGGTGATGGTGTCGCTGGACTTCAGGCCGGCTAGGTCCCCCTCGAAGCAAATCTCGCCGCCGTCCCGCCCAGCGCGCGGGCCGAGATCCACGAGGTGGTCAGCGATGGCCATCACTTCCGGCTTGTGCTCAACGACGAGGACCGTGTTGCCCTTGTCCCGCAGTTGCTGCAGCAGGGTGTTCATTCGTTCGATGTCGTGCGGATGCAGGCCAGTCGTCGGCTCGTCAAAGACGTAGGTGACATCCGTCAGCGGTGATCCCAGATGGCGCAGCATCTTGATGCGCTGGGCTTCGCCGCCGGACAGCGTGCCGGATGGCCGGTTCAGACTCAGGTAGCCCAGCCCCAAGGTCACAAAGGAGTCGAACATGTCCGTCAGGCCCGTCAGGAGTGGGCCAGCTTGCGGAAGGTCGAGTTGTCCCACCCAAGCGGCGAGGTCGGAAACCTGCATCGCGGAGGCATCGGCGATAGAAACGCCATCGATCATCGAGGTCCGCGCCGCCTCCGTCAGGCGCGTGCCAGCGCAGGCCGGGCAGGGAACAAAAACGGCAACGCGTTCCACGAACCTACGGATGTGTGGTTGGAGCGAGTCCACGTCCTTGGAGAGCATCGACTTGGTGATCTTCGGGATCAGGCCCTCATAGGTCATGTTCATGTCGAGGGCACGGATCTTCGTCGCGTCCTTGTACAGAAAGTCGTGCCGCTGCTGATCCGTGAACGTGGAGACCGGCTCATCCGCCGGGAAAAAGCCCGAGGCGGCGAACCCCTTCACCATCCAGCCGTCGGGCGTGTAGCCCGGAACCTTGATGGCGCCGTCGAGCAAGGACTTGGACTCATCAATCACTTCGGCCAAGTCGAGGTCAGAGACGGTGCCACGGCCCTCACATTCGGGGCACATTCCGCCGAGGTACACCATGTCCTTGACGATCTTCTTTTGGCCTTTGACCCCGGTCATGACGCCGCTGGCTTTTTGCGTGGGGATATTGAAGGAGAAGGCCGTGGGCCCACCGATGTGCGGATCGCCGCAACGGCTGAAGAGAATCCGCAGCATGGCATCGGCATCCGTGACGGTCCCGACCGTGGAGCGCGGGTTGGCGCCGAGCCGTTCTTGGCCCACGGTGATCGCCGTCGTCAGCCCCTCCAGAACGTCCACGTCCGGGCGCGGGACGGACGGCATGAAGCCTTGGACAAACGCACTGTAGGTTTCATTGATCATCCGCTGCGATTCGGCCGCGATGGTGCCGAAGACGAGGGAGGACTTCCCGGACCCGGACACCCCGGTGAAGACGGTCAGCCGGCGCTTGGGCAGATCGATGTCGACGCCGCGGAGGTTGTTCTCGCGTCCGCCGCGGACGCGGATGACGTCATGGGAATCGGCAGCATGTTCAAGGCTCATGCCGCTATTGTGCCACCGCGGCTCACGGGCCGGTGGGTGCGCGATGAACGCGCCACGCACCCACCTCCAGCCGCGGGCCTAGCCCCGCGGGGTGCGCGGCTTGCGGAAGCCGTCCTTGCGGCCGCCCTTGCGGAAACCGCCGGACTTGCCCTTGAAACCGCCAGCGCCGCCGTCGCGGTCGCGGCGCGGCTTGCGGCCCGTGTCCAGTTCCAGCTGAATCAGTTCGCCACCGATACGCGTCTTGGAGAGGGAACGCCACTGGTCCTTGGAGAGGTCGGCCGGCAGTTCCACCAGCGAGTGATCGCTGCGGATATCGATTCCGCCGATCTGATTCGCGGAGAAGCCGCCCTCATTGGCGAGGGCTCCGACGATCGATCCGGGCATGACGCGCTGGCGACGCCCGACGGCGATGCGATACGTGGCGTTGCCCTCGGTCAGCGGACGGGACGGGCCGCGCGAGCCGAACCCATCCTTGGCGCCCTTAGACATGCGTGCCTGCTTGGCCGGCGGGGTCGGCAGCTCCTCCATCAGCAGTGGGCGGCCACCCTGGGCCATGTGGGCCAGCGCCGCCGCCGCCTCAACGGCCGTGACGCTGTGCTCCTCAACGTACTTTTCGACGAGGTTGCGGAACACCGTCAGGTCCTCCGACTCGAGCGTGGTGGTGATGCGGCCGGCGAACTTGTCCAAACGCTTGTTGTTCACCATGTCCACGCTCGGCAGTTGCATGAGCTCCACCTGCTGGCGCGTGGCCTTCTCGATGGCGCGCAACAAGTACTTCTCGCGCGGGGTCATGAACAGAATGGCATCTCCCGTGCGCCCGGCGCGGCCGGTGCGGCCGATGCGGTGGACGTAGGACTCCGTGTCATGCGGGATGTCGTAGTTAATGACGTGGCTAATGCGTTCCACGTCGAGACCGCGGGCGGCCACGTCGGTGGCCACCAGGATGTCGATCTTGCCCGCGCGCAGATTCTCCACGGTGCGCTCGCGCTGCTGCTGCGGAATGTCGCCATTGATCGCCGCCGCGGTAAATCCGCGCGCAATGAGCTTGTCCGTGAGGTCCTCGGTGGCCATCTTGGTGCGCACAAAGGTGATGACGCCGTCGTGCTCCTCGGACTCGAGGATGCGCGTCATGGCGTCCAGCTTGTGGGCGCCCATGACCTGCACGTAGCGCTGGCGGATGTTCTTGCCCGTCGTGGACTGGGACTTCACGGTGACTTCCTGCGGGTCCCGCAAGTACTGCTTCGAGATGCGGCGAATGGAGCCCGGCATCGTAGCCGAGAACAGCACCACCTGCTTGGTCTCCGGCGTCGCCTCGAGGATACGGTCCACCTCTTCGGCGAAGCCCATGCGCAGCATCTCATCGGCCTCGTCGAGGACCATGTACTGCAGGTCGGACAGGTCCAACGCCCCCTTGTTGATGTGGTCGATCACGCGGCCCGGCGTGCCGACGACGACCTGGGCTCCGCGGCGCAGGCCATTGAGCTGGGGGCCGTACGGCGAACCACCGTAGACCGGCAACACGGTCACGCCGTCCATGTGCTTGGTGTAGGAGTTGAACGCCTCGGCCACCTGCAGGGCGAGCTCACGCGTCGGCGCGAGGACGAGCACCTGGGTGGCCTTGCTCGGGCCATTCAGGTCAGCCAATTCGGCGAGGCGGGACAGGGCCGGGACGGCGAACGCGGCCGTCTTGCCGGTGCCGGTTTGGGCGACGCCGACGACGTCGTGCCCATCGAGCAACAGCGGGATCGTGGCGGCCTGGATCGGGGACGGCTTCTCGTAGCCGACGTCGGTCAGGGCCGCGAGGACGCGGCCGTCGATACCGAGCTCGGCGAACGTGGGCACCGCATCCTCGGCGGAGTTCTCGGTGGACTGGTGGGTGGGCATGACGGAAGACTGCTCAGAAGACACTGAGTAAAACCTCTTCAGATAGGGGAGGTGACGCATTGATCGAGCGTCACGGCACAGTGGGACACGAACACCTCGGCCCGGCGACTCCCCTATGGCACTGATCCGCGAGGCTGCAACGCGCGAGACACATCTCAAGCAGCGAGCGGATGACACATACGACACGGAAAGGCTTCTGCCTCAAATATTGGGCAGAATGCGAGGGAAACCGGAATCAGTGAACACTCCATTGTAGCTGCTGCACCCCGACCTGCGCCTCCCCGAGTCCTGTGCCCTTCGGCACAGCTCTACGAGCTGGGCCGGGACGACGGCGCGAGGACCCGCTCGACCTCCCGCACCACCTTGGGGGTCAACTCCCAGTCCCTGGCCTCACGGCCGGCCAGCAGGGTGCGCGCTTGCTCCGGCGTGGGCCCCACAAAGAGGTCCCGGATGCTGATGCCGTGACTGGGCCGGTGCACCACCTCCACCGCGTCGCCGGCGGTGACAGCCCCCTTGCGTAGCACACGGAAGTAGGCGCCGGTATCTGCCTGCTCGGTAAACCGGCGCACCCACGACTGCTCGCCCATGCGCCGGGCAAAAATGGCGCACGGTTGCCGCGGGATCGTGGCCTCCAGCAGGGCGGAGCCGATCTTCCATTGCTCCCCGATGAGGGCGTCCGTCACGGCAACGCCACTGACCCTCAAGTTCTCGCCGAAGAGACCCGGCGGGATGTCCCGCCCGAGGCGCTGGGACCACGCGTCGGCTTCTTCTTGGGAGTACGCATAGACCGCTTGCTCCCGGCCGCCGTGGTGCTCTCGATCAGCCTGCACATCAGCGTAGAGACCCCACGGGGTGACCTTGACCGTCGCGTCGGTGGGACGCTTGTCGATCGCCGTCACCCCAAACACTCCGGGATCCGGCAGCAACTGGTGCACGCGGCACACGGCCTCGAGGGTCCCGCCACGCGTGATACTGGCTGTCATACGGCAAGGCTACCAACGGCGGTAGTCTCGTGCCGTGGCATCTCAGAAAAGACAGCTCGGCGCGTGGCAGCAGCTCCCCGGCACCGTGAAGGCCGGCATCTGGTGGTGGGGTGCCATGACAGCGATCGTCGCGGTCTTCGCGATCGCCGCCTTCGGCAACTTCGCCTTCATTTCCACCTCGCTCGACCGCAGCGGCCTCCTCTTGTTGGGTGCGCTGCTGGCCGCGCTGACGCTGCTCATCGGTTGGGGCACCGGACGGCTGTGGCTGGGGCATGTGGCCGGCCGCACGCTGTTGACGACCTTCGGGCTTATCGGCGGGTTACCCCTCTTACTGCGCGGCCCCCGGCTGGCTCTGCCGGCCCTCGGATTGCTCATCGGCGTCGTCTTGTTGTGGCTTCCGGCGTCCTACCGCTACTTCAAGCCACAGGCGAAGGCGGCCGCAGCGCGGCGGAAAGGGCTGCGCTGACGCACCGGCCGTGACCGGTGCCACTCGGAGAGTAGGCTGAGCAACAGAACCGATCTGAAAGGACTGTTGCATGAGCACGCTGACCATCGTCAACGCCCACGTCGTCCCGATCGAGGGCGCCCCCTTCGACGGCGCCGTCGTCATCGAGAAGGGTCGCATCGCGGAGGCGGGGCCGGAGGCGACACCGCGCGGGACCATTCTGGACGCCGAGGGCCAGTGGTTGCTGCCCGGCTTCATTGATGCGCACGTCCATTTGGGCATGCACCCGGAGGGTGAGGTCGGCTCTACCGCCGACGTTAATGAGACGACTGACCCGGTCACGGCCGCCGTGCGCGCGATCGACGCGGTGGACCCGTTCGACCCGGGCTTCGACGACGCCCTGGCCGGGGGCATCACCACCGTCAACGTCAACCCCGGCTCGGGAAATCCCATCGGTGGCCTCGCGGTGGCCCTGCACACGCACGGCGCACTGATTGACGACATGGTGTTGCGCTCGCCCAGTGGGCTGAAGTCCGCGCTCGGAGAGAATCCCAAGCGCGTCTACGGGGACAAAAAGCAGACGCCGTCGACCCGCTTGGGCACGGCGATGGTCATCCGGCAGGCGTTCACGGACGCTCAAAACTATCTGGCTAAGCAAGCCGCCGGTGAGCGCGTGGACGTGGACCCGACGCTGGAAGCTCTCGCCCTAGTGCTTCAGCGCGAAATTCCGTGGCGGCAGCACGCGCATCGCGCCGACGACATCGCCACTGCGCTGCGCCTCGCTGAGGAGTTCGGCTACGACCTGGTGCTGGATCACGGCACCGAGGCCCACGTCCATGGCGAGCGCATCGCCGAACGCGAGATCCCCGTCCTGATCGGCCCCCTCTTCACCACCAAGTCCAAGGTCGAATTGCGCGCCCGTTCGTTGGCGAACCCTGGCAAGCTGGCTCGCGCTGGCGTGGAGATCTCGCTGATTACGGACCATCCGGTGGTTCCCATTAATTTCTTGGTCCACCAAGCGACGCTCTCGGTCAAGGAAGGCCTCGACCCCGAGATCGCGCTGCGCGCCCTCACCATCAACCCGGCCCGCGTCCTGGGGCTCGACGACCGGATCGGCTCCATCGAGCCGGGCAAGGACGCGGACCTCGTGCTGTGGTCCGGCGACCCGCTGGACGTCATGCAGCGCGCCCGCCGTGTGTTGATCGGCGGGCGCACGGTCATGGAGTACGACGACGTCGCGCGTGCTGCGCGCGTCGCGGAGCGCATTTAGCCCCTAGGCCAAGCGGGAGAAGGCCTGTTCGAGGTCGGCCAGCTGATCCTCGACGTCTTCGATGCCTACGGACAAGCGCAGCAGGTTCTCCGGGACCGCCAGCTCGGTTCCCTTCACCGACGCGTGGGTCATCTCCGACGGGTAGTTCATCAGGGACTCAATGCCGCCGAGCGACTCGGCCAAGGTGAACACCCGGGTGGCCTCCGCGACGGCGCGCGCGGCCGGCTCGCCGCCGACGAACTGCACGGATACCATCCCGCCAAAGCGCTTCATCTGCTGGGCCGCAAGCTCGTGCCCCGGGTGCTCCGGCAGGCCCGGGTACAGCACCTTCTCCACTTCCGGGCGGCCCAGGAGCCACTCGGCGACGCGCTCGGCGTTGTCCGAGTGCCGGTCCATGCGCACGCCAAGGGTCTTCAAGCCCCGCGTCGTGAGGAACGCGTCCATCGGCCCGTTCACGGCGCCGGCGGCGAACTGCATGAAGCCGATCTTTTCGGCGAGTTCGTCGTCGGCCGTCACCACGGCGCCGCCGACGACGTCGGAGTGGCCGCCGATGTACTTGGTGGTGGAATGGACCACCACATCCGCGCCGAGCGCCAGCGGCTGCTGCAGGTACGGGGTCGCGAAGGTGTTGTCCACCACCAGGGTGGCACCGGCAGCGTGGGCCACCTCAGCGATCGCGGCAATGTCCGTAATCTTCATCATCGGGTTGGAGGGCGTCTCCAACCAGACGAGCTTGGCGCCCGTGGCCGCCACGGCGTCGCGGACCGCGCCGACGTCGGACATGTCAACGGCCGTGTGGCCGATCCCCCAGTCGCCGAAGATCCGGCTGATGAGGCGGTAGGTCCCGCCGTACGCGTCATTGCCGAGCACGATGTGGTCGCCCGGTCGCAACACGGCGCGGATCAGGGCATCCTCGGCGGCGAGGCCGGAGCCAAACGTCAGTCCCGTGCTTCCCCCTTCGAGGGCGGCGAGCTGCTGCTGCAAGGAGTCGCGCGTGGGATTCGTGCCGCGCCCATACTCGTAGCCGTTGCGCAGACCGCTGATGCCATCCTGGGCGTACGTGGTGGAGAAGTGCACGGGCGGCACGACGGCGCCGGTATGCGGCTCGAAAGCCTGCCCGGCGTGGATTGCGCGTGTATTGAATCCGGTGTTCTGGGTGTCAGTCATGAGTCTCCTTGGCAGTTCAGGCTCGGCGCGCTGCGGCGAGCAGATCGGCACGGGTGATGAGTCCGACGACGTCGCCGTCCTCAGTGACGACGGCGGCTGGCGCATCGGCGAGGGCCTCGCGGGCAGCGTCGATTGACTGGCGCGCGCCGAGCTTCACGGGCCACTCGTGCACGTGATCGGCGACCGGGGCGTCCTGCGTGGCGGCCCCCGTCAAGATGGCCTCGGCCAGCCCGTGGTCGGTGACCACGCCCTTGACCTCACCGAGCCGGACCGCGTGCACGGTCTCGCTGGACGCCGCGAGGACGGGAAGCACAGGCGTACCGGACTCCTGCAGTGCCGCGAGCGCTTGACCAACCGTGGCCTCCGGCGACAAGTGCGCGATCGGCCGGCGCTTCCCGGCGGCGTCGTGCAAGAGGCTCCCCACGCGCGCGGCCTCGTCGGCGGCGGTCGCGTCGGCTGCCTCGGGCAGGAAGCCGTGCTCGGTCATCCACCCATCGTTGAAGATCTTGGCGAGGTAGCCGCGGCCACCGTCCGGGAGGATGACCACCATGACATCGTCCTCGGTGAGCCCCTCAGCGGCACGCAAGGCCGCCACCACGGCCATGCCGGAGGATCCGCCCACTAACAGGCCCTCTTCTTGGGCCAGCCGCCGCGTCATGGCGAAGGACTCGGCGTCCGTGACGGGCAGGACCTCGTCCGCAACGGTTTGGTCATAGTTCCCGGGCCACATATCTTCGCCGACCCCCTCGACAAAGTACGGCCGCCCGGTGCCGCCGGAATAGACCGACCCATCCGGATCGGCGCCGATGATCCGGACCGGCCCGCTGGCCCGATCCGCCGAGACGTCCTTGAGGTAGCGGCCCGTGCCCGTGATGGTGCCGCCCGTGCCCGCCCCGATGACGGCATGCGTGATCCGACCGTCGGTGTCGCGCCAGATTTCCGGTCCCGTGGACTCGTAGTGACTGGCCGGCGCGGCCGGGTTGGAAAACTGGTCCGGCTTGTAGGCACCATCGATTTCGCGGGTCAGGCGGTCGGAGACGCCGTAATAGGACTCGGGGGAATCGGGCGCCACTGACGTTTTGGTCACAACCACGCGGGCACCATAGGCCCGCAGCACGTCCCGCTTCTCCTCGCCCACCTTGTCCGGCGTGACGAAGACGGTCTGGTACCCCTTCTGCTGGGCCACCATCGCCAGGCCCACACCGGTATTGCCGCTCGTCGGTTCCACCACCGTGCCGCCGGGGCCGAGCTGCCCCGAGGCCTCGGCTTCCTCGATCATCTTCAGGGAGATCCGGTCCTTAATGGAGCCGCCCGGATTGAGATATTCGAGTTTGACGAGGATGGTCGGCTTCAGGCCTTCGGTGACCCGGTTCAGCTTGACCAGCGGGGTGTCGCCGATCAGGTCGAGGACGGAGTTGGCGTATTTCATGGCCCCGACTCTACCGGCGTAACGTTACGCCTCATGAAGCAGTGTTAACTTGCGGTCATGTGGGCCGTGTCCGTGAGGACGGGCGGCCTGATTTCTCGGGGCTAGAGGGGAACAATGGGAGGTATGACACGTGGCGAACCGGCTCCCATCGCCCAGGGGCAGTGGCGTCCCTCGGGGCCGTACTCGCTGTCACAAACCCTCGGGGTGCTGCAGCGCGGACGTCACGATCCGACGCTTCGCGTCACGCCGGCGGGCGCGTGGGCCGTCTTCCGCTATGGCGAGGCTGGCGTCACCCTGCGGGTGAGTGTCAGAGACGACGTCGTCACGTGGCACGCGTGGGGCGAGGGGGCGAGGGCGCCCGGGCTCGCCGCCGCCGTCGAACGCCTCCTCGGTGCCGAGGATGATTGGGACGGTTTCGACGCGCTCGACCTGCCGACGCTGGTGCGCCGCTCCCGCCGCGAGCGCCCCGGACTGCGCCTGCCAGCGACCGGCCGCGTCTTCGACGCGCTCATGCCGGCGGTCCTCGAGCAAAAAGTCACCACGGACGAGGCCCGCTTTGCGTGGCGGTACCTCGTGAGGAACTTCGGCGACGCCGCGCCTGCGCACCCGGACCTGCCCGCCGAGATGCGGCTGGCGCCCACCCCACAGCAACTGCGGCGCGTCCCCTCGTGGCGGTGGCACCAGGCGCGCGTCGATGCGGCGCGGAGCAGGACGCTGTTGCGCGCCGCAGAATCGGCCTCCGGGCTGAACCGACTCGGCAGCGTGCGGGGCACGCAGGAAGCCGCCGAGGCCATGATGAGCCTGCCCGGAATCGGCCCGTGGACGGCCGCCGAAGTCCTGCAGCGCACCCACGGTGACCCGGACCGCGTCTCCGTGGGCGACTATCACCTGCCCCACCTCATTGGCGAGGCCCTGACGGGCCGCCGCACGGACGACGCCGGCATGCTCGAGGTGCTCGCGCCGTGGACTGGCCATCGCCAACGCGTGGTCCGCCTCATCACGGCCACGGGTTTCCGCCATCAAGCGCGCGGGCCCCGCTTGGCGCCGCGAGACTACCGCCGCTTCTAGCCCGTGGCGTGCGCTACGCCTGCTGGGAGATCAGCTGCTCGGCTTCCTGCCGCATCTCCACTTTGCGCACTTTGCCGGAGACCGTCATGGGGAAGCTCCCGCGGATCTGGACGTAGCGGGGAATCTTATAGTGGGCGATCCGGCCGTGGCAGTAGGCCCGCACGGCCTCCACGTCGAGTTCCTCGGCGTCGTCTTTAAGGATGAGGCAGGCCATGATTTCCTCCCCGTACTTCGGGTCCGGGACGCCAATGACCTGAACGTCTTGAACGCTCGGATGCTGGTACAGAAACTCCTCGATTTCCCGCGGGGAGACGTTCTCGCCGCCGCGGATGATGAGGTCCTTAATACGGCCCTCGATCATCACATACCCGTCCGCATCCATGGAGGCGAGGTCACCGGTGTGCATCCAGCCCTCAGCGTCGATGGCGGCGTCCGTCTTCTCAGGGTCATCCCAGTAGCCTTGCATGACGACGTAACCGCGGGTGCAGAGCTCGCCCCGCTCGCCCCGAGGCACGACGTCGCCGGTTGCGGGATCGATGATCTTGGACTCGACGTGGGGCATGGTCCGGCCAACGGTGCGCGTGCGGCGCTCGAGGGAGTCATCGACTCGCGTCATCGTGGACACCGGAGAAGTCTCCGTCATGCCGTAGCAAATCGCCACCTCACGCATGTTCATCCGGCCGATGACCTGCTTCATGACCTCCTCGGGGCACGGGGACCCCGCCATGACACCGGTCCGCAGGGTGGAGAGGTCATAGTCATCGAAGTCCGGCAGGTTCAGCTCGGCGATGAACATGGTCGGCACACCATAGAGGCTGGTACCGCGGTACCGCTGGACGGCGGCAAGGGCCTGATCGGGAGCGAAAACGCGGGACGGGATCACCGTGCTCGCCCCGTGGGAGAGGGCCGCAAGATTGCCGATCACCATCCCGAAGCAGTGGAAGAACGGAACGGCGATGACCACCTTGTCCTGACCCTGCGCGCTCTCGGCTCCCCGATAGGACAGGAGCGAGCCGATATGAAACCCGTTGTTGAGAATGTTCTTGTGCGTCAACGTGGCGCCCTTGGGGAATCCCGTGGTCCCCGAGGTGTACTGAAGGTTGATCGGATCATCGGGGTGCAGCGAGGCGAGGCGCTGCTCGAGTGCAGCGTGAGAGACGTCGTCGGCCAAGGCGATCAGGCCGGTCCACGCGAGCTCGCCTGGACGAAGCTCGCCAGCGCCCGGCCCCTCCCCGGGCTCCTCCAAGAAGACCACCTGGCTCAGTGGGCCGCAGGCTTCAAGGGCCTTGCGCGCCATGCCGCGGTAATCGCTGCGTTCGTCGCTCGGAGCGGCCACCAGCATGCTCATCCCGCACTGCTGGATGACGTACTCCAGCTCATGACTGCGGTAGGCCGGGTTGATGTTGACGAGGATGGCGCCGATCTTGCTGGTGGCGTACTGCAGCAGGGTCCACTCCGCACAGTTGGGGCTCCAGATGCCCACCCGGTCGCCGGGAGCAATGCCCGCGGCCATCAGGGCGCGGCCCACATCGTCGGTGGCCCGGTCCATCTCGGCGAAGGTCCACGAACGCCCGGTTGCGGCCTCCTCGATCGCGAGGGCACCGGGCGTTCGCGCAGCGACCGCCCGAAAGTTCTCGCCGATGGTCTGCTCGAGGACGTCGATCCCCGCACCTGCTCCGGCCGTGTAGGAATCGGCCGGGCGGGCTGTGGGGTGGCTCAACGAGTCAGTCTGCATCTGGGGCTCCTGAAGCTGCTAGTCGTTCGGCGACGAACCACACACCGCGACCGCGGCGTGAATGCTCATTAACGTGATAGTAGTCACAGAAACGACGGCGGCGCATCTTCCGCGCCCCGAGAGGGCGCGCCAAGCCCCCGAGCCAGGGCTAGTCGGAAGCCGAACCCTCCTGCTGCGCCTGCTCAGCAACCTTGGCATGGACTTCCTCCATATCCAGGGCCTTCACGGCATCGACCAGCTGGTTCAGCTGCGCGCCGCCCACGGCTCCCGGCTGCGAGTAGACCAGAACCTGCTCGCGGAAGGCCATGAGCGTCGGGATGGACGTAATGCCGGCGGCTGCGGCCAACTGCTGCTCAGCCTCCGTGTCCACCTTGCCGAAGACGACGTCGTCGTGCTGCTCGGAGGTTTGCTCGTACACCGGGGCGAACTGCTTGCACGGGCCGCACCAATCGGCCCAAAAATCCAGCAGGACGATCTCGTTGTCGGCTAGGACCTGGGACAGTTCGGATTCAGTGATGTCGATAGTAGCCATTCGTCCACGATAACCACGGCCCGGCATCCGTGGTGGCACGTCCGCTCTCGGTGGACAACCAGTGGTTTTCCACAGCACGACGCCGGCTCCGGACAGTGGCGGGCGGCTGCTCCTAGCGTCGTGGAGACCACAACCCGGAGGAAACCATGGCCCGCCGCTCACTGCTCATCATCGTCAACGAACCTGTGCTCGACACCGCGATGGGGAGGGTGCTCGAGCACGCCGCCGAGTACGTCGACACCTTTGGTGACCTCGACATCGAGCACCAAGAACTCTATGCCGTGAGCAGCGTCTCGCGACTACGCAAGACGCTGCGCCCGCCGCGACCGTTGAATTCGCATGATCCCGCCGCGACGGAGTACGGCCCGATCCATGCCATCTGGGATGCGGGCCGGTGGCTGACGCCGGGCACTTGCCCGGCCGCCCCGCCGGATCACCGGGGCGCCACCCCGTGGCAATGGGCGCATTATCGAGCCCTCCAGCAGGGCCCTAGCGGCGGCTACGTGGCGCTCTGGGATCTGGGCGTCGCCGAGGAATCCGCGGCATAAAAGAAGGGCCCGCATCCAGTGATGCGGGCCCTTGGTTTGGTGGCAGATGAGGGATTCGAACCCCCGTAGGCATTGCCAGCTGATTTACAGTCAGCCCCCTTTGGCCGCTCGGGTAATCTGCCGAACGCTCCGTAACGGAACGAGAAAAGACTCTACAGAACTTTTCCGCAAGAATCGAATCGACAGCTCCCGGTAGTCTGGTCACCGACGTAAACCAGCAACGGAGGTATATCGATGGCAAGCGACTCGACGTTCGACGTGGTCAGCAAGGTCGACAAGCAGGAAGTCTCCAACGCGCTGAATCAGGCGCAGAAGGAGATCGCCCAGCGCTACGACTTTAAGGGTGTGGGTGCAGAGATCGACTTCAGCGGCGAAAACATCCTCATGAAGGCCTCTACCGAGGAGCGCGTCAAGACCGTACTGGACGTCTTCCAATCCAAGTTGGTCAAGCGCAATATCTCCCTGAAGTCCCTCGACGCTGGTGAACCCTTTGCCTCCGGCAAGGAGTACCGCCTCGAGGCCTCCATCAAGGAGGGCATCGCCCAAGACACGGCGAAGAAGATCACTAAGCTCATCCGGGCCGAAGGCCCGAAGTCCGTCAAGGCGACGATTCAGGGCGACGAACTGCGCGTCTCCTCGAAGTCTCGCGACGACCTGCAGACGGTCATCGCCCTGCTGAAAGACTTCGAGGACGCCGACCTGCAATTCGTGAATTTCCGCTAAGCGGTCCACATGCAGCGGGGGCCGACACCTCACGGTGTCGGCCCCCGCTGCATGTCGTCGCTAGCGGCCCGCCATGCGCTCGAGCCGAGCAATCCGATCCGCCATCGGCGGGTGCGTGGCAAAGAGCTTCTTGGCTCCGCCGAGGAAGGGATTGGCAATCATCAAGTGGGATGAGTTGACGAGGCGCTGATCATGGGCCGGCAAAGGCGCCGCTTGAACACCCGATTCCAGCTTGCGAAGCGCCGACGCCAAGGCCAGCGGGTCGTTGGTCAGCCGCGCACCGTCCTCGTCGGCGTCGTACTCGCGCGTCCGGCTCACGGCCATCTGAATCAGGGACGCGGCGATCGGGGCCAGCAACGCAATCGCGATCATGGCCAAGGGGTTGACCTGCCGCCGGTCACCACCGCCGCCGAAGAAGAGCAAGAACTGCCCCACCGACGTCACCACGCCCGCCACGGCGGCGGCCACCGACGAGGTCAAAATGTCCCGGTTATAGACGTGCATGAGCTCGTGCCCTAGGACGCCGCGCAACTCCCGTTCATTGAGCAGTTGCAGGATGCCCTCGGTGCAACACACCGCCGCGTTCTCCGGGTTGCGCCCCGTGGCAAAGGCGTTGGGTGCGAGCGTCGGAGAGACGTAGAGCCGGGGCATCGGCTTCTGCGCTGCATGGGAGAGCTCGCGCACAATCCGGTACATCTGCGGTTGTTGTTCCTCGGTGACCGGATAGGCCTGCATGGAACGAATGGCCAGCTTGTCCGAATTCCAGTAGCCATACGCCGTCGTCCCCACGCCGAGCAGGGCGAAAAGCCAGATAAACATCGATTGGCCCGTGCCGGCAGCGATCAACGAGCCCAAGAGCACCAGCAGCCCAAACAAGGCTCCCAGGAGCAGCGCGGTTTTCAGTCCATTGTTGTGATGATGCACGTCTCTAGCTTACGGGCTACGGGGTCGGGTTCCGTGCGTCGTAGCTCACGAACGAGGGGCGAAGACGCAGCAGAACGGTCGCCAGCACGACGCAGAGGATGCCGCCGAGCACCAGTGTCACCGGTTCGGTCAACACGGCTGCGGCGCCGCCGGAGACCATTTCCCCCACGCGCGGTCCGCCGGCGACGACGACGATGAAAACCCCTTGGAGGCGGCCCCTCAGCCGATCCGGGGTGGCGGATTGCAGAATCGTGTTTCGAAAGACCCCACTCACAGAATCTGCCACGCCAGCCAACGCCATGAAGGCCGCAGCTGGCCAAATCCACCCACTCGCCGACCCGTCAGCCGGCATGTGGCCACGCGCCAAGAACACCACCACGCCAAAACCAGCGATGAAAACGCCCCATGCCACGACCGCCGCATACACGGCGAGCCCGTGCCGGTGGATCGTCGTCAGTGGGCCCGAGAACAGGCCGGTCAAGAAGGCTCCGAGAGCGCTGGCGGCCAGAAGGATGCCCACAGTGGCCTCTCCCCCGCCGATCATGACCGCACCAATGGCGGGCAAGAGGGCCCGCGGCGCGGCCGTCACCATGGCCACGAGGTCGATCTCGAAGGTCATGCGCACGTTGCCTCTGGTGGCGAGGAAGGCGAACCCCTCCCACACTGAGGACAGGCCGACCCGGCGGCGACCACCAGTTCCCGCTGGCGCACCCTCAACGGGAAGCGGCGGCAGCTTGTAGATCGCCCACAGTGCCGCAACGTACGTCACGACGTCGATGGTGTAGGTCCACGCGTAGCCGACCGTGGCGACGAGCACACCGCCGAGCAAAGGACCCACCATCATGGCGACGCCAAAGGTGACCATGTTCAGCGCATTGGCTGCCGGGAGCAGTTTGACTCCCACCAGTGCCGGAATGATGGCGCCACGGGTGGGCTGATTGATCCCGCCGGCTCCGGAGTGCACCGCGATCAGCGCATAGAGAACCCAGACATTTTCTACGCCAGCCCACGCTTGAATGGCGATGACCGCCGTCGTCCCCCACAGGAGAGCGGAGGAGGCCAACGCCACCTTGCGCCGATCAAAGTGATCGGCCACCGCACCGCCGTAGAGCCCGGCCACGATCAGCGGGACTACCGCAAACAGTCCGAGCAGGCCCACATGCAGGCTGGATTGCGTGAGCTGATAGACCTCGAGGCTGACCGCCACGAGGGTGAGTTGGCTACCCACCGCGGACAAGGCATTGCCGGCCCATAAGCGCCGGAAATCACTGCTAACACGCAGCGGGGTCAAGTCCGCGAGGAAGCGGCTCACTTCTCGGTCAGGCGCCGCTCCGCCCACACACCGATGCCAACGACGACGGCGCCCGCCACCGCCAAGGCCATCACTCCACCCAGGGTCCCGTCCTCGATCGGGACGATGTTGCGGGCCTCATCCTGCCAGGGCCAGAGCGCGCGGAGCCCGCCGGCCATGAGGCCGGTAATAACCACCATCGTGACGTGATGGTGCGTGCGCAGCAGGCGCCGCAGCCCGAGGATGATGAGCACGCCACCCGTGGCCGCGCCGACGACGAAGAGCCCCAGGTAGCCGAAGTCAAGATTGTTGACCGCGCCCAACGTCGGCTCATAGAGGCCCAGCGTGAGCAGGAGAAACGACCCGGAGAGCCCCGGCAGAGCCAAGGCACACACGGCGATCGCCGCACACACCATGATGGTGACCGGCGTGACCGCCAGCGGAGATGACGGCAGAGACACCGCGAAGGCGGTCGCCGCGGCCGCCACGATGGCGTACGCCGCGTCGCGCACGCGCCAGGCCCCCGCGAGGCGGATGGGGATCAGCAAGGAGACGAGCACCATGCCAAAGAAGGCCGCCCGCATCTGCACGGGGTGGTTTTCGACGAGGTTTTCCATAACCCGGGACATGGTGAGAATGGCCGCCCCCATGCCGATCACCAGCGGGATGATGAGCAGCCATTCGACCTCGCGCCACTTCGCCACGCCCCGGGAGCGCACCTCCGCGCCGCGAAAGAGGCCGGTCAGCATCAAGAAGGCCCCAGAGATGGCGGCCGAGGCCGAGGCAATGAGGCGCTCGTAGACCATCACCACGAGCGCGACCGTGCCGCCGCTGACGCCCGGCATGGTCTCCACGGCGCCGATCAGACCGCCGCGCAAGACGTTGACGACGACCTCAAAAAGCGGCCGGCGTGCGGGCGCGCTCACTCGGCGCCAGCTTCTGTGCCGCGAGAGATGCGCACCATATCCTCGCGCTCAACCACCTTGATGCGTTCGCGGGTGATGGCCCCGGCTTCCGTGGTGAGCTCGCCGGCGGCCTCGCCGAGACCGCGCTCATGCGCGTCGAGGTTCAGCCACCCATTCCACGTGGTGTATTCGACGCCACGAGCCTCGAGGAAATCAAGGATCGCGGACTCGGACGGCTCCGTCGCCGGAGGCAACTCGGTGCGGTCCTCCAGCAGGTTGCCGATGGTCTCCAGCGCATCTCCCTTGGTGTGGCCGATGAGGCCCACGGGGCCGCGCTTGATCCATCCGGTGGTGTAGATGCCCGGCACCGCGGCGCCGTCAGCGTCCAGCACGCGGCCGCCGTCGTTGACCAGGACGCCGCGCTGGGCATCAAATTCCAGCTCGGCCAGCTCGGAGCCAAAGTAGCCAATGGCCCGGTACACGGCCTGCAGCGGATACTCGACGAGTTCGCCGGTGCCGCGCACGTTGCCCGTGCCATCCAGCTCTTGGCGTTCGAAGGTCATCCCCGTGACCCGGCCGTCCTCGCCGGTGATCTCTACCGGGGAGTGCAGGAAGTGCAGGTGCAGGCGGCGGGAGGCCGGCGTGAAGTTCGGGTCTTCCTCACGCTCGTCCTGCTCCACCATCCAGTTGGCCAGCGTGTTGACCATGGTCTTGACCTGGTTGTTGGTCTTGATGGCCTCGTCGGAGGCTTCGTCGAACTCAAAGTCTTCCGGGTAGAGCACGATGTCGACGTCGCGGCTGTGGGAGAGCTCGCGCAATTCCAAGGGCGTGAACTTCACCTGCGCCGGCCCACGGCGGCCGAACACGTGCACGTCCGTGACGGGAGAGCTCTTCAAACCGGCATAGACATTGTCGGGAATTTCCGTGGTCAGCAGGTCGTCGGCGTGCTTAGAGAGGACGCGGGCCACGTCGAGGGCCACGTTGCCATTGCCCAGCACGGCCACTTCCTTGGCGTCCAGCGGCCACTCGCGCGGCACGTCCGGGTGGCCGTCGTACCAGGAGACGAAGTCGGCGGCGCCGTGGGAGCCGTCGAGCTCAATCCCCGGGATGTTCATGGCGGCATCCTTGATGGCGCCCGTGGCGAAGATCACGGCGTCGTACATGGCTCGGATGTCCGACAGGAGGAGGTCCCGGCCGTAGGTGACGTTGCCGAGGAACCTGATGTCGCCGCGATCAAGGACCTTGTGCAGGGCCTTGACGATGCCTTTGATGCGCGGATGATCGGGCGCCACGCCGTAGCGAATCAGCCCGTACGGTGCCGGGTAGGCGTCGAACAAGTCGATCGATACCTCGAAGTCGCGTTCGGCTTTGGTCAGGATGTCCGCGGCATAGACGCCGGCGGGGCCTGCGCCGATGATGGCAACGCGCAGCGGGCGGTTCGGCGCGGCAGCAGCCGCGCCGGTGTCGACCTCGGCAGAATGGGGCACGGGGATTCCTTCCGGAAGAGTTCGCGTGGGCGCGGAGGATTTAGCGCACAGCACACTAGTCTAATTGCCTGTACGACGCCGTCCATCACCTCGGCACGTTCCTCGGCCAGGCCGCGCGGCGCCGTCCCCGTTCCGGTGTGCGCCCGCGTCCACACCCCGGCCCGGATGCCGCGTGGACACCCGGGCACTGCTGCCTCGGATCAAATGGAGTCGATGATGTTCCCGACTTTGCGCCCCGTATTGCCGGCGGTGACCTGATTCTGTTCTAGAAGGCGCCGCACGCGCTGGACCAGGGCCAGGGTGTCCTGCCCGGCACTCACCCAGGCCGCTTCCTTGGCGTCATAGCCCTCACGGTTGTTGGCATCTTCCCAGTTGTCGGCGACGAACTTGGCCTGCTGTTCGCGGTCGCCAATGATCTGCTCGATCCGGCCCGCGATGCGAAGGACCGTGCCCTCCATCTGGCTCGCCGAGTTGACATCGAACTGAATGACGTCGCTATTGCCCTTACCCATGGTGTTCTCCTTTAGGTCCTGTGTTCTCGTGGGGAAACGGCTTAGCGGCCGCCGAGGTTGAAGCCGGTGTTGCCGGAGGCTGCTGCGGCCACCGACTTGGCATCGCGGCCCTCGCCCTCCATCTCGGAATCCATGTCCAAGTAGGCCTTCGCCGCGTCCGCCTGACCGGAGGAGATGGAGGCCAGTGCGGCGATCAATTCGCCCTGCACGCGCGTGCCCTCGTTAATCACGGCGACGAACTCGTTGGCGGCCGACCCCTTGAAGGTGTTTTGCAATTCCTCCACGCCGTCGAGCATCTCCTCGACGAGCTTCACCAGCTCGAGACCCGAGTTTTCCGACTGCTTCGAGGCGTCAGAGACGGCGCCAATGCTCATCTTGCCCTTGAACTCACCGCTCATGGCGTGATTCCTTTCGCTTGGTCTTCGGCCGGCCGTCGGCCGCCGCTGCCCACTCAACGGGCATATATCCATCCAACGGCGCAACGGGTCTCCGGTCAAGGCCGCCCGATGGGTAGAACTCCCCATCGGAGGCGAAATCTGCGGCACTTCGCGCCGCAACCTGCCATGATGGGAGGCAGCGGCATGGGGCCGCTGCCTCCCAAATCAATCCAGAGGGGACCACGATGTCATCAGAGTTCGACGCACAGCTCATCGAATCGGTGACCGTGCGCCGCGCTCGCCTGACCGATGGCCTGCTCTACGGCACCAACCCCACCGAGCGCCGCTGGGCCTCACCGCTCAAACAGTTTCTGATCAGCATCGTCGTCGCCGCCCTCATCGCGGCCGTCTGCGTGGGAGTCTCCTTCGTGAAGAATATTTTTGAACAGCGCGCCGCCGAACAGGAAGAACTGCGCTCCAGCGCCGTTCTCGTCGTCGTGGACCAGCGCGCCCCCGGGGAGGTCTTCGCGTGAGCGAGACAGTGACCCACCCGTACACCCGCGTCACGCTGGCCGGTGACCGCCGCCGCCTCGACCTGCTGCTGCCGTCGACGGCGGAGGTCGGCACGCTGATGCCGCAGATTTTGCGGCTACTCGGAGACACTCCCGGCGAGCGCGTCGCATCGAAGGTGTTGCTCACGGATACCGGCGAGCCCCTACCCACCAACACCACACTCGCCGAGGCGGGCATCGTGGACGGCGCCACGCTGAGTCTGCTGAACAATCACGAGGCGCCACCACCTGCCGTGGTCTACGACGTCACCGATGCCGTCGTCGCGGAGGCTGAGTCCGTTCGGGGCACGTGGCAGACCCGCCACGTCATCATCGGCTCCGGCGTCGCGGCCGGGGCCGCCGCGGTGCTGGGCCTCTGGCTCCTCACCGGCCACTACGCACCGCAGTCCGCCTGGTGGATCCTGCTCGCCTGCGGCGGCGGACTGCTGGCGGCCGGCGCCTCACTGGTTGCGGCCTCCCGTCCCATCGCCGCCACGTTGCAGGTCACGGGCGCAGCACTGGCCGTCCTCGGGCTCGCCCAGTGGGAGTGGCTGCCGGGCTACGGATTCGCGCTGCTCACCGCCGCCGTCGTCGTCGCCCTCATCGCTGCACTGGCTGGCGTGGCGAGGCGCCCGTCCGCGGTGCTCACCACGGCGGGCATCGCCGGCGCTTTGACGGCCCTCTGGGCCGGCGCCTACCCGTTGGCACAGTGGGCAACGGCGGACGACGTCGATCCGGCCGCGGCCATCGCTGGCATCGGCACGCTCGGCTCTGCGGTCATCCTCGGCCTCCTGCCCTCGATTGCGCTCAACGCCTCGGGGTTGGCCAAGCTCGACGACGCACGGGCGGAGGGGGCCGCGATCATGCGGTACGACGCCGTGGCGGCCGTCCACAGCGCCCACGCCGCCTTGCGCTTCGGTACCGTCGCCACCGCTCTGTCCGCGGGGGTGGGGCTGTGGTTGATCCCGGAGACGGACCAACCACAGTGGACGTTGCCGCTCACGGCCTGCTTGGCGCTGGCGATCACCCTGCGCGCCCGGTCCTTCCCCTTGGCGGTGGAGCGCTACGCGCTCTATGCGGCGGCGGGCCTCGGCGTGGTGTCCCTCTCGCTGACGCTCACGCAATTGGCCGGTTCCTTGGCCTGGATCGTCGCAGTGGGCCTGCTGGCCGCCGCCCTCGGCGCCGGCTTGGGCCTGGTGGTGCGTTTGGCGGATCACGTGCAGGCGCGGCTTCGGCAGATCGCGGGCCGGATCGAGTCCCTCGCCATCGTGGCGTCGATCCCACTGATCGTCGGCTACTGCGGCGTGTTTTCGCTCCTCCTGTCCTCTTTCTGACCCTTATGTTGTTGTTCAGGATGCCTTGACCTTGACGAAAGTGATTCGTGATGCCGACTAGCACTCCGCGGCCCGAGGACGACTCCGCCCCGTACGGCCAGATCGTTGACCCCTGGGCCCCGCAGACGTCGCGTCGCGCGCAGCGGCAGCAGGCTCGGCGGGAGTCCCCGGCCTCGCGCAACGCGGCTTCGGCTCCCCGCGTGGACCCCGGCGCTGGCGCGCCGCTGGCGTACGAGCTGCTCCGCCTGTCGAACGTCTCCGGTGCCTCCGGTGGTTTCGGCCGCTTGCTGCGCTCCATGTTCGGCTCGGACACCTCCGCGGGGGACCTCGCCGCCGCGGCCCACGAGGCCCAGGCCGCGGTCACCACCGGACGCCGCATCGCCGTCTTTTCCACCCGCGGCGGCGCCGGTACCACGACGGCGACGGCGGCGCTCGCCCGCGTCTTTGCCGCCGTGCGGCAGGATACGACGGCGGCGCTCGACCTCTCGCTGGGTCACGGCAGCTTGGGCTTGCGGTTGGGGGCGGATCCGGCAGCGGGACGCTCCTTCGCCCAGCTGGTGCCGGACACCACGGGCGGACGCCTGCCCACGGCCGCCGAGCTCCACGCGATGTTGGTTCCCATCACGGACAACCTCCTCGCGACGGCGAGCGCTCCGGCCGCTGCCGGGCCGCCTCCCGCCGGGTCGCTGGTCCGGGAAACGTGTGCCAACGTCTCCCGGTACTTCCCCCTGACGTTGTTGGACTGCCCCGCCGGCATCAATCAATCCACCACCGCCTCCGCCTTGGCCGACGCGCATGCCGTCCTCTGGGTCGTCCCCGCGACGATGAGCGGGGTCGAAGACGCGCTCGCCCAGTTGTCCGGCCCGTACCTGCGTCAGCTCGTCGCGGCAGGCCGCGTCGTCGTGCTGGTGACGCAGTTGGACCGCAAGGCGCCCGTCACCGCGGCGGCCCAAGCGCAGCGGCTCCACGCGCTGGGGTACGAGGCCCACGCCCTCGACTACGACGCCCACTTGGCCGCGGGCGCGCGGCTGAGCTTGAATCTCTTGGGTGCTGAGCGCCGCATGGCACTGGCCCAGCTGGCTGGACGGCTCGTCACCAACGCCAACGCGGCGCAGACCTCGCTGAAGGCGGGGCGCCGCCCGTGAGCCAGCGCATCATCCACCGCCCGGCGCGCACGACGCCGCCGCTGCGCGAGTTCCGCCCCTTTTCCATCGATGCGCCACCGCCCGTCGAGGGCGAGGCCGGCGGCATGAACCTCATGGCGATCGTGCCCATGCTCGGCGGCGCGGTGTCGATGACGGTCATGATGATGTTCCGTAATTCCCCCTTCGCCGCCGTGGGAGCCATGATGATGGTGCTGACCGTGGTGATGGGCATCGTCATGATGTTTTCGCAGCGCGGCAAGCAACAGAAGCAGCGCCGGCAAGCCCGGGATCAGTACCTGCGCTACCTCGAGCGCACGCGGGTGAAGCTGCGCGCCGACGAACAGGACGCTCTCGCGACGGCCCGCGTGGCCAGCCCAGATCCCGACGCCCTGTTCGACGTGGTCCGTAACCCGCTCCGGCTGTGGGAGCGTCGGCGCAGCAGCGAGGACTTCCTCCACGTCCGGCTCGGCACGGGCGAGCGCCCGGTACGAAGCGTGACCGTCGCCGACGCCGGCTCGCCTGGTCAGCTCGAGGATGCTTTCATGGCGGCCGAGGCGGAAATCCTCCGCCGCCGCTACGCGACGAGCCCGTCCATGCCTTTAACGGTGCCCCTGAACGCCGTCGGCAACGTCTCCGTCGTCGGCTCGCGGGAGTTTGCCCTCGCCGTGTCCCGAAACGTGGTGGTCTCCGCCGCCGCGCTCCACTCCCCCGAGGACGTGGGGCTCGGCCTCGCCATCCCGCGCGAGGCGGAGGAGGACTTCGTCTGGGCACAGTGGCTGCCTCACGTGGCAGACCAGCAGCAGGCCACCGAGACGGGGCCGGCGCGGCGGATCGCCGGCAGCCTCGATGACCTCGCCGATCTCATGGCCGCAGACATCCAGCACCGCACGAAAATCGCCGCCGAGGCCCGCAAGTCGGACGGCGGAGCGCTGTCCGTCATGTCACGGCTGGTCATCATCAACGATGTGTACGGGACCGCCGCTGAGGACTTTCCGCTGGTTGACCGTTACCTCGACGCCGCCTCGCTGGGGCTCTCGGTCATACATCTGGTGGCGACCCGCGGCGACGAGCCCTCCGAGGTCTCCCTGCGCATCACGGAGACCGAGGACGGGTTCCTGCTGGAGGACTACCGTCAAGACCCGGCAGCGCCGGTGACCCGCAACGGTGTGCTCGATCCGCTGACGGTGGCCACAGCGTCCGCGGTGTCCCGCGAAATGGCGCCCTTGCGGCTCGCCGCTGATTCGCTGGAGCACGGCGGCGGCAACGAGTCCGGCGAGTCCTTCCTGGAGATGCTGGGCCTGACTCCCGCGCTCAGCCGAGCGGACATCGAACGCACGTGGAAACCTCGCTCGGAGGCCGATTTCCTGCGCGTTCCGCTAGGCCCCGACGATCGCGGCAAGCCCACTACCCTCGACCTCAAGGAAGCGGCCCAGTTCGGCATGGGCCCGCATGGTCTCTGTGTGGGGGCCACGGGTTCCGGCAAGTCCGAGATGCTGCGTTCGATGGTCTTTGGCCTACTCGCTACGCACTCACCCGACCTGCTCTCGATGGTCCTCGTGGACTTCAAGGGTGGTGCCACGTTTGCGCCGTTCGAAGGCGCGCCCCAAGTGACGGGCATCATCACCAATCTCTCCGACGATCTCTCCCTCGTCGAGCGCGTCTACGCCTCCCTCAACGGGGAGATCCTCCGGCGCCAGGAAGTCCTCAAGGCCGCGGGGAACATCGCCAACATCACCGACTATCAGGTCCACCGCGCGGAGAAGCTGGCCCGCGGGGAGCACATGGACCCGCTGCCGCATCTGGTCATCATCATCGATGAGTTCGGCGAGCTCCTGACCGCGCGCCCGGACTTCATCGACCTCTTCCTCTCCATCGGGCGCATCGGCCGCTCCATCGGCGTGCATTTGCTCCTCTCCTCCCAGCGCGTCGAGGGGGGAAAACTCAAGGGCCTCGAAACCTACCTGTCCTACCGCATCGGCCTGCGCACCCTCTCCGAGGCAGAATCCCGCACGGTGTTGGACACCGGCGACGCCTTCCACCTGCCCCCGGTGCCCGGTTACGGCTACTTGAAGGTGGATACCACCGTCTATACCCGTTTCAAGTCCGGCTACGTCTCCGGTCCGGTGGAGGACGAGCGGCGTGGCGACGACGCCCCCGTCGCTCACGTCAGCGCCGACGTCGTCCCGCTGCGCTTCTACGCCGCGGACGCCGCGGCGGCCCACCAGGGCCAGGACGACGGCGGCGCGCCGGCGAAGAAGTCCGCCCCGAAGCGAACGACGGGCCCCACGGTGATGTCCACCCTCATGGACACGCTGCGGACGTTCCCCCGTTCCGTGCAGGAAATCTGGTTGCCGCCGCTTCCGGCCGCCATCACGCTGGACGCGAGCGTGGGCCAGATTCACCCCAGCGAGCACGGGCTCCGTCTGGAACAAGGCGGCCGGTTGCGCGTGCCGATCGGCCTCCTCGATGACCCGGCCAAGCAGTGGCAGGGCGTCTGGGAGATCGATTTCGCCTCCGGCGGCGGCAACCTCATGGTGATCGGCGGGCCACAGTCCGGGCGGTCCACCCTGTTGCGCACCATCATCACTTCGCTCTCGCTTACCCACCGGCCCAGCGAGGTCGGCATCTACGGCCTCGACCTGCTGGGGTCGTCCCTGCTTCCCCTCGGCGGGCTTCCGCACGTGGGCGGCATCGCGATCCGCACCAACCGCGAGGTCGTGCGGCGCACCGTGGAGGAACTCCTCGGCATGCTGCTGCACCGCGAGCAGTTGTTCGAACTGCGCCAGATCGACTCGCTGACCACCATGCGGCGCTTGCACGCCGCCGGGGACCTGCCCGAGTTGCCCAGCGCGGACGTTTTCCTGTTCATCGATGGGTACGCGCAAATCAGCGACGACTTTGAGGACATCCAAGATGCCGTCACCACGCTCATCATGCGCGGTGGCGGGTACGGCATCCACGTGGTCACCACCCTGAACCGCAGCGGGGAAATCCGCATGGCACAGCAGGGCTTTTTTGGCAACAAGGTGGAGTTGGCCCTCTCCGATCCGGGCGATTCAACGATTGACCGCAAGGTGGCCGCTGGCGTCAACGCGGATGTGCCGGGGCGCGGACTCTCGGACAAAAAGCTCATTGGCCACGTGGCCCTGCCGCGCATCGACGGCGAGGACAATCCGGAGACGCTCTCGGACGGCCTCCGGGACCTCGTGGAGGCGGTGGCGGCGGCCACCAGCGAGACGGCCATGAAGGTACGCGTCCTGCCGGCCGAAATCTCCCAGCGCGACGCCCCGGCCTCCGCGGTACAGGGGCATTTCCCGATCGGTCTGCGGGAGGTCGATCTGGGGCATCACGTGCTGGACATGACGGCCAAGGACCGCCATCTGATCGTGATGGGAGACGAGGGCTGCGGAAAGTCCAACGTCCTGCGGAACCTCATCAGCACGTTTGTGGACCAGCACAGCCCCGACGAGCTCCTCTTCGCCGTGTACGACCCCCGCAAGGATCTCGACGACGTCGTGCCAGACGACTACTTGGGCGGATACGCGGGCAGCGCAGCGGTCGGCGAGCAGCTGACCGCGGCGCTGGTGAAGGAACTGGAGCTGCGGTCCACGGGTGGGACGGAGAAGGAACGGCCGGGCACGGCCCGGCTCGTGGTCCTCGCCGACGATTACGACGTGCTGACGGCGGGCAACAACTCCCCCATGAGCCGCTTGGTGAACTACCTGCCCATGGCTGCGGAGCTCAACTTCAACGTGATCATCACGCGCAAGGTGCGCGGCGCCAGCCGGGGGATGTACGAGTCCTTCTTCTCGACTCTGAAGGACTCCGGAACCGCAGCGCTGATCATGTCCGGAGACCGGTCCGAGGGCGCGCTGGTCAACAGCGTGCGCGCACGGTCCTTGCCCCCGGGGCGCGGCCAACTGGTCCAGACGGGCAAGCCGCTCCAGACGGTACAGACCTACCGAAACCCCGGCACGGCCGACGCTGACTAGGGCGTATGATGCGCTGGTGAGTTCATCGATGCAGTCCGCGCCCCACGAGCGAACCCAAGGCCTCTGGTATGGGGTCACCGCCTACGGGCTGTGGGGCGTGCTGCCCCTGTACTTCGCTCTCGTGGCGGCCGCCGGCGCCGTGGAGATCTTAGCCCACCGCATCGTGTGGTCCCTCGTGGTGTGCCTGCTGTTGGTGACCCTGTTGAAGCAGTGGCGCGTGCTCGGCGCGTTGGTACGCCGCCCCCGGGCGCTGGCGTGGTTGGCCGCTGCGTCCCTGCTCATCGGCGTCAACTGGCTGACGTTCGCGTTCGCCGTGCTGAGCGGTCATGCGCTCGAAGCCTCGCTGGGGTACTACATCAACCCGCTGCTCTCCATCGCCCTCGGCGTCCTGATCCTGGGCGAGAAACTCTCTCGCCTCCAGTTCGCCGCCATCGGCGCCGCCATCGCGGCGGTGCTCATCATGGCCATCGCCTACGGCTCCGTGCCGTGGGTATCGCTCCTGCTGGCCACCACGTTCGCACTGTACGGCTACGCCAAGAACCGCGTCGGTCGGGGCACGACGGCGGTGGCGTCGCTGACCGTGGAAACCGCCGTCCTCGTGGTCCCCGCTCTCATCACCTTGGCCGTCCTGGGCTCGACCGGACAGGCGACGGCGTTCAGCCTCGGTCCTGGCCACTTCTGGCTGCTGCTGGGCCTCGGCGTCATCACCGCGACGCCGCTGTTGTTCTTCGGCGCCGCCGCAACGCGCCTGCCCCTCTCCGTCGTCGGAAGCCTGCAGTACATCGCGCCGACCGCCCAATTTCTCATCGCCCTGCTGGTCTTCCATGAACCAATGCCGCCGGAGCGGTGGGCCGGCTTCGCGCTCGTCTGGGTGGCCATCGGCATCCTCACCGTGGATCTCTTCCGCCGACGCCCACGGAGCCGCACCTAGGGGGCCGATGTTGGCCTCGTGGGCCGGGCTTCAAGAAACGACAACGGCGCGGTTCCCCGTGACGCATCACGGGGAACCGCGCCGTCGTCTACCCTGCAGGTGACCCGACGTGCCCGGGCGGTGCCGCCCGGGCCGGGCTCACGAGTTTTCGGGGGCGACCGCTACGGGCAGATCGTCCTCTTCCTCCGGGTGCTTGGACAGGTTAACCAGTGCGGCCACGAGGCCACCCCACACCACCACGAGGGCGATGATCATGACGATAATCGCGGTTGCAGTCATCTCAGTTCTCCTTCTGTGCCGAATCGGCCACCGGGATCTGACCGGTGAGCTGATCCTCATGCGCCTTGATGGCCTCGTACTCGGAATCGTCATGCAGCATGGACCGCTTGGACCATGGAATGAGCGTCAGGAGGATCGCGACGATCACCAAGCCGGCCGCCATGCCCCAACCGAAGGTGTTCAGCATCCACTCCGGGTAGCCGCCATACGGCTCGGACAGGAACGCGTCGAACTGCTGGTAGGAGATGTAGCCCAATACAATCGGGGCCACAATGCCGACCAGGCCGATCCAGACCTTGCGCATCTTGATCGATCCGTAGAGGTTCAGGTGGTCGGAGAGCACCGGCAGCTTGCGGGCGAACCAGGCCACGATCACCACGGTCACGAACGCGCCGAAGAGGATGCCGAACTGGTTCACGAAGGCGTCCGCGATGTCCAGCACGTGCAGGCCGGTGGTCGTACCAAACAGCAGAATGGACACGACGGCCAGCGGCAGCGTCACCGCCAGCGCCGCAGCGCGGCGACCCCAGCCCATCTTGTCCTTTACCGCCGAGATAATGACTTCCACGATGGAGGTCAACGAGGTCAGGCCCGCGAACACGAGCGAACCGAAGAACAGCACGCCCAAGATGGCGCCAAACGGCGCCTCGGAAATGATGGTCGGGAAGGCCATGAAGGCCAGACCCACACCGCCAGCGGCGGAATCCTCCACGGAGGTTCCCGCGGCAACGGCCATGAAGCCGATCGCCGCGAAGACGCCAATGCCGGCGAGGATCTCAAACGCCGAGTTGGAGAATGCCACCACCATGCCGGAGCCGGTCAGGTCCGTCTTGCGCTTCAGGTAGGACGAGTAGGTGACCATGATGCCGAACGCGATGGAGAGCGAGAAGAAGATGTGACCATACGCGGCAGCCCACACGGTGGGATCCCCCAGAGCCTCCCAGTTCGGGGTGAAGAACGCGTTCAGGCCCTCGGAGGCGCCCGGCAGGAACAGCGAGGACACCACCAGCAGGGCAAACATGATGATCAACAGCGGCATGAAGACGGCATTGGCGCGGCCGATGCCCTTCCGCACGCCGGCCACCAGGATGACGATGGTCACCACCCAGACTGCGATCAGCGGCCACAACACCTGCGGCACGAAGTCCATCGAGACGCCGGCCTCGCCGACCTCGAGGAACGTTCCGGTGAAGAACGACGTCGCATCGTCGCCCCACGCCGTCGTGGTGGAGTACCACGCGTACATGCCGGCCCAGCCGATGATGACGGCGTAGTAGACGGCGATCACGAAGCACATGAGGACCTGCCACCAGCCGAGGAACTCGGCCGGGCGGCTCATGCGGCGGAACGCCAAGGGGGCCGAACCGCGGAACTTGTGACCAATCGCGTAGTCGAGGAACAACAGAGGGATACCGGCGGACAACAGGGCCGCCAGATACGGAATGAGGAAGGCGCCCCCGCCGTTCTCATAGGCAACGTAGGGGAAACGCCAAATATTACCCAATCCGACCGCCGATCCGATGGCGGAGAGGATAAACAGCTTGCGCGAGGAGAATGTCTCGCGCGCGACCTTCTGGCCGCGGTGGCTAGGTGCAGTGCTCATAACCTTAAACGCTAGTCCCGCACGTGAGCGCCCACACAATGTTTTCCGATTAAGAAGCGTCACAATTCTGCGCCGATCTCTGCCCTGACCGGTAGAATTCACCGCTGGCCCCTGGTGCCGGCACGTAATGTTCGGCCCCTTTTGGGCCGATATGACGCGCTTGTGGGCGCGATTTCACGACGCCGCGCCACGCCGTCGCCACCACCTTCTCGCCGCCGTGCCACGGGCCCTAGATTACGGATAAGATCGGGGTATGGCTGAGATGTTCGTGGACAAGTTCCGTGCCCTGGTCCCCAAATACCTTGATGACGAGTGGGTGGCGGAGGACGGCCTGACGTCGGCGGAACTGAACGAAGCCTTGGACGACGCCGAGGTAGAGATCCCGCAGGTATTGCGGGAGTTTTACCTCTCCGTTGGAGGCTGCGAAGACCTCATGGAGGCCTACTACTTCTTCTGGGACCCGGAAGAGCTGGAGTACGAGGACGGCTACCTGCTCTTCATGGAGGACGAGGACGAGCGCTACACCTGGGGGCTGCGCGAGGATCAGCTCGATGTCCCGGACCCGATTGTCTACCGCCGCAACAACCGCCGGGGGACGTGGCGCAGCGAGGAAGGCACCTTCAGCGAGTACGTTCTGGACATGTTCGACTGGGTCTTCGAGGAGCTCGAGCCCGAGCTCGAGGACTGAATCGACGCGGGTGATGATGGAACGGTTCTGGCCCTCCCACGCGCCGGCCGACTACCAGTGCCCGTTTTGCGAGCTGCTTTCCGGCAGCATCGACTCCCCCACCAACCTGTGCGCGCTGACGGACCTCGTGTGGCGAGGTGACGCCGCCGCCATCATCATGGCTTGCGACGGCTTCGGCCCGTACGGAGGGCACGCCATGGTCATTCCCACGGGTCACTTCGAGTCCCTCTACGACCTCCCGGACGACGTCGCCGCGGCAACGATCCGTGCGACGCGCGCAGCCGCGTTGGCGATGAAGCTGGCTTGGCAGCCCGAGGGCACGTCCACGCGCCAACACAACGAGCCCTCCGGGAATCAGCACGTATGGCACTACCACCAGCACGTTTTCCCGCGCTATGGCGATGACATGCTCTACCGGCAGGTCCGCCACCGGGTGCCGGTAGCAGAGCGCGCACGCAAGGCGCGCGAACTCTCCCGGGCTCTGGAACAGCTTGGTTTTTCGGGCTAGCGAGCGCCCACGGGATGCAGGAACGTGCGGACGGAAACCACCGGCGCCGTCTTGCCCGCACTACGGAAGCGGACGTGGTGAGAGAACTCCAGCGCCACCCCGGAGGACAGCGTGAGCGTACCGAGGCAACTGGCCAGCCGGCCGTGGGTCATGATGTCTGAAAAGTCCAGTTGCACGGCCTCACCCGGAGCCGCCGCGGCGGGAATGATCTCGGAGAGGACCGTCGCCAGCCCCGCGCGGGCCGCCGCATCACACCCGGCCACGGACCACGTGGCCTCCGGATCCAGAGCGGCGCCGAGGGATGCGCCGTCGTTGCTCGCCCACGCAGCCACGACGTCGGCCACGATCCCCACCCGCGGGGCGTTGCCACATCCGGCCGGCAGGTCGAGGTCCATTTAGACCTCCCGGGTGACGACGGCGTCCGCAAACGCCGTGAGCGACTCCTTGAGCGTGCCAGCCGGCAGCGGCTCCAGCGCCTGGACGGCGCTATTGGCCCACTCGCGGGCCACGTCCCACGCCTGCTGCATGGCGGGGTGCTCCGCAACAGCGGCGACGGCGGCGGCCAACGCTTCGTCACTGGTCAGGTCCCCGTCGACGAGCTCCAGCGCCGCGATCGCGGCGGCGTCGTGCTGGGCGGCGGCCTCACGCAGCAGCAAGACGGGCAGCGTCGGCACGCCCTCACGCAGGTCCGTACCCGGCGTCTTACCGGAGCTCGCCTGACCGCCCGTCAGGTCAATCACGTCATCCGCCAGCTGGAAGGCCACACCCACCCGCTCGCCGTACTCGGCCATGATCTCCACCGTCTCCGGGGCGCGGCCAAACATGGAACCGAAGCGGCCCGCCGTGGACAGCAGGGAAGCCGTCTTGTCCGCGATGACCTGCAGGTAGTGCGCGCGGGCGTCCTCACCCTGACGCGGGCCAATCGTCTCGTGCAATTGCCCCAGGCAGAGCCGTTCGAACGTGCGCGACTGAATCTTCACGGCCTCGGGTCCCAGCTCGCTACCGGTGATCGAGGCGCGGGCAAAGATCAGGTCTCCGGCCAGAATCGCCACCGAATTACCCCACACCTCATGCGCGGTCGGGGTGCCCCGGCGGTACGGCGCCGAGTCCATCACGTCATCGTGGTACAGGGTGGCCAAATGCGTGAGTTCGCACACCGCAGCAGCCTTGACCACGTCCTCGTTGACGCCCTCGCCCAGCAAGGAGGCGAGAATCACCAGCAGCGGACGGATGCGCTTGCCGCCGGCCTCCACCAAGTGCCGGCTGGTGGCGTCAATGAGCGGATCCGAGTTGGCGACGGCGTCACGCAACAGTTTCTCCACGCGAGCCATGCCGTCGGAGATCGCGGGGCCGAATTCAGGGTCCTCGGCCACGGCCCGGAACCCTGCGGGCAGCTTGATCGTGGCGGCCAGCGCGGCCGTCTCCGGGTTCAGGTCCACATCAGCTGGCACGTCATGGCCAGCGGTGGTCCAGTTGCTCTGCGATTCAGTCACGTATCTGCTGCCTCGGGGTGAATGCGGGTGGCGGTGGCGCCGTGCACGGCTCGGGGCGCGACGACGGATCCCACTCTAGTCGTCGCCGAGCCCGCGACAAGACGCGCTGTGTCCACGGCGGATTAGTGGGGCCGGCGGGAGGCGTGGCGGCGGAGGTACTCCGAGGCGGCGCGCGCCCGCTGCGGCCCGCTCTCCGGCAGCGCGTTGGGCGAGGCCGCGTCGGTGAGCTCCTCGGTGGTCGAGCCGGCGCCGTCGTGCGGCTTGACGGCGTGGTGAACGGCGACGATGCCGCCGGTCAGGTTGCGGTAACGGCAGTCCTGCCAGTTCGCGGTATTGATCCAGCCCGCGAGCTCGTTCTGGGCGGGCCAGGCCCGGATGGACTCGGCGAGGTACACGTAGGACTCCGGATTGGAGGACACTTTGCGCGCTATCGGTGGCAGCGCCTTCATCAGGTACTCGGTGTACACGGTGCGGAAGACGGAATTGCTGGGGTGAGAAAACTCGCACACCACCAGCCGGCCCCCAGGTTTGGTCACGCGGGCCATCTCCCGCAGCGCCCGGTGCGGGTCGGAGACGTTGCGCAGGCCGAAGCTGATCGTGACGGCGTCAAACGTGGCGTCCTCGAACGGCAAGTTCGTGGCGTCGCCTTCGACGAACTCGATGTCAGGACGACGCCGCCGCCCGACCTCCAGCATGCCCGCCGAGAAATCGCACGCCACCACGTGAATGCCTGCGTCGGCATAGGGCTCCGACGAGGTGCCGGTGCCGGCCGCGAGGTCCAAGACGCTCTCACCCGGTTGCGCGCCCACGGCGTCCACCACCACCTTGCGCCAGCGGCGATCCTGCCCCAAGGACAGGATGTCGTTGACGATGTCGTAGCGCGGGGCCACGTCGTCGAACATGGCTTGGACTTCTTCGGGGCGCTTCTGCAGCGTTGCTCTGCTCACGCGCTACATTGTCGCAAATGCTGCGTCAACCGTGAAACTTCCGCCGAGGCACGCCGCCGCGACGCGGCCCGAGGGAACCCCTCGAAGAACCAGCGGGCGAGCGCATCACCGCGCCGGGAGTAGGCTAGGGGCATCATGACCGAAGCCCCCGCCGCTGCGCTGCCCGACCACGAGGTGCGCGCCCCGACCCTGCACAGTGCAACCTTCGAGCGCGGGCCGATGGCTGAATCCGGCCTGCTGGACTACGTGGTCCGTTCCGACGCCCTAGTGTGGGGCCGCCGCGGGGACGGCAAGGTGGGCTTCGGGGCGGTGGCCCGGTGCGATGCGCGCGGAACCGACCGGTTCGCTACCGCGCGTGCCTGGTGGGCGGACGTTTCCCGACGGGCCACAGCCGCCCCGGGCCAGGAACCCACCGCGCCCGGCGCGGGCGTCGTGGCCTTCGCTACCTTCGCGTTCGATGCCACCAGCGCCGCCGCGTCGACCTTGATCGTCCCCCGCCTCGTGGTGGGGCGCTCCGCCGATTCCAGCTGGCTCACGATCATTAGCGACGATCCGTCCGAGGAGCTCACGCTAGAACAGGCGGAGGAGGAACTCGCACTCGCGCTCGACGAGGTGGACGACGAGGCCGAGCTGCACCGCGGCGGAACCCTCGCGGCCGGGCACGTCAGTGAGGACGCGTTCACGGCCTGCGTCGCCGCTGGCGTCGCGGCCATCGACGCCGGCGAGTTGACCAAACTGGTGCTGGCCCGCGACGCCGTCGCCGAGCTGGACGGGCCGGTCGCCGTCGCGCAGGTGTTGCGGGAGCTGGCCTTGCGCTACAGCGACTGTTGGACCTACAGCGTCGATGGCCTCATTGGCGCCACCCCAGAGATGCTGGTGCGGGTCGACGGCGCCACGGCGCAGGCCCGGGTGCTCGCGGGAACGCTGGACCGCTCGACGGCGCCAGCGGACGATCCGCACTACCCCCACCGCGTCTTGGCTGGGGATGAAAAGCAGCGGCACGAGCACCAACTCGCCATCGACTCGCTCACCGCCGAGCTTGGCCCCCTCGTGAGCGAGATGATCGCGCCCGCCGAGCCGTTCGTGCTGCAGCTGCCGAACGTGTGGCACCTCGCCTCCGATGTGCAGGCGCACCTCACCCCGTACGACGACGGCCGCACGCCGTCGGCCTTGGACCTCGCCGAGGTGCTCCACCCCACGGCGGCGGTGTGTGGCACCCCCACGGAGGCCGCCGCGGGGCTCATCCGACGCCTCGAGGGCATGGACCGCGGGCGCTATGCCGGCCCGGTGGGCTGGGTGGACGCAGAGGGCAATGGCGAGTTCGGCATCGCCCTGCGCGGGGGTGTGATCGAATCCACATCATGCATTCGCCTCTATGCGGGCTGCGGGATTGTGGCGGCGTCCGATCCGGCGGCCGAACTGGCCGAATCGTGGGCCAAGATGCGCCCGATGCGCGAGGCGCTCAACCTCTAGAACTCGGGCAAGAACGGCCCGTTGTGCAGATCGCTGCACCATGTAGTGCGGTCTGCTACATCGAGTAGACTCCCCTGTCAAGCTTGGACACCTTTCTGTAACGCCACAACGTTTAGAATTGCGTCATACGGCATAAACATTCATTGCCAGCTACGACGAAAGACACCGCACTGATGAAGATCTCCACTCGCGCCCTCACGGGCCTAGCCGTCACCGCCGCGGCAGGCCTGGCGTTGACCGCCTGCTCCTCCGGTGACTCCGCGGCTCAGTCCTCTGATGCCGACACCGGACTCACCCTGATGAACGAGGGCAAGCTCACGGTCTGCTCCGATCTGCCCTACGAGCCCTTCGAGTTCCGGGATGAGAACGGCGAGATCGTCGGCTTCGACATGGACATTGCCAGCGAGATCGCCGCCGACCTCGACGTCGAGCTCAACGTCCTCGACGACGGGTTCGAAGGCATCCAGTCCGGCCTCGCGTTGAACAAGTGCGACATCTCCATCTCCTCGATCTCCATCACCGAGGAGCGCAAGGGCAACATGGACTTCTCGACCCCCTACATGGACGACGACCTGACGCTGGTCGCCCCGGCCGATGGAGAGATCGAGGACCTCGAGTCCGCTGCGGGCAAGCGCGTCGCCGTGCAGACCGGCACCACGGGCGAGACCTACGCCCAGGAGCAGGGGCTCACCGCCGTGGGCTTCGAGGACGCCGGCCTCCAGCTCGAGGCGCTCAAGGCCGGCACCGTCGACGCAGCCCTGGGCAACGTGTCCGTCCTCGGTTACGGCATCGCCGATGAGGAGGGGTTCGAGCGAGTCGAGGACTACGAGACGGGCGAGCAGCTCGGCATCTCCATCAAGAAGGGCAACTCGGCGATGGCCGAGGCCGTCAACGGGACCCTGGAGCGTCTGGACGAGTCCGACAAGCTGGACGAGCTCGAAGAGAAGTGGTTCGGCGCCAGCAACTAACGGGCGCTCTCCCTCCCGAGAGACACCCAACGGATCAACGAGACATCCTCGGCGGGGCCGGTGCCACAAGCGCCGGCCCCGCCGCCTCGAGTGAAAGGCTTCACCCATGGCCATGACCGCTCGCCAACGGGCGCGCACCAGTAAGGGCATCCAGGCCGGAATATTTGCTGGCGCGGTCATCGCCCTCGCGCTCGTCATCGACTGGCCCACCGTCCGCTCGGCGTTCTTCGCCTTCGAGAAGCTGGACGGCATCTTCCCCGAGATCATCACGGTCGGGCTGAAGAACACCATCTTCTACACCGTGATCTCCTTCGCGTTCGGGCTGGTGCTCGGCCTCGTGCTCGCGCTGATGAAGATGGCCAGCTTCGCGCCCTACCGGTGGATCGCCACCGGTTACATCGAGTTCTTCCGCGGCATCCCCGGCCTCTTGGTCTTCCTTGCCTTCGGTGTGGGCGTGCCTACGGCCTTTCCCGGCGTCGTCTGGCCTACGTGGGTCGTGGTCATGGTTTCCCTCGGCATGATCTCCGCCGCCTACATCGCGGAGACCCTCCGCGCTGGGCTTCAAGCCGTGCCCAAGGGCCAGTACGAGGCCGCGCGCTCCTTGGGCATGCCCGGCTGGCGGGCCATGGTGACCATCGTCATCCCGCAGGCCTTCAAGATCGTCATGCCCCCGCTGACCAACGAATTCATTCTGGTCACCAAGGACACCTCGCTGATCTTTGTCCTCGGCCTCACGCTCGCCGATTACGAGCTCACCAAGTTCGGCCGCGACGGCATCATGCAGTTCAGCGCGGGCATCACGCCTCTGGTTCTGGCGGGCGCGATGTACCTCATCATCACGCTGCCGCTCAGCCAGCTGGCCCGCAAGTTCGAGTCCCGTTCCGCGCGGGCGAAGCGCTAGGAGACGCCCCATGTCTGATTCGACCCCCAGCTTCACCGCAGCCGGCGTCACCATCTCCGGGCTGCGCAAGTCCTACGGCTCCAACGAGGTCCTCAAGGACATCAGCCTCAGTGTCAACCCGGGCGAGGTGGTGTGCCTGATCGGCCCATCCGGCTCCGGCAAATCGACGCTGCTGCGGTGCGTCAACCTCCTCGAACAACCCAACGGCGGCACGATCGACGTCGGCGGCTACGACGTGACGGACCCGGACCTCGACATCGACGAGATGCGCCGGCACGTGGGAATGGTCTTCCAGCAGTTCAACCTCTTCCCGCACCTGACCGTGCTGGAGAACTGCACGGTCGCGCAGCTGAAGGTCCTCAAGCGCTCCAAGGACGAGGCCCAGCGTGTGGCGCAGCAGAACCTCACCAAGGTGGGACTCGGCGAGTTTGCGGACCGCTACCCGGATCAGCTCTCCGGCGGTCAGCAGCAGCGTGTGGCGATTGCCCGCGCCCTGTCCATGGACCCGCAGCTCATGCTCTTCGACGAGCCGACGAGCGCGTTGGACCCGGAAACGGTCGGTGAAGTCCTCGCGATCATGCGCAATCTCGCCAAGGATGGCATGACCATGCTGGTGGTCACCCATGAGATGGCGTTCGCCCGCGACGTCGCGGATCGCGTGGTGTTCATGGATGGCGGCGTGGTCGTCGAAGAGGGCCCAGCCGCCCAAGTGATTGGTGACCCGCAGACTCCGCGCATGCAGGACTTCCTCAAGCGCGTCCTCGACCCCACCCACGTGGACCTCGGTTAGCTCCTAGTGCGCTGCGGCGCGGCGGTCTAAGGGAATCACCAACGGCGTCCCGGTGACCGGGTCCGCGATGACGCGATTGGGCAGCGAGAAGACGTCGTGAACGAGCTCCGAGGTCAGCACCTCCGCGGGCGCGCCTTGGGCCACGATGCTCCCCTGCCGCATGACCACCAGGTGGCTCGCGTAGCGGGCCGCCTGATTCAAGTCGTGCAACACCGCCACGACGGTGCGTCCGCGCAGGTTCAGTTCGTGGAGAACGTTGAGCACGTCGAGCTGGTGGGAGACGTCGAGATAGGTGGTCGGCTCGTCCAACAGGACGGTCGGGGCCTCTTGGGCGAGAACCATGGCAATCCAGACGCGCTGCCGCTGCCCTCCGGACAGGTCGTCGACGCGCCGCGCCGCTAGCTCGGCGACGCCCGTCAAACCCATGGCCTCCGCCACCGCCTGCTCGTCCTCGGCCGCCCACTGCCGGAAGAGGCGCTGATGCGCATACCGTCCGCGGGAGACCAGCTCTGCGACGGTAATGCCATCTGGGGAGACCGCCGTTTGGGGCAGCAAGCCGAGTTCCCGCGCCGCCTGTTTGGTCGACCAACGCGCCAAGTCTTGCCCGTTGAGGAGGATCCGCCCGGCTCGTGGTGGCAGCAGCCCCGCCAGGGATTTCAATAGCGTGGACTTGCCACACGCATTGGGGCCGATGATCACCGTGAAGCTCCCCGGCGCCACATCGAAGGTCAGTCCTTCGGTAATCGTGCGGCCGTCATAGCCCAACGTGACGTGGTCCGCCTGCAAGCTCCGCGACGTCATGACAGATTCCTCCGAACTTCTCGGGACAACAACCAGATCAGATAGGCGCCGCCGATCACCACCGTGACGACGCCGACGGGGATCGTCAACGGCACCACATGCTGGGCAATGACATCGGAGACCAGCAGCATGAGGGCGCCGACGGCTCCGGCCGCCGTGAGCGAGATGGTCGGGCTCGCGCACAAGCGGCGGGCGATTTGCGGTGCGGCCAGCGCGACGAAGGAGATCGGGCCAGCCACCACGGTCACGGCCGCCACCAGGGCCACCGCGGCGACGATGAGCAGCAATCGCGCACGGTTCAGGCGCACGCCCGTCACCGCGGCGACGTCGTCACCGAGGTCCATCTGCCGCAAGACGGGAACAGCGGCCAGCAGAGCCACCAGCAGGACCGCGATGACGATGAGCACCGGAGCCAGCACGTCCGGCTGGATCCGATTGAGGGTGCCGGCGCCCCAGGCGGAGGCCGTCATGGCCGTCTCCAAGTCCGCTTCCAGCAGGAACCACGTATTGGCGGCCGCGAGCATCGCGGAAATACCGATACCCACGATGATGAACCGGAAGCCCTGCAGTCCCGCACGGTAGGACAAGAGATAGATGACGATCGCCGCGCCGATGCCGCCAGCCAGTGCGCCCGTCATATGAACGGCCCAGTGCCCGCCGAAGAACACCAATGCGATCAGCATGCCCGTCATGGACCCATGGGACAGGCCGATGATGTCCGGGCTGGCCAGCGGGTTACGCGTCATGGTCTGGAAAATGGCGCCGGAGACGGCCAGAGCCGCCCCGAATACGGCCGCTGCCACCGCCCGCGGCAGCCTCCACTCCACGACGACCGTGCGGGCCAACCCCGCGTCGGCGTCGCCGAGGGCAGCGATGACCTGCGGCAAGGTCAGCGTGTAGTCGCCCAGGGCTAGGGACACGAGCCCGATGACGACGGCGGCGGCCACCATGATGGCCGTGATCGCTGCCGTCCGGCGGGACCAAATGAGGGATGCAGCCCCGAGGCGCACGTGCCACCGGTCGGCCACGAAGGACACCCGGCTCATAGGGCACTCGCCTGACTGCGCCGCACGAGCGCGATAAGCACTGGGGCGCCGACAAAGGCCGTGACGATGCCGACGGGCATTTCGCTCGGCATGATGATGACGCGCCCCAGCACGTCCGCAGCGAGCATCAACACGGGAGCGGCCAAGACGGAGCCGAGGAAGATGACGCGCTGGTCCGTGCCCAGACTCCACCGGACCAGGTGCGGAATCATGAGGCCAACGAAGGTGATGGGCCCGGCCAGGGCGGTCGCCGCGCCGGCCAAGAAGGTCACGGCGAGCAGGACAAGAATCTGCAGCCGCGCCACGTTGACCCCCTGTGAGCGTGCGACGTCGGAGCCAAGCACCGTAGAGTTCAGCCCCGGCACCGCGCAGGCGGCGCACACGAGGCCGATGGCGAGCAATGGCAGCAGCGGCAGCGAGACGTCGAGGCCTCGCTCGAGGAGGCTTCCCGCGTTCCAGCCGCGCGTCTTGTCAAACGTTTCCGGATGGGTGAGGACAATCGCCGTGGTGATCCCGCTGAGCACCGCACCCACGGCCACGCCCACCACGGTGAGCTGGACGGGGCTGGCCGGGCCGGTCCGCGACGAACCGATCAAGTACACGGCGGCCGTGACGACGAGCGCCCCCACGCAGGCCAACCAGCCGTAGGTGGACGCCGTCGTCGCGCCCCAGAACGCGATGCCTAGCGTCACGAAGAGCGCGGCGCCGGCGTTGACGCCCAAGATCCCGGGATCAGCCAAAGGATTGCGCGTGAAGGCCTGGACCAGCGCGCCGGCGACACCCAGCGCGACGCCGGCGAGCAAGCCTGCCAGAGTCCGTGGGATGCGTTGTTCCCAGATCACGTAGTGGCCCTCTGCCGTGCCCTGGCCGGTGAGTGCCGCCCACACCTCAGACAGCGGCAGCGGGTTGGAGCCGACGGCGAGGGACGCGAACACGGACGCCACGAGCGCCAACGCCAGAACGCCGGCGAACCCCACCCGCACGGTGCGGGATGGGGTGCGCCGGCTGGGGGCGACGGCCTCTGTCATGCGCGAGGGTCTGGGTGAAAAACGGCCGGCACAGCGTTACTGATCGGCGAGGATTTCTTCGAGGTCATCGAGCACGGCCATGCCACCGTGCGGACCCACACCAGCAATCCAGTAGGAGAAATCCACCAAGTACGTGTTGTCAAAGACCTCAGGGTTCGCGGTGATACCCTCCGGCATCGTGGACGGGTCATCGACGTCGTCCGTGGTGACGAGGACGAGGTCCGCCTCGGCGTCCAAGACGTTCTCCGGGGAGATGTCCAGCGAGATATCCTCCCACTCGTGCTCGGGGATGGTCAGGCCCGTGCATTCCAGGGTGCTGCCCGCGAAGGAGATGGGCCCGTAGAGGGTCAAGCGCGTGTCCCGGGGGCGAATGAGCTGGGCCGTGGTGCCGGCGGTGTCGTAGGTGTCCGCGATCTCCTGGCAGCGAGCCTCGTAGTCAGCCAACAGGTCGGACGCCCCTTCGGCATCGCCCAGGGCCTCGGCCACGAGGGCCACGTTCTCCTGCCAGGGGTCAGCCTGCGTGGCCATGAACACGGTGGGGGCGACGTCGTTCAGCTGGTCGTAGAGCGCGGAGTGCCGAGATTCGGTGCCGATGATGAGGTCCGGCTCCAGCGCGGCGATCTTCTCCAAGCTGGGCTCCATGACGGTGCCGACCTGCTCGATGTCCGCGGCGTCCTCGCCCAGGTAGGCGGGCACACCCGTCGTTTCATTGACCACCGTGGTGCCCACCGGCTCCTTGCCCAGGGCGACGGCCGTGTCCAGCTGGACGGGTTCCAGCACGACGACGCGCTGCGGATCCGCTGGCACGGCCGTGGTGCCCCGGGCGTGGACGACGTCGTGGGTCTCGGCCGACGCCGAGGATGCCGCGGTCTCCTCGGCGGGTGCGGAGTCCGTGCCGCAGGCCGCCAGGCTGAGTCCGACGGCGGCGATGGCCGTCAGGGCGCCGACGCGGCGCGTAATCGGGTTCAGGGACATACGTGTTCCTCCATGGTGGTGCGTTGTGATGGTTCTGAGCGAGTTGTGCGGGGGCGCTACCGGGCTGAGCGGCGCGTCCAGTAGCCCTGTCCGTGGACGTTGTCCGCGCTGAGGCCAGCGCGCGCGAAGCGACGTTTGAGCCCGGCGAGCCGGGAGGTCTCCGCGGCCATCCAGACGTAGAGCCCCTCTGGCGCCTGGCCGGAGCGCAGAAAGGAATCGGCCGCCGCTTCGAGCCCTGCGGGGCTGGTCGGATCGCTGCCAGCGGGCGTCACGATGCGCACGTCAACCGCGGCCGCGCCGAGGTCGGCGAGAATCCACCCGGCGTCTCGCGGGTCCGCGCATTCAAGAACCACTTGGGCTTGCTGGTCCGCGGTCAGGCTCCGCAGCACCCCGGCGATCGCGGGGAACGCTGCCTCGTCCCCGGCGATCCAGAACCGATTCGCCAGCCCGGGACGGAACTGGATGCCGTGGTGGCCGCCGTCATCGCGCGCATCGGGCGCGGACATCAGGAGGCGGTCGCCGGGGTGGGCGTGGGCCGCGAAGTGGCTCGCCGGGCCCGCTGGGGAGTGCAGGAAGACGTCGACGGCCGCGCGCTGCTGCGCGGGACGCGCGTGCGCCACCGTGTAGGTGCGCAGCACGGGCCGCTGCTGCGGGTCTAGTGCCCGCCACGCGCGGCGCCACTGGCGCTCGCTGAGCCCATCGATGAACTCGGCCGGATAGCCCTGCCCCGGGGAGGCCGGAAGGAGGATCTTGATGCGCTGGTCCAACTCGCGATCCACGAGGCGCTCCAGTGAGGCGCCTACCAGATGCAGCCGGAGCATCTGCGGGGCCAGCCGCTCGACGGCGTCCACGCGCACCTCGAACAGGCGATTCGGCGAGGCCGCCGGGGCGGGACGAGGTGCGGGGGACGAGTCACCGACGCCGCGAGCCCGGTGGGCCGTCATCGTTGGCATGGGTCCTCGTCACTCTCGCCTGCGCTGGTGGTCCTGCCTGCCACCGCGCATGACCATACGCGGTTAGGCAAGCCTTTGCTTAGCAGAACCTTAGCAAGGGCAATTAGGGACACCAAATGTTGCGCAATTGGAGCCAGTGAGCGACGTCGCTCAGTGGGCGCGTCAGCCGACGGCGTCGCGCCCCAGCGCCACGCCCACCGCCCGGGCGAGCGCCGGCCCCCGCGCGCCGACCTGGGCGCGGCTGACGGTGACGTCGATGACCCGCCGCTTCCGCGGGGGCGAGCTCAGCGCCGCCGCGAGTTCCGCCGTCGTCCGGACGGGCACGTACGCCGCTCCATACGCCTCGGCGAGGGACGCCAGCTGGACCGTGTGGGGCGTGGAAAAGAGGCGTTCGACGGCGCCGCCGTAGCCGCCGCCGGTGTGCACCGCACCGTGTTCCAGCGTGGAGAAGATCGACCCCCCGGCATCGTTGAGGACCACCACATCGAGATCCGGCTCCGGCTCTCCGGCACCGACAAACAGGCCCCCGGCGTCGTGCAGGAAGGTGACATCGCCCAGCAAGAGCGTGGTGGGCTCCCCCCGCCCGGCGGCGACGCCGAGGGCGGTCGCTACGGTCCCATCGATCCCGGCCAGGCCCCGATTCGCCATCACGGGGCGCACGGACGTGGCGGCGAGCGGGTCCGCCGCCAGGTCCGCATCCCGCACCGGAGTGGACGAGCCGAGGACCAGGGGGCCGCCGTGCGCGGCCCAAACGGCCCGGGCCAGCGCGGGCCCTGTCACCGCCTCTGGTGTGGCCTCCTCTCCGAGGACCGCACCGACCGCACGGTCGGCCGCGGCCGCCGCTTGGTGCCAGGCGCGCAGCCACCCGGCGGGAGCGACGCCGGCGAACGCCGAGAGCTCGTCGAGTCCCTCGACGAGAGTTTCCCGGCGCCGGCCGGGCTCGAACCACGGCTGGGCAGCCGGCACATACAGCGCGGCCGGGAGTGACTCGTCCGCCAGCAGCCGAGCCACGGGCCGCGAGAGCGTCGGGCGACCAAAGACCACCACCCGCTCGATGCCGCCGGCCAGCGCGTGTGGCCCCGTGAAGTGCGTCAAGAGCAGGCGGTACGGGCCGATCGCCTGTGGCCCGAACCGGGCGTTGGAGCTCGGCTCCGCCAGCAACGGGAGGCCGTGAACGGCGGCGAATCTCTCGGCGACGGCTCCCGCTCCGTGGCCGGCCAGCACCACGGTGCGGCGTGCGCGCTGCGTTGCCGGCTCGGTCAGCGTGGGTTCGGCGTCGCCCCTGCCTGGAAAGTCCCGTCGCGGCCGCGACGCCCAGGCCGGGAGAGGCTCGCCGGGAGGCGGGGTCAGCGGATCCCGGAACTCGAGGTTGAGCTGGACGGGGCCGCGGGCGGCCTCCGGCGCCCCGGACGGAGCGATTCCTAGGGCGGCGTCGATCACCGCGCGGGCCTGCTCCGCGGGGTCTTCACCCGCGGCGACCGTGAGTGCGCGGCGGACATGCTCGCCAAAGAGCCCGGCCTGCCGCGTGGTCTGGTTGGCCCCGGTGCCGTGCAACTCGGCGGGCCGATCGGCGGAGAGCACCACGAGCGGGACGCCGGCATGGTTGGCTTCCATCACCGCGGGCAGCACCTCGCCGACGGCGGTCCCGGAGGTCATCGCCACCGCCACGGGCTGCCCCGTGGAGAGCGCCAGGCCGAGCGCGGTAAAGCCAGCATCGCGTTCGTCAATCCGCACGTGCACGGTGAGCCGCCGCGCGGCCTCCGCCTCCGCGGCGGCATAGGCCAACGGAGCGCTGCGGGAACCGGGAGAGATCACGAGGTGCCGCAGCCCGGCGGCCTCGAGTTCGGCCAAGGCGCAACGCGCGGCTGCAAGCGAATCCATGGGTTCCATCCTAGGACCCACCGCGCGCGCCCGGCTGTAGGCCACCGTGGCCCACACGCACGAGGCTGACGTGGTGTGTTCTCTGCGGAACGCTCCACGTCAGCCCCGTCAGGGCGCCACGCGGCCGACTACGTGCGCGGCAGCGACTTGGCCTTCTCGGCGCGCTTCTTAAAGCCCACACCGTTGTTGCCGCGGGTGCTAAACACCTGCACGACGGACGGGCGGGGGCCATAGAACTCGCCGAGACCGGCGGACTCGCGGGAGTCCTTGAAATCCGGGAACAGGGAGTAGGGCTGATCGTAGGTGCCGCCCTCGCCCGGGTGCTGCACGGCCACGAACACCGAGTTCTCCCGGTCGTGGATCACCGGACCGCAGGCCTCGGCGCCGGCTGGGACGGCGAGGAACTGCTCCACACGGCCGCGCTCGTCACCGGTGAGGGTAACCTTGTGGATCGCGTCGCAGTAACCGATCTTCCCTGGAGCGCCATCGGTCGAGATCCACAGGTTGCCGCGGGAGTCGAAGGCCAGGTTGTCCGGGCAGGAAATCGGTGAAACCTTCTCCGCCGGGTACCCGGAAAAGTAGGTGGAACTGCTCACGGCAGGGTCACCGGCCACCAACAGGATGTTCCAGTTGAAGGTCAGCGCCGCGGCGTCGCTTCCGGATTCCGTCAGCTCGATCACGTGGCCGTCGCGGTTGCCGTTGACCGGGTTGGCCTCGTCAGCGCCCGCATAACCGGAGGCACCGCGGTTGGAGTTGTTGGTGAGGGCGATGTAAAGCTTTCCGGTGAGCGGGCTCGGCTCCACGTCCTCCGGCCGGTCCATCTTGGTGGCTCCCACCTGGTCAGCGGCGAGGCGCGTGTACACCAACACCTCGGCAACGCTCATGCCGTCGACCCGGGAGGTGCCGTTCTTCACCAGCGGCAGCCACTCGCCGCCGCCATCGAAGGCGCCATCGGCGGGCACGGTCCCGGACCCGTCAATCTCCGCCGCGGAGGTTTCGGAGAAGCGGGCCACGTACAAGTCGCCCTCGGAGAGCAGCGTCATGTTGTGCGCCTTGTCGCCCTCGCGGTACTTGCCCTTGGAGATGAACTTATAGACGTAGTCGAAGCGCTCGTCATCTCCCGAGTAGACCACCACGCGGCCGTCGGCGGCGATGTTGATGTTCGCGCCCTCATGCTTGAAGCGGCCGATCGCGGTGTGCTTGACCGGGGTGGAGGTGGGGTCCTGCGGGTCGATCTCCACGATGTAGCCGAACCGGTTCACCTCGTTCTCATATCCCTCGTTCTGGGCCGAGAAGCGCGGGTCGAGCTTCTCCCAGCCGCGGCTCGGCGCACCGGTGCCAATCCCGTAGCGGGCTTCCTCGGCGGTACCGCGCCCCTGGAAGTACTGGTTGAAGTTCTCTTCGCCGGAGACGATGGTGCCCCACGGGGTGGTGCCGCCGGCGCAGTTGTTGTTGGTTCCCAGAACCGTCATTCCTTCCGGGTCCGCGACCGTTTTGACCAGCTCGGAGCCGGCCGCCGGGCCGTCGAGCCGGAACGGCGTGGTGGCGGTGATGCGGCGGTTGCGCTGGCCGCCGCGGACGTACTCCCATTTCTGCCCCGCCTTCTTGCGGGTCAGTTCCACCACGGAGAATCCGTGCGCGGCCCAGGCGATGCGGCGCGCCTCGTCCTCGTTCTCGGCCTGCCACTGTGGGTCAAACATCATGTATTCGTTGGTGTACTCGTGATTGCAGACCAGCACGCCGGTGCGGCCGTTGCCGCCGTCCGCGATGATGTTGAGGTAATCGTTGTTGTAGCCGAACTGCTTTTCCTGAGCGGCAGCCGTCTGGTGCTGGGCGTCGAACTCGGGCGAGTCGTTGAACAGCGGGTCACCCCAGCGGATGATCGGCGCCCAGTCGTAGCCGTCCGGGACGGAGACCGTGTCCACCGTGCGCTCCACCGGGTCGATCGCGTTGAAGGGCAACTTGCCGCCGCCCTTGCCGAACCCGCCGAAGTCAGCGGACGCGGACGGGGCGTGCGCAATCTGGGGGCCCACGACGACGACGGCCGCGGCCACGCCGCCGAGGCCGAGCGCCGCGCGGCGAGAGAGCGCGGAGTTCGCGATATCCCGGAAGTAGGAGTTGGAGCTGGTGTTGCACACAGCCTGTGCGCAGGCGTCGCCGCACTTGAAGTGGCACGTCATCGCGTCGCGATTTCCGCGCGTATGTCCGGCCATCGGCAGCAGGTTAAGCAGGTTCTGGGGCAAGGGTGACATCGTCCGTCTCTTTCGACTTGGTATGGACACGAGTGCGTCACTCAAGCTTTCAAGCGAACCCTAATTTTTCCTCGCGCCGACATGAACCCCGGGAACCAATTAGTTCACCAAGCGTTCATAGCAGCGGCGTAACCTCGCCAACCACCACCGCTGACGGGGTTCTGGGGCCGCAAAACGCCTCATCAGGTCCGGATCCGCGCTCACCCGGCGCAGCTGGAGAGCGCCGTTGCGCGCCGTGAATGACGCGGGCGTGACGTCCCCGTCGAAGAGCGAGACCGTGCCGAGCCCGCACGCATAGTCCAGCTCCGGCAGGGCGGCGGCGAGCGCCGCACCGGCGCGCGTCCCAATCGAGGTATCCAGCGCCGAGCTCACCACGGCGGGCAACCCGGCCTCGGCAACGATCCCGAGCGCGCGCCGGACACCCCCGAGCGGTTGCGCCTTGATCACCAGCAGATCGGCGGCGCCAAGGCGGGCCACCGCCAGCGGATCGGTCTCCTTGCGCACAGCCTCGTCCGCCGCGATGAGCACGGGCAATTCGCGGCGGCGCACCTCGTCCCGCAAGGCGGCCAAAGGTTCTACTCCGGCCACGGGCTGCTCAGCGTATTGCAACCCGTAGCCGGCGAGCGCCTCGAGTCCCGCGAGCGCCTGCTCGTGGTCCCACCCCCCGTTGGCATCGATGCGCAGGTGTGCGTCCGGCAGCAGGCGGCGCACTTGCTCGACCCGGGCGACGTCGTCGTGCAGGGTTTGACCGGCCTCGGCCACCTTGATCTTGACGGTGTGGGCGGCGTCGTACCGGCCGAGCACGGCCTCAACCTGTTCGGGCGCGACGGCGGGGACCGTCGCGTTAACCGGCACCGACTCCCGCACGGGCGTGGGGTAGCCCTCCCAGCCGACCTCGAGCGCGCACGCGAGCCACGCCGCGGCCTCCGCGTCGCCGTACTCGAGGAAGGGGGAAAATTCGGCGGATTCGGCCGGGGCCGTGAAGATGACGGCCTCCCGATGAGTGACGCCGCGGAAGCGCACGCGCAAGGGGATGGACACCACGTGCGCGGAGGCGAGGACCTCCTCCAGCGGGGGGAGCTGACGGGGCTGAGGCATGCCCCACACTCTAGCGAGAGATACCGGTATTCTGCGCGCGGCCGTGTCAAGCTAATGTCGATGACTCACGAATCCGGCACCTACTCTGGCGCCCGCGTCGCCTGGCCCGTCGGCTGGATGCTCGGGTTGCTAGCTTCCGCCGCGGCGCTCGCCGCGGTGTATTGGTTTTTTGTGCTGACCGATCCGGGGCAGCACATCGACGACAACGCCCTGATTGGGGCCCGCGATTTCCTCGCCCAGCGGGATCAGGCGCGCGAGCCCGCGCTCGCGTTCCTCGGCAAACTGCCGCACGTCTCCGCCGTGATGGCCGCGGCAGCGCTGATCATCTCCGCCGTCGTCCACCGCTCCGTGCTGGCTCCGCTCATCACGCTCGCCAGCCTCGGGTCCGCCGTGCTAGCCACCCAACTACTCAAGCATCAGGTGCTGGAGCGGCCCAACCTGGGCATCTCCGAGGCGACCGTCAATTCTTTCCCCTCCGGGCACACCACGCTGGCCGCTGCGTCGATGGCGGCCGTTTTCTGCACCGTGACCCCACGGTGGCGGCCGCTGGTGGCCCTGCTCGGCGGCCTCTACACGGCGGCGGCTGGCGCGGCGACGCTGGTCCTCGGGTGGCATCGGCCGGCTGACATCTTCGGCGCGTACTTGGTCGTGTTGTTCTTCGCTCTCCTCACCGGGTGGGTCCTGGCCGTCGTGGCACCGGAGGAGAACCGATTCTCCCGCCGCGATTTTTGGGCCGCTTCGCGGGGATTCGCTTGGTTCATGTGGGTGCCCGGCCTCGCAGGCCTGCTGTGCGCCGCCGTGCTGTGGGCCCTGCTGCCTCCCGTGGATACGGGTGAGAACTATCAGCTGCTGCTGGGCTTCCTGACGGGCGGCGTGCTCGCGATCGGTGGTGCTGCCCTCACCACGTTCGCGGTGTTGGAGCGCGTCTTCGCGTTTCAGGGCCGCGTGCGCGGCAGGTAATACGCAAACACGCCGGTGCCCACGAGCGCCACCACGGCGATCACCATGACCCCGGTGGCGAGGCTGGCCACGGTGGTCACCCCGGAGACGATGACCGGGCCGACCATCATGCCGGAGTCGGTCAGGACCCTCCAGAATCCCAGGAACTGCGGCCGGGCGTGCGCGGGCGCGTAGTCGGCGCCCAAGGTCATGACGATGCCCGTCCCCAACCCGTTGCCGAACCCCATCAGTGCGCCCACCCAGAGCAGCCCCCACACGTCGGAGACGAGGGGGATCAACGCCATCGAGACGCCCAAGAGCAACAGACACGGGACCGCGGAATAGACCCGGCCAAACCGGTCCATCACCTTGCCGGCCGGGTAGAACACCAGCACGTCCACGGCACCGGAGACCCCGTAGACGAGGGCCGCGAGCGCGGGGTCCAGTCCCACATGCTCGGACCACAGGGGCAGCACCACGTTGCGGGTGGCGCGCACGCACGCCAGCAGAAAGACGCCGGAGCCAACGGTGAGGTAGGTCCGCCAGTACGCGGCAACGATCGCACCCATGCTGGTGCCGGAGGCCGGAGCACCCCCACCGGGTGCCGACGTCGTCCGGTCCGAGCGGGCCGCCGCGCCCGGCCGAGGCAGTTCGGGAACCCAGAATCCGACGACGGCGGCGGCCACCATGGCGCCCAGGCCCACCCAGTAGGCCCCCGCCAGACCCAGCGGAGCCATCGCGCCCGCGGCGATAAACGGCCCGACGAACGCGCCGATACGCAGCGTCCCGCCCAGCGTGGACATGGCCCGCGCCCGGAAATGCCCGGGGACGGCCTCGGCCAAGTAACTCTGCCGGGCCAAGTTGAAGACGGAGCCGGCCATGCCCACCACCAGAATGCCCACCGAGAGGACGACGGCGTCCCGGGCCGCGATGGCGGCGCCCATGCCGAGCGCGGCGGCTCCGGCCGCGGCGATCATGGAGGGGCGCTCGCCGAACCGGGCCGTCAGCAGGGCGGCGGGCACGTTCATGATCAGGGACCCGACGCCCACGAGCGTGACGACGAGCGCGGCTCCAGCGACGCTCGCGCCGACGTCGCGGGCGCTGAGCGCGATCACGGGCATGATCGCGCCGAGCCCGACGGCGTACAGCAGCGACGGCCCGTAGACCTTCAGCCCGAGGTCGCGGAGCCCAAACTCCCGGCTCGCCACCGCCTAGTGCGGCAGAACGGTGTCCGAGGCGGTTTCCGTTTCCTTCAACCGAGTGATCAGGTACCGGGATTGGACGGGCCCGTAGGGCAACACCGGTACGGCCTTCGTGTAGTCCACCGACGCCTCGTGGATGGCCGTGCTGCACATGCGGATAGCCCGGCGCAGGTTGCCCAGCTGCGAACGAACGTAGTCGGCGTCGACGATGCGGCCGTGGCCGGGAACGATCGAGGTGTAGAGCTCATCAATCGCGATGATCTTGCCGAGGGTCTTGCGCCAGTCGTACGGGAAGGAGTCCTCAAATTCTGGGTGCGCCCCCTCCTCCACGAGGTCTCCGGCGAACAGGACGGATCCAGATCCCACCAATAGGTCCCCGGCCGTGTGGCCGCGGCCGAGGTAGAACAGCGTGACGGAGTGTCCGCCGAGGTCAAGGTCCACGGGCTCGGCGCCCACGGTATGGGTGGGTGTGTGGACCGCGGTGTGCTCGCCCTCCCGGGCTCCCATCTCTGGTTCGGTGCGGGCGACCATGCGGCGCTGAGCGTCCGGGTCCGCAGCCACGGCTTCTGCCGTGGCCGTGTGGGCCCAGAATTCCTCGACGCCGTGGGCAGCGAAGTAGGCGTTGCCAAAGGTGTGATCGCCGTGCGAATGGGTGTTGACCACGATCAGGGGAACGTCCGTCACCTCGCGCACAGCGTTCAGAATCTGCGCGGCCTCACGCGGCCCGGCCCCCGTGTCGATCACGACCGCGCGGTCATCACCGACCACCAGCCCGATGTTGATCTTGAACGCCTCAAGGGTCAGGACGTAGGTCCGCTCCCCTGCTCGCTCCCAGCCAGTGTCCGTGGGCTCCTGCGTCATCGTGATCCTTCCGCCGCGCGTGCTGTGTACCGTCAGCCTAACGCTTTTGCGCTCTCCGATTCGGCCCGTGACACCCGGCGTCCGGCTGCACTGCGTGTCAGCAACGAGGCGCGGTGACGCACGGAACGACGCCGGCCGGCGACACCCGGGTCCATCTCCCGCGTGCCACCGGCCGGCGTTGTAGTTCCACGCAGCGTACCGCTGCAGAGCCTGGCGAGCCGCCGAGCGATGCGCTGTTGCCTGCCAGCGTAGCGGAGAGTCACGAATTACGAAAGGGCTTTACTTCGTATTGAAGTAAGGTTAGGCTAATTTCTGCTTGGTAAGTGGTGAAGCTGGCGGTTTGAGACCTCCCGGCGGTCCGGCTTGGTAACCCGCGATCGCCCCACTGCACCGGCCCCACTGCGGCGGGCCGGTGCAGTGGAGACGGGCCCTCAAACCGCCAGCCTTTTTTGTGGGTGGCTGACGCCTATGCTGGAACTACTGCACGAGGACCGGCCCAACCGGTCCCCCACGTCATCACGATCAGGAGTCCACGATGTCCCGTCTCGTTTCCACCGCATGCGCCAAAGCCGGCCTCCTCATGGGCTACAAGGTCGCCAGTGAGACGGGAGACCGCGCCGCCGGCGGCACCGTCCTCGCCGCGTGTGGCGCAGCCGCCTTCACCGTGTGGCAGCGCGACGCCGGGACCGCGCGCGCCGTCGCGCTCACCGGCACCTACCTCGCCGCCTTCGGCGCCTCCCATCCTCTGGCTAAAAAGATCGGCGCTTGGCCAGCGGTCTTCGCGGTCACCGGGGTGACGGCGCTAGCCTCGATGATCTTCGGCGGCCGCAAGAAGTAACGCGGATTCGCTCACAGGAACTGCCTGCAGTCAGCGCAGGGTCAGCACGGCAAGCCTCCGCGCGATTGCTCGACCACCCTCAACGGAAAGCACGGCACAACGGTCCGCCTCAGCCACAGGGAAGATCAGGTCACTCAAGACCACCCGTCCATTTTGGGCGAATACTTCTACCGAGCAGTGATCAATCACGATGCGGAGTCGCAAGACTCCGTCCTCCAACGGCACAGGAGCCACTTCGATGGATCCAAAGGTCTCGTTGAACGATGTGTCGCCACCTTCGCGCCTATCGAGACACAGCTCACTCGTTGCAACGTTATAGCTCAGGACGGCGGGGGCCCGTCCGTGCAGGCTAGGCAGAAGCTCCAACCTGATGGTTTGCGATGTTCCCGGCATGATTTCAGCCTCAATCAGCTGAGCGGCCGTGGCGTCGACGAGAGGAAGGGTCACTTCTGCGCTGGCCAACTCGAAGTCAACCACTTCTAAGTCAGGCGCGGGCAGTGGCACCGGCAGAATTGGATGCTGTACGAGTCGAGCAACTTCTCCGTGCGATTCTAACGTGACCCTCCGGGCCAACGACATACCCGAGCGCCACGGCGTGGTAGGCAGGGAATTCGCGTAATCCCAGTTGTTCATCCACCCGATCATGATGCAGCGGCCGTTCGGGACGTTGCTAAAGGAGACTCCCGCGTAGTAGTCGCGTCCCCAGTCGAGCCACAGGCAGCGTTCGAGGTCCACACCGCCAACCTCATCCCTTGGGGCAATCGAGTCCGCATCGGGGTGAAACGTGACTCCATCGAAGTCACCGATGAAGTACTGGCCTCCAGATCCACCAGCCACAGCACCCGGATTGATATTGACGATCAGGACCCACTTCGTCTGGTCTTCCTGGCCGGCAACGGGCAGAGGGAATAAATCTGGACACTCCCACTCCCCTCCCCCCGCATTGGCCGGGCCGAAGCTGCTCAAATACGTCCACGCTTTGAGGTCCGACGAACGGTAGAGCACTACTTGTTGATGCTGAGCCTCGACTGCGACCATCACCCAGTAGGAATCTCCCGGCGCGTTATACAGAAACACCTTCGGATCTCTGAAGTGCGCGGATTCGCGACCGAGCACAGGATTGTGCGCGTACTTTGTCCACGACATGCCGGCGTCGGTTGAATAAGCCAGCGATTGCGCTTGCGTTCCCTCATGGAGGGAACCGTCCTTGTAGGCACTGGTATAGATGGCAACGAGCGCGGGAGATGTCGACGTACCGAAACCAGACGTGTTCTCTGTATCGACCACAATACTGCCGGAGAAAATGTCTTCTTCATCATCGCAGGCAATCGCCACCGGTTGTTCCGTCCAGTGCAAAAGGTCAGTCGATGTGGCGTGACCCCAGGACATATTTCCCCAAACATTGCCGAAAGGATTGTTCTGATAAAACAGATGATAAATCCCTTGATACCAAACCAAACCATTAGGATCGTTAAGCCAAGTATCGCGTGCCGTGTAGTGCAACACTGGCCGGTACGAATCAACGGCATTGCGGGCTGATAAAGCGCAGGAGGGGCTGGGGGTTCGCTGCATAGAGTATTTCCTTGAAAGATCCATTACCGACGATGATCGGTAATCAAAAAATTATCGTCTAACGTGGCGACGGATTAGGCAGTAGGGTCTACTGCTGACATCTCCGCCACGGAATCGCGCAACGTGAGTGGGCAAGGCAAAACGGTAGGATGTTCGACAAACCTGTTTAGATCTACCTTGCCTTCAATCGCGTTAATCAATGTTTCCGTCGCCCACGCTCCCATTTCGTAGTGAGGCAAGGCAACGGTCGTCAGCGCAGGATAAAGGTTCTCAGCAATCAGCTGTTGATTATCGAACCCCACGATTGAAACGTCGGCGGGTATACGCAATCCGAGCTCTGAAGCTGCACGGTAGGCACCCATGGCCATGCGATCGTTATAGCAAAAAATAGCGGTCGGCCGCACTGTCGAGGAAAGTAAACCAAGTGCAGCCTGATAGCCACCGGAAACTTCAGATACGTCCGACTGAATCAAATCATCGTCAATTTCTAGACCCGACTCTGCCAACGTTTCTTTGTATGCAGTTAGCCGCGAATGCGTAGCGGGGACGTCGTCCGTGTTGTTGAGCATGCCGATGCGCGTGTGACCGGCATCAATGAGGGTGCGCACGGCCGACCGAGCGCCGGCTACCTCATCGGGTATGACCGATGGAACAGTTCGGGTCACATCTTCGGAATCGACGAGCACCGCTGGCATAGTGGCCAAGGCCCTAGGAGCCGCCAACCTGCGGTGGTACATCGTGGCGTAAAGAATGCCGTCCACCTGCCGGTCTTGCAGATCTTCTATGAGGTTGTCGTTGGACTCCGACGACCCGGTGCTCGTGGAATTGATGATCATGAGGCGGTACCCCCGCGCCCGCGCCGCCTCTTCCGCACCGAGGATGATTCGACCAGCGTGAGGTGTGGTTGCAATCTCCTCACTGATGAAGCCGATCATCCCGGAACGTTGAGTCCGCAGCGCACGGGCTAGCCTGTTGGGTCCGTAGCCCAGCTGCTCGGCAACCCCTTGGACACGCTCTCGCGTACTAGCGCTGACGCGGGCGTACGCGACGTCATTCAAGACGTGCGAGACGGTCGTCACGGAGACCCCGGCAGCCGCGGCTACGTCCTTAATTCCGACCGGTCTACTCGTCATTGCTTCTCCCATGCTGCCGTGACCTCGATGCAGATCCTACCGCCGGCACTGAGATCACTGTGGGTGACGGCGAAGACCAACACGACCGCAGCGAGTCTTGTCGTCGTGCCATGCTGCTATCCACCGACCTCAGGTGTAATCCTCAAGGCATTGACCGACCTGTCGGCAAGAATCTCTGTTTCACGACCGGAATCGAGAACCGTATTTCGCTCCGATGAGGCCTCAATCGAGACCGTGACCACCTCGAGGCCTCCCGAGGGACCCTTCGATAGGAGCGAGTCAACCTGCCCTTCGAAGCACGAGTCGCTCTGGCTGGAGTCGACATGTGTAGCAACGACATGATTATTGGAAACGAAGTTGCCCACACCGTTTCGCAAGCGAATGACAACCGGCGCGGAACCCGACGGAGTGACATCTCGTCCATCAATATTGAGTGAAAGGTGATTGGTGACGACAGAATTATCGCTCCCATCAATATTGATTAATCCGTAATCGTCATCGAGCCCATTATTAATACCATGGAAGGGCGTCCATGGTTCAAGATCACGAAGAAAGTGATTCGTCGCGATGAGATTCTCGGAACTATTACCGCTCAGTCGAAGCATGCCAGGGTAGAAAGAATGAAGACGATTACCTGTCACGCTGGAACGGGTCACGCCATGGAGATGCACGCTACTGGAGCCACGTGGAAAGACATTGTTCCCCGCAATCAAAAGTCCGCCGTGATTCTCCGCATAGATCGATTCGCCCTTGAAGCCGGCACCGATGAAATTATCATTGATTTTGGAAGCCTGACCCCAACCCTTAAGTTCAATGCAGGAACCACACTCGGCGATAAAATTATCCTGAACACTCAACGCGTCTGCTTTATAAATAGTCAGTGCGTTCTCTAAGTAAACGAACCCCATCCCGCTGATCCGAAAAGAGTCATTAGGACTGGCGACTAAGATACCCGTCTTGCCATTTGAGTACGTATTCTCCGCCGGTAAATCTGATTCGTCTTCTTGGAAATGCAGGCCGTCAAGACAAAAATCTACAAACTCCACAGAGCTAATTCGTGGGTCACCACTACGCTCGACGCGAAAGGCAGCCCCGGCCGTATCATCACCTCGCTCCCTAGGAATATCAACTAAGATACGGCTTCCACCAGGCCAAAGTTCGTGCAGCCCTTCCCATTGATCTTCAGGGACATTGAACCTAATGCTCGACGAAGTAAAACCATGCCCTGATCCCTCGATGCGCAGGAAACTGATGTCGATAAGAACTTGCGTTCGAAGACGATAGTCCCCTGGCGGGATGTAAATGACGGCGCCCGGCTTACCACCGTACGGTGGTGTACTCGCCGATTGTCGTTGATGGACGTCTGCGATGATGCTATTGAGGACCTCACCGATATCTTCGAGCGGATCACCAACTGGCCACGTGCTGACATCGTAGCGATTCTCATAGGTCATAATAATTCGCCTTTCATTTCGCTGTCGTTAGCCCTTGACCGCACCCAGTGTCATGCCTGCAACAATTTTGCGCTGCAGGAGCAGGGTGAGAATAATAACCGGCACAGAGTATACTGCCGCCAATGCGGTCATGGATCCCCAGTCAAGACCAAATTGCGTCTGGAAGTTAGCAATAACTACTGGCGTTGTCTGGGAACGTATCGCTGTCATCAGGAGTGCGAAGAGGAACTCATTCCAGGAGGCCAAGAAGGCGAAAATTGCCGTGACGGCAATACCTCCCGATACAACTGGAATAACGACACGCCACAGCGCGCCCAGCCTCGAACATCCGTCAACTGTCGCCGCTTCTTCCAACTCTTGTGGTACTGCTTCAAAAAAACTTGCCATTAGCCAGATAGATAACGGCAGGGAAATTGTCGTGTGCGCGATGGCCAGGGCAATTGGGGTGTCGGCTAGGCCGACTGAGGACATCATCGAAGCCAAGGGAATTCCAATGGCGACTGGTGGAACCATTCGAGTCACCAAAGCGGCCATGATGAATACGCGCCCACTAGGCGTTTTGTATCTCGTGATTCCATAAGCCGCGGGAACAGCCAACACAAGCGACAGTATCGTGCTGATGACGGCGGTTTGCGTACTGTTAATGATCGACGCTAAAACTCCGTCGCGTCCGAGTGCGTTGATGTAATTTTCCAGTGTCCAGGTGTCCGGCAGAATCGTCGGTGGCACCGCGATCGTGTCGAGTGGAGTCTTGAAAGAAGTGAGTAGGAGGTACAGGAAGGGAAATCCGTAGAGGACCATAGCGACAGCCAGAAGTGCCCAAAGCAATGCACGCGTACTTCGTTTGCTAGCTTCTAGGCCTTCAGCCTGATATCGCCGCGGCTTGAGAATGTTTCCTAGCCTGTTAGGACGTGAGCCACGCGAGTCCCGCAGATCAGACCGCTGAGTAGTTGGTGCGGTGGTCATCAGGAGTCCTTTCCCGGCCGCCAGATCGTACCGACGGCGACGAATGCGATGCCAAGCATGGCAATAAGATAAATAGTGCCCATGGCGCTTGCCAGACCTGGTTCACCGAAGCGAATCATAGTGTTATAAATCAACAGACTCATGGTTTCTGATGCAGACTGTGGTCCGCCATTAGTCTGAATTAGAATAGAGTCAAAGGCGCGAGCGGCATCGACTCCACGAACGACCAACGCAACAGCGATCACAGGCCTGAGTAGCGGGAGGATGATCTTGAACAACATCGCCGGAGCTCGAGCGCCGTCGAGTCTTGCCGCCTCAATCAGTTCGCCAGGAATATTCTGTAGCCCGGCGAACAGCACCAAACACATGAAGGACGTTGTGAGCCAAATGTCGGGAATAGCAACGGAGAAGAGCACTATGTCGGGATTCGACAACCAGCCGATTTGATTGGGATCCCGCAGAAGACCCACTTGGTGCAGGAGAGCTCCTAACAGACCGAAATTGTCAATCATCAGAAACTTCCACAGCAGACCAGCCACAATCGGTGCAATCATGAGTGGGTACAAGAATACTGTCCGCCACGTCTGCGATTTGCGGCCAAGCAACGTAAAGAGAAGAGCCATTCCTAGGCCAAGAGCGAATTCAAGGGTAACGACAAGTAGCGTGTAGGCCAGGGTTCGCCATCCAGCTCCCACAAAGGCTTGCGATGTGAAAGCTTGAACGTAATTATCGAGACCCACGAACTCTCGTGGTCCTCCCAAAACCGGGGAAATTTCAAAGAAGCTGTCAGCAACGAGGCTGAATAGTGGGTAGGCCACGAACACTGCAAGAAACAACGCTGCAGGTGCCATTAAGTAGAGTGCAAAGCGGCGATCGGTGATGCGCAAGGGATTCTCTTCCGCTAGTTGGGGCGGCCGGCATAGTCGAAGACATGCCGGCCGCCAGTGATTAGTTCAAGAGGGCTTCAATTTGCTTCTTGGCGTCCTCAAGGAGAGCGGCAGAATCTCCACCGTCAACTGCTTTCTGCAGGAGAGGAACAAGCACCGTGTCTACGATCTGTTGCCACTTGTCTGTCGCCGGCCGGGTAGCCGTAGACTCAGCATTCAAAGTCTCGATGAGGGGTCCGAAGCTCTCATATCCAGGCTGATCCTGATACTGCTCAAACGCGGAGATTCGAGCGGCTAGACCTAGGCTTGATTCAATCCCCAGACTGTTATTTTCATAGGCGCATTCAATGAACTTCTTGGCATTGTCTTTGTTGTCAGTCGCTTGAGGAATTGAGAGATACCACGGGCCCGGGACCCCAGCGATACCTGCTTCGCCGGCAACCATCGGGGCCGTGCCGACCTTGCCGGCAATCGGAGCATCGTCCGGAATTTGACGGTAGGCATGCGCCCAGAATCGAGTCATCGCCGTCTTGCCTTGATTGAAAAGATTCTGCGCCGCCGCCCAGTCGACCTGTGCTGCGCCAGGTGGCGCTGATTCCGCGAGCCCTACGTAAAAGTCCAAAGCCTCACGATGGGCTTCGTTATCAATGACGACCGATCCGTCTTCATCGAGCACCATGGGCGATCCGGCTTGAAGGACGTGCGCAAGCCACTCCGTTTCGACTGCGCCTTTGACATCAGTCCCATACATCCCATCTCGAGTGAAGAACTCAGAGATATCTTCATACTGCTCCCAAGTTTCAGGTGCAGTAAGTTCATACCCATACTCTGCCTCGAAGTCAGCTTTGTTTTCGGGATCTTCGAACAAATCCTTACGGTAAAGAATAATCTCCGTGTTGGTCCACGCCGGCATACCGATAAAGTGCCCGTCGACTTGGGCCTCTTCGACGAGTGCCGGGAAGATGTCCTGTTTGACGTCTTCGGTGTAGAGCTCATCGATGGGCTCTAGGGCATCTTTGAAGTTTGGCAGCCAAACAGAGTCGAGGGCGGCCACATCAAACGAGACATTCCCGGACGAGAACTCACTGGAAAGTCTGTTGAAGAGTCCGTTGTATGGCAACTCCACGAACGAGACGTCGAGGCCAGTGGTCTCCCGGCACACCTCCGCCACCTCAGTGAGTTCTGCCCGTCCACCGGCCTCGACAAGAACGGTGACAGAGTCACCGGATCCGCCAGATTCTGCCGGACCACCGGCGCCACAGGCCGTGACGGCGAGAGCCGCGGTTGCAAGGAGGCCACCTATGGAGGAGACCCTAAAGATTCTTTGACGCGTGGACATCGTAGACGACTTTCTCTCGGGGCAAGTGACAAGAGCGCCTGCTCGTGCCAAGACGTTTTGCTAAAACGTCTTGGCAGCTACGATAAGCGTGCCGTTCATCACGTGTCAAGGGTCACAACTGGCGTCTAGTGTTCAGGTGCTAGATGATGAGGCTCTGACCGCGCGTAGAGTCTGGTGTCAGACCTCAAAGCAGCGGGAGTCCCATGTTCCTCTCTATCGATAACGACGTGCTCATCCATTCGGCCAGTGATCTGGTCACCGCGAGCACGTGCGAATACGCGACGCTCGTCACGCTGGATGATCTGCTGAAGCGCCGCCCGGCGCCCGACGTGGCGAGGGATGAGATGGCGGCCCGCGCCGCCGCCTTGGGCGACGACCACGAGCACCGGGTCCTAGCCCAGCTGATCGATCAGTACGGGCGCTGGGAGCCGGGACGCGCGGGCGGCGTCCTCGAACTTCCCGCGCCAGGTAAATCGTCGCCGGACGTCCTCGACGCCCGCCGCACCGAAACGCTGGCCGCCCTCACCAGCGGCGCCGACGTCGTCTTTCAGGGCACGTTCTGGGACGGCCAGTTCGTCGGCTATGCCGACTTCCTCATCAAGAACGACGACGGCCGGTACGCCGTGTGGGACACCAAGCTGGCGCGGCACGCGAAGACGACGGCGCTGCTGCAGATCGCGGCCTACGGCGATCAGCTACGTGCCGAAGGGTTCGTCCCCGCCGACGAGGCCGTGCTCGTCCTCGGCCATGGTGAGCACTCCCGGCACGCCATCGAACCGCTGATCGCGGTGTTTCGCGAACGCCAGTCCCGATTCCTCGACCTCACGCGCCAGCACCGAGCCCAGGCTGACCCCGTGGATTGGGGCCAGCCACACCTGCTGGTCTGCGGACGCTGCGAGTATTGCGCGGTGGAGGTGGAGGCGCGGGATGACCTGCTGCGGGTGGCACGGATGTCCCTGCCCATGCGCCGGCGCCTGCACGCGCGCGGCGTCACGACCATGGCGGACCTCGCCGAGCTCACCTCGGAGGACGTCGGAACACCGGAGCTACCTGGGGCGATCGCTCGGCTCCGGGACCAGGCCCGCATGCAATGCGGCATCGATCACGGCGACGGCACCGCGCCGGGGGACGCCACGCTGCGGTACCGCCTCCTCGCGGACCACATGATCAGCCGCTTGCCCGCCCCGGACACGGGGGACGTCTTCTTCGATTTTGAGGGCGACCCCATGTATCAGGAGCCGAGCGGGAGCTCTTCCCACGCCGGCTCGTGGGGACTCGAGTACCTGTTCGGCGTCGTCGAGCACCCAGAGACTCACCCAGGCGACCACCCGCCGAATCCGACGGCGCCGGTGTTCCGTCCGTTCTGGGCGCACTCCCGCGCCGAGGAACGCGCCGCGTTCATCGACTTCGTGACCTACATCGAGGAGCGGCGCGCCCGGTTCCCGCAGCTGCGCGTCTACCACTACGCGTCCTATGAGAAGACGGCCCTGCGCCACCTGGCGGCCCGGCACGCGGTCTGCGAGGACGTTATTGACCGCTGGCTGCGCGAGGGACTGCTGGTGGATTTGTTGGAAACGGTGCGCAGTTCCCTGCGCATCAGCGCCAACTCCTACTCCATCAAGAAGCTCGAGCCCTTCTACATGGGCAGCGCGCACCGCGACGGCGACGTCACGGACGCCGGCGCCTCCGTGGTGGCCTACGCCGAATATGTGTCGGCGCGGGACGCTGGCAACGCCGAACGTGCAGCCGAGGTTCTCGCCTCGATCAGCGATTACAACGAGTACGACTGCGTTTCTACGCTCCGCCTGCGTGACTGGCTGCTCGGACTCGCCGCCCAGTTCCCCGGACGCTCCGCCGCCGTCTCCCCGTCCACCGACCGAACTGATACGCCGGAGCCGGAGGACACCCCGCCGTCGGCGTCCGAACAGCGCCTTGCCGAGTTCCTGACGGCAGTGCCGGCCGACCGTCCGCTGGAGCCCGGAGAGGAAGCCGTCGCCTTGGTTGCGGCGGCCACGGGCTTTCACCGGCGCGAACGCAAGCAGTACTGGTGGGCGCACTTTGATCGGCTCGAATCGGATCCCATCGAATGGCAGGAGACCCGCGATGTCGTGATCATCTCCTCGGCGCGCGTGCTCGCGGACTGGGAGAAACCGACCCCGCGGGCGCGCACCTTAGCCCGCACCCTCAGCCTGCGCGGCACCCCTGCCGAGGGCTCCGACCTGCGGTCCGGCACCACCTGGTTCGCCATGTATGCGGCCCCCGCTCCACGTGAACTCCACGATGAGGCGAAGGGCCCGTACGACGCCGGCGCACGCGGAGGCGCCTTCAACCTCACGGTCACAGAGGCCGTCCGGCACGCCGACGGCACGGTCACGCTGACCGCGCAAGAACGCACGCGGCAGGGCGCGGACCCGCACGACGAACTGCCGATGGCGCTCACCCCGGGCCAGCCCATCGCCACGAAGTCGCTCGAGGAGGCGCTCGGCGAGGTGGCCGACGACGTCGCGGCTCACCTGCCCTCGCTCCCGAGCACCGCCGCGCTGGATCTGATCCAGCGCACGCCCCCGCGCCTGACCGGCCCGGCGGCCCTGCCCGTGCCGGCCGAAACCGCCACGGGTCACGACTTCACCGGCGCCGTGCTGGGCGCCGTCGAACGCCTAGACCGCTCCTATCTGGCCGTGCAGGGGCCACCCGGCACGGGCAAGACGTTCGTGGGCTCGCACGTGATCGCCGCGCTCGTAGAGCGGGGGTGGAAGGTCGGCGTCGTTTCCCAGGGTCACGTCACGGTGGACGGGATGCTCACCAAAGCCATCGGTGCCGGCGTGGACCCGGAACGCGTGGCCAAGGAGCCGAAAAAGGGCAGCAACGCACAACCCGCGTGGGCGAACACCAGCAAAAAGGACATCACGCGACTGCTCGGCGAGGCCGGCGGTTGCCTCATCGGCGGCACCGCGTGGACCCTGACCGGTCAAGCGGTGCCACGCTGCAGCCTGGATCTGCTGGTGATCGACGAGGCCGGCCAATTCTCGCTCGCCAACACGCTGGCCGTTGGCGTGGCCGCAAAAAACCTGCTGCTGCTCGGGGATCCGCAACAGCTGCCCCAGGTCACGCAGGGCACGCACCCGGTGCCGGTGGACGACTCGGCGCTTGGCTGGCTCTCCGCCGGGCACGCCACCCTGCCACCGGAGTTCGGCTATTTCCTCTCTGACTCGTGGCGCATGCACCCGCAACTGTGCGCCGCGGTCTCCACGCTGAGCTACGACGGCCAGCTCGCCTCGGCCCCGGCGGCCGCCGAGCGCCGGCTCGACTCGGTGACGCCTGGCGTCGAGACCGTTCTGGTGCCCCACAGCGGCAACACGGTGTCCTCCCCCGAGGAGGCCGACGCCGTCGTGCGCCTGGTGCGCGAGCACCTCGGCCTGACGTGGGAGGACGAGGGCGGCGCCCGGCCGGTGGAGCCGGCCGACGTGATCGTCGTCGCCGCGTACAACGCGCAAGTGCAGGTGCTGCGCGCGGCGCTAAACGAGGCGGGGTACGACGGCGTCGCGGTCGGCACCGTGGACAAGTTCCAGGGGCAGGAGGCCCCGCTCGCCATCGTGTCGCTCGCATGCTCGGCCCCGGCGGACGCGGCGCGCGGGCTCGAGTTCCTGCTCAACCAGAATCGGCTCAACGTGGCGGTCTCCCGCGGCAAGTGGAAGGCGTTCATCGTCCGCTCGCCGCAGCTGACCAACTACCTGCCGGCCACCCCAGAGGGCATGGCCGCGCTCGGTGCGTTCCTGCAGCTCAGCCCAACGCCTACACAACGACCCGCGCCTCAGACGTGACGCAATACGACGGCGCGGCCCAGCGGCGTCGTGCTACATGTAGGGGATGACCCCTCAACGCGCTCTCGCCCACGCAACCGTCCGACCCACCGGGCTCGGCTGCATGAACGTCACCCACGGCTATTCCTCCTTCCCGGACCGTCGCGACGGGGTACGGCTTTTCCAGAAGGCAGTCGAGGCTGGCGTCGATCACTTCGACACGGCCACCTTGTACGGGCACGGGGTGAGCGAGGAACTCGTCGGCGAGGCTCTGGGCGGCCGGCGGGACGAGATCTTCCTGGCCAGCAAGTGCGGGCTGCGCCGCACCGAGGACGGACGGACGGTCGTGGACGGGGAGCCCGCCTCCATCAAGCGGCAGGCCGAGGCGTCGCTGCGGCGTCTCGGCACCGACGCCGTCGACCTTTACTACCTCCACCGGCTGGACCCGAACGTGCCGGTCGAGGAGAGCGTCGGCGCGCTGGCGGAGCTGGTGCAGGAGGGCAAGATCCGGTCGATCGGCCTCTCTGAGGTCTCCGTGGAGACCCTGAAGCGAGCCGAGGCCGTGCATCACATCGCGGCCGTGCAGAACGAATTTTCCCTCGCCACACGCAACCCGGAGCTCGGCATGCTGGACGCGTGCCGCGAGCTGGGCACCACGTTCGTGGCGTTCTCCCCGCTCTCCCGCGCTCTGCTGACGGGCACGCTCCATGAACCGTGGACGCTACCGCAGGCGGACATCCGGTCCTTCATGCCGCGGTTCAGCGCAGAGAATTTCCCGGCCAACGCGTCCTTGGTGGCCCAGCTGCAGCCGATCGCGGATCGAGTCGGCGCCACGCTGGCCCAGCTGGCGCTGGCGTGGGTGCACGCACACGGCGAACACGTCATCTCCATCCCGGGCACAGCTCGCCGAGACCACCTGCTGGAGAACCTCGGCGCGGACGCCCTTGAGCTCGACGCCGAGACCGTGGCTGCGTGCTCCGCGATCGTCAACCGGCACACCGTGCACGGGGCCCGCTACACCGAGGGCCAGCAATCCACCATCGATTCTGAGGTCTTTGCCGAAGAGTTCGCGGACGCGGCCCAGGCCGCCGGATAGCGCGGCCGAATCAGGACGTGGCGGGGGCGTCCTCAGGGAAAATCTGACCCACCGGTTGGCGCTTCTCCGCCTGGAAATCGTCCTCGGCGCGGCCGTAGGCCCAGTACGCGGAGAGGGACAGGCCCTTGCGAGCCACGCCGCGCTCGTCGCACAGGTAAGCGCGCAGAGCCTTCATGGATTCACGCTCGCCGTGCGCGAACACCTGCACGCGCCCCTCGTGCCAGACTCCGGCCACGACGGCGTCCACTAGACCCGTGGTCTCCGGCGTGAAGTCGCCCCCGCGGTGCAGCCAGTGCACGTTGATCCCGGAGGGTGCCACCAGATCGATCTGATCCGCGGGGCCGGCAACCTCGAGGTAAGCCTCGCCGCGTGCGTCCGCATCCATCGCCTCGAGTGCCGCGGCGATCGCCGGCAGCGCGGCCTCGTCACCCACCAGTAGGTGCCAGTCCGCCTCGGCGTCGGGCTCGTACAAGCCGCCGGGCCCGGCGAAGCACACCACGTCCCCCACCTGCGCCTGGGCCGCCCACGGGCCCGCCAAACCTTCCTCGCCGTGATAGACGAAGTCGATGTCCAAGGTTCCAGCCTCGTGATCCACGCGGCGCACCGTGTAAGTGCGTCGCACCGGCATCTGCTCCGGCGGCAAGGTCGTGGCGAGTTCTTCCATGTCATACGGCGGTTCTAGGCCGAGCGCTGGATCGGCAAAGAGAATCTTCACGTATTGATCCGTCGCAGGCTTGCTCTGAAACTGCGCAAACCCCTGGCCGCCGAGCGTGAGCCGCACAAAATGATCATTGAGCCGGCGAGTGGCCAGCACCTCCAGGACAACTTGCGGCTTACGGCCCCGGGCCGGTCGAGCATCTGCCATGACGCGTGGGTTCCCTTTCCAAACGGATTGCGCGCAGCTCAGCGCACTCAGGTTAGGTTGCCCTAAGCAAGTTCAATTTGCAAACGCGCCCGTCACGTAAAGAGCGGCTCCCCGGCATAGGCCGCGAGCGCTGCACGGTGCTCAGCCGGTACGCGCAGGAGGCGCTGCTCCGTCGTCGAGAAGAACGCCAGCGTCGTCGTCGCGCGCACGCACTCGTGCCCATCGACTGGATCGCGAAACACGTAGGCCAGCTCAAAGCTCGCGGCCTTCGCGGAGGCCACCCACACGGAGACCCGGGCGGGAACGTTGCGATAGTCCAGCGGCCTCACGTAGCGGACGCGGTGTTCGACGACGAGGGTTTGAGTGTCCGCCGGAACGGTGGAGAACAAATCGACGGCGGGCTCTGCACCCGGCCGGCCCGTCCCGCCGGGGACACCGAACGCCGCAATCCGCGCCTCTTCCATCATGCGCACAATGTTGACGTTGTTGATATGCCCGTAGGCGTCCATGTCCGCCCAGCGCATGGGCACCTCGACCTCAACCGTCTGGCCCGCCATCGTTCCGCTCCTCTCCCCCGGATGCCCGGGACCGCCGTTGCCGAGGCACTAGCCTACTGCGGGCCTCGGCCGCGTCGGAGCCGGCGGTCCTGGCCGTCGTGGCGGCCTAGAGGACGTCGAGGGCGCGTAACTGAACGCTAATGCTCTGCCCGTCCGGCCCGTACACCCAGGGGACGCCCGGGGTGGCGTTGACCGTGTGGTCCGAGCGGCCGCCAGCGAGAACGGCCTCGGACGGCGTGAGTTGACGAATCGCGATGGCGCGGACGTGCTCCGGGTGACGCTTGGCGAACTCGGCATAAATTTCCGGATCGTGCTGGCCGTCGTCACCGATCAGCAACCAGCGCACGGTCGGGAATTCGCGGGCCAACCGCCGCAGCTCATTCACCTTGTGCTGCATGCCGGAGCGGAACCACCGATTCTCCGTGGGCCCCCAATCGGTGAGGAGGAGCGAGCCCTTGGGGAACATGTTGCGCTGCAAGAACCTCGTCAGGGTCGCCGCCGCGTTCCACGCACCCGTCGAGACATACAGCACCGGGGCACCGGGATGCTGAGTCACCAGCCGCTCCATCATCACGGCCATGCCGGGAGTGGCCACGCGGGCGTGCTCGGACAGCACAAAAGAATTCCAGGCCGCCAAGAGGGGCCGCGGCAAGGCCGTGACCACCACCGTGTCGTCAATGTCGCAGATGACGCCGAAATCGGCGGAGGCATCGATGACCTGCACCGGCACCACCGCGGGCTCGGAATCTTCACTGCGGAGCACGACCTCGTGCCACCCCGGCGCCAGATTAACCGCGATCCGGGCGTCGATCACGCCGCCGCGATCCGCGTCGAGATGGAACACCTGCCCGGCGATGGTCGCCTCCACCTCGGCGTACGGAATCGGCGGGGACACAAAATTCCGCCAGCCTCGGATCCCGTCCGCCACCACCTGAGAGTGGCGCAGCCCGTTGAAGAAGGCCCCCGGTTTTGCCAAGACCACCCGAGCCAGCACACGCACCCAGCCGGTGCCGCCATCGTCCGCGGACGTCTGACTCACCCCGTATCCACGGAACGGGGTGACGGTGGGTAGGTGGCCGCGGGAGCGGGAGTACCGCTCGCGAAACGCGTGCCACGAGTCTTCGAGCCGTTGACCCACGTGGGCTGGCTCGGCGGAGTCCGGGGCGCGGCCGGCGCCGCCGTCGTTCAATGCTGCGGACATGAAGCCAGTCTGACACGGGCTGTGGCCTGTCAACGACTTGGGCGCGATGACCGGCCGACGACGTTTGGCTGCCGTTCACCTGCTCGTTGACCGCCGCATCCCGGCGGCCGGACTAGGCTGGTGGGGTGCTTGAGTCGACGCCGCCCCCGCCCGTGTCCGCCGATGAATCCGCCCACTTGCGCCGCGTCGCCGAAGCCGCGGCGCGCTCGGTGGGAGATCTCTTGCGCTCCGGCTTTCGGTCCGGGGCTCGGACCGAAACCAAGCGCAACCATCATGACCTCGTCACGGAGTATGACCGCGCGAGTGAGGAACGGCTGACGGCGGCGCTCGGCGACGCCGTCCCTGACAGCCGCTTCCACGCCGAGGAGGGCGGCGCGCACGGTGCGGGCCGGGTGGAGTGGATCATTGATCCCATCGACGGCACCAGCAACTTTGCCCACGGGGTGGCCTTCTTCTGCGTCTCACTTGCCGCCGCGGTGGACGGCGAGGTCGTCGCGGGAGTGGTCTATGACCCGGTAGCGGACACCCTGTTCGCCGCGGAGGCCGCTGGGGCCTTTCTCAACGGCGAGCCGCTGCCCGCGCTGGATCGCACCATCGCCGAGAAGCGTGCCTCGGTCATGACGGATTTTCCGTCCGCCGAGGACCTCGCGACCGACGGGAGTGCTGCGCTGGACGGCTTCGCGGAGCTCATCAGCACGTATTCGACCGTACGCCGCCCCGTCTCCGGCGCGCTCGAACTCGCCCACGTCGCGGCCGGCTGGACGAACATCGCCCTCGGTTTTGACACCAATCCCTGGGACGTCGCCGCTGGCGCCTACCTCGTGCGCCAAGCGGGCGGAACGTACACGGGTTACCGGTACGACGACGGCCCGGCGGCTGCCGCTGGTGCGGCACCGCGGCTGCAGCGCTCCGTGCATGAGGCTCCGACGTACGTGGCGCACGGCCCCGGGGTCGACGCGACGACGGCGCGCGACGTCGTCGAACGCCTTATGGCCCAACGCAGAGCGGCGGGCCACCGGGGCAAAGCCCGGTAACCCGCCGCCGCCGTCGCACCAGTGACTTACTGGGCGTCCTTGTCCTCATCGGCGTCGTACGGCTCATCGCCGAAGGGGGACGCCGCGTCCTCGCCCTCCGGCACTTGGTCGGTGGGCTGATCAGTGGGGCGTTCCTCCGCGGCGTCGCCGCGCTCCGCATCGTCGTAGGGCGTGTCTCCGAACGGGGAAGCGGTCTGGCCGCCGTGGGGGTTCTGCTGATCGTGCTTCTTCTCAGTACCGCTCATGGGTCCTCCTCCGGTCCGTGGGTCACTACTCTACGAACCCTAGACGACTCACCGCGCGCGTGCACTAGGCCCTGACCAAGAATCTCCTGATAGCGGACTGACTAGCCGCCGAAGGACCCTTCGGCGGTGCTGCAGATCGCCTCGGCGTCATTGCCCGAGGCCGAGTTTTCCGAGATCACGGTCCCGGACTCGTCCAAGATGCGGCAGGCGACCTCGCCCGTGGAGCCGTCGACGTTGCTCACGACGATCGAGCCCAGGATCGTGCTGGCCGTCACCGATTCGCTGATGACCTCCCCGCCGGGCAACTGCTGCTCATTCAGGTCCATGTCATTCAGTTCGGTGATCATGACCACCTCGGCCGGCTCATCGGAGCCCGCCTCGAAGGTGTAGTTCGCCGACTCCCCGGCCGCGTCACCCACCCACGTAAACACGGCGGAGATCAACACGGACCAGAGGATGGCGGCGATCACCGAGATGATGCCCGTGACGAGGCCCGTGATGGCGAAGCCCTTGCGGTGCACCTTCTTGACCAGCGCCAGAATGGACACGATGATCGCGGCACCGCCCACCGCGAAGGCTGCGTAGTGGACGAAGGGAATCAGGGACATCACGACCGCCACGATGCCCAGCACCATGGCCCAGATGGTCAGCGGGCTGGCCTTGCGCGGCTGCTGCCCGAACGGCGCCTGCTGGTTGTACGGGTACTGCTGGCCGTAGGCGTTCGGCTGCCCGTAGGGACCCGGCTGTGCGTAGGGCCCCTGCTGCCCCGGACTCGCGGGCTGGCCGTAGGACGGCGCGCCCTGCTGTTCTGGCTGGGACGGGCCGTACGGCGAGGGCTGGCTGCCGGCGTCGTGCTGGTGCCCTGGCTGCTGGCCATATGGATCCCGAGGATCGTTGGTGTTCCCGGTGCCGCTCATGATCTCCTCCTGCAATCGCGCGTTGTGCGTACCTCAAACAGTAGGCCTGACCTGCGCGCTAGAGCATCATCCGAGCGGCGTAATTCTGGGCGAATATACTGGGCGGTGATGAGTGATCAGACCTCCACTGGAGACCCCGGTACCGATGACCGTTCGCCCACTCCGCGGGAGATTCGGCGGTGGAGGCGCTACCTCGCCGACGAGCGGGCCGAAGGGGCCGTGTACCGCACCTTGGCCCAAAAGCGTTCCGGCGAGGAACGCCTAATTCTCTTGGGGTTGGCTGAGGCCGAGGAACGTCACGAGGCCCACTGGCGAAATCTGCTGGGACCGCACGCGGAGTCCGGCACGCGCCCCTCACTGCGCCGCACGCTGCTGCGCTTCATGGCCCGCCACTTTGGCTCTGTCTTCGTTCTGGCGCTTGCCCAACGGGCCGAGGGAAACTCGCCGTACATCACGGACCAGGACGCCACGCGGCAAATGGCCGCGGACGAGCAGGTGCATGAGGAGGTTGTCCGAGCGCTCGCCACCGCCGGCCGCAAGCGACTCTCCGGAAATTTCCGGGCCGCCGTCTTCGGCGCCAACGACGGACTCGTCTCCAACCTCGCCCTCGTCATGGGCATCGGCGCCACCGGGGTCAGCACCCAGGTGGTCCTCTTCTCCGGCATCGCCGGCCTGCTGGCCGGGGCCCTGTCCATGGCCGCCGGCGAGTTCGTGTCCGTCCGCTCCCAGCGTGAACTCATGCTGGCCTCCCGCCCCACGCAGGTCACGCTCACGGCCGCCCCGCACCTGGACTTGAATCACAACGAGCTGGTGTTGGTCTACAAGGCTCGCGGCATGACCCACGAGGCGGCGGAGCACCGTGCCGGAGAGCGCCTCGGCTACTTCACGTGCGATTGCGACCCGTCCCTCTCCTTTCAGGCTGAAGACGAGCGCGGGCCAGCGACCAGTGAGGAGGACACGATTGGTTCGGCCGTCGGTGCCGCGTCTTCTAGCTTCCTCTTCTTCGCCTCCGGCGCCATCATCCCCATCCTCCCCTACCTGTTGGGCCTGACGGGCACGGCCGCCGTGGCGCTGTCCGTGGGGCTCGTGGGTTTGGCGTTGCTGGGCACCGGCGGGGTGGTGGGCCTACTCTCCGGTGCGTCCCCGGGCAAACGCGCGCTGCGCCAGTTGGCCATCGGCTGGGGCGCGGCCGCGGTCACCTACCTCTTGGGCCTGGCGTTCGGCACGTCCGTGGCCTAGCCTCGCGCGCCGTCCCGGGCCACCGACTCGGCGACGAGTTCGACGGCGGCCGGCGGCTCCGCCACGCCGTCGAGCACGCGCCGCAAGTCCGGCACGACGACGGCTGCCCCGTCACGCAGGGACAGCTGGGCCGCGTCGGCGACCAACGAGGCGGCCACGGCGTCGTAGGGCGTGCAGGGGTTGGGCCGTTCGCCGAGGATGAGTTCCACAAACGCGGCCAGTTCTTCCACATAGGCCGCGTGGAAGCGCTGGGCGAACGTGGTGTGCGGCGCGCCCTCCGGGAAGCGGACCCCGACCTCGGCCGAGCGCAGCGCCGTCGCCTCATCGAGTCCCACCATCAGCGAATCCCGCGATCCTTGAATCTCAAGCCGGACGTCGTGACCGGCGCCGTTGTAGCGGGTAGCGGAAACCGTGCCGACCGTCCCATCGGAGAGCGTGACCATGGCCAGCGCCGTGTCCACGTCTCCCACCGCGCCAATCGCCGGGTCTCCCCGGTTGGACCCCCGGGCCACCACCTCCACGATCTCCTGACCGGTCAGCCACCGCAGGACGTCGAAGTCGTGGACCGAGCAGTCACGGAACAGCCCTCCGGAGGTGGCGAGGAAGTCCACCGACGGCGGGAACATGTCCCCCGTGATCGCGCGCAGGCCATGGATCCAGCCGAGCTCACCGGACGCGTAGCGGCGTTTCGCCTCGAGGTAGCCGGCATCGAAGCGCCGCTGGTGCCCCATCTGCACCACGCCACCACTGGCCTCAATCTCCCGCACGAGCGGCAGGGCCGAGGCGACGTCGGACGCCACGGGCTTCTCACAAAACACCGGCAGCCCGGCGGCCAGTCCGGCACGGATGAGGTCCGGGTGCGTCGCCGTTCCCGTGGCGATGAGCAGGCCGTCGAGGCCCTCCGCCAAGAGCTCATCGACGCTCGCGGCGACGCCGACGCCGAGTTCGGTGCCCACCTGCCGGGCAAAGTCCACGGCAACATCCGCCACCGTCAGGCGGACGTCCACCCCGCGGGCCGCGAAGCGCTCTTTCACGGCCAACACATTCTGGGCGTGCATCTGGCCGATGCGGCCAACTCCCACCAGCCCGAGTTTCACAGTCGTCATGTAGTCCTCTCCTGAAGTCCCTGCTCGGGCCGAAGCTCTGACGAGTCAACTGTGATGAGGTAGATCACCTTTGTCAAGAGTATGTTCTGACATACTTACATCAGTGAGCCGACGGCGGCCGAGTGATGGACTTCACATGCCGCACTTGATAGAATGTCAGGACACATATGCTCTCGGTCGACCAGGAAGCGGAATTGTGGCACTGAACCTAAAAATCTCCAAGGACTCACCCGTCCCCCTCTACCACCAGGTGGTTCAGGGATTCGAGGCCGCTGTGGCTTCCGGCGAACTCACGCCGGGCACCAAACTCGAGAACGAGATCGAGCTGGCCCGGCAATTAGGACTCTCCCGCCCCACAATGCGGAAGGCCATGGATGAGCTCGTCCGCGCCGGGCTCCTCGTGCGCAAGCGCGGCGTCGGCACGCAGGTGGTGTCCCCGAGCGTCCGCCGCCCGCTGCAACTGTCCAGCCTGCATGACGACTTGGTGAAATCCGGCGCCCGCCCCTCGACCCGCATTCTCGAGTTTTCCTCGCAGCCCGTGGACGAGGACATCGCTGAACAGCTGGGACTCGAGCCGGGCACCGAGGCGTATCACATGGTCCGGCTCCGGGCCGTGGATGATCAGCCGCTGGCCATTATGGAGAACTGGGTCCCGCAGTCCTTGGGCGCCATCACCGAGGCCGACCTCGCGGAGCGGGGGCTTTACGACGTTCTGCGCGGCCTCGGCATCACCTTCCACTTGGCGCATCAGCGAATCGGTGCCGATCTGGCATCGAAAGAGCAGGCCGACCTGCTGAACATCACGCCGCGCGAGGCGCTCGTCACCATGCAGCGCACCGCCACGGATGACCTGGGCCGCGCCGTCGAGACCGGCCATCACGTGTACTCGGCGGCCCTGTACACCTTCGAGATGACCTTGATGCAAAACTGACCCCCATCGGAAAGAGGCACACACTGTGACCGAATGGATCTACCCCACCGGAACTGCCGCACAAGGCCCTTGGTTTTGCTCGCTCGGCGCGCACGACTCCACGACGCACGTGGCCGGCTGGCAGCACACCGGCCTCCGGGTCGGCGATGTCGGCGCCGGCGAGTCCGTCACGCTCGAGGCCGCCGCGGAGGAGCGCATCATCGTTCCGCTCAGCGGCGATTACACCGTCAGCGTGAACGGCACTGAGTACGTCCTCGCTGGGCGCCGGTCCGTGTTCCACGGCCCGGCCGACGTCTTGTATACGGGCATCGATCGCTCCGTGACGATCACGGCGCACGACGGCGGCCGGCTCGCTGTGGCCTCCGCCCCGGCGAAGGCCGAGTACCCGGTCCGGCACCTGCGCCAAGCAGAGATTCCGGTGGAACTCCGCGGCGCCGGACAGTCCTCCCGCCAGGTGCAGAACTTTGGCACCCCCGCCACGCTGGAGGCCGACCGCTTCATTGTCTGCGAGGTCATCACCCCCTCCAGCAACTGGTCCTCCTACCCTCCGCACAAGCACGATGAGGAGAAGGACGGAGAGACGCAGCTGGAGGAGATCTACTACTTCGAAACCCGCGTCAGCACCGACGCCCCCGAGGCAGTCCAGGCGGGCGGCACCGCGGACGCGCACGGCTATCAGCGCGTCTACGCCTCGGACGAGCGCCCCATCGACGTGGCCACCGAGGTCCGCTCGGGCGACGTCGTCCTCGTACCCTACGGGTGGCACGGCCCCGCCATGGCGACCCCGGGCTACGACCTGTACTACCTCAACGTCATGGCTGGCCCCGGGCCGGTCCGCGAGTGGCTCATCTCCGATGACCCCCACCACGGCTGGGTGCGGCAGACGTGGGAAGCCCAGGACATCGATCCGCGGCTTCCCTTCACCGCCTAGTCCCCCGCCACCAACGACGTCGGCCCGCTCGCCCTTCACGGGTGAGCGGGCCGACGTCGTCGTTGCGATGCGGTCGAGGCACACGGGCCGGCGCCCGGATCCAGCGGAGGGATCCGGGCGCCGGCCCGCAGCGGAACTTAGTGCGTCTGGCTGGATGGGAACGCGAAGGACGCCCCGGAGGCCTCGGACACCTCCGGCCACCGGGTGGTGACCGCCTTGCTTCGAGTGTAGAAGCGGATGCCGTCGGGCCCGTAGATGTGGTGCTCGCCGAACAGCGAATCCTTCCAGCCGCCGAAGGAGTGCCATGCCACCGGCACCGGGAGCGGGACGTTGATGCCCACCATGCCCACCTGGATGCGGCGCGTGAAGGTCCGGGCCGCATATCCGGAGGAGGTGAAGATCGCCGTACCGTTGCCGTAGGGGTTCGAATTCACCAAGTGAATCGCGTCTTCCAGCGTCTCGACGCGGACCACGACCAGGACGGGGCCGAAGATCTCCTCCGTGTAAGCGCTCATCTCAGACTGAACCTGATCCAGCAGCGTGGGGCCCACAAAGAAGCCCTCCTCGTGGTCCTGCACCACCAGGTCACGGCCGTCGACGAGCACGGCAGCGCCGTCGGACTCGGCCTCGCCCACGATCTGCTGAATGCGGGACTTCGACGCCGGCGTGATCACGGGCCCCATATCGGCGGATGGGTCGGTGCCATTCGCGACCTTGACCTCGCGGGCCCGCTGGACCAGCTTGTCGATCACGAGGTCACCGGCCTCGCCCACGGCGACGGCCACAGAGATGGCCATGCAGCGCTGGCCGGCGGAGCCGAAGGCGGCCGCGGTCAGGTGGTCTGCGGCGACGTCCATGTCGGCGTCCGGCATGACCACGGCATGGTTCTTGGCGCCCCCCAAGGCCTGGACGCGCTTGCCGTGCGCCGTCGCCGTCTCGTGGACGTACTTGGCGATCGGGGTGGAACCGACGAAGGAGATGGCGTCCACGTCGGGGTGCGCCAGCAGGCCGTCCACGGCGTCCTTGCCGCCGTGGACCACGTTGAAGACGCCGTCCGGCAGGCCCGCTTCCTTCCAGAGGCGCGCCATGAACAGCGAAGCGGAGGGGTCCCGCTCGCTCGGCTTCAGGATAAAGGCGTTGCCGGCCGCGATGGCCACCGGCGCCATCCACAATGGCACCATGACGGGGAAGTTGAAGGGCGTGATGCCGGCGACGACGCCCACCGGCTGGCGGAAGGAGTGCACGTCAATGCCGGTGGCCACCTGATCGGAGAAGTCCCCCTTGAGGGACTGGGAGATCCCGCACGCGTACTCGACGACCTCGAGTCCGCGGCCAATCTCGCCCGCCGCATCGGAGAGCACCTTGCCGTGCTCGCTGGTGACGATCTTGGCCAGTTCCTCCGTGTTGGCCGCCAGCAGTTCGCGGAACTTGAAGAGAACGGCGGTGCGCTTGGCGATGGAGACCTCGGCCCACGAGTCGGCCGCGGTGCGGGCCGCAGCCACGGCCGCATTCAGGTCCGCCTCGTTGGCCAGCTGAAGCTGCCCAGTCACCTGGCCGGTCGCCGGGTTGTAGACGGGCTGAGTTTCGGTGCCTTCGCCGGCGGTCTCCGCGCCGTTGATGTAGTGATTGATGCTGGTAGTCATGCGTTCGTTCCTCACGTTGTGGGGGCGCTAGGCGCTGGCGCGCCGCACCAAGTCCTTGATGGTGGTCAGTTGGTAGCGGGAGACCTCTCGGGCGTTCTCATTCTCCGCAAACACCGAGGAGCAGATCACGCTGTCTTCGCGGTCCAGGAAGCCCGTCGCGGCGAGCCCGCCGAAGAGCTCGTCAAAGTTCACGTCCCCGTCCCCGACCTTCAGGTGCTGATGCACGCGGACCGGGTTACCGGGCGGGTTGGTGATGTAGCGCAGCCCATGGGAGGCGTGATGGTTCATGGTGTCCGCCACGTGCACAATCCGCACCTTGTCCCCCGCGGCCTGCAGGATGTCCAGCGGGGCATCGTTCATGTGGAACGTGTGTGGAGCCACGTAGACCATGCCCACGTTGGGCGAGTTGAGGCCACGGATGACGCGCAGGGCGGCAAGCCCCTCTTCGACGAAGTCGTCCGGGTGCGGGTCGATCGCCACGTGGAGGTGCTCCCGTTCGATGATCGGCAGCAGCTCTTCCATGGATTTGTAGAAGCTCGCCTCGGAGAGCTCCGGGTGTTCCGGGCGCCCCGAGAATTCGGTGCCGAACTGGTGCACGCCCAGCTCGACGCCGATCTGCAACGCCCGCTTCCAATAGCGGACGGCCGCCTCCCGCAGTTGCTCGTCGGGAGCGGACCAGCGCAGCACGGGCAGGATGCTCGCCACCTGAACCCCCGCGGCATCGCACGCGGCCCGGAACTTCCGGATCAGGTCCTGGTCCGCCTTCGGGTGGATATAGAACGGGATCATGTCCGGGTGTGGGGTCAGTTGGAGGTACTCGTAGCCCAGCTCGGCGGCCAAAGCCGGGAATTCGAGCAGGGAGTGCGAATGGTGAAACGGGGTGGGGTCGAGGGCGATTTTCATCGGTACAGCTCCGGCTTCTCCTTCAGGGTCACGGTCACTTTCTCTCCGGTCGATTGGGCGCGCACACCGGCCTCGCAGCACGCGGCCGTGGCGTACCCGTCCCACGCGGTGGGTCCACCGATCTCGCCTCGCAGCGCGGCATCCACCCACGACTGGATCTCGTGGTCGTACGCGGCCCCAAACCGGTCCTCGAACCCCGGGGTGACCGCTCCACCGACGCGTCCGGCCGTGCGGGTCACCGGCCCGTGGTCCGCGCCGATGTCCACGATCCCCTCCTCGAGGCTCGCCTGAGTGGAAACCTCATACCCAAACTGGGCATTGACGAAGATTTCCACGTCCACCAGCACTCCGGAGGCGGTCTCCATGAGGACCTGCTGCGGATCGTGCTGACCGTTACGCGCCCGGCGGCTGGCTTTGCCCAGGCGCACCTGGACCGAGGTGATCTCCTCGCCGGTGAGGTACCTCACGGCGTCGAACTCATGCACCACGGAATCGTTGATCAGCATCTCGTTCGTGAACCCGTCCGGCGTGGATGGGTTGCGGTGGCGGCAATGCAGCATGAGGAGATCGCCGAGCGTCCCTCCGGAAATGATGCTGCCCAGCTGGGCGTAGTCCGCGTCGAATCGGCGCATGAAGCCGACCTGGATGCGCTGGTGCCCCAGTGCCTGCTCGGCCTCGATGACGCGCCACGCGGACTCGGCGTCGGGGGTGAGCGGCTTCTCGCAGAAGATCGGGATGTCCCGCTCCAGTGCCTCGAACAGGGCCTCCTCGTGGAGAAACCCGGGAGTGGCGAGCAGGACAGCGTCCACGGTGCCGGAGGCGTAGGCCTCCGCGGCAGTGGCGAAGGTCTGCGCGGCCGGGACTCGGGCGGCTGCAGCGCTCGCCCGCTCGGCGTCGATATCGACGACGGCGCTCACGGTGGCACCGACGATGCGGGTATGGAGCCGGTCGATGTGGTCCGCTCCCATGCGGCCAGCACCCACGACGGCGACTCGCAGATTGTTGGTCATAGCGTGCCTTTCATTCGGCGGCACCGGCGTGCGGCGCCAATCAACTAAACGTGCGTGCGGGATCCGCAGGAGAGCAGGTAATTCCGGGTGCGCTGAGCAATGGGCATCGGCACATCGAAGCTCGGCACCGGGTACATGTCCTGCTCGACGATGCCGAAGAGCCGGCGGCCGAGGCCCTCGCACGCCTCGATGACCTCACGCAGGTCCGGTAGTCCGCTGGGTGGTTCGGTCATCACGCCGGCCGTGTTGGCGCCAGCCCACGTCATGTTCTCCGCGCGCACCGTGGCAAGGATGTCCGGATTGATCTGCTTGAGGTGCAGGTAGCCAATGCGCTCCGGGTAGCGGCGGATGAGGTCGATGCTGCTCGCTCCCCCGTACTCGGCGTGACCCGTGTCGAGGCACAGGGTGACGAGGTTCGGGTCCGTGTGCTGCAGGAACCGCTCGATGTCCGCTTGTTTCTCCACATGGGAGTCCGCGTGGGAGTGGAACTGCTGTTGCAGGCCGAACTCTTCGCGGAGCTTGCGCCCCAGATCGTTGTGGCCCTCCGTGAGGGAGGTCCATTGCTCGGCGGTCAGTTCACCCGGCTCCACCGCCTGCCCCGTGACGTCGTCGCGCCACATGGCCGGAATCACCACAATGTGCTCGCCACCCATGGCGGCGGTCAGCTCGGCCACCCGCCGGGCCGGTTCCCACGCGGCCTCCCACTGATCCTGACCGCGGTGATACGCGGTGAAAACGGTGCCGGCGGAGACCTTCAGGTTGCGCGCGTTCAGCTCGTCGGCGAGGCGCAAGGGGTCCGTGGGCAGGTAGCCATACGGGCCCAGCTCAATCCACTGATAGCCGGACTCAGCGACCTCGTCGAGGAAGCGTTCCCACGGCGTCTGCCGGGGGTCATCGGCAAACCACACCCCCCACGAGTCCGGCGCGGTGCCGATCGTGACAGCATTGTTTTCCATCGTCGGTTCTCCTTAGGCTTCGCCCGGGGCCCGCCCACCCAGGAGGGGGCGCTGCCGGGACTTGTGGTCGGTGTAGGTCTGGAAAGCCTGCTGGGTGGACTCCAAAGCGGAGACCGCGCTGACGGGCACATCCCACCAAGATTCGGAGCTCGGGGCATCGATCAACGGGTCCGACTCCACGTGGATCACGATCGGGCCGCTGCCCTCCGGGGCGGCTTTCGCCCGCTGAATCGCGGCTTCCAGCTCCTCGATGACGGTCTCCCCCGGCTCGATCCGGTAGACCGTGGCGCCCAGGGACTCCGCGTTCGTGGCTAGGTCCACGGGCAGCGTGGCCCCGTCGTCGAACGTGTGGCGTGCGGCGTCCAACGTGCGGTACTTCGTCCCGAAGCGCTGAGACCCCAAGGATTCGGACAGCGCGCCGATCGACGCGTACCCATGGTTCTGAATCAGGACCACGATCAGCTTGAGGCCTTCGGCCACCGCGGTGACGAGCTCGGTGTGCATCATGAGGTAGGAGCCGTCGCCCACCATGACGACGACGTCGCGCCCGTCCTGGCCGTCCGCCTCGGCGACCGCGGCGCGCTTGACGCCCAGCCCGCCCGCGATCTCATAGCCCATGCAGGAGTAGGCGTACTCGACGTGGTAACCGTACGGGTCCGCCACACGCCACATCTTGTGCAAGTCGCCGGGTAGCGAGCCAGCCGCGCACACCACCACATCGCGGGGATCCATCGCGCGATTCGCCGCGCCGATAATGGCGTTCTGGCTCACCAGCGGGCTGTACCGCTCGGCGAATGCAGCGTCCACCGTGGCGTCCCAGCGGGCCTTTTCCTCCGCCACCTGCTGAGTCACCGTAGCGGAGACCCGGGCCCCTCCGACGGCCTCCTGCAGCGCCTCGAGCCCCTTGCGGGCATCGGCGACGATCGGCAGGGACGTTCCGTGCTTGTAGGCGTCGATGGCAGCAACGTTGAGGTTGATGAACTCCACCGCAGGGTTCTGGAACGCGGTGCGGGAGGCCGTAGTGAAGTCCTCATAGCGGGTGCCGATCCCGACGATCAGGTCCGCCTCTGCGGCCAACGCATTAGCCGCCGTCGTCCCGGTGGAGCCAATGGCGCCCACCGCCTGCGGGTGGTCCCAGGCCAGGCTGCCGACGCCGGCCTGCGTCCAGCCCACGGGGATCCCGGTGGCTTCGGCGAAGGCGCGGAGTTGCTCGGTGGCGAAGCCGTACAGCACGCCACCGCCGGCAATGATCAGCGGATTCCGGGCGGCACGAAGGCGCCGGGCTGCCTCGGCGATGTCCTGAGCTTCGGGCGCGGGCCGGCGAATGCGCCAGTCGCGTTCGGCCAAGAATTCCTCCGGCACCTCCATCGTCTCGGCCTGCACGTCCTGCGGCAAGGAGATCGTCACCGCGCCGGTCTCCGCCGGATCGGTCAGGACTCGCAATCCGTGGGTCAGCGCGGAGAACAGCTGTTCGGGGCGCGTGACCCGGTCAAAGTACTTGGACAGCGGGCGGAAGGCATCGTTGACGGTGATGTCATACCCGTGCGGGTGTTCGAGCTGCTGCAGCACGGGGTCAGCGGCGCGGGTCGCAAACGTGTCGGAGGGCAACAGCAGCACCGGCAAGCGGTTCGACGTGGCCAAGGCGGCACCCGTCAGGAGATTGGACGAGCCCGGGCCAATCGACGTCGTCACCGCGTAGGTTTGCCGGCGGCGGGTGTGGCGGGCGTAGCCGACCGCCTGGTGGGACTGCGCCTGCTCGTTGCGGCCTTGGTAGTACGGCATCAGGGTGGGATCCGCTGCCTGATACTGCTTCAGCGCCTGACCCACGCCAGCGACGTTGCCGTGACCGAAGATGCCGAACATCCCGGGGATCAAGCGCTCCCGGTAGCTCTGCCCACCAACGGTATCCACCGTGTATTGGCGGCCGAGGAATTCGACGACGGCCTGGGCCACCGTCATGGTGCGGGTGCTCATGCGTGAATCTCCGTTTCCTGCTCCTGCGGCGCGCTGCGGCGCAGCAGCCCAGCTGCTGCCGCGACGGCGCCGTCGACGTCGCCGTCGGCGGGGTACAACAGCGTGCGTCCCACCGTGAGGCCTTGAACACCGGGCAGGGCGAGGGCTCGCTCCCACGAGGCGAAGACCTCGTCCGGCTTCTCCGTCGGGTCCCCACCCAAGAGGACCGTAGGCATCGTGGTGGAGGCCATGACGCGCTCCATGTCGGCGACGACGGGCAGCTTCATCCACTTATAGGCGCTGCTGGCTCCGAGGCCAGCCGCGATGGCCACGGACTTGATCACCGCCTCCGGGGTCAAGTCGTTGCGCGCGCGCCCTTCGACCCGCTGGGACAGGAAGGGTTCCACCATAGCGATGAGCCCGCGCGAGGTGAGCTCGTCAATGGCGTGCGCCGTGGCCTCGAGCAGCGAGGCGGTGGCGGCGTCGTCGTAGGCAATACGCGTGAGCATCTTGCCGCCGTCGGCTCCGAGATCCGCCAGCGCCTGCGCCGTGTGTCCGGTGAAGCGATCATCGAACTCGTTGACGTAGCCGGCCAGGCCTCCACGATTCATCGACCCGAAGACCAACTTGCCCTCGAGCGCGCCGAGCAGCAGTAGGTCATCGAGGATGTCGGGGCTGGCGAGGACGCCGTCGACCGCCGGATGGGCGAGCGCTACTTGGAGACGGTCGAGCAGGACACGGCGGTCATTCATCGCCGAGGGATTGCCCTGGGCCCCCATCGCGCCGCGGGCCGTGTGGTCGGCGGCGACGATGAAGTTCTGTTCGCCGAGCCGCGGTCCCGCGTGGCGGCGGCGAGCCTGCGCGGCCCGGGCCACGGACGTCGGGTCCTCGAGCCGAAGCCTGGTCAGGAATTCATAGCGCCGGGGATCGTCGAGATCCAGAGATAGGGCGGTCATACGGAAGCCTCCGTGTTGGGGACGAGGCGGCCGCGCTCGCTCAGGAGCGCGCGGACCTCGTCGGTGGTGGGCATGGCATCGGCACAGGAGAGGCGGGAGGCCACGAGGGCGCCAGCGGCGTTGGCGAAATCGAGGGTTTGGGCCAACGGCCACCCGGCCAGCAGGCCGTGGACGAACGCTCCGCCGAAGGAGTCGCCAGCACCCAGCCCGTTGAGGGTCTCGACGGGAACTGGCGCGGAGACCACGCGTTCGGTCCGGGTCTTGGCCATAACCCCTTCGGGCCCCAGCTTGACGACGGCGATCTCGACGCCGGCGTCGAGGAGGCGGTCCGCCTGCTCGTCCGGGGTTCCGTCGCCGACCGCCACGGCACATTCCTCGTCATTGCCGATGGCGACGGTGACGTGGGGAAGCACCTGGGCGACGCGGGCGCGGGCCTCATCCACCGACTCCCAGAACATGGGCCGGTAATCCAGGTCGAGCACGGTGTACTGCCCCTCTGCGAGCTCGGTCCGGGGACGGGCCTGATGGGCCGCGAGATGCGCCGACGCGCTGGGCTCTTGGCAGAGCCCGGTCACCGTGGACCAGAAGACGCGCGCCGCGGCGATCGCCTCGACGTCGAGCTCGTCGGCCCGAATCTGCAGGTCCGGGGCGGTGGGGAACCGGCCGTAGAAGTACAGCGGGAACTGCTGCTCCTGCGGGAGGATCGCGCAGAAGGTCGCCGGCGTCTGCAGCCCGGGTACCGCGCTCACGAATTGGTCGTCCACCCCGAACTTGCTCAGCTGGCCGTGGAGGTACGTCCCGAACGGGTCCTCCCCCGTCCGCGTAATGACGCCCGTCCGGTCCCCATGCCGGGCCGCGGCGACGGCCACATTGGAGGGGGATCCACCGAGGTACTTCCCGAAGGATTCGACGTCCTCCAGGCTCCGCCCGACGTCGTTGGGATAGATGTCCACGCTGATGCGCCCCATCGTCAAGAGGTCGAAGCTCACGTCGTCCCGCCTTTCTTGCTTAACCCTGCCTCCACCCTCGCGGGTGTGATACCTGTCACCGAATACTCTGCTACGACTCGATATGTCCTGTCAAACATTTGTCAGGACAACTAAACAATGTGGCACCTTCATGGGCTCACTTCTCCGCGCGGAGGTGATGCAGGAAAATTTCGCCCGTTTGCACGTCCTCCTCCACCTTTTCCAGCGTGATGCCACGCGTCTCGGGAACCTGCGTCTTGACGAAGAGCAAGGCCAGCACGCCGAGGCCCGCAAAGAGGAAGAAGGTCCCCGTAATGCCCACGGTCTCCACGAGGGTCGGGAAGTAGAGGCCCAGCACCGCGTTGGCGATCCACAGGCAGAAGACGGACACGCCCATCCCGAAGGCGCGGACCCGCAGCGGGAAAATCTCCGAGAGGAGGACCCACACGGCAATATTCAGGAACGTCTGCATCGACCCGACGAACGCCACCACCAACAGCAGGATGACCCACGGCCGCGCCGGATGATCTTCGGGGAGCGCGATGGAAAAGGTGCCGATCAGCAGGTGGCAGACCGTGGTCAGCGAAAAGCCGATCATGAGGGTCTTGCGTCGATCCATCGTTTGCATCAGCCGCAGGGCGATGAGGCCTCCGACCACGGCGATGACGCCGGGGGCGATGTTGGCCACCAAGGCGGCCCGCTCACCGAAGCCCGACTCCACCAAGACGGTCTGCCCGTAGTACATGATCGAGTTGATCCCGGTGAATTGCTGAAAGACGCCGATGCCGATGCCGACCAACAGAATCCGGACGAACCACGAGTTCCGCAGCGCCCCGAAGCCCTCGTTGACGGCCCGCTCGTCCTGAGCCGCGGATTGACGCACCTCATCGAGCTCCGCGGCCGCGCGCTCCGGCGAGCGCACGGTGCCCAAGACCTCCGCGGCCTCGTCGATGCGACCCTGGGCGACCAGCCAGCGGGGCGACTCCGGCATGCGCAACATGCCAATGAAGAGGGCGATGGCCGGCAACGCGGCGACGGCGAACATGACGCGCCAGACGCCCTCGAGGTGCCCGAGCGTGTTGCCGATGATGGCATTGACCACGAACGCGGCCAACTGCCCAATGACGATCATGAGCTCGTTTCGTCCGGCGAGGGCGCCCCGGATCTCATAGGGCGCCAGCTCCGCCAGAAACACAGGAACCACCGTGGAGGCGCCGCCGACGGCGAGCCCCAGGACGATGCGCCCCGCAACGAGGACCCCCAAACCGGGCGCAAACACCACGGCCATGGCTCCAACGAAGAACGCGACCGCCAACACCAGAATGGTCTTGCGCCGGCCCCAGCCATCCGAGATGCGACCGCCGAGCATGGCGCCCACGGCCGCGGCGAACAGGAGCGAGGACGTCACCACGCCCTCGGTGAACGCATTCAAGCCCAGTTCGGCGGACATCGGGCGCAGCGCGCCATTGATCACGCCCGTGTCATAGCCGAACAGCAGGCCGCCGAACGTGGCGATCAAGGCCACCTGGCCCAAGCGGCGGCGATGCGGCCCACCGGTCAGCGGCGGCAGCGTCGGCGTCCCACCGGGGGCGGTAAATGGGTGCGAACTCATGGCCCACAACTCCTTCGTCTCATCCATCTGTGATCTGTGTCTCATCAGACTAACGCGCGAAAGTAAGTTTGTCAGGTCATATACACAAAAAAGTTCTCCGGCGACGGCCAGACCCATGCGAAGATGAGATCCATGAACGACTCTCCCCGCGCATCCGCGGCGCTCGGTGCCGGCTCACCGGGCGCCACGCAGTCGGATCTGGCCCGCGAGCTCGGGGTGTCCCGCACCTTGGTATCGCTCGCCTTGCGGGACCAGCCGGGCGTCTCGGCGGACATGCGGGCCCGCATCCTGGCCACCGCTCAACGGCGCGGCTACCGACGCAACGGCCTGGCCGCGGACCTCGCCACCCGCCGCCGCACCGCCGTCGGCCTGCATCTCTTGGACGCGCGCAATGACATCTACTCGACCGTTTTGCGCGGCGTTCAAGAAGTCGTCACTGACGCCCAGCAGCGGCTGGTCTTGGCCGTGGACACCGCCCCCGGACATCCAGATCCCCGGGCGGTCGATGCCCTCGTGGAGGCCAACGTCGGCGTGATCATCTCCACCGCGCTCACCGGCAGTAAAGACGACGCCGTCGCCCTCAACGCCCGCTCCCCGCTCGTCGCGCTCTTCCGCCATATCGCCGGCGTGGACAGCGTCTACCCGGACGACGCGGCGGGGACCCGCCTCGCCCTCGAGCACCTTCTCGGCCTCGGGCATCGCCGCATTGCGCACCTGACGGGGCCAGCCGTCACCGGGTACACCACGCGCCGGGACACCTACGTGAGCGTCATGACCGAACGCGGGCTGACCCCGGAGGTCATCGTCTCCGACGGATACTCGCGCGAGGTCGCGGCAGCCGCCGCCGCCGACCTGATGGCCCGCCCCGCCGCCCTGCGCCCCACAGCCGTGATGACGCATAACGACGAGCTGGCCTTCGCCGTCCGTGAAGCGGCGTTCGCCCACGGGCTAGCGGTACCACGTGACCTCTCGGTGGTCGGCTACGACAACTCGCGCACCGCCGGATTGACAGGCGTCGAGCTCACCACCGTCGACGTGGATGCTCCCGCCATGTCCCACGCCGCCGCGCGCGCCGCGCTTCGTCGCGTCGCCTTCCCGGCTGCCCCTTGTGTGGACCAGCGGTTTGAACCGTCACTGCGCCTGCGCTCCAGCACCGCCGCCCCCGTGTAGGGGCCGCGCATCCTCCGGCTGAGCGTTCACGCGCGCTCCACCCTCCCCACACCTGACGGTTAGCGGGTTCGGCGCGAATCGTGAAAACATATGCGGATGACCACTGAGCAGTTCCCGCTGATCGACGCCCGTGAAATCCTCCGCGTAGTCGGGGGCGCGGCGTTTACCCGCGGCAAGGAGTACGCGGATTCAGCGGCCATCCTGGAGATCGACTGGGACACGGCGGATGACACGCTCAGCGCCGACGTCCAGGGCACCGCCGCCGAGCCGTACACGCCGGCAGTCGAGCTGGAAAACGCCAAGAACGGCTGGCGCATCGCCGCGGCCTATTGCTCCTGCCCCGTCGGCCAGAACTGCAAGCACACCGCAGCCATCATGATCCAATCCAATTCGCTGCACATGGCCGCCAAGGAGGACTTTCCAGCGCCGGACCTTCCGACGGAAACGCCTGCGTGGCATCAGAGCCTCGATGGCCTGTTGTCGGCGGGAGCAGCCAAGCATCCTGCGGCGCCCCACGCCGGGCGGGGCGCGTCCGACGCGGTGGACCCGAGCGGCAACATTCAGCCCCTCGCGCTCCAGTTTGAACTGCGGGACAACATGCTCTCCGCGCACCGCCAGTGGGCCCCCGGCAGCGGTGCTGGACGCACGCGCGCCAGCCGCCGCTTCCAACTCGGGGTCCGCCCCATGGTCCGCTCCGGCAACGGGCGTTGGGTCCGTGGAAACCTGCGCTGGAACTCCATCAGCTTCAAGACCTATGGCCTGAACTTGGATGAGGAACAGCATCGTTGGTTCTGCCAGTTCGTCCCGCTGCACCGCGCTAATGGGCAGCTGTACTTCGGTGAGGACAACGACTGGATCAACCTGGACGATTTTTCCTCGCCGCTGTTGTGGAACCTCTTGGCCGAGGCCCGTTCACTCGGGATCGCCTTCATCGGCCGGCAGGGCGAAACCAGCATCGAGCTCATCGAACCGGCCGAGCTCAGCCTGGACGCCACCCGCGGCGAGGACGGCCACGGCGAGGATCTCCTGCTGCGGCCCAGCCTCCTCGTCTCCGAACCGGCGGGGCCCGCGCAGCCGGTTGACGCCCCGGATCACGGGGACGACGGCGCCGCGGGCGGGTCTGCCGACACCGCGGACAAAGAACTCACCCGTGTGCCGCTCAGCACGGACCTACCGGCCGGCCCCATCGGCCATCACGGGGCCTACCTCGCCGTCTCCGGGGGGTCGCGCATCCTGCTGGCCCCCATGCGGCACCGCCTCAACGAGACGGAACGTGAACTCTTCCGCCACCCGGAGGCGATTCAGATCCCGGCGGCGGACGTGCCGCAATTTCTGCGGCGGCTCTACCCGCGACTGGGGCGCAAGGTGGCCCTCACGAGCCCGGACGGGTCGGTCCAGCTGCCGCACATCCAGCCGCCGAAGCTGATCATGACCACTGAATTCAACGGTGAGGACCAAGCCGACGTCGAGTGGGAGTTCGACTACGGCGGAATCACCGTCGACACCGAGACCCGTGATGCCGAGACCGAACACGCGTTGGAGCAGGCCGCCCTCCGTACCCTCGTGGACACGCCCCTGCACGGTTCCGTCCTCGCGCCGCGTACGCTGACGGGCCTGCATACCGTGGACTTGATCCGCACCATCATGCCGGCCATCGCCGCGCTGGAGGGTACCGAAGTCCGCACCACGGGCGAGCAACCGCCGTTTCATGAGCTGACGGAAGCGCCGGAGCTGACCGTGACCACGGTGGAGTCGGACCGGCGCGACTGGTTCGATTTGGGCCTCATCATCGCCGTCGGGGACCGCCGCATCCCGTATGCGGACATCCTGCGGGCACTCGCCCGCGGGGAGACCCGCATGCTGATGCCAGACAAGACGTGGTTCTCGCTCGAGCAGCCGTTGTTCGACAAGCTGCGCGCTTTGGTCACCGAGGCCACGGCGCTGACGGACACGACGGCGGAGGAACTGAAGATCACCCGCTACCAGGCCTCGCTCTGGGAGGAGCTGGACGCGCTCGCCGCCAACTCGGAGGGCCCTGATTCCTGGTATGCCGGCGTCGGGTCCCTCCTGAACTTCGCGGAGCAGCGCGAGGTGACGCTGCCACCGGGGCTGCGGGCCGACCTCCGCCCCTACCAGAAGGACGGCTTTGCGTGGCTGGCCACGCTCTGGCACAACGGGCTCGGCGGTGTTCTCGCCGATGATATGGGGCTGGGTAAAACCCTGCAGACCCTCGCCCTGATGCTCCATGCCAAGGACGCGTGGAACACCGGCGCCAGCGCCGACCCGGCCAACCAGCCCGGACCGTTCCTCGTGGTCGCCCCGACCTCCGTGGTGGGCAACTGGGCGGACGAGGCCGCGAAGTTCGCGCCGGAGCTCTCCGTCGCCACCGTGACGGACACCCAGCCGCGCGCGGCCGTGAAGTTGGGCGCCCTGGCGGAGGAGTACGACGTCGTCATCACCTCCTACACCTTGTTCCGGCTCGACGCCGAGGCCTATCAGGACCAGCCGTGGGCCGGACTCGTCCTCGACGAGGCCCAGTTCGTGAAGAACAAGTCCACCAAGGCGCATCAGGCCGCTCGGGATCTCACGGCACGGTTCAAGCTGGCCATCACGGGCACGCCCATGGAAAACAACCTCATGGAGCTGTGGTCCATCTTCGCCATTGTCTCCCCGGGCCTGTTCCCCTCGGCCCTACGGTTCGCGGAGAACTACCAGCGGCCGATTGAGCGTCAGGGGCTCGACGAACCGTTGGGCCGTCTGCGGCGACGCGTACGCCCCTTCATGCTGCGGCGCACCAAAGACGCCGTGGTCACGGACCTGCCGGCCAAGCAGGAGCAGGTCCTGCACGTGGACCTCACGCCGAAACACCGCAAGATCTACGACACGCACCTCCAACGCGAGCGGCAAAAGATCCTGCGCCTCGTCGAGGACATGGACAAGAACCGGTTCACGATTTTCCAGTCGCTGACCCTGCTGCGCATGCTGTCCCTCGATGCATCGCTCATTGACGACGAGTATGCGGATGTTCCCAGCGCCAAGCTGGATGTGTTGTTCGAGCAGCTCGAAGACGTCCTCGCTGAGGGCCACCGCGCGCTGGTCTTCAGTCAGTTCACCTCCTTCCTCAAGCGGGCGGCGGATCGGCTGGAGGCGGAGGGGGTGGAATACGTCTACCTGGACGGGTCCACCCGGCAGCGTCAAGAGGTCATCGCGGCGTTCAAGGCGGGCCGCGCCCCGGTCTTCCTCATCTCGCTTAAGGCGGGCGGGTTTGGCTTGAACCTCACGGAGGCGGACTACTGCTTCCTGTTGGATCCTTGGTGGAATCCGGCCGCCGAATCCCAAGCCGTGGACCGCGCCCACCGCATCGGCCAGACCCGCAACGTCATGGTGTACCGCATGGTGGCCAAGGACACCATTGAGGAGAAGGTGGTGGCCCTACAGGACGCCAAACGCCAGCTCATCTCCTCCGTGATGGACGACGGCGACGGCTTCGGTTCCGCGCTCACGGCGGATGATATCCGCGGGCTACTCAACGAGTAGCCACGCGCCATCGGCCCCGGCCCGGCTGCCTCGTGAGGGCGGTTTTTAGGGGCCTTTTGGTGCCGTACCGGTCAGGATCGCTCAACAGGCGCGATTGCACCGCTCACCTGAAGGTCCGGTTACTTGGTCGCAACAGCTAAGTAGGATGCTGCCGCAAGCTGTCATGGCGCAGAAGATACAGGTACCTGTGCTCGAGCATGTGATGCAGCCAGCGCATCCAGCGGCGGCGAGGAAGCAAGCAACAACGCTGGAAGAGTAGCAGCTCTCGCGACGTTCCTCGCCTCCGATGCGATAAAGACCGTTGCAGCCTCCGCAAGGGTCCTCGTTGTTGGCGAGCTTGAGTGTTGGACGTCCTTCGGCGTCAAGTGGTTGGTCAAGACGACGCACCAGCGCCCCGTTGACACTCTTCTGCCGGATGCTGAACGACGATTCCGCGTAGTCTGCGGCCCCTTCCGTGACATCTAGGATCCAAGCTATAGAGGCCTGACCATCGACGAGCTCCGTATTGACTTGCACGACAATCATTTCGCCGGAAGCTCGGTCATAGGAATAGTAAGCCTCTGAGATGGTGCCATCAATCAGCGTCATGCGTCTTGCACCCACCTCAACCGCCTTGCCAGGTGTACGGTCGGAAAGCCGACTGAGGGTCGCTGCACCTGAGCCGGCTGCAGCGAACGCAAGGACGTTATGAGCGTCGTCCGTTGTGAGGTGATGGGCGAGCATTTCTACCGCTGCGCCTCCTGCGAAGTCCTCATCGTGAGAGATTTGTCGGTTCACGGGTTTGCCTTTCGCGAAGGCAGCACATGGCATTCCAACGATTGTCGCGGCCCCCAGCTGCCAGTCCCGCAGCTCCCAGTGCGAGACGCATTTCTCCGATGTGCTTCAGCGCGATCGCAGCTCGTTGCGGTCCCAGAGCAGAACCAAGAACTGCCCCAATCTTCCAACCGACCCCTCCGTCAGTTGCTTATTCGTCGGCGTCTACTTGAATCAGGGTCGGCGCCCAAGGGGGTTCGGCGAAGGCCTCGTGACGCCACCGGCGCATCTCCGGGTTGTTCAGCGGGACGACATCGAGTGCAGACCCCGCATCGTTCTTCAGCTGGCGAGCCATCGAGCTGCATTTGCCGCACGATGCATCGAAACCTAGAACGAGGCGACCTTTTGAGGGGGTTTATTCTTGCTAGGCATTTTTTGGTTTCCTCATTGCGGTGCTACTGAAGCTTCTATCGTTTCTTTTCCACCGCTCGCGCGGAGGTGATGTAGACCGTCAGCGCGGACAGCAGCAGCAGCACCCCCAACCAGATCCTTCCGTTGTCAGTTGCGAGCTGTGCCACCCCGGCCAAGAGAACAATCGTGCCAACGACTAGTAGCCAGACCCTTCTTCGCCGTGACATGTACACCCGTGACATGAACTCCCCTTCGTCAATGAACTCTCGAATACGAGGTGTATTCCATGTGATTTAGAGCACTTCGAACTTAACCGCTTTGCGCATTTTGGGTCTATAGGGCCAGGGCCAGAAACTCGGAGCGGTTTCGGTAACAGCAACGTCTCTTCGAAACCTTTAATCGGTGACCCCACTGGCAGGCCTTGGGTTTCTACTGCCCTAACATGGGGGCTTCAAAGAGGCCCTGACCGTGGGGGTAAGCGCCAACTGTTCCCTCGGCCACGAAGCGCCAGACAGAGCTTCAGGCCCTGCCTTAGTCACAAGTTCTCACGGCGCGAGTAAGTCATGTTGATGGTGCCGCGCCTGCACTACCGCTTTCTGCCGATGTGGGGGCGGGGACCATCCCGCCTAGGGCAGGAGCATGACCTTGGTGGCGCGGCGCTCATCCATGGCGCGGTAGGCCTCGGGCGCGTTCTCCAGCGGCATGACCGAGTCGAAGACGCGGCCTGGATTGAGATCTCCGGACAGCACGGCCGGTAGCAGCTCGGCGATGTAGTTCCGCGTCGACGCAGCACCGCCGGCCACCGTAATGTTCTTGCTGAACAGCACGCCGAGCGGCAGCTCGGGGCCGCCAGCCGGCACGCCCACGTACCCCAAGTGGCCGCCGGCGCGCGTGGAGCGCAGCGCCTGATCCATGGACTCCTTGGTCCCCACGCACTCCAGCACGCAGTCGGCCAAGACGCCCCCGAGAAGTTCCCGGACCTGTTCAGCGCCGGCCTTGCCGCGCTCGGCCACCACGTCACTCGCTCCAAACTCGCGGGCGATGGCGGCCCGGTCCTCGTGACGAGACATGGCGATAATCCGCTCCGCGCCGAGCAACTTGGCGGACAACACGGCAGAGAGGCCAACCGCCCCATCACCGACGACGACGACGCTCTGTCCGGGTCCCACGCCAGCCACCTTGGCGGCGTGATAGCCCGTGCCCATGACGTCAGTCAGCGTCAGCAAGGACTTCAACAACTCCTCGTCAGCGGTGCGCGTCCCGCCCCGCTGCGGGCTCAGTTCCGGCACCACGAAGAGCGTTCCCTCGGCGTTGGGGACGCGGACGACCTCGGACTGGCCGCCCTCGACGTCGTGTCCGGACTCGTCTCGCCCACCCCACGCGGCACGGTGCTGGCAGGCGACCTGCACGCCGTTGCGGCAGTCGGGGCACTGCCCGCAGCTATTGGCCCACGGGCTGATCACAAAATCGCCGACCTGCAGCTCACGCACGTCGTCTCCCACGGCCGTGACCGTGCCGATGAACTCGTGACCGATGGGCTTCGGCTCCTCGGGCCCTTGATCGGCCCGGTAGGGCCACAGATCGGAGCCGCAGACGCACGAGGCAGCGACGCGCACGATCGCGTCGCTGCCGTGGATCAGGCGTGGCTCCGGGCGGTCTTCAACCCGGATGTCTCCCGGGGCATGAATGATGGTGGCTCGCATGCCTCCACCCTAACGCCCGCCGTTGCCGGGGTTAAACGACGATGGCGCCGCTCACCTTGGCAGGTGAGCGGCGCCATCGTACGCGCTCTAGGGGCGCACGGTGCGTGGCGTCCTAGAGGGAGGACTCCGGCTCGTGCACCGGGTAGACCTCGCGCAGCAGGCGTGCCGTCTCCGACGGCGTCTTGCCCACCTTCACGCCGGCGGCCTCGAGGGCCTCCTTCTTGGCATCGGCCGTGCCGGAGGAGCCGGAGACGATGGCGCCCGCGTGGCCCATGGTCTTGCCCTCCGGAGCGGTGAAACCAGCCACGTAGCCCACGACGGGCTTGGTGACGTTCGCCTTGATGTAGTCGGCCGCGCGCTCCTCGGCGTCGCCGCCGATCTCGCCGATCATCACGATCGCCTTGGTCTCCGGGTCGTTCTCGAAAGCCTCGAGCGCATCGATGTGCGTGGTGCCGATGACCGGGTCACCGCCGATACCGATGGCGGTGGTGAAGCCCAGATCGCGGAGCTCATACATCATCTGGTAGGTCAGCGTGCCGGACTTGGACACTAGGCCGACGCCGCCCTTGCCGGTGATGTTGGCGGGGGTGATGCCCACCAGCGACTCGCCCGGCGTGATGATGCCCGGGCAGTTCGGGCCAATGATCCGCGTGATCTGCTTGCCGTCGGCATCGACCTTCGACTGAGCCAGGGCCCAGAACTCGGCCGAGTCCTGCACCGGCACGCCCTCGGTGATCACCACGACGAGGCCGATCTCGGCCTCGATGGCCTCGACGACGGCGTCCTTGGTGAACTTCGGCGGGACGAAGACGATCGAGACGTCGGCGCCCGTCTTCTCCACGGCCTCGGAGACCGTGCCGAAAACCGGCAGCTCGACGTCGGAGCCGTCATTGGCGGTGTGGGAGACCGTGGTGCCAGCCTTGCGCGCGTTGACGCCACCGACGATGTTGGTGCCAGCGTGAAGCATGCGGGCGGTGTGCTTGGAGCCCTCGCCGCCGGTGATGCCCTGGACGATGACCTTGGAGTCCTTGTTAATGAAGACAGACATAGTGGTTTTCCTCGCTCCTTAGGCGTTCGCCAGCTCGGCGGCCTTATCGGCGCCTTCGTCCATGCCGGCGGCCTGAGTCACCAGCGGGTGGTTGGCCTCTGCCAAAATGGCGCGGCCCTCCTCAACGTTGTTGCCATCGAGGCGAACCACGAGCGGCTTGGTCGCCTTGTCGCCCAGAATCTCGAGGGCCTTGACGATGCCGTTGGCCACCGCGTCACACGCGGTGATGCCGCCGAAGACGTTGACAAACACGCTCTTGACCTGCGGGTCATTCAGGATGACGTCCAGACCGTTGGCCATGACCTCCGCGGAGGCACCGCCACCGATGTCGAGGAAGTTGGCGGGCTTCACGTTGCCGTGGTTCTCGCCAGCGTAGGCAACGACGTCCAGCGTGGACATGACCAGACCGGCGCCATTACCAATGATGCCCACCTCGCCGTCCAGCTTGACGTAGTTCAGGCCGGATTCCTTGGCCTTGGCCTCGAGCGGATCGGCTGCGCCCTTGTCCTCGAGCTCCTCGTGATCCGGGTGGCGGACCTCGGAGGCGTTCTCGTCGAGGGAAACCTTGCCATCCAGTGCGACGATCTCGCCGGCGCCGGTCTTCACCAGCGGGTTGACCTCAACCAGCGTGGCGTCCTCGTCCTTGAAGACGGTCCAGAGGGTCTGCAGGGTCTCGGCGACCTTGCCGCGCAATTCCTCGGGGAAGTTGGCCTCGGCCACGATCTCGTTGGCCTTGGCGGCGTCGATGCCCACCAGCGGGTCCACGGCGACCTTCGCGAGAGCTTCCGGGCGCTCGACGGCGAGCTGCTCGATTTCCATGCCGCCCTCGACCGAGCACATGGCCAGGTAGTTGCGGTTCGCCCGGTCCAGCAGCACGGAGAAGTAGTACTCCTCCGCAATGTCGGCGCCCTGAGCGATCATGACCTTGTTGACGGTGTGGCCCTTGATGTCCATGCCAAGGATGGCGGAGGCGTACTCGAAGGCCTCGTCAGCGTTCTTGGCGACCTTGACGCCGCCGGCCTTACCGCGGCCGCCGACCTTCACCTGTGCCTTGACCACCACGACGCCGCCGATCTTCTCGGCTGCGGCCTTGGCTTCTTCCGGAGTGTACGCAACGATGCCGGCAAGCACGGGAACGCCGTGCTTCTCGAACAGATCGCGCGCCTGGTATTCATACAGGTCCACGGGGTGTGTCCTTCTACGTCGAAGTCGTGTCTGACTCGGAACGCGCGGACCTGCCCGGCCCGCCGATTCCATGAGGCCCACTCGGGGCCCATGGCGCGTGTTGGCGCCTCGCCTAGACTAACGCGTTCCGACCAACCATCACAGTTCTACGACGCGTAGAGAGGCCATGCGCGGGTCCCCCGCACGCGGCGGCTAGCGCCCGATTACTCGGACGCTTTAGTCAGCGGCGCATAACGCAACAGCAGGCGCTTCTCGTCGGCACCGAATTGCACCTTCGCCACCGTCTTGTCACCGGAGCCTTCCAGCGCCGTCACGGTGCCGGCACCGAAGGTCCCGTGCTCGACGGCGTCGCCCACCTCCAGCTTGATGACTTCCTTCTGCTGCTGGACACGCCCCGTGCCCGCAGCCCGCGCGGTAGGTGCCGTCCGCAGGGTCGAGGTCTCGGGGTCACCCGCGCGGCGGGTCGGCCCCGCGCCGCGACCGCCGAAGGGGCCGTCGTAGCGGCTCGAGCCGAATCCGCCGCCGAAGCCGGAGCCGGAGCCGCCGCTGATGCTGCCACCGAACCCGCCGGCGCGGATGCTGCCTTCGCGCTTCCACTCCAGCAGGCGCTCGGGAATTTCGGTGAGGAACTGGCTGGCCGGGTTGTACTGAGACTGCCCCCAGAGGCTGCGATACTCGCTGCGGCTGACGTACAGGCGCTGCCGGGCTCGCGTGAGCCCCACGTAAGCGAGCCGCCGTTCCTCGGCCAGCTCAGCTTCGTCCATCATGGACCGCTGGTGCGGGAAGATCCCGTGCTCCATGCCCGTGAGGAAGACCACAGGAAATTCCAGCCCCTTGGCCGTGTGCAACGTCATGAGCGTCACCATGCCCTCGCGCTCGGCCATATGCGCGCCCTCCTCATCGGCCGGGGCGTCCGGAATCTGGTCCGCATCGGCCACGAGGGAGACCTGCTCGAGGAACGCTTCCAGGGTGCCGTCTGGGTTCTCCCGCTCGTAGTCGCGGACCACGGCCACCAGCTCGGCGAGGTTCTCAACGCGAGATTCGTCCTGGGGGTCAGTGGACTTGCGCAGGGTCTCAAGGTAGCCGGTCTGCTCGAGGACCGCTTCGAGCGCCTCGGCGGCGCCGGAGCCTTCGGCCACGACGCTGAGGTCATCGACGAGCTTCACGAAAGCCTGCACGTTTTTGAGGCTACGCGTGGCAATCCCGGGGGCCTCGTCCGCTCTCCGGAGCGCCTCCATGAACGTTGTGCGTTCGCGTTCCGCCAGTGCCGCCACCGCGTACTCGGCGCGGTCCCCGATGCCCCGCTTGGGTTCGTTGAGCACGCGGCGGACGTTGACGTCGTCGTCCGGATTGACCAACAGGCGCAGGTAGGCCAAGGCGTCTTTGACTTCCTTGCGGTCGTAGAACCGGGTCCCGCCCACCACCTTGTACTTCAGGTCCACGCGCATGAGCTGCTCCTCGAGGGAACGCGACTGCGCGTTGGTGCGGTAAAAAATGGCCACGTCTCCCGGGCGCAGCCCCGCCTCGTCATTGAGCCGCAGAATTTCCTCGGCGATCCACCGAGCCTCATCCTGCTCGGATTCGCCGACGTACCCGACGATCAGTTCCCCCTCTCCTTCGGCCGTCCAGAGCTTCTTCTCGGGGCGGTCCGGGTTCTTTTCAATCACCGCGTTGGCGGCGGAGAGGATGGTCTGCGTCGAGCGATAGTTCTGTTCGAGTTTGATGGTCACGGCGTCCGGATAGTCTTTGCCGAATTCCACGATGTTGCGGATATCCGCTCCACGGAAGGCGTAAATAGACTGATCCGAGTCGCCCACGACCGTCAATTCGCCGCCGGGCGTGGGGCCGTCGGGTCCCGTCAGCTCGCGGACCAGCGCATACTGCGCGTGGTTGGTGTCCTGATACTCATCGACCAGCACGTGGCGGAAGCGCCGGCGATAGTTATCGGCGATGGCGGGGAACGCGCGGAAGATATTGACCACCTGCCCAATCAGGTCGTCAAAATCCATGGCGTTGGCCTGGCGCAAGCGCTGCGTGTACTGCGTGAAGACCTCCGCCACGACGCGGCTGAACGGATCCTGCCCGGCCGTGGAGACGAATTCCTCATCATCGATGAGCTCATTCTTGAGGGCAGAAATCTTGTTCAGGATGGACTTCGGTGTGAACTTCTTGGGGTCCACGTCCAGGCTCTTGGCGATCATGGTCACCAAGCGCAGCGAGTCGGCCGAGTCGTAGATCGAGAAGTTGGACTTCAGCCCGACGGCGGCCGCCTCCCGCCGGAGGATCTTCACACACGAGGAGTGAAAAGTGGAGATCCACATTTTGTCAGCGGCGTCGCCAATGAGCTCGGAGATGCGCTCGCGCATCTCCGCTGCGGCCTTGTTCGTGAAGGTGATGGCCAGGACCTCGTGTGGACGGGCCCGCCCGGTGGCCAGCAGGTGGGCAATGCGGTGGGTCAGCACCCTCGTCTTGCCAGACCCGGCGCCGGCCACGATCAGCAGCGGCGTTCCGGTATGAGCGACGGCCTCGGCTTGCTGCGGGTTCAACCCTGCGAGCAGCGATTCGGCGTCGAGCGCATGCGGCGGGGTGGGCTGCGGGGCGTTCGGTGCGAAGTCGTCGAAGAGAAAATCCATGGTGCCCTCCAGTCTACGGCGCGGCGATGACAGGTTAGGATGGTCGGGGTCCGCGCGCAGGCACCTCAAGTTCGCGCGGCTGGGCCCCCGTAGCTCAGTTGGATAGAGCGGCCCTCTCCTAAAGGGCAGGCCATCGGTTCGATTCCGGTCGGGGGCACCACACCACGCACGACGGCGGCTCCGGAACCTTCCGCGGAAGGTTCCGGAGCCGCCGTCGTTCAGCCGTTCTGGGCGTCAGCGCCGGGTTGTCTAGCGCAGCAGAAGCGCGCTCGCCTTGGGCGAGAGGGCGGCGTCGAGCACGGCGCACGCGCCGCCGATGGCTCCGAGATTGTGTCCCAGCGAACTGGTGATGACCTCCAGATCGTGGACTTCCCTCATCAGGAAGCGGTCCTGCAGGGCCGCCTCCATGTCCTCGTGCAGCAGCTCGGAGAGCTCGCACCACACGGGCCCGCCGACGAAGACCTTGTTGACGTCAAAGATGTTGGTCAGCTCGGAGACCAAGGCGATCCAGTGCTGGTTGAGTTCCTTCGCGAGGGCGACGGCAGGTTCGGCGCCGTCCTTGGCCTGACGAATGAGGGAGCCCAGGACTTGGGAACGCTCATACATCGTGGCGCCCTCACTGTTGCCGCCGACGTCGACGCCGAGTTCGCGGGCGCGAGCCACCACGGCCTCGTAGGAGACGGCGCTGGCGAAGGTGGTCGCTTCCCCGGCCTCCTCGGTGCCGCCGCTGCGATTGACGCGGACCCGGGCGATCTCACCGGCGTTGTTCGAGACGCCGCGGATCACCTCGCCACCGATGACGGCACCCACGCCGACGCCGGTGCCGATGTAGGCCGAGAGGAAATTGCGGTCCTCTTCCTCGTCCCCGTTCCACTGCTCGGCGATGGCGGAGGCCACAGAATCCTTTTCGATAATGACGTCAAGCCCCAGGCGCTCGGATAGCGGCTCCACGACCTCGACCTCGCGCCACCCGGGCATGAGCGGCGGGTTGACGATCGTGCCTTGGCTTGGGTCGATGGGGCCCGGCGCGGCAACGCCCACGCCCACGATGTGCTCGCGGGGGTGGCCTGAATCCTTGACCATTTCTTCGACGGCGGTGGCCATCATCGCGATCGTCTCGTCCGGCGAGGCGATGTCCCGCTCGACGAAGCGCCGGCTGCCGACCACGGTGCCCCGCAGATTGACCATGACGATACTGATCTGGCCGGGGTCCAAATGGATGCCGATGGCAAAGAGGCGGTCCGGCTCTAGCTCGAGGACGGTACGCGGCTTGCCGGGGCCGGAGATGACGGTCCGGTCCTCCCGCACGAAGCCGTTGTCGAGGAGGCGGCGGACCACGTTGGAAATCGTCTGGGGAGACAAACCCGTGGAGTTGGCGAGCTCCACCCGGCTGACGCCGTCGTCGGCTCGGCGAATGGAATCGAAGATCACGGCCTGGTTGAAATCACCAAGTCTTCCGAGATTTGTGCCTCGCTGCATAGAGTCTCCAGAGGGTTAGCTACCGCGTACAAAGAGTTGACGCGACGGCCCCCGGTTTGCCCGCACCCACCAGTCCCCCTGCGGTGGCTCAGCGGCCGGAGCAACGAGACGCCGTCGAACTCGAAATAATATATCGAATAGTGGCACTTTCGGATAGTGCAACTAATGGCGAAACGTCACATTTGCGAGAAATGTTAAGCTTTCAACCGTGATCAGCCTACTCACCGTCGCCGCCGTTGTCATTTACGACACGGATGGACGGATCCTGCTGGTGCGGAAGCGGGATACGACGAAGTATATGCAGCCGGGCGGCAAACTAGAACCCCACGAATCACCACGCGCGGCAGCCCTTCGCGAGCTCGAGGAGGAACTCGGCCTCCGCTTCCCGCCTGAGGCTCTCACCGATCGGGGCCTCTGGCGGGGAAGTGCGGCCAACGAGGCCGAAACGGCGCTCGCGGCCTACGTCTTCGATGCCCCGCTGGCGGCGGCGCACGCAGGGCCCGCGGAAGACATCGTGCCCCACGCCGAACTGGCCGACTGCCTCTGGATCTCCCCCGCCGAAGCGCTCCAGCGTTCCGACCTGGCGCCCCTGCTGACCGAAGAGATCCTGCCGCGACTGCTGGCCTCGCCAGCGCACCTCAGCTAGGCGAACTGCGTTCGGTAGAAGGTGGCGTACCGCCCCTCGGCCGCCAACAGCTCCGGGTGGGTTCCCCGCTCGACGATCCGGCCGCCGTCGACCACCAAAATCTGATCCGCGCTCCGCACGGTGGAGAGCCGGTGGGCGATCACGACGGCGGTGCGTCCCTGCAGAGCCTCGGCGAGAGCCTCCTGAACGGCCGCCTCATTCGTACTGTCTAGGGCGGCTGTGGCCTCGTCGAGGATCACCACGCGCGGCGCCGCCAAGAGCAGGCGGGCGATCGTCATTCGCTGGCGTTCCCCGCCGGAGAGTCGATACCCGCGTTCCCCCACCACCGTGTGAAGCCCGTCCGGCAAGGCGCTGATCACAGACTCGAGGCGGGCGCGCCGCAAGGCCTCCCACAACTGGTCATCGGTGGCCTCCGGGCGGGCCAGCCGCAGGTTCGCCGCGATCGTGTCATGAAAAAGGTGCCCGTCTTGAGTCACCATCCCCACCGCGCCGCGCAGGTCAGCCAAGGCGACGTCCCGCACGTCGGTCCCCGCGTAGCGCACGGCCCCCGAACTGACGTCATAGAGCCGCGTGAGCAGTTGGGCGATTGTCGATTTGCCGGCACCCGAAGAACCCACCAGGGCGTAGGTTTGCCCGGCCGGAACCTCAAAGTCGATTCCGTGCAAGACCTCCTCTCCGCCCCGGTGGTCCAGGACGGCCACGTCCTCCAGCGAGGCCAGCGAGACCTGCTCGGCGCTGGGGTAGGCGAACCGGACCCGCTCGAAGCGGACGGCCAGCGGGCCGTCCGGCAGACGGTGCGGTTGCTCGGGGTCGGTGATCATCGGTTTCAGGTCCAAAACCTCAAAGACGCGGTCGAAGCTCACCAGCGCGCTCATAATGTCTACTCGCGCGTTGGCGAGGCCGGTGAGCGGGGCGTACAGCCGGGTCAACAACAGGGCTAGCGTGACGACGTCGCCCGCGGCCAGGTCCCCGCGCAGCGCGTAGTAGCCCCCGAGGCCATAGACGATGGCCAAGGCCAGCGCGGCCACGAGCGTCAGCGCAGCCACAAAGGAGAACTGGCGCATGGCCGTCCGCACGCCGATATCCCGCACCCGTGCGGCACGCGCGGCAAACTCGGCCGACTCGGCGTCGGGCCGGCCAAAAAGCTTGATGAGCGTCGCGCCCGGGGCGGAAAACCGCTCGGTCATCTGCGTCCCCATGTCCGCGTTGTACTCCGCGGCCTCGCGCCGCAGCGCGGCCACCACGGCGCCCATGCGCCGGGCTGGAATGAGGAAAATCGGCAGCATCAACACGGCCAAAACGGTGACCTGCCAGTTGGTCGTGACCATCACGGCACCGGTCAGAATCAGCGCAACGACGTTGCTGACGACTTGGGACAGGGTCCCGGCGAGCGCCGACTGGGCGCCCATCACGTCGTTGTTGAGGCGGGAAACGAGGGCCCCGGTGCGCGTGCGGGAAAAGAACGCCACCGGCATCCGCTGGACATGGTCGAACACCCGGGTGCGCAGGTCGAAAATGACCCGCTCGCCCAGAGAGGAGGACAACCACCGCGAGAGGACGGACACCCCGGCCTCGGCCAGCGCCACGAGGGCGATGAGTCCGGCCAACCAGCCGATCGTTGACAGCGGACCGTCGGCGACGATCGCATCCACCACTCGGCCCGCCAGCACCGGCGTCGCCACGGCGAGGACCGCCGCGAGGGTGGAGACCGCGACGAAGGCGACCAGCCTCGCCTTGTAGTGGGAGGCGAACCGCAATACCCGCGCCGGGGTGCCCGGGGTGATCGACTGTTCTTGGCCGCTCGCCAGCTTCCTCATCGCCCCGTAGGCGGCATGCTCCATACTCACCCGGGCATGCTACCCCTGACGCGGCTCAAACCTCACCGTCATCGCCTTGAACCCGGGAGTATTCGACTCACGGGCCACGAGTTCGCGGTGCACCAAGGCGTTGGCCTCGGGGAAGTAGGCGGCCGCGCAGCCACGCGCGGTCGGGTAGGAGACGAGCCGGAAGGCCTCGGCCCGGCGCTCGCTCCCGGCAAAGGTGGAGACGACGTCGACCACTTGCCGGTCAGCCAGCCCCAATTCCGCCAGGTCCTCCGGGTGCACCAAGATCACCCTGCGCCCGTTTTTGATTCCCCGATAGCGGTCATCCTGACCGTAGAACGTGGTGTTGTACTGATCATGGCTGCGCAGCGTTTGCAGAATCAGGTGCCCGGGCCTCGCCGGCAAGTATTCGAGCTCGCTCACGGTGAACTGGGCCTTACCCTGAGCGGTCGCGAAGCTGCGCGTATCTCGCGGAGGGTTGGGTAGCACGAACCCGTTGCGTTGCCGCACCCGAGCGTTGAAATCCTCGAACCCGGGGATGACGCGCGAAATATGGTCGCGAATGACGTCGTAATCCTCGGCCATGGCCCGCCAGTCAACGGCGTGGTCCTCCCCGAGCGTCGCAGCAGCCATCCGCGCCACGATGACGGGCTCGGCGAGTAGGTGATCTGACACGGGTTCGAGCCGTCCCTGGGTGGATTTGATGACGGACATCGAATCCTCCACGGAGAGGAACTGCGGGCCGCCCGGGTGCTTGTCGTCCCGGTCCGTTCGGCCCAGCGTGGGCATGATGATGGACGTCTTGCCGTGCACCACGTGGGACCGATTCGGTTTGGTGGAGATATGCACCGTCAGGCCGGCGCGCTGCATCCCCTCCTCGATCGCTTCCGTGTCGGAACAGGCGAGCGCGAAGTTCCCACCCATCGCCACAAAGACGTCCACGTCCCCGTGCTCGAAGGCCTGCTGGGCCTGAACCGAGTCATACCCGTGCTCGCGTGGGCTCTCGATGCCAAACTCCGCATCAAGCCGGTCCAGCCACCCGTCGCGCGGCTTTTCCCAGATGCCCATCGTCCGGTCACCCTGAACATTGGAATGGCCGCGCACGGGGCAAGCGCCAGCGCCGGGCTTGCCGAAGTTCCCCTGCAGCAGCAGCACATTGACGATCTCGCGGATGGTGTCCACGGAGTGCGGCTGCTGGGTGAGGCCGAGCGCCCAGCACACGATGGTCGCCTTGGACTTGATCAGCAGTTGCGCGACCCGGGTGATCTCCTCCTGGCTCAGCCCCGTGGCTTCCTCGATCACGTCCCAGTCCAGGCTGGCCCGCGCCGCGCGGTATTCCGCCAGACCCTCCGTGACGCTCGCGAGGAATTCGTGATCGAGGACGGTGCCGGGGGCTTGTTCCTCGGCGTCGAGGAGCAGGTGCCCCAAGGCTTGGAAGAGGGCCAGGTCACCGCCGACACGGATCTGGAGGAACTCGTCGGAGATGCGCTCCCCGTCGCCGAGCGCCCCGCGCACGGTCTGCGGGTCCTTAAAGTTCAGGAGGCCCGCTTCCGGCAGGGGATTCACCGCGACGACGGTGGCGCCGCGCCGACGCGCGTCGGCGAGCGCCGAGAGCATGCGCGGATGGTTGGTGCCGGGGTTCTGACCGACGGTGAAAATCAGCTCCGCGTCGTCGAAATCGGCGAGGGAGACGGTGCCCTTGCCGATACCGATGGTCGGGGTCAGCGCGGCGCCGGAGGACTCGTGGCACATGTTGGAGCAGTCCGGCAGGTTGTTGGTGCCCAAGCTACGCGCAAAGAGCTGGTACATAAACGCCGTCTCGTTGGCGGTACGCCCCGACGTATAGAACACGCACTTCTCCGGCGTCGTGGCGCGGATGTGCTGCCCGATCCGCTCGAAGGCATCGGCCCACGAGATAGGACGGTATGCCGCCTGCCCCTCCTCAATCATCATCGGCTCGGTGATGCGCCCCTGATTCCCGAGCCAATACTCGGTCTTTTCGCGCAGCACGCTGATGGGGTGAGCCGCCCACCACGCGGGGTCCGCCGTGCGCCGCGTGTTCTCCTCAGCGAGGGCTTTGGCCCCGTTTTCACAAAACTCTGCCGGTCGGCGTCGCCCGTCGATCGGTTCAGGCCAAGCACACCCGGGGCAATCGACGCCGTGACGTTGGTTGACCCGAAGCATGGAGCGGACCGTGCGTGTCACCCCCGCTTGGGCGAGGCCGCGCTCCAAAGCCACTTGGACGGCCTTGACGCCAGCCGCGCTCGTCTTCGGTTCGCTGACTTCTAGCCGGGACTCGTCGATGTCCTCACTCGGCGCCGGTCGAAACATCCTCGCTCCTGCTCTCAATCCGCTCGGGATGCGTGTATAGATTTACCGTACTCCCCCGACTAAACCCCGCGATAGTCAGGCCGACGCGCTCTCCGAGCGCCACGGCGAGCGACGACGGCGCGCTGACGGCGGCGAGGATCGGAATGCCCGCCATCCTGGCCTTTTGGGCCAGCTCGAAGGACGCCCGCGCTGAGACTTGGAGAACGGTGTGGTGGGCTGGCAAGCGCCCCTCGCGCAGGGCCCAGCCGATGACCTTATCCACGGCATTGTGGCGCCCTACGTCTTCGCGCAGGCACAGCAGCTGGCCGTCCAGATCGAACAAGGCTGCCGCGTGCACCCCGCCGGTCTTGCTAAAGAGTCGTTGGTGCTCGCGCATTCGCTCCGGCAGCGCCAGCAAGGTCTCTGCAGAAAGGCGCGCACCGCCGTCGTCCCGCGCGGCGTGCGCCGCGGGAAGCGGGCAACGGGCGGTCTTGTCCACCGCGTCCAGGGAAGCGGTGCCGCAAATACCGCACGAGCTGTTGCCGGCCACGTGCCGATGCTGACCCGCGCTCGGGGGCACGGCGCCCGGGCCCAATTGGGCTTCGACGACGTTAAAGGTTTGCCGGCCGTCGTCATCTTCCCCGGCACAGAACCGAAGACTCGCAAGGTGCTCGGCGGCGGCGACGACGCCTTCGGAGACCAGAAAGCCGGCCACCAAGTCGAAGTCCTCCCCGGGGGTGCGCATCGTCGTCGCGAAGGGCACGTGCGCGCTGCCGGGTACGGCCGGGTCGCCGATCCTGATCTCCAGCGGCTCCTCAGCGGCGAGCGTCTCCTCGCGCTGACGGGACCCGCCTGCAGCGGTCAGGCGAACGATGCGGGTGCGAGCGGTGCGGCGGCCCATATCAGCTCCTCGGCAGGGTGGAAACAGATGAGTACGTGGTCCACGGCAGTTCAACGTAGGGAACCGGCTCCCCAGCCTCGACGCCCTCCGGTGGGATCACCATCAAGCAGGTCGAGTCGGCCAGCCCGCGCAGCATCGCGGAGCCCCGGAGCGCTGCGGCGTCGACGCTGGTCCCCCCGGGTCCGGTGTGCAGGCGCGCTGGGACCAAACGTTCGCGGCCCGGAAGCGGGGCGAAGGTCTCCAGCGCCGCGGCCCGCGCCAACGGCTCGAGCGGAGACGCCACGAGCCCAGCGAGCAGGGGCTGCACCAGCGTGACGAAGGCGGCCACCGCAGCCAGCGGATTCCCCGGGAGCCCGGCGACAAGCACGCCGTCGGCGCGGCGGGCCAGCAGAGCCGGGTGACCGGGACGCATCGCGATCTCGTCGACGATCAGCTCGGCACCCAGCGTCTGCAATGCCGGGCGGAGGTGATCCACCGGCGAGCGCCCGGTCCCGCCCGTCGTGACGATCAGGTCGACGTCGTCGCGCCCGAGCGCGTCCACCGTCTGTGCGCGGTGATCGCCGATCCGGTTCGTCGCGAGCACCTCGGCACCCAAGTGAGCGATCGCCGGTGGCAGCACCGGGCTGAACGCGTCCCGCACGTGCCCGTGAGCTGGTTGTCCTTCCGCCACCACCTCGTCCCCGGTCAGAACGAGGGCCGCGCGCGGCGCTCTGTAAACCCGCAGGACGTCGCAACCAGCCACCGCCGCCGCCGCGAGGTGCCCCGGAGTCAGCCTTGTCCCGGCGGCGAAGAGCCGCTCCCCCGCGGCCGCCTCCCGGCCCGCCGGCCGAATATCGGCGTGCGCGGCGAGGGGTTGTTGCGCGCTGAGCTGCGCGGACGACGCCGCCGCGCCGAAGCCCGCGGCCGCGCCTGAGCTGGCCTCCGAGTTCAGCACTGCCTGCTCACGGCGGAGGACCGCCGAGGTTCCCTCGGGAACCGGCGAGCCCGTGTGAATCGGGACTGCTGTCCCAGGCCTCAGTCGAGGCGTCGACCGGGCCTCGCCTGGGAGCACCGTCCACGGCCCCTCCCCGCTGACGGCCCACCCGTCCATGGCCGATGCCCGGAAGTGCGGAATGTCCGTCGGGGCCACGACGTCGGCCGCGAGCACGCGGTTCACGGCCTGGTTCAGGCCCACGTTGTGACGCTGCCGCGGCGTCGCGGCACCCGCAGCGTGCGCCAGTTCGCGCGCGTGCTGCCATGGAACGTTGGGCATGCTCAGCTTTCGGGGTCGGTATGCAGCGCCGCGTCGGTCGCCGCTCGCTGGGCCAGCACGTGGCGGGCCAGACCGTCCGCGGCCTTGGCCGCGTCGCCGGCGCCGTCGCGTGCTGCAGCGAGACCGGCGGCGTACCCGGCGATGTAGGTCGTCACCGGCGCGGCCGGCCGGATCACGGTGTGCGCGGCGACGCCTGCGAGGGACAAAATGGCTTCGATATCCACGGGTGCCTCCTGCAGCTCGAAAGCTTCGAGCAGCTCCTGCACCCACGCTTCCAGCGCACCCGCAGTGGCGTCCGGCCCGGGATGGCTCGGTGATGCGTCCTCCGGCATGGTTTCCTCCTCAGTACGCGCCCGCGCATCGGCGCGGGCGCGTTCCACATCTTCCCATGTATCGGCGTCGGCGAAGAGATCCGGTTGCGGTGGTTGCAGTTGATCCGCCGCGAGCCGCTCGACCGTCTCGAGGAGCTGGCGCATCGAGGCGTTGACGACGCCGTGCCCGGCGTCCAGTAACTCGACCGCGCGCCGCAGCACGGGTGCCGGCCAGAGGGAGGCGAGGGGCTGTTCACGCCCGGTCGCGTCACGCGGGATCAGCACGGCGGACGACGACGGCGCGGCGCTCGCGAGGTGCTGCAGAATGCGGCGCGGGTGGAGGTAATCGACGGCGAGAACCAACACGGACCCTTCGATGGCACGGAGCGCAGTGCTGCCGGCGGCGACGGCGGCAGCGGGCCCAGCGAACGTGGGTTCTTCTCGGGCGGTGTCCACGGTGAAAGGTACGCGGGAGTACCGCTGCCGGAGCCGCTCCATGACGTCGGAGCGGTCCGGGCCCACCACCACCACGTGGGCCCCCGGCGCGCAGGCGTGGGCTACGGCCAACGAACCGATCGCGCGTTCCAAGAGCGTGGTGCCGCCCACGTCAAGTCCGGCCTTGTCGACCCCGCCGAGCCGCTGACCTCGGCCTCCCGCCAGAATGATGACCCCCGCTAGGCGGCCTGAGGCCTCAGGAACTCGTTCCATGCTTCGGCGGGTCGCTCCAGTTCTGAGATGTAGCAGGCAGCGCCGTGTGGTGCCCGCGGCTGAATCTTGAGCTTCCAGCCTAGCTGCCCCAGCGTCAGGTTGCCCTTCTTGCCGTTGCACGCCAAGCAACAAGCCACCAAGTTTTCCCAGGTGTCCTGACCTCCGCGGGACCGGGGGTGGATATGGTCCACGGTGGTGGCTTGGCGGCCACAGTACGCGCAGGTGTGCCCGTCCCGGCGCAGAATGCTCCGCCGGGTCACGTGGGCTGGGCGCCGATACGGGATGCGGACGTAGCGTTTCAGGAGAATCACGGTCGGCCGTGCCACCACTTCGCTGGGCCCCACCACCGGTTCCGAGTCCTCAGCAAGGACGCTGGCTTTGCCCGTCAGCACCAGCAAGAGCGCCCGGCGGAAAGTTACCACCGCGAGCGGCTCATATCCAGCATTCAGTACTAGGGTTCGCATGCGCAATCCTCACGGTCCTGCTCGCCGTACGGGCCCGGATGACGCTCTCCCCCACGGCAATTGGCGTGGTTATTCGTCTCACTAGACTACCGGCACCTCGCCACGCCCCTTGTGTGCCGCGTCACAGCATGGGCGTGTCGTGAGGGAATTTGCCACGCCGCTGCCCGCCAGCTCCCTGCCAGCCATGTGGTGCTCACGCGCAGTTCACGCCGCCGCGCGGCCGCTTGCACACCCTGAGCTCAACGACGCAGCTTAAACGCCGGAAACCCCGACCGCTGGGTCGGGGTTTCCGAGGAGAGTTGGCGAGCGTTGGCTCGCATCCGGCGCGGAGGCCGGGAGACTGCTGGGTGTTAGCCAGCCAGCGTGTAGTAGCCGTACAGCGGGCCGTAGGCGCTGTCGGCCGGGCGGTAAACGGTGCCCACCGAGGGGTTCTGGGCGCCAACGATCTGGCCGTTACCAACGTAGATGCCCACGTGTCCGCCACCGTTCTGGAACACCAAGTCGCCCAGCTTCGGGGAGGAGGTGCGGACGAACTGGCCGGAGGCCAGCAGGTTGGAGGTGCCGCGAGCGGTGCTGATGCCGTGCTGGGCGTAGATCCACTGAATGAAGCCGGAGCAATCCCAGCCGGACGGGGAGTTGCCGCCGAAGACGTACGGGGAACCGACGTACTGCTGAGCCATGGCGGCGATCGACGCGCCAACGCCGGAGGCAGCGGCCTCAACGACGGGCTCGGGCTCCGGCTCGGGAGCAGCTTCCACGGACGCGGTAGCGGTCGCAGCGCCACCGCCGTCGTTCACGTTCTCTCGGGTCGTGGCGGCGTACTGCGCCTCATCCTCGACCTCTTCAGCCACAGCAACGACGACGGGCTCCGGCTCGGGTGCCGGCGCGGCCTCGAGCTCCACGCGCTCGACCTCGAAGGTCTCAACAGCCTTCGCGGAAACGGTGACGGCGGAAACAGCGGTGCGCTCCACCGGCAGGGCCTCGACGGGGGCGCTGGCGGCCTCGCGGGCCACCGGATCGGCCTGAGCCGTGGCTCCCATGGTCAGAACCAGACCGGAAGCGGCGGCGATGACGGCAGCCTGGCGGCCGACGGAACCGGCATTCGAGGCGACGGCCTTCGAGACGCCCTGTAGCGGGCTCGTGCGTACGTGAGCCGCGCGGTGGCGACCAAGTGCTTGACGCTTGGACAAAGTTTAACCTCTCCCTATGTCTGCGAGGTGAGCTGTCGGGTTCGAGTGGGAGTCACTCGGCCTCCAGCAATCTGGATGCTTAACCCCTAGGAGCCTGGGCCCCTGCCGGCTCATGATGAGCCAGCGCGGTTCCCCCGCCACTGCCAACGTGTAGTAACGAACGGACCTCGGTCGGCGGCAGTGCTGGACATTCCACCCGAGGGTGCTGAACCCAGACTGGGTCCAGCACGTGATCAACGGTATATGAATCCGGACCAAATGTCACGCTAAGGTCACGAAACGATATTGATCCGGTCTCGACGGCTTGAAATTACAACCATCCAGCCGGGTCGACGGCGGTGCCGTCCACCAAAACTTCAAAGTGCAGATGGCACCCCGTGGAGTTGCCGGTCGTCCCAGCCAGGGACACCACTTCTCCGCGCGACACCTCTTGACCGACGGCAACCTTCAACGACGTGTTGTGGTTGTAGGTCGTCTCCAGTCCGTTGCCATGATCGATGCGCACGCGGTTTCCGGAGTGGCCAGCCCACCCGGCCTGCACCACGGTTCCGGCAGCGGCAGCCTTCACGGGCGTGCCGCAGGAAATGCCGTAATCCTGGCCGATGTGGTTGACCATGCCGTAGCCGCCCCAGGGGTTTGGCCGATAACCGAAGCCGGAGGTAATCCGGACCTCGTCGAGAGGCTGTGACAACACGCCCGTCGTCTCAACGCGCGTGACGTCACCGGCGGCCGCTGTCATGACCTGATCCAGCTGGTCTTCCTTGGTGAAGGTGCCTTTGACGGACGCGAGCTCGATGTCGAACTCCGCATCGCCGTCAACGACGACGTCCTGAACGGCCAAGCGAGTCTCCGCCTTGGCCCGCGCGTCTTCCGGCGAGGATTCCGTCACCTGAGGCCACACAGCGGTCAAGGCAATGCCGGAAACGGCCGCCGCCGCGGCGACCATGTGGCTGGGAGCGAACCGGCGGGCCGGCGCAGCAGGCTGGGAAGCGGCCGCCGCACGAGGAGCTGGTAGCTCCACCACCTCGGCGACCTCGCGCTCGGTGGCGAGCTCAGTGAGGCGCTCCGTGGTGACATCGGAGTAGCGCAGCCCCCCGTTATACCGGTGGCCACGATAGGGGCCTGACGCGTTGCGGCGATCTGCCTCGTCGGCATGTTCGGCCTGCAGCCGACGCCGCGCAGCTCCTCGCGGACGACGAAGCGGCGCCTCGGCCGCAGCGTCGTCCGGGGAGGCCGACGCGCGGCCAGTAGACGTCTGCTCAGTCAATCAATTACCTCTCAGTTGCCTACGAAGTTAGCTGTCGGATTCGGGTACGAGATCCACCCGGCCAGCGCTCCCCCAACCTGGAGATTGACTGACTTCACCCCGAGGACACACACCCCTCACCGGGCGTGCTGTGTCCGAGAAATTCTGGTTCCCCCGCCTCTGCCTGACGTGTTATTGGTGTTCTCAGATCCCAGTGGCAGAGTTCGGCGTAGCTGGAATCTGGTTGCCGGAACTAGTCCGGACCGTGATCAACGATAACGGAACGGCCACAAAGTTACAATTCCGTTATCATTTCCGGCGTCACGAACACCCCAGAGCGCGTTCTACTGCCCGTCTTCGACGAAGACGTGAGCGCTCACCTCGGTCGGCAACTCGAGGGCGCCGTCAACACCCTCGACGCGGACCACCACGTAGTCGGTGGCGCTTTCCAGCGTCACTACGGCGCCCGGGCGGATCCCGCCCTCATTGAGTTGGCCCAAGAGCACCGGGTCCACCTGAATGGTCTCGGCCAAGCGCAGGACGCGGACTGGGCCGGTCAAGCCAGCCGCGACGGCGTCGTCGAGGTTTTGCACACCGTGCCCGAAGTCGGACCCCGCGGGTCCGCCCAACGCGTCCAAGCCGGGGATCGGGTTTCCGTAGGGCGATTCGTCCGGGCGCCCCAACAGATCGTAGAGGCGCCGCTCGACGCGCTCACTCATGACGTGCTCCCACCGACAGGCTTCGTCGTGGACGTACTCCCAGTCGAGCCCAATGACGTCGGCGAGCAACCGCTCCGCAAGGCGGTGCTTGCGCATCACCTCAGTGGCCAGCTGACGGCCGGCATCGGTCAGCTCAAGGTGACGATCACTAGAGACCACCAGCAGGCCATCGCGCTCCATGCGAGCCACAGTCTGTGACACGGTCGGTCCGGAGTGGCCCAGGCGTTCGGCGATCCGGGCGCGCAGCGGGGTGATCCCCTCTTCCTCGAGCTCCAGAACGGTCCGCAGGTACATCTCCGTGGTATCGATCAGGTCTGTCACTTAGGTGTCTCCCGGGAGGCGTGCGACGAATGGATTACAGCAAACAACACTCTACCGCGCGTTAACAATCCGCGGCCGGTTCACTTCTCCGCCCCGCCGTGGGCGAACATGGAAGCGATGCATTGCGCGATCCGAAGGATCCGCGCCGCCCGGCCACGCCGCTGCCGGGCAGAACAGCAGAGCACAATCGCAGGAGCCACGCGTGAGCGAATCACTAACCATCCCCTCCCACCTGCTACCCACCGATGGACGCTTTGGTGCCGGCCCGTCGAAGGTCCGGCAGGGTCAGCTTGATGCCCTGATCGCCGCAGGGTCCACGGTGCTGGGAACCTCTCACCGTCAGGCGCCCGTGAAGAATCTCGTCAAGTCCGTCCAGGAGGGCTTGCTGGAGCTGTTCCAGGCGCCCGAGGGCTACCAAGTCGTCCTCGGCGTCGGCGGCTCGACGGCCTTTTGGGACACCGCGGCGTTCGGCCTCGTCGAGAACAAGGCCCAGCACCTGTCCTTCGGCGAGTTCGGCTCGAAATTCGCCAAGGCCACCCACAACGCCCCCTTCTTGGCCGACTCCTCCATCATTACCTCGGAGCCCGGGACGCGGCCCGCCCCCGAGGCGGAGGCCGGGGTAGACCTCTACGCGTGGCCGCAAAACGAGACCTCGACCGGCGTGGCCGCCCCGGTGCAGCGGGTTGCCGGGGCGGACGAGGGATCGCTCATTGTGGTTGACGCGACCAGCGCCGCCGGCGGACTGCACGTCGACGTGGCCGAGTCCGACGTCTACTACTTCGCCCCGCAGAAGAATTTTGCCTCCGACGGCGGCCTGTGGCTCGCCTTGTTCTCCCCGGCAGCGCTCGAGCGCGCCGAGCGCATCGCGGCGACGGATCGCTGGGTGCCGGACTTCCTGAACCTGAAGACGGCCATCGACAACTCGGCGAAGAACCAGACCTACAACACCCCCAGCCTGTCGACGCTGGTGACTCTCGACGACCAGATCACGTGGCTAAACAGTCAAGGCGGCCTCGCCTGGGCCAGCGCCCGGACTGCCGATTCCGCCTCCCGCGTGTACGACTGGGCGGCGGCGTCGGAGGTGGCGACGCCGTACGTGGTGAACCCGGACGAGCGCTCCAATGTCATCGCGACCATCGATTTCGACGCCTCGGTCGACGCCAGCGCGATCTCCACAGCGCTGCGGGCCAACGGCGTGGTGGATACCGAGCCCTACCGCAAGCTGGGCCGGAATCAGTTGCGCATCGCGACGTTCGTGTCGATCGAGCCCGACGATGTCACCGCGCTGACGCGCTGCATCGATTACGTGCTGGAAAACCTCTAACGCGCCCGGCGCCGAGCACGACGACGGCGGCGGGGCCGGGTCTGCTCGGCGCCGTCGTCGTGCGCCGCGGCATCGCTATCGGTGTTCGGCGCCTCCGCAGCGTCGGACGCTGCTGCGGGAGCGTCTGCGGATTCGGGAGCGCCGGCTGAGGCGGCCTCGTCCACCTCGGCGGATTCCGCCGTCGTGGTAGGTTCGGCCGGCGTGGCCGGCGCAGACGACTCGTCGCCGTCGCCTGCCTGTTCGGCCGTTCCGCCAGCGGCTTCTGCCGCTTCGCGAGCCTTTTCCTCGGCGAGCTCCTCCGGGGCCACTCGGTCCGCCCACGGCACCCAGGCAGGCGCAAGGAGCGCATTCTCCCCGGGCAAGAGGCCCGAATCGCACACGGTGGCCACCTTGACGCGCGGCCCGCGTGCGAGCGTCACGTACCAATACCAGCCGGCGTAGCCTCGGCGCTTGGCTTCGAACCGGTGCATGACCAGGCGATCGCCCTCGGCACTGACGCCGAGGTGATCCCCCACCTGAGCCTCGGGAACATGCCGCGCTAAGGCCGCGCGCGCTGCATCCTGCGCGTCGGCCAACACCGCATCGAGTTTCGGGGTCCGAGGCATGGCCTAAGCGTCCAGGTCGTCCGCGACGGCGCGCAGGACGGTCGCGATCTTGGCGCCCTGACGCTTCTCGGGGTAGCGGCCGTTGCGCAGCCCATTGGAGACCCCGTCCAACAAACGGATCAGGTCCTCCACCACCACGGCTTCCTGCTCGGCCGGCTTGCGCTTGGCCCGCGAAATCGACGGCGCCTTGTCGATCAGTCGCACGGACAGGGCCTGCGCGCCACGCCGGCCCTCCGCGATACCAAACTCCATGCGGGTGCCGGAACGGACTTCCTTAACACCGTCCGGCAGCGCCGACGCGGGCAGGTAGACCTCTTGGCCATCCTCGGCGACGATGAACCCGAATCCTTTAGCCGGTTCGTACCACTTAACTTTGCCTACAGGCACTTCTGTTCCTACCTCGTACTCGAATACTCTGCGCGGGCACCAACGGCCCGGCCCGCGCGTCGGGCTCCCGGTGGCGCCGGCGCGGCCATCTGCGCGCTCTCGGCGTCCCGCACCGGGGAAGTCTGCACCTCTAGAATACGTCACGGCTCCCCAGAACCGAGACTTTGCGGCCCCCGCCGGCCTGTGTACGTTAAACCTCGTGAACAAGCGCACCGTTGCCCCATCCCCCTCCCGCTGGGTCATGATTGCCGCGGCGGCCGTCGCGATCATCTCCGTCCTCGCCATCGTCATCATCCTCGCCCTCTACGCCACGGGTGGCCCGGAACTGACGATCTTGTATTGGGTGGGTCTCTACGGACTGCCTCTCGCCTTCGCACTCCTCGTGATCGGCGTCTTACTGCACGTGCGCGCCCGCCGGCGGGGTTGAAACGACGGGCCGGGCGCCCAGCCCCACTTCGGTTCTCCCCCAAGGTCCTCACAGCTTGCTCCCAGATTCAGGTTCCACACTGGTGCCATGCCTGAGAAATCGCCTGAAGCACGCCTCCTGGTTGTCGACGACGAGCCGAACATTCGCGAACTACTGGCCACCTCCCTGCGCTTTGCGGGGTTCGAGGTCTTCGCCGCAGCCAGCGGCCGCGAGGCCCTAGAGATTGCCGAGCGGGAACAGCCGGACCTGGCCGTTCTCGATGTCATGCTGCCGGACCTCGATGGTTTTTCCGTCACGCGTAAGCTCCGCGCCGCCGGCCGCCACTTCCCCGTCTTATTCCTCACGGCCCGCGACGGAACCGAAGACAAGGTGACCGGCCTCACCGTCGGCGGGGACGACTACGTCACCAAGCCGTTCAGCCTGGACGAAGTGGTGGCGCGGATCCGTGCGGTATTGCGCCGCACGCAGCCGTTCGAGGACGAGGACGCGATCATCCGTGTTGACGATTTGGAACTGGACGACGACGCGCACGAGGTGCGCCGGGCCGGCGTCGTCGTGGACTTGTCCCCCACCGAATTCAAGCTACTGCGCTATCTCATGATGAACCCCAACCGCGTGCTGTCCAAGGCGCAGATCTTGGATCACGTCTGGGAGTACGACTTCAACGGGGACGCCTCCATCGTCGAGTCCTACATCTCGTACCTGCGCCGCAAGATCGACGCGCACGAGGACTGGGCCCCGATGATTCAAACCAAGCGCGGCGTCGGCTACGTGTTGCGTTCGGCCGAGCGTCGCTGATTCGTCCCACCGTACGATGGGACGAATGACGAGCTTCTTCCGCCAGGTCTCCCTGCGCTCCAAGTTGGTGGCGCTCATGGCGCTGCTCATGACCCTCGGCGTGGTGGCCACCGTCTTTACGGCGTCGTTCTCCCTCCGCGTGACCATGGTGGACCAAATCGATACCGATTTGGCGAGCAACTCGACCCCCATGGCCAACCTGCTGTACCAGATCTGGCAGGATGACGCGGACAATCCCGGCTCCTACAACATGTGGGCCAATCTCGATCTGTCCCGCTTCCACGCCACGCTCCGGGACGAGAACGGGGAAATCCTCTCCGAACTGCCCGCCGTGGAGGGGGCCGATGAGCCGGTTCTCGGCCACCCCACGGTGGAAGAAGTCCAAGAGATCAACAACGTCGCCCTGACCACCGAGGGGACCCTGCCGGAATCGCGTGGCTGGCGGTACCGGATGATCTACATGACGAACGGATCCGGTTACATCACGATCGCCCTGCCGCTCAGTCCGGTAGATGACACGGTGGCGGACGCTGCAAGCTCCATGATCACCTCCGGCCTGCTGGCGACGATCATCATGTCATTGGTCGCCTACGGTGCCACGACGCGCGCGTTCCGCCCGTTGGTGCGCGTCGAACGCACGGCGGCCGCCATTGCCGCGGGAGATCTCTCGCGGCGCGTGGAGGAATACCCGCATGACACGGAGGTGGGCAGGCTCTCCCGCGCGCTGAACACGATGCTCGCCCATATTGAGCACGCGTTCCGGTCTCAGGCGGCCTCGGAACAGAAGATGCGCCGGTTCGTCCAAGACGCCTCCCACGAGCTGCGCACACCGCTTGTGACGATTCAGGGGTACTCGGAGCTGTACCGGCACGGCGGCCTAGCCGAGAAGGAGCACCTCGACACGGCGATTGGCCGGATTGAGGGTGAGGCCAAGCGGATGGGCCAACTCGTGGAGGACTTGCTGACGTTGGCTCGGCTCGACGAACAGCGCCCCCTAGAACGCGTTCACGTCGATCTGCTGCACCTCGGCAGCGACGCCGTGGAGGACGCGCGCGTCAACGCACCGGATCGCACTGTGCGCCTCGTGGGGCTCGAATGCGGTTCTCCCACCACGGCGCCCACGAGCGGGGACGAATCGCGGCTGCGCCAAGTCATCGCCAACCTTATGACCAATGCCCTGCGCTACACCCCGGAGGGCACCGACATCGAGGTGGCTGTGGGCACTCGCCCGGTCATCGACGGGCGAGCCGACTCGATTCTTGAAGTCCGCGATCACGGCCCGGGGATCTCCGAGGAGGATGCCGCGCGCGTCTTTGAACGCTTTTACCGCGCTGATTCGTCGCGTCACCGAGAAACCGGCGGCACGGGCTTGGGGCTGGCGATCGTTGCCGCGATCGCCGCCCAACATGATGGCTCGGTGGTGCTGACGGAGACTGAGGGCGGCGGTGCCACCATGTCCATCCGGCTGCCCTACGAGCCGCTGCCCGGTGGAGACGACGGCGACGAATCCGGTGATGACGAGGGCGTGGACGACGCCGGCGACACTTCCCGTCCACAGGGTAAGAACTAGCCACCGTCTTCCACAGGAGCCGCGCGTGCGTCGAGAGGCGAACCGCCGCCGGCCTAGTGTCGCTGGTGTGGGTCGGAACGCACCCACCGGGTGAGGCCCGCTGGCCGCCCCGCGTCAGACGTAGAGAGGATTTCACCGTGAGCTCGTTCGCCGCCAATACCGTGGAAATGCGCGCCAAGGCCCAGGCCGTTCAGGGCACCATTGAGCGTCTCCGGGCGGAGGTCAACACCATGCAGGGCAGCCTGCAGGAACTCGAGGGCACGTGGCATGGCGCCGCAGCCGCCAATTTTCAGGCGGTCATCTCCGACTGGCGCGCCACCCAGCTGCGCGTCGAGGAGTCGCTGACCAACATCAACACCGCGCTGGCCCGCGCGTCACAACAGTACGACGGCGCCGAGGCCGCCAACGCGTCGATGTTCACCTATTGAGCCCGGCCGGTCCGGCCAGCGCGCGTAGTGTGGTGGGGTGAGCATCCTCATCGACCCGCCGCTCTGGCCGGCCCACGGCACGCTGTTCTCTCACGTCGTCTCCGATTCCTCGCTCGAGGAGCTGCACGCTTTCGCTGCCGAGACCGAGCTACCAGCGAAGGCCTTCGATCTGGACCACTATGACGTCCCGGCGCGCCTCTACGACGAGCTAGTGACCGCTGGGGCACGCCCCGTCAGTGGTGCCGAGCTCACGCGCCGGCTCATTGCTTCCGGGTTGCGCGTGCCCTCCCATCAGCGGCCCCAGCGCCTCGCTCGTGTACTCACTGATCGCTGGAAGCGCCTCCTGCCCCAGCACGAGGCCCTGGGCCGCGAGCTCCTGAAACGATGGTCCGAGCCGCACCGGAATTACCACGATCAGCAGCACCTGCTCGACGTCCTCCGCGGGATCGACCGCCTCGTGGCCGCCGGCGAAGCCTCCGCTGAGGATCGCCGGCCTTTGCTCCTTGCTGCGTGGTTTCACGACGCCGTCTATGCCGGCGCAACTGGCCAGGACGAGGCGGATTCGGCTGCCCTCGCCCGCACCCACCTGAGTGCGCTGAGTGAGGAGGGAGCTCTCTCTGCGGCCGAGGTCAACGAGGTCGAACGCCTGGTCCTCCTGACCGCTTCCCACGCACCGGAACCACACGACGCCGCCGGGAGGGTGTTGTGCGACGCGGACCTTGCGGTCCTCGCGCGCCCCTGGCCTGCCTACCAACGGTATGTCGCGGACGTGCGCCGCGACTACGCGCACGTCTCCGACGGCGACTTTGCTCGCGGCCGCGCGGCCGTCCTCGAGTCGTTGCTCGCGCTCACGCCCCTCTTTGGGACCCCAACGGGCCAGAAACTGTGGGATACTGCGGCCCGGGAGAACCTATGGCGCGAGTTGTCTCAGCTGCGACCAGCGGCGCCTTAAATGCGGCAGGGCCGCGACACCCGAAGGTGTCGCGGCCCTGCACGGACTCAACGTGAGTTGGGCCAGGGGGCTTAGAAGCCGCCCATGCCACCCATGCCGCCCATGCCTGCCATCTCGTCGCCACCGGCCGGAGCGTTCTTCTCCGGCTTGTCGGCCACCACGGCCTCGGTGGTGAGGAAGAGACCAGCGATCGACGCGGCGTTCTGCAGCGCGGAGCGAGTCACCTTCACCGGGTCGTTGACGCCCGCGGCCAGCAGGTCCTCGTACTCGCCAGTCGCAGCGTTGAGGCCGTAGCCGGCCTCGAGGCCCTTGACCTTGTCGGCCACGACGCCCGGCTCGAGGCCAGCGTTGAAGGCAATCTGCTTCAGCGGGCCCTCGATGGCCACCTTGACGATGTTGGCACCTGTGGCCTCGTCGCCGTTCAGCTCCAGCTTGCCGAAGGCGCGCTCACCAGCCTGCAGCAGCGCCACGCCGCCGCCGGCGACGATGCCCTCTTCGACGGCAGCCTTGGCGTTGCGCACGGCGTCCTCGATGCGGTGCTTGCGCTCCTTGAGCTCAACCTCGGTAGCCGCGCCGGCCTTGATGACGGCCACGCCGCCAGCCAGCTTGGCGAGGCGCTCCTGCAGCTTCTCGCGGTCGTAGTCGGAGTCGGTGTTGGCGATCTCGGCGCGGATCTGGTTCACGCGGCCAGCGATCTCCTCGGCGGAGCCGGCACCTTCAACGATGGTGGTCTCGTCCTTGGTGATAACCACCTTGCGGGCCTGACCCAGCATCTCCAGGCCGGCGGTCTCGAGGGAGAGTCCGACCTCCTCGGAAATGACCTGGCCACCCGTGAGGATCGCGATGTCGGCCAGCATGGCCTTGCGGCGGTCGCCGAAGCCCGGAGCCTTGACGGCGACGGACTTGAAACGGCCCTGAATCTTGTTGAGCACCAGCGTGGCCAGGGCCTCGCCCTCCACGTCCTCGGCGATGATCATGAGCGGCTTGCCCGACTGCATGACCTTCTCCAGAATCTGGACCATGTCCTTGATGTTGGAGATCTTCGAGTTGACGATGAGGATGTACGGATCCTCCAGCACGGTCTCCTGACGCTCGGCGTCGGAGACGAAGTAGGCGGAGATGTAGCCCTTGTCGAAGCGCATGCCCTCGGTCAGCTCGAGGTCCAGGCCGAAGGTGTTGGACTCCTCGACCGTGATGACGCCTTCCTTGCCCACCTTGTCGAGTGCCTCAGCGATGAGGGAACCGATCTGGGTGTCGCCGGCGGAGATGGAGGCGGTAGCAGCGATCTGCTCCTTGGTCTCGATCTCGTTGGCGGAGGCGAGCAGTTCCTCGGTGACGGCGGCAACGGCCTTCTCAATACCGCGCTTCAGGGAGAGCGGGTCGGCGCCAGCGGCAACGTTGCGCAGGCCTTCCTTCACCAGGGACTGGGCCAGAACGGTGGCGGTGGTGGTGCCGTCGCCAGCGACGTCGTCCGTCTTCTTGGCAACTTCCTTGACCAGCTCTGCGCCGATCTTCTCGTACGGGTCGTCGAGCTCGATCTCCTTGGCAATCGAGACGCCATCGTTGGTGATGGTCGGCGCGCCCCACTTCTTCTCCAGGACGACGTTGCGGCCGCGCGGGCCCAGCGTCACCTTCACGGCGTCGGCCAGCGTGTTGAGGCCGCGCTCGAGGCCGCGGCGAGCTTCCTCGTCAAATGCAATCATCTTGGCCATGGTGGCGTGTGGTCCTTTCGGGACATTCAAGCGATGGAAGTGGATTGAACGCAACGCCCGCGACGGACGGGCCTCTGTTCGGCGGCGTCATTCGGCAACGCCTCCGCGAGCACCCTCGCTACGTCATTCCACGGCGCACTCCGACCCCGAACCAGCGGATCACCCGCTGGCAGTCGAGCCGCCTGAGTGCTAATCCAATTATTGGCACTCTCACCGGGAGAGTGCAAGTGCGTTCGCTCACGGCCGGGGAGGTTCGCCGCGTGATCCCAGCGCGGGCTCTTATAGGCCCAAGCGCGCCAGGAAGTCGTTGACCAGCTTCCGCTCGGGATCGCACTCCGCGCGCAGTGCGGCAAAATCGTCCCAGCGCTCGAACAGCTCGGTCACGCGGGCGGGTTCGTACTGCCAGAGTTTCCCCCAGTGCGGGCGCGTCGACGCCGGCAACACGGCCTCCATCTGGCGCAGCAGTGCCTCCACGGCCGGCTGATCGGGCACCCACGTGAAGTGGAACGCCACAGTATCCCGGCCCACCGCGGGGCTCAGCCACAAATCATCGCCGCGCACGGTGCGGATTTCACTGATCTGCAGCAGCGGTGCGATCTGCTCGCCCAAGGAGCGCAATGCGGCAATGGCCGCCGGAGCATCGGAGCGGTCCACGAAGTATTCGGATTGCAGCTCAGCCCCGTTGGATGGGGTGAATTCGAGCCGGAAATGCGGCAGGCGGTCCGCCCACGAGCCGGCAATCCCGCCTTGCTCCGTACTGGCCCGAGCGTCTCCCCCGGGCACGGGGTGTCGCGGGCCGTCAGCCAGCACAGCCCCCAACCGAGGCAGCAGCTCACCCGCCGGGGACTCGCCCGCGTCGGCGCGGTGCTTCGTCCAAATTTGCCCCGCACGGCCCGAGCCCCAGTCAGAAAAGATGCTCACGCTCGTGGCACTCGCGGTGATCTCATCGAGCCGGTCGGCCACCACCTGCAGGTCCAAGCCGTCGTAGACGCACTGGACGACGTCGTAGGCTGGCTCGATCTCTAGTTCCACTTGGACGACGACGCCCAAGGCACCCAAATGCACCACGGCGCCGCCAAAATCCGGATCGTCCCGAGCGAAATGCCGTTCCTGCCCGGTCGGCGTCAGGATCGTCAAGGCACGCACCGACGTGGTCAGCGCTCCGAGCCGATCACCGGAGCCGTGGGTGCCGGTGGCAATCGCCCCGGCGACGGAGATGTGGGGAAGGGACGCCAGGTTCGGCAGCGCATATCCCTGCGCGACGAGCTCGCGCGCCAGGTCACCGTAGCGCACTCCCCCGCCAACGCGGACCACACCCGCGGCGGCGTCGACCTCGATCTCCGCCGGGAGCCCGTCGGTGGCAATCAACGTTCCCGGGGTATCGGAGATCGTGTTGAAGGAGTGGCGGCTGCCGACGACGCGCAGCGGCTCATCACCCGAGAGAATCTCCGCGAGTTCGGCTCGGCTTTCTGGCCGGACGATGCGCCGAGCCGCGTAGGTGAGGTTGCCGGCCCAGTTGGTCTTGCTGCTCATGTACTCCTCATTCCGCCCAGTTGGTAATAAAACATTACCAACTGGGCGCCGCAGCGGATAGCCCTCAGTTCTCACGCCTCCACTGGCGGCCATGAGTGACTACTGGCCTGCGCTCCCCAGCACCACAGAAATCTCCGTGGGGATGTTCGGCGTCTGATAGATCGTTGAGATGCCAAGCTCGTCGGCCACGTCCCGGGCCGTCGTGGCGGCCCAGTCGTTGGTGTAGTACACCACGCTTGGCTCGACGCTCTGCGTCCAGTTTGCGGAGGTGACCTGCGTGTAACCGGCATTTTGCAGGATGGCGGCATTTTCGCTGGCCAGGCCGGATACCCCGGCCCCGTTGTAGACACCGACGGGCAAGTTACGGTCCAGTACGCCGGACTCCTCCGCGTCAGCGCTCTCAGACGCATCGGCGGACTCGCTCGTTTCCGGCACCGGGGACCCGCTGGCCGCGGCGCTGTCCGAACTCTGCGCAGGATCCGTCGCCTCGCCGGAGGCAGAGTCCGTGGGGTCAGCGCTCGCGGACTCGCTCGCGGAGGTCGAAGCGGACGCCGAGGGCTGCGCTCCGACGTCGTCGCCAGCGATCACGGGGCGCAGCACAAAGAACGCCACCACACCGATGATCAGGGCGGCAACGCCGAACATCAACAGGGGCCACAGCCCGCCGCGACGGGCGGGAACCATGCCGGCGCCGAGCCGATGCACGCCTTGGCGATCGGTGTACTCGGGGACACGGTCGAACTCGTCGCTCGGATACTTACTCATGACCTTCCTTCGATGAGTCGGCGGCAGCACTCGGGTGGTGGGCCTCGGCCACGGCGTCGTCCGGCCGGGCGGCGACGCGGCGGCGCGTCGTTCGTAGTCTACGCAACCGGCGGACCAGCATGGGGTCATGGGCCAGCGCGGCCTCAGTGTCGATTAACACGTTGAGCCGCTGGTAGTAGTGCGTCGGCGCCCAGTCGAAGCGAGCGCGAATCTGCTGCTCTTTGGCGCCCGCGTACTTAAAGTGAAGCTTTTCGAGCGCCAGCATCTGCCGCTCCACCTCACTCAGTTCGCCGTGCGTCATGCTCTCCCTCGTCTCGACCGGACACTCCAGTTTAGGGGCTTGGCCGCTACGGGAGCGGCTTCGCCGTGCCACATAATGGTGGGCATGGATTTGCCCGCCGACTGGGCGGCCGCCCTCGCGCCGGCCGCCACTGACCTCGAGTCCGTCCGCCACGCCGTCGCCCGCCGCCGGGAGCAGGGAGAAGAGGTACTGCCTGCCGCGCAGCACGTGTTGCGCGCCTTCTCCCTCCCCGTGGAGTCGGTCCGTGTCCTGATCGTCGGCCAGGATCCCTACCCCACGCCGGGACATGCCATCGGGTTCGCCTTCGCAGCAGACGCCCACGTGCGCCCCGTCCCGCGTTCGCTCGCCAACATCTTTAGCGAATTACACGACGACGTCGGCGCGCCGCCCCCGGCCACCGGGGACCTCACCCCCTGGGCAGATCAAGGCGTCATGCTGCTGAACCGAGTCCTCACCGTGGCCGCGGGCTCGGCCGGCTCGCACCGCGGACTGGGCTGGGAGGCCGTCACCGACGCGGCGATCACGGCCTTGGCCCAGCACAGCGCGGCGGCGGGCACTCCGCTGGTCGCGATCCTGTGGGGCCGCGACGCGCAGCAGTTGCGCCCCTTGCTGGCCGCCGGCGAGGAGGCGGGAACGACGGCGGTCATCGCCTCGGCGCACCCCTCTCCCCTGTCGGCGCGGCGCGGCTTCTTTGGGTCTCGCCCCTTTAGCCGAGCCAACGCCTTTCTGCGCCAGCACGGCGCGCGGGAAATTCGCTGGGAGCTGCCGGCCGCCGAGGCCGCGCCGGGCACGCAGCCGCTCTTCTAGGACCGCGGCGCGCGCTCCGGACCGGGGGCCTAACGGCGCCGGATGCGGCGGCGCTCGTGCGTGTTCCATCCCTTGGTCAGCGGGCGGGCGATCGTGTCACCCAAGACGATACCGCCGGCGATCGCCAAGATGATGCCCAGCGCGTTGAACACTTGCGCCAGCCCGTAGGACATGTCCACTTCATCCACCGTGATCCCGTACATGGCCCGGAAGATCATGAGCCCAGGCAGCAAGAACATCATGGCGGGCACGGCCACCACCATCTGCGGCGCCTCGAGGCGCAGGGCGACGAGTCGTCCCGCCGCGCCAATCACAACGGCGGCTAGGGCCGGGGCCAAGCGGGCGCCGACGCCAGCATTCTCAACGCCCAGCATCGTGGCGAACCCGAGCAGGGCCACGCCCGTCGTGGGCAAGAGCAATTTCACCGAGGTCTGTTCAAACACAGAGCCAGCCGTGATCGCCACGGCCACGGTGGCGGCGAGGACCCACCACGGGTAATCGATCTGGCTGATCTGGGTCACGTCGATGGTGCCGATCCCGGAATACTCACCGATGACGATGCCCGTCATGATGCCTGTAATGATCGCGGCAAAGATCATCATGGCCGGCAGCAGGCGGCCGATGGCGGTGACGGGGAATCCGTTGATGGCATCCTGGGCGCTGGCCACGAAGCGGGCGCTCGGCAAGAGCAGCATGATGCCGCCGGCGATCACGATCCCCGGCTCGATGGGCACGTGGAATCTCCAGAGCACGAGCGCAACAGTGGTAATGAGCACGGCCGAAAACATGGTGGCGAAGAACTCGGGAATCCGCCACTGAGCGGAGAGTTTCAGGACCTGGGTCACGCCCATCCACGAGACGATCGCGATCAGGGCTCCCAGCCACGAGCCGCCAATGAACATCACAAACGCGCCCGCGAAGACGCCGCCGCACATGTCCGCGACCCACCGCGGGAACGGCTTCGGCCTGCGGTTGATCTCCGCGAGCCGCTCCACTGCTTCGCGCCGGGAGACGTCGCCGGCCACGATGTCGGTCACCAGCTGGTGGACGAGCGCGAGGCCCGCGTAGTTGCTGGTCCAGGAGCGGACGACGCGCAGCAAGCTGATGGGTGTTTGGTCGGCACCGGCGTAGTTGATGTGAATGGACTGGTTGGTGATGTCGACGTCGACGTCGCGCAGGCCAAAGGAGGCCGTCACGGCGATGATGCTGGTCTCCGCCTCCAGCGCACCACCACCGAAGCGGAACATCGTCTCGGCCAAGTCCAAGGTGAACTCGAGCGTCTCCCGTGCGTCCGATTCCTGCATCCCCACCTGAATGGTGGGGTTCGCATAGGGGCTACCCACCAGACGATCGACGATCGAGAACGCCTGCGTGGGCGGGTGCTCGGCCATCATCATCCTAGAAAAGACCTTCTTGGCCCCGGGAGACGGCGCCCACGAGGAAGGCCGTGCGGGCTTGCCCAACCGCAGCCGGATCGATGAGGACGGCGGGTCCATCGGAAGCTCGGGAGTGGCGGGGTGAAGCGGTGTGGTCGGCGCCGTCTCGGGTCCTCGGCGCGGGCGGCGCTTGGGGCGCGGCTTCGCCTTGCCCTGGGGGCGCTTCGACGGCGGCCGCTGGCCCTGTTGGCGCAGCGGCGCTGTGGGTGGAGCCGGTTGCGGGCGAGCATCGGCCTGAGGAGCGATGTGGTCCAGCGCCCCCGTGACGGCGTCAGCGGTGACATCGGGCCCCTCGGTGGCCGTGACGCCGTGCCCGTAGTTGAGGGCGTCGAACTCCACCTCGGCCTGAGAACGCGGCTGAACCGCTTCCTCATGAGGGCTCTGGTAGTCGCTGGCGGTGACGTGATCGACGGGTTTGGTATAGGGGTCGACGCCGGGAACGGCCGGGCCCGTATGGACCGGCGGCGGCGTGGGGACCAAGGGATTGTCAATCTGCCCAGTCGTCACTCGCGGCAGCGCCTCGGCGACCGGGTTGGCGTCCGTCTGCGGCCCCTTGTCACATACCGATTCGCCGTCGTCCTCCCGCGGGAGCTCGCCCGTCTGCTCGGGCTCGAGCGAATACCCTCGGCTCACCTAGTCACCTCCCAAAAACCCGACTCGATGCCCCAACTTTACAACCGCGGCATGGGCCAAGGACATGGTGGGAATAGATACCTTCACCACACCGTTATTTCATGCAAACGCATCTATTTTGGAGGACTTCATGGCAGCACGGCTAGAGCTGGGAGCGGAAACGTTTGGTGACGTCAACGTCGAGGCGGAGACGGATGGCGCCCGGCACGGCCGGGTGCTGCGCGACGTCGTCGAGGAAGGGGTTATTGCAGACCAGGCCGGCCTCGATTTCTTCGGCGTCGGTGAGCATCACCGCCCCGACTACGCGGTCTCCGCACCCGAGATTGTCCTGTCCGCCATTGCGGCGAGGACCTCCACGATCCGGCTGGGCTCGGCGGTGACCGTCCTGAGCTCCGATGACCCCGTGCGCGTCTTTCAGCGCTTCGCGACCCTCGACGGGATTTCCGACGGCCGCGCGGAAATGATCCTCGGCCGCGGCTCCTTTATCGAATCCTTCCCGCTCTTCGGATACGACCTGCAGGACTATGAGGTGCTGTTCGACGAGAAACTGGCCCTGATGGCCAAGCTCCTGACGGAGGAGCCGGTGACGTGGTCGGGACAGACCCGGGCGAGCCTGAGCGCGCAGGAGGTCTATCCGAAGACGGAGCGCGGCCTCCGCGCCTGGGTGGGAGTCGGCGGCAGCCCGGAATCCGTGGTCCGCGCGGCCCGGCGCGAGCTACCCCTCATGCTCGCAATCATCGGCGGGGATCCGCTAGCGTTCGCCCCCTTCACCCAGTTGTACCGCGAACAACTGGGCGCCTTCGGACACGCCCAGCAGCCCATCGCGGCGCACCTGCACGGCTTCGTCGCGGACACGGACGAGGAGGCCAAGGAACTGCTCTGGCCGCACTACTTCGCCCAGATGAGCAAGATGGGGCGGGAACGCGGCTGGCGAGGTTACGGTCGCGGCCAGTTTGAGGCGGCGACCAGCGAGCGCGGCAACCTGCTCGTCGGCTCCCCCGAGACGGTCGCGCAAAAGATCGTGCACATCGCCACGCACCTCGGCCTGTCACGCCTGGACCTGAAGATGAGCAACGGCACGCTGGCCCACTCACACATCGCGCGCAGCATCGAGCTGCTGGGCACGGAAGTGGCACCGCTGGTGCATGACATGATGGCTGACTAGGGTCAGCACTGCGAGAAACGCGAAAGGGCCCCGCCAATTGGCGGGGCCCTTTCGCTCTGGTGGTGGATCTTACTGGACTCGAACCAGCGACCTTTCGCGTGTGAGGCGAACGCTCTAACCAACTGAGCTAAAGATCCATCATGTGCCCTCAGGCACCAGAACATCTTAACCCTCTCGGGTCCACCGACCAAATCGGACGGTGCCTGACCGTGCGACGTTCCGACGAGCCCCCTGCCGGATTCGAACCGGCGACCCTCTGTTTACAAGACAGATGCTCTGGCCAGCTGAGCTAAGGGGGCGTCGCTGCCCTCGCGGGCAGCTCATCCAGAGTAGCGGACACCTCCGCTAATCCGGAATCTCGAGGTGGCTAGCTGATAGCGCCCTCAACCCAAGCCACAAAGTCCGGGTCGGACTCGGCGTTCCAGACCTGGCCGTTCAGCCACACGCTGGGAGTGCCGGGGACAGCATCGGCCATCGCGGCCTCTTGGGCGAACTTGGCGAACGGGCGGAACTGCATTGAATCGGTGCACCCGTCGAGGCCCTCCGCCCCATTCTCGGCCGCCAAATCGGCCATCTCATCATTGGTCAGCTCGCCGGTGGGCTGCTGCGCAAAGAGAGCGGAGGCGAAGTCCATGTAGGATTCCGGGGCCTGATCGGCCACGCAAGCCAGCGCGTTGGCGCCCCGCGAGGAGTAGTTGGTCGCCGAGTTGCCGTCCAAAATGGCGATGTTGCGGTACTCCAGCGTGATGTCGCCGTTGGCGGTCCAGTCCTTCAGCTGGTCAGAGAACTGCTCCTCGAACGTCGCGCAATGCGGGCAGTTCACATCCACGTAGATCACCATCTGGCTCGGGTCCGCCGACTCCTCGAGACCCCGCGGCTCCGGCTGCGCGCCTTCTTCAGCGGTGCCGGCGTCGTTCACGTTGATCGTGCCACCGCCGAGGCTCGAGTCCACGGTGACTCCGCCGTCTCCGTCAGAGACCAGCACAATCCCTCCGTGCTCGTTGCCGCCGGCCGGGATGGCGCCCTCGTCCGGGACGCTGGCCGCGCGCTGCTGCACGACGATCATGACCACCAGCGCCACCACCAGCAGAACGGCGGCGACCACGCCAAGCTTGACCCACAGGGACTTGCGCTTGGCGGCGGCCGCCTGCTCGGCATGCAGCTTGCGGGCCGCCTCGCGCGCGGCGGATGTGCGCTCGGCCTTAGTGGGACGGTGAGAGGAGGCAGCCATGCGGCGGTGTCCTTATCTGTCGACGACGACGAAAGATGTCAGCCCCATTTTAGATGACGCTATAGGCTCGACAGGACAGTGCATTATCCGCTGACCGCAAGGAGAGTCACATGTCCGCTCCGCTCGACAGCAAGACCCCCGCCGCCGCGTACGACTTCGTCGTCGTCGCGAACCGCCTGCCCGTCAACCGCGTCTCGGACGACGACGGCGCCACGAGTTGGCAGCGCGCGCCGGGCGGCCTCGTGACCGCCTTGGCGCCGGTCATGGAATCAGCGGACGGCGCGTGGGTCGGCTGGGCCGGAGCCACCGACGAGGAGTTGGAACCGTTCGAGAACGGCGGCATTTCCATGGTTCCCGTCCCCCTGACCGAGTCCGACGTGAACTTGTACTACGAGGGCTTCTCCAATTCCACCCTGTGGCCGCTGTATCACGACGTGATCGTCGCCCCGGAGTACCACCGCACCTGGTGGGACAGCTACCGCAAGGTCAATCAGCGCTTCGCGGACGCTGCGGCAGCCGCCGCCGCGGAGGGGGCCACGGTGTGGGTACAGGATTATCAGCTCCAGTTGGTGCCGAAGATGCTGCGCGAGGCCCGGCCGGACCTGAAGATCGGCTTCTTCAATCACATCCCCTTCCCCTCGGTGGACCTCTTCGCCCAGCTCCCGTGGCGCAAGCGAGTGCTCGAGGGGCTGCTCGGGGCGGACCTGATCGGCTTTCAGCGCCCCGGGGACGCCGCGAACTTTCTCCGCTCGGTGCGCCGCATCCTCGGAGTCACCGTGCGCGGCCAACAGGTCCACGTCCAAGACGCCGACGGGAACCCGGAGCGCATCGCCCGGGCCGAGGCCCACCCCATCTCGATCGACACGGAATCCATCACCCGGCTGGCGAACGATCCGAAAACTCAGGAGCGCGCCAAGGAGATCCGCCGCGGCCTCGGCAACCCGGACGTCGTCGTGCTCGGCGTAGACCGCTTGGACTACACCAAGGGAATCCGCCACCGGCTCAAGGCCTTTAGTGAGCTGCTCGACGACGGCCGGTTAGAGGTCGGCGGCGCCACCTTGGTGCAGATCGCCAGCCCCAGCCGCGAACGCGTCGGCGAATACATGAAGCTGCGCGACGAGATTGAACTGACGGTGGGCCGCATCAATGGCGAGCATGACACGGTGGCCCACACGGCCGTGCGCTACCTCCACCACTCCTATCCGTTTGAGGAGATGGTGGCGCTCTTCCAGGCGGCCGACGTCATGTTGGTCACGGCACTGCGGGACGGTATGAATCTGGTGGCCAAGGAGTACATTGCGGCGCATACCGACAACAAGGGCGCGCTGGTGCTCTCCGAATTCACGGGCGCGGCCGATCAGCTCAAGCACGCCTATCAGGTCAACCCGCATGACATCGCGGACCTGAAGGACACGATCGTTGAGGCGATCAACGCTCCCGACGCCGAGGCGAGCCGCCGCATGCGCATCATGCGCCGGCAGATCGTCACCAACGATGTGGCGCGCTGGTCCCGCAAGTTTCTCGAGTCCCTGGCGAAGTCGGACGCGGACATCTCCGCTGACGCGCGGCACACTGCGGACAAGGAACGCGCGGATCACGACGCCGCGGACCGCAACCGTCCGCAGTAGTCTGCCACGGCACGGCCCACAACTCACGGAGGAGTCTTCATGCTGGATGCGGACCTTCGCACCGCCGCCGCCAACCTGGCCGACGTGGACCATCTGCTCGTCGCCCTGGATTTCGACGGCACGCTGGCCCCGTTTGCCCCCACTCCCGACGAGGCACGGGCCCTGCCGGGCTCGGCCGCGGCGCTCGCCCGCTTGGCCTCGGGGCCAGACGGGCCCCGCAGGACCACGACGGCACTGCTGTCCGGGCGCCACCTCGAGAGTCTGCGCATCGTGGCGGCCCCGCCGGAAACCACCCTGTTGGTCGGCAGCCACGGAGCGGAACGCTTTAGCGCCGCCACAGGCGAGCTACCGCTGACCCTCACGCCGGAGCAGGAGAGCCTGTTGGAGCGCACCACGGCCTCGTTGCGTGAGATCGCGGATTCCCACCCGAACGCGGCGCTGGAACACAAACCCTCCGGCGTCGTCCTCCATGTGCGTCAATGCCCCACCGCGGAGGGAGCGCGCCTCCTCGAGCAAGCCAAAGCGGCTCTGCACGCCGAGGCGGGCCTCACCGTCACAGAAGGCAAGGCCGTTCTCGAGGCGGCCGTCGTGCGGGTGGATAAGGGTGTGGGTCTCGCCTGGCTGCGCGAACAAACCAAGGCTGACGTGGTGGTTTTCGTGGGCGACGACGTGACGGACGAGCACGCGTTCGCCACGCTGAACGCGGCTGATGTTGGGGTCAAAGTGGGCGAGGGCCCGACGGCGGCACGGTTCCGCGTGGGATCCTTGGAGGATGTGACCGAGTTTTTGACTTTGATCACATCTGTGCGAGACTTGTGAGACCTATCACAACGGATCGTCGGGCACGTACCTGCCCGTGAAGGGAACACAACTAACATGGCATCGGTAACTTTTGACAGCACCACCCGTCTGTACCCGGGCAGCACCACCCCCGCGGTTGACTCCCTGAACCTGGAGATCGCAGACGGCGAATTCCTGGTTCTGGTCGGCCCCTCCGGCTGCGGTAAGTCCACCACCCTGCGCATGCTCGCAGGCCTCGAGGACGTCAACGCGGGGCGCATTCTGATTGGCGATCGGGACGTTACCGACGTCGCCCCCAAGGACCGGGACATCGCCATGGTGTTCCAGAACTACGCGCTGTACCCGCACATGTCCGTCGCCGACAATATGGGCTTTGCCCTGAAGATCGCGGGCGTGGACAAGGAAGAGCGTCGCAAGCGCATCGAGGAAGCCGCACAGCTGCTGGACCTCACCAAGTACTTGGACCGTAAGCCGAAGGCCCTCTCCGGCGGTCAGCGCCAGCGTGTGGCCATGGGCCGCGCGATCGTCCGCTCCCCGCAGGTCTTCCTCATGGATGAGCCGCTGTCCAACCTCGACGCTAAGCTCCGCGTCCAGACCCGTACGCAGATCGCCTCCCTGACCCGCCGCTTGGGTGTCACCACCGTGTACGTGACGCACGATCAGGTGGAGGCTATGACGATGGGCGACCGCGTGGCCGTGCTGAAGGATGGCCTTCTGCAGCAGGTGGACACCCCGAACAACCTCTATGACCACCCGGAGAACGTCTTCGTCGCTGGCTTCATCGGCTCCCCCGCCATGAACCTCATTGACGAGGGCGCCCAGACCATCGGCGTGCGCCCGGAGAACCTGGAGCTCACCACCGAGGCGGAAGCCCAGAACAGCAAGCACGCGTGGACCGTTGAGGTCGACGTGCTGGAGGAGCTCGGCGCCGACGCATACGCCTACGGGCGCACCAAGATCAACGGTGAGGACAAGGAAATGGTGGTTCGCCTTGAGGGCCGCACCCCCATCCGCATGGGCGACACGATCCATGTTCACGCCGTCGAGGAGCGCATCCACCGCTTCGACAACACCACGGGCAAGCGCATCAACTAAGCGCCAACCCAGTCAGACGCCTGTTCGCGCCGCACTAGATAGCGTCAGAAGCGCGGTCGAGCAGTCACCAGAGGCAGGGGTGCCGTCCAGAGGGACAGCACCCCTGCCTCTGATTTTGTGTCCATCGCTGACGCCGCCAGCGGCGTGCGCCGTTGCGTGAGTGCTACTCGACTCCGGGGAGCAGCCACACCGCGGCCGCCGGCCCACCGGTGCCGGTCACGTGGACGACGCCCGCGTCGTCGCGCAGTCCGACGCCGCCGCGCGCGCTGACCGCGGGCCGCCACTGCTCGGCGGGGGCCGCGGAAATCACGTCCGCTTCGATCGAGAGGCTAAAGTCGTCGCGAGCGGCCACGACGAGGGCCGTTTGCTCCGGATGCTCGCGCACGAAGACCAGAACGTTCTCCTCGGCGCAGATCCACCGGATGCCGCCGTCGAGCAGCGCCTGGCTCTGCGAGCGCACCCGCCCCAGCTCACCGTACAGCCCGCGCAGGTCTTCGCCGATGCGGGACGGATCATTCCACGGCATGGGAGTGCGCGAAGCCTCGCCATTCCACCCGGTGAGGCCAAACTCGTCCCCCATAAACACCATCGGGATGCCCGGCATGGCATACTGCAGCACCGCGCCCACGGCTTGGCCTCCCGGGCGCATGGCATGCGCCGCGCGCGCCGTATCGTGCGTATCTAACGCGTTGAGGTTGCACCGGCGTACGGTCCACGGAAACCCGGAGACGAAGTCCAGGTGCGTGGCAAGGAAGTCCTCGCCGTCGATCTGCTCCACACGCCCGGGTGGGACGCCAAAGAACCACGGCTCGCCCGTGGGCTCCTGCTCGCCAGCCAGCCAGTGCCAGAGGGGACGAGTGAAGTTCGTGTAGGTCATGGCGCCCTGCCACGTGTGCCCTTGGAAGTCCGCAGCGGCATCGGACGTGGACTCCGCCAACAGCATGGCGTCCGGCCTGACCTCGTGCAGCCGCCGGCGAATCACGGCGGCGACGTCATGATTGAGATCATCGCGGCCCTGCCGGCCGGTCATGTTTCCGACGTCGATCCGCCAGCCGTCAAGGTTGAACGGCGGTTTGAGCCAGCGCGCCACCATGGAGTCCTCGTCCAGCACGAATTTCTCGCGTAGCGTGCGTGAGTTCCAATTGAACTTTGGTAGCGAGTCGACGCCGAGCCACGCCACGTAGTTCTCACGCGCGTCGTCGAAGTAGTAGAAGTCGGCCTCGGGAGCGTCCCGATCGGCCCGGGCTGACCGAAACCATTCGTGTGCGTCGCCGGAGTGGTTGGTGGTCAGGTCGCCGATCACGCGCAAACCACGGGCGTGCGCCTGCTCCACTAGCTCAATCAGCGCCTCATCACCACCCAAAAGGGGGTCCACTCCCGCGAAGTCGGCGGCGTCATACCGGTGGTTGGACCGGGCCGGAAACATCGGGGTCACATACAGCACGGTCGCGCCGAGCTCTTGGAGGTGCCCGAGCTTTTCGGTGATGCCCGGAAGGTCTCCGCCATAGAACTGGAACGGAGTCTGGGGTCCGCGGCCGATCACCTCGGTGGTGTCCCACTCGCACGCCAGGGCCCACTCGGGCGTCGGGTGGAGGTCCGCTTGCGCAGAGCGGGCAAACCGGTCCGGAAACACCTGATACATCACCGAGCGGTGCACCCAGTCGGGCGTCGGATCCGCCACCTCGCGGTCGAGCGCCACCACGCGAAAGTCGTGGTCGTCCCGCACGTCCCGGTTGAAGAACCCGGCCGCATTGAGCCAGTACGTTCGCCCGCGAAGCCGCAGCGCCCAGCGGTACCGCTGCACGGGATTCACGACGCGCAACGGTGCCGTGTACCACTGCCACTGCTGCGCACCGTCGGCGGGAAGCACCTGAAGCTCGGCGGCGTCGAAGTGTGGCTCCCCATCTCGCAGGCTGCGGAGCCAGACCCCCTCCACTGGCCCCAGCTGGCGCGGTACGCGCAAGCGTACCGTCAGCTCCTCACCGAGCTCGGGAAACAGTGTGGAAACCCCCACGGACGATTCATCGTGGTGCGGCCAGGAGGCGATGTTGGCGATCGCGGTGACGTTCTCTGGTGGTGTGCTCATGTGATTCCCCTCGTGTCCGTGGCGCGCGCTACCCCTTCACACTGCCAGAGGTGAGCCCGGACGTGATGTAACGCTGCAGGTACAGGAACAGGGCCATGACGGGCACCGCCGCCAACACCGCCCCCGCGGCGAAGACGCCCCAGTTTTCGCTGCGTTGCTGCGCCACGTAGGAGTACAGCCCCACGGCCAAGGTCTGGGTGTCTGGGTCTGTCAGCACGACGGAGGCAATCACAAAGTCGCTGGAAATGCCGATGAACGCTAGGAGGCCGACGACGGCGAGGATGGGGGTCACGAGCGGCAAAATGATGCGGAAGAAAATCTGCACGTGGGAGGCTCCGTCAATCCGCGCGGACTCGTCCAGCGACTGGGGAACCGTGTTGAAGAACCCGTACATCAAATACGTGTTCACCCCCAGGGCGCCGCCGAGATACACCATGATGAGCCCGAGCGACGTGCCGAGGCCGATGGCCGGGATGATATCCCCCAAATAGTTCAACAACAGGAAGAGGGCGACGACGGCGAGCAGTTGCGGGAACATCTGCAGCAGGAGCAACGCCAACAGGCTGAAGCGACGGCCAGCAAAGCGCATTCGGGAGAAGGCGTAGGCGGCGCAGGCGCCCAGAAAGACGGTGCCGGCACTGGCCGTCAGGCCGATCACCAGCGTATTGACGAACCACTTGCCGAACGGGCGATCGGGATCGGAGAATAGATCGACGAAGTTCTGGAGGCCAATATTGGTGAAGAGGCTGGTGGTCCCGGCCATCGTGCCCGTGGGGTTGAGCGCGGCGGAGAGAACGTAGACCAACGGGAAGATGGAGAACAGCGTGGCCGCGATGGCCACCACGTGCCGCCAGCCCTTTTCCCTGAACCACCGGCCAAAGGACATTTTGACGTCCGGGATGTGCTCCACGGGGGTGCGCGCGGACGTTGCTGAGGCGCTCATCAGTTGATCTCCTCGAGTGCTTTGGTCTTACGGAAGCTGATGGCCGAGATCACGCCGACCACGATGAAGATGATGATCGCCAAGGCGCTCGCCAAGCCATAATCACGGCCGGTCCCGCCGAAGGCCACCTTGTAGACCATCGTGATGAGGATGTCCGTGGCGCCGATATCCAGGTTCGTGTCATCAAACCTCGGCCCGCCTCCGGTGAGCATGTAGATCACGTTGAAGTTATTGAAGTTGAACGCGAAGGATGAAATCAGCAGCGGTGCGAGCGAGACCAGCAACAGAGGCAGCTTGATGACACGGAAAATCGTCCACGCGCCGGCACCGTCAATGCGGGCGGCCTCTTCGACGTCCTCGGGAAGCGATTGGAGCGCGCCCGTGCAGACCAAGAACATGTAGGGGTAGCCGAGCCAGATATTCACGATCAGAACCGAAATCTTCGACAGGATCGGATCGGTCAGCCACGGGATGTAGGCCCCACCCAGGATGGCGTTGTTGATGAACCCAAATTCCGCATTCATGAGGCCGGACCAGACGAGGCCGGACAGGAACGCCGGGAACGCGTACGGCAGGATCATGAGGATGCGGTAGACCCGTTTGCCCTTCAAGTCCGCCCGGTTGAAGGCGATCGCGAGGAAGAGGCCGAGCGCAAATGTGGCGGCCACGGAGATGCCCGCAAACGCGAACGTCCAGAGAATGACCGAAAGCAGCGGGCCACGGAGGTTTTGATCCGTGAAGGCACGAACGAAGTTGTCGAACCCGACGTTGATCTTCCAACCGACGCCCAGCGTGCTGCCGTCCTCGGCCTGGAAGTTGCCCTCACCCGAATCCGTGTACGTGGTCCCGGTGTTGACGTCCGTAAAGGTATCGGCCGCCGCGTCGTAGACGAGCCGGGGCTTGAACACGTAGGCCGTGGATCCGTCCTGCGTCTGCAGCGTGCCGTCGTCGAGGTTGTCGCTGAGAGGGACCACCAGATCGGAGACGTCGCCCTGACGGGCCAAGATATCCCCGAAGGCGAGGGTCGTATAGCCGTCGAGCCCGACGGCCTTGCCGGTGGAGTCGAGCTGAGCCGACTCCACCGGTTCGAGGGGTTCCTCGCTGGATCCGACGCTGACGTTGCCGTCCGGGTCGGTGACCAGCAAGGCGAGTTCGCCGCCGTCGTCGAGAACGGTGGCAGCGTATTGCGGTGAATCAGGGACCCGTTCCAGAGCGGAGAGCTGGATCGAGCGGATGGCATCTTCCTTGGACGAGTTGTGCCCGTCGCCGTAGTTGGTGAAGGCGATGTAGGTGGAGAACACCATCGCAAACACCTGGAACAGCAGGAGGAAGAGGATGCCCGGCGCCAGATACTTGGCCGGCAACCCGCCGCGGCGCAGATAGATCCAGTTAATCCCGATCGTGACGATCAGGCTGATGACCAAGACCAGCCATTCGTCGTTGATCGCCAGCTGGAACAGTGCGAAGGCCGCGATGGCATCGACGAAGCCCAGCAAGAGGATCTTCGCTACGATCCCGATCATGCCGTCGGGACTGGTGGGCCGACGGCGACCCCCGCGGCCGGTGCCCTGCGGGCCGGCCGCGGGCGCCACGGCGCCCCGGGTGGAGGTTGATTCACCGTTCACGCGTTATACCTAGCCGTTGAACTTTGCTTCGATGTTCTCTGACATGTCTTCCCATGCCGTCGCCGGGTCCGACTCATTGCCCTTGATGAGGCTGAGCTCGGTAGCTCCCCAGTCAGCCCACACGGCCTGCATCTCGGGAGCGGCCGGCATCGGAACGCCGTTGGTGCCAATCTCGCCGAACGCGGCAATGACGGGATCCGAGGCGGCCTTCTCGAAGGAGGAGATCAGCGCCGGCGGGCGGCCGCCCTGATCGAACAGCGCGTCCTGCGCGGCTTCAGTGCTCAGGTAGTTGACCACAAACTCGTTCGCGGCCAGCTCGTTCTCCGAGTAGGAGGAGACGAGGAACCCGTTGACGCCGATGAATGGCTGAGCGGCCTCGTCACCGGCGGTCGGCAGCGGATCGATTGCGAAGTCGATGCCGGCCTCTTCAACGGCGGGGATATTCCACGGTCCGGTCAGGAAGTAGGCGCCGTCACCGGCGAGGAACTTCTCCTTGGCGATGTCACCCGTGACGTTCGAATTGAAGACCTTGGTGCCCTGGTCGCCGTTGTCGGCAAGGAACTGCGCGAATTCTTTGCCGCCGTCGTTGTTCATGGCCAGCTGAGAAACGTCATAGGAACCGTCCTCCGCCTGCTCAAAAACGGGAGCACCGAACGAGGTCTGCAGCGGGTACGTATGGTACGGATCCGCCTGCTTGGGGTCTAGGCCCACCAAGAACGGGAACTCCGCGCCGCTCGCCTCGCCGGCGGCGACGGCGTCGTCAAACGTCTCGTGCGCCTCGCCGACCAGCTCGGTATTGCGGACCAAAGCCACGTTCTCCACGGCGTAGGGCACGCCGTAGACCTGGCCCTCGTAGGTCATGGCCTGCACCGATGCCTCGGTGAAGTCCCCGGCCTTGTCACCGAGCTGCACCGGGGCGACGACGCCGTTCTGCACCAGCGTGCCCAGCCAATCGTGCGGTGCCACGAGGACGTCCGGGCCCTTGCCCGTCGGGGCCTGCGTGATGAAGTCATCGCGTACAGCGGCGAAGTCCTTGATGACCAGGTCAACCTCGATGCCCTTGTCTTCCTTGAACTGGGCTGCGATGTCCTTCAGGGCCGGCGCACGCTCCGCATCAGTCCACATGGTCAGCGTGGCAGAGGCCTCGCCGCCGCCAGCGGCCGATGAGGAAGCAGCCGGTTCGCTCGACCCGCCGCCGCACGCGGACAGCGCGATCGCCGCAGACGCGCCGATGGCGGTGAGCGCGAAGGCCCGGCGGGACGCGCCGGGGAACTTATGGACCTTCATGGTGAACCTTTCTCGAGTGACTACCTCAGGCGCGAAATCATCGTTCGCACTGCTGAGTGACGTGTGACACGAGTGTAAACGCTTTCATGACTTCCGTCTACCTTCTGTAGATCCCCGTAAATAGGCCGCATATGCTGTGCAATCGCTTCCACAATCGGAATTCCATGGGTACGATGGTGCGCATGTCGCAGCCACCAGCCTCCGTCGCCACCGAGCGCCTCATCCATACCCCCTCCACTGCAGACGAGTGGTGGCGCCGTTCGGTGATTTACCAGGTGTACCCCCGCTCCTTCCGGGACTCCACGGGCGATGGCATGGGAGACCTGCCCGGCATCACGGCCGAGCTGCATCACATTGCGGACCTCGGCGTGGACGCCGTGTGGCTGTCTCCGTTCGTCCGGTCTCCGCAGAAGGACGCCGGCTACGACGTCTCCAACTACCGCGACGTGGATCCGATGTTCGGCACCTTGGCTGACTTTGACGCGTTGGTGGCGCGGGCGGACGCACTCGGTTTGAAAATCATTGTGGACCTCGTGCCGAACCACTGCTCCGACGCCCACCCGCTCTTCCAGGCGGCGCTGGCTGCCGGCGCGGGATCGCCCGAGCGCGAGCTGTTCCACTTCCGCGACGGGCGCGGCGAGAACGGCGAACAGCCACCAAACAATTGGCAGTCCCACTTTGGTGGCTCCGCGTGGACCCGCATTGATGACGGCCAGTGGTACTTGCACCTGTTCGACTCCTCGCAGCCGGACTTCAATTGGGACCACCCCCAGGTGCGCGCGGAGTTCGAGCGCACCCTGTGTTTCTGGTTGGACCGCGGCGCGGGCGGCTTCCGCGTCGACGTCGCCCACGCCCTCATCAAGGAACAAGGATTGCCGGACTGGGGCGGGCGACCAGACGGGCGCCCCACCGAGGGCTTCCCCTTTAGCGCCGCCCCCATGTTTGGTCGCCCCGAGGTCCATGACGTGTACCGCCGCTGGCGCGAGATCCTCGAGGAGTACGACGGCGACCGGATCCTCTGCGCCGAGGCCAACGCCCACCCGGTGGAAACCATGGCGGACTGGGTCCGTGCGGATGAGATGCACCAAACCTTCAATTTCGACTACCTCGGGGCCGCGTGGGGCGCGGACTCGTTCCGAGCCGTCATCGAGCGCTCCCTCGCCGCGTTCGATGCGGTCGGCGCACCCACCACGTGGGTCCTGTCCAATCACGACATCTCCCGCCACACCTCCCGCTTTGCCTTGGGTGTCACGGGCCGTATCAACGAGGGCGCTGGACTCGACGTCGCCTCCGTCGATGAGGACTTGGGACTCAAGCGCGCCCGTGCCGCAACGCTCTTCACCCTTGGCCTGCCGGGCGGTGTGTATCTGTACCAAGGTGAGGAACTCGGCCTGCCGGACTACCTTGATCTGCCGGACGAGTACCGTCAGGATCCAACATTCTTCCGCACGGGCGGCGAGCGCATCGGCCGCGACGGCTGCCGCGTGCCCCTACCGTGGGTCCCCGGGACCGCCAGCTACGGATTCAGCGTCCGCACGGACGGCACCGACGACGGCGCCGCGAACGAAACCTCGGCCCGTCCGTGGTTGCCGCAGCCGACGGACTGGGACCGCTACGCACGCTCAGCTCAGCAGCAGGATCCGCAGTCCACGCTGAATCTGTACCGGCATCTGTTGTCCTTGCGGGCCAGCATGAACCTCGGCCTCGGCGATATGGCGTGGCTTGAGGACGCCGCCTACGGTGAAGGCACCCGCGTCGCGGCGTACCGCAACTCGGACCTCGTCGTCGTCCTCAACACCTCGGCCGACCCCGTGGCGCTTCCGGACGGGGACGTGATCGCCGTCAGCGTGCCGGACGCGGCCGACGGCGGCCTTCTCTCCCCCGACACCGCCGCATGGGTGCGGCTGGGAGCCTAGCCCGTGGCCGGGATCAAGGACGTCGCTCAGGCCGCTGGGGTGTCGGTAGCCACGGTCTCCCGCGCCCTCAGCGGCAACGGCAAGGTATCGGAAGCAACGCGCTCCAAAGTGCAGCGGGCCGCCGAGGACCTCGGCTATGTGGTCTCCTTCAACGCGTCCTCGCTGGCCTCAGGCCGCAGCCGCAACATTGGCGTCGTCGTCCCCACGGTCGGGCGGTGGTTCTTCTCCACGGTGCTGGAAGGGATCACCAACGAACTCATCGAGGCGGGATATGACCTCACCTTGTACAACACTGGCGGCCAAGACCAGCACCGAGAATCCGTCTTTTCCGACCTGTTGCTGCGCAAGCGCCTCGACGCCGTCATCAGCCTGACCCTGAAGCTCCAGCCGCACGAGGTCCAGCAGCTGGCCTCCGTCGGAAAGCCGGTGGTGGCGATTGGCGGGCTCATTCCCGACATTGACACCGTGCGCGTTGACGACTTCAATTTGGCGGCGTTGGCCACCGAGCACCTTATCGCTTTGGGGCATCACGACATCGCGTATCTGGGCGGGACCGAGGAATTTGAGGTGGACTTCAAGCTCGCCTCGGCCCGTCAAGATGGGTTCGAGTTCGCGCTCGACCAGGCCAACCTTCCGGTACGTGAGGAGTGGCTCCTGACGGCCGACTTTACAATTCAGGGCGGCTATCGAAAGGTCCGCAACGTCCTCGCCTCACCGCGGAAGCAGCCGACCGCCGTCGTGTGCGCGTCGGATGAGATGGCCTTCGGCGCCATCCTGGCGGCGCGGGACCTGGGGTGGAACGTACCAGAGGACCTGTCCGTGGTGGGCATCGACGGCCACGATCTCGGCGAGCTGTTCGGGCTCACCACCATCGCTCAGGACGCCCGCGGCCAAGGAGCCGCAGCCGTACGGAAGGTGCTTCAGCTCCTGGGAGAACGGGACCTCGAGCGCGATCCCACCGAGGGTTTCTACCCCACGGAATTCGTCGCGCGCAGTTCGACGGCGGCCCCACGCGCGCTGACTTCTTGACGTTTCGGATGCCGCCCCCGCTCCATCACGGACGGACCGGCCAGGCGGGCCCGCTGGGCCGCGACGGTGACGACGCGGCCCAGCCCCCGAAACCGTGCCTACACCGCGCGCACCGGCAAGTACACCTTGTTGCCCGTGGCCGCGAACTCCGCAGACTTTTCGGCCATGCCCGCCTCGATGGCTTCCACAGAATCGAGGCCGTTGCGTGCGGCGTACTCCCGCACGTCCGCCGAAATCCGCATCGAGCAGAACTTCGGCCCACACATGGAGCAAAAGTGCGCTGTCTTCGCTGGCTCGGCCGGCAGCGTTTCGTCATGGTATTCACGCGCGGTATCCGGATCCAACGACAGTGCAAACTGGTCGTTCCACCGGAACTCGAACCGCGCCCGGCTCAGTGCGTCGTCCCGCTCTTGGGCCCGCGGATGTTCCTTGGCAAGATCGGCCGCATGCGCCGCGATCTTGTACGTGATGACTCCCACCTTGACGTCATCGCGGTTGGGGAGACCAAGATGTTCCTTGGGTGTGACGTAGCACAGCATGGCCGTTCCCGCCCGGGCAATCATGGCCGCACCGATCGCGGAGGTGATGTGGTCATAAGCGGGAGCAATGTCCGTCGCCAACGGCCCCAGCGTGTAGAACGGCGCTCCCTCACAAAGCTCCTCCTCGAGCCGTACATTCTCCTCGATCTTGTGCATCGGCACATGGCCTGGCCCCTCGATCATGACCTGCACGCCATGGGACTTCGCTACCGCCGTCAGTTCACCGAGGGTCCGTAGCTCCGCAAACTGCGCGTCGTCGTTAGCGTCGGCAATCGACCCCGGGCGCAGTCCGTCACCGAGTGAGAACGTGATGTCGTAGCGGCGAAAGATCTCGCACAGCTCCTCGAAGCGGGTGTAGAGAAAGCTCTCCTGATGGTGGGCGAGGCACCATGCCGCCATGATGGACCCACCGCGGGAGACGATGCCGGTGACGCGACGGGCCGTGAGCGGCACGTAGCGCAGGAGGACCCCGGCGTGCACCGTCATGTAGTCCACCCCTTGCTCGGCTTGCTCAATCACCGTGTCGCGGAAGATCTCCCACGTCAGCTTCGCCGGGTCACCGTTCACTTTTTCGAGCGCCTGATAGATGGGCACCGTGCCCACTGGAATCGGCGAGTTACGCAGGATCCACTCCCGGGTCTTGTGAATATGACGACCAGTCGACAAGTCCATCAGCGTGTCCGCTCCCCAGCGGGCCGCCCAGACCATCTTCTCCACTTCCTCATCGATCGAGGAACTCACGGCGGAGTTGCCGATATTGGCATTGATTTTCACCGCAAAGGCCCGCCCGATAATCATGGGCTCCGATTCAGGGTGGCGGTGGTTCGCTGGAATGACTGCCCGGCCAGCTGCGACCTCGGCGCGGACGAACTCGGGATCAAATCCCTCGCGGGCAGCGACATAGGCCATCTCGTCAGTGGTGATCCCTTCCCGCGCCCACGCCAGCTGCGTAGCCGCCCCGGCGACGGGAGCGGGACGGTCCCAATCATCTCGCAACGGTGCCAAGCCCGAAGTCACGTCAATCTTCGCCTCGGTGTCGGTATACGGCCCCGAGGTGTCGTAGACATCGAAGTGCTCGTCGTTGCTGAGATGGATGCGCCGGACTGGGTACCTTAAGTGCTCCGCCCCGGGCACTGGTTCGTATCTTTTGCTGCTGCCCTCGATGGGGCCAGTCGTCACAGTAGATACAGGTGTAGCGTCAGATGTGTGCATCGTCATCTCTTCCTTCGCCGGCATTACCCGGTCAGGTTCGACGGTCGGTGGCCCCAGCCACCCTCTCAGCTCGCTCGGTGCGAGCTCCCGTGGTGTTGTGTCGTACGTTGCGTACGCTACACCCCTTCGTGGCGGCACCCAAACATGGGCAACACGTTAAACACGAAGAAGGCCAGCCCGTGGGCTGGCCTTCTTCAGTGTGGTCGGGGTGACAGGATTTGAACCTGCGACCTCCTCGTCCCGAACGAGGCGCGCTACCAAGCTGCGCTACACCCCGGCGTCTCAACGACCTCAACTACTGTACCGCCTGCGGACTTGAACGCCTAATCGAAGGGCGGCATTCGGGAGGGTGTTCGAGCCGGTGTACCACCGACTCAGACGATCGCTTTGCCGGGGTTGAGGATCCCGTGCGGGTCAAAAACGTGCTTGATCTGCCGCTGAAGTTCCACGACGCGGTCCCCCTGCTCCCAGCTGAGCCAGCGACGCTTGAACTGCCCGATCCCGTGTTCACCGGTGATGGTTCCACCTGCCTCCAGCGCGCCCCGCACTGAATCGTCCAACGCTGCGTTGAGGCGGCCCAACGCCTCCTCCCCGCCGTCGGGGGAGACCCAAAAGGTGGGATGGAGGTTTCCGTCTCCTGCATGCGCGACGACGCGCAAGCGCACCTCGTGCCGGGTAGCAATCTCGCTGAGATGGTGAATGTAGCTCACCAGGCGGGAGCGCGGCACGGCGACGTCTTCGCCCACGCGATAGTCGTCGTCTTGCGTATCACCGCGGCTTGCGCGCCGCATCTCAATCAGGCGGGCCGCGAACTCGTCGCCGGGTTCGCTCACCTGCCCTCCGCCATCACTCAGTGCCGCCCGCACGACGCCGGCCTCTGCTTCGGCACCAAACCCGTCCGTGCGCACCAGCAAGAGAGCGCCTCCACGCTCGGCCAGCCGCGTCCCGAAGCTCGCGTCGATCACCTCCATCGTGCCGGCGTCGAGGAACTCGGTGATGGCTGGCTGCACGCGCCGCCGGCCCATCTCCAGCACGGCCGCCGCCGCGTCGGCGATGGTCGGGAAGAGCGCGGAAATCGATTCCTGCGATGTACTGAGATAACGCAGCCGAACCGTGACACCGACGACGATGCCCAGCGTGCCCTCTGAGCCGACGAACAAACTCGTGAGGTCATAGCCGGCAACCCCCTTGAAGGTATCCCGACCGGTGCGGATCAGCGCGCCATCCGCCAGGACCACGTCGAGGGCCAGTACCGAGTCCCGGGTCACCCCGTACTTGGCGCAGCGCAAACCACCCGCATTGGTCGCCACGTTCCCGCCAATCGTGGATTGGCGGTAGCTCGCCGGGTCCGGGGCATACATCAGGCCGTAGGGGGCCACTGCGTCCCCTAGGTCGCCGTTGATCACACCGGGTTCGACGACGGCCACCTCATCGTCGACCCGGATCTCCGTGATCCGATTCATGCGTTCCAGGGAGAGCACGATGCAGCCGTCGGTCGCGTTGACCGCTCCGGAAACTCCCGTGCCTGCGCCCCGGGCAATGAGCGGCAGGCGACGTTGGTGCGCGTAGGCGGCCACCGCCTGGACATCCCCCACGGATTCGGCGAAGACGACAGCACGGGGTAGGGCGTCGTCATGCTTGGGGCCGAAGTCACGGCTGAAGGCCCGTACGGTTTCTGCATCATCCCTGACTCGGTGCCCCCGGGGATCGTCGAGCAGGGTACGAAGCTCCTCGCTGAGGGCTTTCTGCTGCGGCATCGACGAGGTGTTCATGCGTTGTCCGCCTCGTGTGCGCCCATGAACCGAGCGTACCGACGCAATGCCGGTGCCCAGTAGCCGTAGTACGCGCGCTGCTCGCCACCGTGGGCTGCATCAAAACCATCGTGAACCAGCTGCACGCGCGTTCCCGTCACGGTCGCCGTGAACGTCACGCGCAGGCGGCTCGGGGCCAGATGCTCGAACCCGTCGGTGACTCGCAGCTCGAGGTACTCCCCCGAGACGGCTTCCAGGAGCTCGGCAGCGACAAAAACTTGGCCGTCGTCCAGTTCTTCGTTCAAGCCGTCGGCGTCCAGACTGATGTGAGTTCCCGGGCCGCCCTTGCTGTACACCTCGGCCGGCCACCAGAGATGGATGTAGTCGGTGAATCCTTCGAATGCGCGGTCCGTCGCGACAGGAACCTCGGCCTGGTGGCTGAGTGCTACTTGGCTGGGTGAGCTGCCGACGTTGGGGGCCGGCTCGGCATGAGAGAACAGTGAACTCATTCAAACCACTGTACGCGACAGGCGCGGCGGGGGTGTGGGGTGATGGTGTTGGTGTGTTAAATGGATCAGGCCCCGCAACGGTCGTTGTTGCGGGGCCTGCCTTGTAGTATTTGTCCGGCGGCGACCTACTCTCCCACACCCTCCCGAGTGCAGTACCATCGGCGCTGTGGGTCTTAGCTTCCGGGTTCGGTATGGGACCGGGCGTTTCCCCCACGCTATGACCGCCGTAACCCTTGTACCCGCTGTCACCACCGGCTTTTTTGGTGGTTGTTGGGGAAATTTGTGGGCCA